>NZ_AP022810.1:2519939-3269909 GCF_009731355.2 Desulfuromonas sp. AOP6
CGGCCCAGGAACCTGTGGAAACCATGCTGGGCAAGGTTGCCGCCGCACTGCTGGGAGGCGCCCGCGTCGTCCAGTACCGGGACAAGGTGCGGCCCGATCAGGAGCAGCTGGTCATCGCCAACCAGCTCAAACATCTCTGCCGGCAGCGGGGAGCCACCTTTATCGTCAACGATGATCCCGTCATCGCTCAGGCCAGCGGCGCCGACGGCGTCCATATCGGTCAGCAGGACGGCGGCATCAGTGAAGCCCGCCGCATCCTGGGGCAGAACAAGATCATCGGTGTCTCCACCCGCAATGCCGAAGAAGCCCTGAAGGCCCAGATGCAGGGGGCGGATTACGTTGCCGTCGGCAGTATCTATCCGACCTCCAGCAAGGATGACATCCAAGTTGTTGGGCTCGATATGCTCAAGAAGGTGCGTAAGGCCGTGCAGGTGCCGGTGGTGGCCATCGGCGGCATCAACTGCGACAACGGCAACGACGTCCTTAAAGCTGGGGCCGACGCTCTCTGTGTCATCTCGGCGGTCATGGCCGACCCGGCTCCTGAGCTGGCCGCCGGCGAAATGGCCCTGCTTTTCAATCATCGCAACCCTTTCCCCCGCGGCAAGGTTCTCACTATCGCCGGCTCGGATTCGGGGGGGGGAGCGGGCATTCAGGCCGACCTCAAAACCATCACCCTGCTCGGCAGCTTCGGCATGAGCGCCATCACCGCCCTGACGGCCCAAAACACACTCGGTGTCAAAGGCGTGCACCCGGCCCCCGTGGATTTTGTCACGGCACAGATCGAAGCGGTGCTGGCGGACCTGGGCACCGATACGGTCAAAACAGGCATGCTCTTTTCAGCTGAGATCGTCGAAGAAGTGGCCCGCGCCATCCGCGTGCACGCGCTGCTCGCCGTGGTCGACCCGGTCATGATTGCCAAGGGAGGCGCTCCACTCCTGCAACAGGAGGCTATCGCCGCCTTTCTCAAGCACCTGCTCCCCGTCTCTTACCTGCTGACCCCCAATCTGCCGGAGACGGAGGCTCTTACCGGCCTCGCCGTGCGCAACGAGAAGGATATGGAACGTGCCGCCCGCCGGTTGCAACAGATGGGCGCCCGCAATGTCCTGATCAAAGGCGGCCATCTTGAAGGAGCCGCCGTCGACCTGCTGCTGGCCGATGACCAGCTGCATCGCTTCGCCGCCCCGCGGCTGAGCACCCCCAATACCCACGGCACCGGCTGCACCTACTCGGCCGCCATCGCTACCTTCCTCGCCCAGGGGGTGCCGCTGATTCAGGCCGTCGAGCAAGCCAAGACGTTTATTACTGAAGCCATCAGAAGCACCTTTGATTTGGGCACGGGACATGGCCCCGTCAACCACTACCGGGCCGCCCAGCTTTTTCACCAGCCCGAGTGAACCCGGTTCGGCAATTTTTTCATAACAGACGGTCTGCCTGAGCGGATCGTAAAAGCGAGGAAAAACCCATGACCCAGCTTGAAATCGCCCGACAGGGCCTGATCTCCGACAAAATGAAACAGGCCGCTGCCGCCGAAAGCATCGATCCTGAAATTCTGCGTCAGCGTATCGCCGAAGGCACCGCCATCATCTGCCACAACAATCTGCACACAAACGGCATCCCCCTGGCGGTGGGCAAGGGTCTGCGTACCAAGATCAACGCCAATATCGGCACCAGCAAGGACGACACCAGCATCGACAAGGAACTGGAAAAAGCCCGCGTCGCCGTGGCGGCCGGCGCCGACGCCATCATGGACCTGTCCACCGGCGGCCCCATCGACGAGATCCGCGCCGCCATCATCCGTGAAACCAGCGCCTGCATCGGCTCGGTCCCCCTTTACCAGGCTGCCGTCGACACCGTCGTCCGCAAAAAGAAAGCCATGGTCGATATGACGGTTGATGAAATCTTCGACGGTATCAAGAAGCACCTCGACGACGGCGTCGACTTCATCACCGTGCACTGCGGCGTCACCCGTGCCACCGTCGAGCGTATGGACCGTGAGGGACGCATCATGGAAGTCGTTTCCCGCGGGGGCTCCTTCACGATCGAATGGATGACCCGCAACCAGGCCGAAAACCCCCTCTACGAGCATTTCGACCGCCTGCTCGAACTGGTCAAGCCCTATGATGCGACCCTCTCGCTCGGCGACGGCTTCCGCCCCGGCTGCCTGGCCGATGCCACCGACCGCGCCCAGATTCATGAACTCATTGTCCTGGGCGAACTGACCCAGCGCGCCTGGGCTGCCGGCGTGCAGGTGATGATTGAAGGGCCGGGACACGTCCCCCTCAACCAGATCGAAGCCAATATCCAACTGCAGAAGCGCCTCTGCCATGGCGCGCCCTTTTATGTGCTGGGGCCGCTCGTCACCGACATCGCCCCCGGTTACGACCACATCACCAGCGCGATCGGCGGCACTCTGGCCGCCGCGGCCGGCGCCGATTTCCTCTGTTATGTCACTCCCAGCGAGCACCTGCGACTGCCCACCGTCGAGGATGTACATGAAGGCGTCATGGCCAGCCGCATCGCCGCCCACGCCGCCGACATCGTCAAGGGCGTCAAGGGCGCCATCGACAAAGATAACGCCATGGCCCGCGCCCGTAAGGAGCTGGACTGGGAAAAACAGTTCGAGCTGGCTATCGACCCCCAAAAAGCTCGTCGCCTGCGGGCCGAATCGGGCGTCGACGAGGAACACGGCGCCTGCACCATGTGTGGGGAATTCTGCGCCTACAAGGTCATGAACGAGCGTAAACGGCAGAGCATCGCCGGCTGAGGCGAGCCCCCCGTGCAAATTTGGCTTGGAAAATGCCCCAACGCCTGCTGGCGGGGGCATTTTTCTTTTTTCGACCGATAACCCAGGGGCTCTGCACGGGAACAATCTTTATGGTTGAAATCCGGCCCACGTTCATGTTTAGATTAACGAATTTGGCTTGGCCAAATATCTCACCACCCGGGAGGGATATGGAACTATGTGTGCAAAAAAAGCAGTAAAAAAAACCAGTCGTCCCAAGCGCCCCCACAAAATCAAACTGCGGGGCTTCAACAACCTGACGAAAACCCTGTCCTTCAACATCTATGATGTCTGCTACGCCCGCGCGCCCCAGGCCCGCAAGGAGTATCTGGAATATATCGATGAGGAGTACAACTCAGAGCGTCTGGTAAAGATCCTCACCGAGGTGGCCGACATCATCGGAGCCAACATTCTCAATGTGTCCAGCCAGGATTACGATCCCATGGGGGCCAGCGTCACCATCCTCATCGCCGAGGAACCGGTGGACCCCAAACCAGACCAGGTCCTTGCCCATCTCGACAAGAGCCACCTGTGCATCCATACTTACCCGGAAACCGATTCCAGAACCGGCGTGTCGACCTTCCGCGTCGATGTCGACGTGTCGACCTGCGGCAAGATCAGCCCGCTGAAGGCCCTCAACCACCTGGTCAATTCTTTCGAGTCGGACATCGTTCTCATGGATTACAAGGTGCGTGGCTTCACCCGCGACGTCAAGGGCACCAAACACTATATCGACCACAAGATTCTGTCGATCCAGCAGTTCATCAAAAAATCGACCCTGGACCTCTACCAGTGTGTGGACATCAATATCCATCAGGAGAATCTCTTCCACACCAAGATGCTGCTGCGCGACTTCAACCTCGACAACTACCTGTTCGCCAGCGCCGCCAAGGACTTCTCCCCCGAAGAAAAGGCGCGGGTAAAGGAAAGTCTGCAAAAAGAGATGACCGAGATTTTTTATTCCAAAAATATTTATTGAGCAGAGGTCGTACGTCCGCAGAAGGAGAGTCATGGTTACGGTCGTGGGAAAGATATTAGGCACATTGACTATCGGAGCAACCCTGATCATGACAGCCTGTTCGCCCCCAAAACTTTCAGGCGACCCGCAAACTCCTTACCACCCCGCCCGGCCGCCCGTCGTCGGCGATATCCTTCATCTGCCGACCGGAACCTTCGTCAGTGAAGAGCAGATGCTCACAGCGGCGACGGATGCACGCCTGGTCTATGTGGGGGAAACCCATGACAATCCCGCCTCCCATCGTTTGCAGTTGACCGTCCTGCAGGCGATGGCTGAAAGACATCCCGGTCGGGTGGCTGTTGGCATGGAGATGTTTACCCCCGCCCAGCAGGACATCCTGGATCGCTGGACAACTGGCGAACTCAACGAAAAAGAGTTTCTCAAGAAATCCCGCTGGTACGCTACCTGGAACATGGATTTTGCCTACTATCGGGAACTTCTCGTCTTCGCCCGCGATAATCGCATCCCCGTTGTCGGTCTGAATGCTGACAAAGACCTGGTACGCGCTGTTGGGCAGAAAGCCTTTGAGCAACTCGACGAGACAGAGCGCCAGCGACTGCCGCAAATCGACATGAGCGACCCCTATCATCGCGCCATGGTCGAAGCCATCTACGGTGGCCACAGCCAGGGGAACAGCATGCTGGATGGATTTTTACGGGTTCAGAATCTCTGGGATGAGGCCATGGCCGAGAGCATCGTGCGCTTCCTGGACAACCGGGAGGACGATTCCTGGCGCATGATGATCGTCGCCGGCGGCAACCATGTGCGCTATGGGTACGGTATCCCCCGCCGGGTTTTCCGCCGGCTTCCTACCTCCTATTCCCTCATCGGGTCAAGGGAACTCGACATCCCCGAAAGTAAAAAAGACCGCCTCATGGACGTAGAGATGCCCGACTTTCCCATGCCGCCCTATGATTTCATGGCTTTCACCGAATACGAGGATCTGCCGCAACAGGAAGTCAAACTCGGGGCCATGCTGGATGACTCGCAGGGTAAGGTCTTGATCAAGGGAGTGATTCCGGGCTCGGCAGCCGCCGAAGCAGGTCTTCAGGAAGCTGACATTATCCGCCAGTTCAACGGGCTGCCCATCGAGGAGGCCTTCGACCTCATCTACGAAGTAAAGCAGCGACAGGAAGGCGACCGGGCGACGCTGATCCTCGAGCGGGGTGGACAGACCCTGTCACTGGAGGTGAGGTTCAAGGCCCTGCCACCAAACCACCACGCCAAATAACCCGGAACAGAAAAGGCCGCCTCAATGGGCGGCCTTTTCTGTTCCGTCGATTTTCAAGGTTCTCAGGCCTTGCCGGCGCTGCCCAGTACCGTCTCGTTTTTATGCTTGATAAGAGCGATGAGCTCCTGGCGGGCGGCGCCTAGATATTTACGCGGGTCGAACTCCTCGGGATTCTTGGCCAGATATTCGCGAACCTTGGCAGTAACCGCCAGTCGGCCATCGGAGTCAATATTGATCTTGCACACGGCACTGGCCGCCGCCTGTCGCAGCTGGTCCTCAGGCACACCGACTGCCCCTTCCATGCGGCCGCCGTACGCGTTGATGAGGCGGACATAGTCCTGCACCACGCTGGAGGCCCCGTGCAGCACGATGGGGAAGCCAGGGATCCGCTTCTCGATCTCCGTAAGGATATCGAAGCGCAGCGGCGGCACCTGCTCCCCTTCCTTGAGCTTGAACTTGTAGGCGCCGTGACTTGTTCCGATGGAGATCGCCAGCGAATCGACCCCCGTCTTCTTGACGAAATCCTCGACTTCCTCGGGTTTGGTGTAAGTGGAGTGATCCGCCTGCACTTCGTCCTCGATGCCGGCCAGAACCCCCAGTTCCCCCTCGACGGTCACGTCATGGGCATGGGCATATTCTACAACCTGTCGAGTCAGCGCCACGTTCTCTTCGTAAGGGAGGTGCGACCCATCGATCATGACAGAGGAGAAGCCGGAATCAACGCAGGACTGACACAGCTCCAGGGAGTCACCGTGGTCAAGATGCAGGGCGATGGGAATATTGGAGCCCATTTCGCGCACCATTTCCACCGCACCCAGGGCCATGTAGCGCAGCATGGTGCTGTTGGCGTAGCTGCGAGCCCCCTTGCTGACCTGAATAATGACGGGAGAAGCCGTCTCGGCACACGCCGTGACAATGGCCTGCAACTGTTCGAGGTTATTAAAGTTATAGGCAGGAATGGCATAACCACCCCCCACGGCCCTTTGGAACATGTCCCGGGTGTTGACCAGTCCCAACTCACTGAAATGCACTTTTTCGCCCATGACTTCCAGCCTCCCTGTCTTTTTCGACTATTTCAAAACACAGTGTTGCTACCAGATGCAACCGGATAATAGATAACAGCTCGCCCCGGTGAAGTCCAGCCCAAAGTCGCCATTTTTGCCGTCAAGGGGGTTGAAAAAGGGGGTAAGTTCGTTTAGGATACGCCCGATTTTGAGCTATCCTGATCACACCTGTCTTGATTCATTAACCCATAGAAGGAAACGCCCATGAATTCGACAAAGCAGGAAGATTACCTCAAGGACTGGCAGCAGCGCGAGGAACTCGCTGAAGCGATGCTCCCCATCATTGGCAGGCTCTATCGCGACCGCAACGTGGTCATCTCCCTTTACGGGCGGCCCCTGATCAATCCGTCCACCATCGACATTCTCAAGGCCCATCGTTTCGCCCGGCAGATCCTGGAGAACGAACTGTCGGTACGGGACAGCTTTCCCGTTCTCAAGGCCGTCAGCGAGCTTGACCTGGCGCCGGCGCGGATCGACATCGGCAAGCTGACGGTTCGCTACCAGGCTCAGGCCACCGGCGAGCCGATGGAACAGTTTGTCCGCCGTGAGCTGACTTCGGTCAACACCGGCAAGGGCTCCATGCGACAGGAACCCCAGGATATCGTCCTCTACGGCTTTGGCCGCATCGGCCGTCTACTCGCCCGTCTGCTGATTGAAAAGACCGGCGGTGGCGACAAACTGCGCCTGCGGGCCGCTGTCGTTCGCAAAGGCAGCGCCGACGATCTCATCAAGCGCGCCAGCCTTTTGCGTCGGGACTCTGTCCATGGCTTTTTCCGCGGCGCCATCACGGTCGATGAACAGGAAAACGCCATCGTGGCCAACGGCAACATGATCCGCATTATCTACGCCGATGATCCGGAGAATGTCGACTACACCCAGTATGGCATCAAGGATGCCATCGTCATCGACAACACGGGGAAATGGCGCGATCGCGAAGGACTCGGCCGGCATCTGAAGAGCAAAGGCACTTCGGCCGTCATCCTGACAGCCCCGGGCAAAGGGGACATCCCCAACATCGTCTACGGCGTCAACAATGAGCTCATCAGCCCCCTGGAAAAAATCTTCTCTGCCGCCAGCTGCACAACAAACGCCATCGTTCCAGTGCTCAAAGCTGTCAATGACCGGTTCGGCATCGTTCATGGCCACGTGGAGACCTGTCATTCCTACACCAATGACCAGAACCTGATCGACAACTACCACAAGAACAACCGCCGTGGCCGCAGCGCCCCTCTCAACATGGTCATCACCGAGACGGGAGCAGCCAAGGCGGTTGCCAAAGCGCTGCCGGAACTTACGGGCAAACTCACCGGCAACGCCATTCGCGTGCCGACCCCTAACGTGTCTTTGGCCATACTCAACCTGACCTTGACGGAAGGAACCAGCGTACAGGAGCTGAACAGCTACCTGAGGGACGTTTCTCTCAACTCACCACTGCAACAACAGATTGACTACACCAATTCTCCCGAGGTCGTCTCCAGTGACTTTGTCGGTTCCCGGCACGCCGGCATCGTCGATTCGCTGGCCACTATCGTCGACGGCAACCGCTGCGTTCTTTACGTCTGGTACGACAACGAGTTCGGCTACAGTGCCCAGGTGGTACGCATCGTCGAAAAGATGTCCGGTCTCGAACTGCCAGTACTACCGGCCTAACTTTACACAGAAAAGGGCCACCTGCTTGGCAGGTGGCCCTTCTTCGTTACCGTGATACTTCAATGCGAGAGATCAGTCCGTCTTCATCAGCCGCATTTTTTTACGCAGCCGGCGCTGGGCTTCCTTTTCTTTGCGCTTACGCTTGACGCTGGGCTTTTCGTAGAATTTGCGCTGCTTCATTTCACGAAACAACCCCTCCTGCTGCAGCTTGCGCTTGAGAACCCGGATCGCCTTTTCGACGTTGTTGTCGACGACATGGATTTCCACTGACTCTTCACCTCGCTTTCTTATCTATTTACACTTCACCAGGTCACCCAGGCGAAGAATAAGACGGCAATGTACACCAACACCATCAAAAAATCAATACAAATTTCACTTACACTCCCCGTCCGTAACAAAGAGACCAACAGAGAGCCCGCCATTGACCAGATCGGCAATCTTCTTCAGGGGTAGACCGACAGCGTCAACCAGAGGCGAGGCTGGGCAGAAAATAGCGCGGCGCCAGCCGCAAAAGCTTTGGGCATAGACATGCCCCAGCTGGCGGTAGAGAGGGGCCAGATTCTCGCCTTTTCCCAGACGCTCTCCATAGGGCGGATTGCACAGAATGGTGCCGGCCACGGCGCTGGCCCGGCTTTCGGCCAGATCTGCCACCTCCAGGCGGACAAGATCGGCAACTCCCGCGCGCTCGGCGTTGCGTCTGGCGGCCGCTAGCGCCACCGGATTCCGGTCAGACCCGCAGATAGACACCTCAATCTCGCGCCTGGCTCGGGCAGCTTCCAACTTGAGAGCCTCCCAAAGACCCGGACGAAAACCGGGCCAGTTCATAAAAGCAAAGTGACGTCCCCCTCCCGGGGGCAGGTTGGCCGCCAGCAGCGCTCCCTCGATGACAAAGGTACCCGATCCGCACATAGGGTCGACCAGAGGAGTCCCGCCATCCCAACCCAACAGAGCCAGGATGCCCGCCGCCAGGGTTTCGCGCAGAGGAGCCTGCGCCGACTCTTCGCGATATCCGCGTCGGTGCAGCAGTTCACCGGAGGTATCCATCGAGATCTGGCAGTGGTCGTCATCAAAGCGCACGAGGACCAGTTGCTCCTCGCCCTGCCCCGCCTCCAACTGGCGACCAAGGGAGCGGTCAATGGCAGCAGCGACTGTTTCGGCAATACGCCCCCCATGAACGAGGCGGGAGCGATGGCTCGCTGTTTTCACGCGCACAGAGGTCTCTGCCCGGATGAAGCGCCCCCAGGGCAGCCTCAACGCCTTTTTGTACAGGTCGGGGAAGTCGCGGCTGCGGAAAGCCCCGAGGCGGATCACCACGCGACTGGCGGTGCGCAGCCACAAGTTGGCGCGGTAGATATCCGCCAGCGTTCCCGTGAACTCTACTCCGCCCGGCACCGCGGCAACTCCGGCCATGCCGAGATGTTGCAGTTCGGCGGCACAAACCACCTCCAATCCGGGTGCCGTTACAGCGAATAGTTGTCCTTCCAGTCTTTTCACAGGCCCTCCCCAAACATTGAAAGCGGCGATCCTAGCACAGCGATGTTTCCTTGACCAGAAATCCCCACTTCTTCAGCTCATTTAGCCCTGCATACCTGGTCAAATTCTGCTACTATTTCTACATTTCCATTAACAACCGGGAGGCTGTCGAACCGATGAATTATTCCGACATGGATATCGATTGGGCGTACCTGCTCGAACGCGTTGAAACCCTCATGGATCTCGGCGAAGAGTACCTGGGGCGCCAACTGGCCGAGTACGAAATCGAGGCGGAGGCCTTCCAAAGCACTATCGCCTTTCGCTGGCAACGACAGGCAACCGCTGGGTGGCTTGTGCCCGTGCCCTTCCCGGACACACCGGACCATGCAGACCTTCTCGGTATCGACGCCACACTGCAGCGGCTCAACCAGAACACCCTGCAGTTCGTCCGAGGCTATCCGGCCAACAACGTCCTTTTGTGGGGCGAGCGGGGCAGCGGCAAGTCCTCGGCTGTCAAGGGGCTCATCAACCAGTTTTCCAGCCAGGGTCTGCGTCTGGTGGAAGTACAGAAGGAGGATCTCTTTCAGCTCCCCCTCATCACCGGCCGACTGCGGGATCTCGACTATCGCTTCATCCTCTTCTGTGATGATCTGTCTTTTGACGAATCGGAGGTATCTTACCGGGAACTCAAAGCACTTCTGGAAGGCGGCATCGAGTCTCGCCCGGCCAATGTGCTCGTCTATGCCACCAGCAACCGGCGTCATCTGATGCCTGAGCGTTTCGAGGACAACAGCATGGATGCGGAGATTCACCCCGAGGAACGCATTGCCGAAAAGCTCTCGCTGTCGGACCGCTTTGGTATTACCCTCGGTTTTTATCCCATGTCCCAGGAAACCTACCTGGCCATTGTGCGTCACCTGAGCCGCCGCCGAAAGGTAAAAATATCGGCCAAAAGACTGGAGAGGGAAGCGCTGCAATGGGCTCTGCGTCGTGGCGCGCGCTCCGGGCGGGTCGCCCGCCAGTTTGTGGATGACCTCAGCGGAAGGCTCCTGGTGGAAGCGGAAAGAAAAAAGGGTGGCGGCAAACAGAAAAAACCCGAAACAAAACCCCTCTGACCGAATTCGCAACCCATTGTTTCATCGATACTTTTAGCACTCATCCACAGTTTCGTGGAAAACCCTGTGGGGAACTCGAAAAGAGCCGTGGGCAAGTCCTGTGAGCACCTCTCTTTCCAGCCTTTTGCCTATTTTTTAATCAAGAGGAGGAGATATAAAGGCGAGACGAAAACGAAAGGATTCTTGAGCTGAAACACGATCTGTAGTAATAAAGAGATAGCCTGAAAGCCATGGGGGGCACCTTCCCAAGACGCCCATCTCACACCGGAGGAAGAGCACAGATGGTCCAGATGACCGAAGCCGCCCTTTTCGATGCCTGCCGGATTCTTTTTGGCCAGGAACTGAACCTCAATCGCGACTTTCTCTTCTACCTCCAGCCCTGCGGTGCCAAATCAGCCTATCGCAGCAAGGCCAAACAGACGCATCCGGATCGCTTTGCCGATGCTGAAAAAAAGCGGCAAAATGTCCTGTTTCATGATCTGACCAGCGCTTACAAGCTTATCAACACCTTTCTGGAGCAGCGGGAAAAAGGGCATATCCTGCCTCTGCGCAACTCCGGCCCACGCGCCAGGACCAGTGCTTCTCCAACTCGTCCCCGCCCCCCGGCTTCGCCGGCCGGCACCTTCTATGCCGGGGACCTGCCCCAGCGAAACCTGGAATTCGGCCTCTATCTCTACTATCGCGGCTACATCTCCTACCAACAACTCATCGCGGCACTCGTCTGGCAGAGAGCCCAAAGGCCGGCCATCGGGGAAATAGCCCGCCGCTGGGGATGGCTCGACGAGGTCGCGCTGCGCCATGTTCTCACCTCACGGGGAGCTTTCAGCCGTTTCGGGCAGCGGGCCGTCAAGCTCGGCGTATTGACCCCTTTCCAGGTACAGACCTTGCTCCGCTACCAGCAGAACCTCCACAAGCGTATCGGCCAGTACTTCGTCGAGAGCAACCTTCTGAGCGCCCAGGATATTGAAAAGCTGGTCGAAGAACTGAAAACCCACAACCAGAAGGTAGCCGTCGGGCGGCGCTCCGCCAGCCCCTCCTTTTAACGCTCTTCACCCATCCTTTCCCCAGCTCACAACGGAAAAGGAGCAGACTCCGGCTTCAGGGTCGGCATGACACCGGCTCGGCGCAGGCGGTTGAGATATTCGACCCGCGAAATCGCCTGCCCGCCCAAGGAAGCCAGGTGGGAAGTCGGCAGCTGACAGTCGATCATCTCGAAATCATGGGACGCCAGGCTGCGCGCCAGAAAAACCAGGGCCAGCTTGGAGGCGTTGCTGCGGCGGTGAAACATCGACTCGCCAAAGAAGCAGCGCCCCAGACAAACACCGTACAATCCGCCGACCAGCTCCTTTCCCTGCCAGCATTCGACCGAATGCGCGAAACCCATCCTGTGCAGCTGGCCATAGGCATCCAGCATTTCATCGGTGATCCAGGTTCCCGCACTATCCCTTCGGTCTGAACCACAGGCCAGCATAACGTCGTCAAAAGCGCGGTCGACCGTCAGCTCGAAGGGGCCACGGCGGATCACTTTGTCAAGGCTGCGGGAAACATGAATGGCGGTCGGTTCGATAATGAAACGGGGGTCGGGCGACCACCAGAGGATGGGATCCCCCTCGTTGAACCAGGGGAATATGCCGGAGGAATAGGCTAGAAGAAGTCGCTGTGGAGACAGATCCCCACCGACAGCCAGCAGACCATCAGGCTCGGCCAGGTGAGGCGGCGGAAAAAGCAGCTGCTCTGACAGTTGAAATACGGGCACCGATGAATCCCCAGGAGCGCCTCAGACGTAGGAAAAAGTCAGGGTGTCCTGGCGCAGACCGACACGCACGGTCCCCCCCTTGCTCAGCCGTCCGAACAGGATTTCGCTGGCAATGACATCACTGACTTCCGTCTGAATGAGCCGGGCAAGCGGACGAGCACCGTAAACCGGGTCGTAACCCCGCTGCGCAAAATACCGACGGGCAGCCGGGGAGACTTTGAGGGCAATGCCCTTCTCCCGCAGGGGAGCCGACAGCTCGTTGAAAAACTTGTCGACGATCCTTACGATCACTTCCTCAGCGAGACTGCTGAAAGCGATGATGGCATCAAGGCGATTGCGAAACTCGGGCGAGAAGGTCCGTTCGACAGCATGACGGGGATCTCCCGCCGAAGCCGCCGCCTTGCTGAACCCGATGGGGTTGGCGCTCATTTCCCGGGCGCCGGCGTTACTGGTCATGATGAGGACGACGTTGCGGAAGTCGGCCTTCTTCCCATTATTGTCGGTGAGAGTGCCGTGATCCATGACCTGCAGCAGGATATTGAAAAGATCGGGATGGGCCTTCTCAATCTCGTCAAGCAGCAGTATCGCATAGGGATGCCTGATGACGGCATCGGTCAGTAGGCCGCCCTGTTCGAAACCGACATAGCCCGGCGGCGAACCGATGAGGCGCGCCACTGAATGCTTCTCCATGTATTCACTCATGTCGAAGCGGATGAACTCCACGCCCATCTGGACGGCCAGCTGTTTGGCGACCTCCGTCTTGCCCACCCCGGTAGGACCCGTGAACAGGAAGGAACCCGTGGGTTTTTCCGGATGGCCCAGGCCGGCCCGGGAACGCAGCACCGCGCGGCAAAGGGCGTCGATGGCCGGATCCTGCCCGAACACGCGCGCCTTGATATCCCTGGCAAGGGTCTTCAGGCGCTGGCGGTCCCGCGCCGAGACCTGCCGCTGCGGGATACGCGCGATACGGGCGATCGTTTCTTCTATTTCACGGATCCCCACTTCCTGTCGTGACCGCGGATGCAGCCGGAAGGAGGCACCCACCTCGTCGATGACGTCAATGGCCTTGTCCGGCAAGTGGCGAAAGTTGATGTGGCGGGCCGACAGCTCAGCGGCGGCCCGCAGCGCTTCTTCGCTGTAACGGACGCCGTGATGCTCTTCATAGTGGGACTTCAACCCCCGAAGAATGGCGAGGGTCTCCTCGACACTCGGTTCAGGAACATCGATCTTCTGAAAACGGCGGGACAAAGCCCGGTCCTTCTCAAAAAGATTCTTGTATTCCTCATAGGTGGTTGAACCGATGCAGCGCAGCTCACCGGAGGCGAGTACCGGCTTGAGAATATTGGAGGCATCCATCGAGCCACCGCTGGTAGCGCCGGCGCCCACGACGGTGTGGATTTCATCTATAAAGAGGATGGCTTTGCCTTTTTTGGCCAGGGCGGCCAGTACCGCCTTGAGCCGTTCCTCGAAATCCCCGCGGAACTTGGTACCGGCCAGCAGCGCCCCCATATCGAGGGAAAAGATCTCAAAATCCGTCAGCATGTCAGGCACTTCACCCCGCGCCATGCGCAGCGCCAGCCCTTCAGCCAGCGCCGTCTTGCCGACACCCGGTTCGCCTACATAGATGGGGTTGTTCTTGCGCCGTCGGCACAGCACCAGCAGAGTTCTCTCGACTTCCGTCTCGCGACCGATGAGAGGATCGATCTTGCCGGCCCGGGCTTTTTCCAGCAGATTGACGGTAAAAATTTTCAAGGGGTCCTTGGCAGGTGCCGACTTGACCCCGCCTCCCCCCGAATCCTCACGGCCTGAGCCCGGTGAGGGTTCTCCCTCCTGCCGGCTGGGCATTTTGGCGACACCGTGAGAAATATAGTGAAGCACATCGAGGCGGCCTACCCCCTGAAGTTTGAGAAAATGGGCGGCGTGAGAATTTTTCTCTTCCAGAATCGCGACCAGGACATCCCCGATGGTGATCTGGTTTTTACCGGCGGAATGCATGTGAACCACGGTACTCTGGAGCACTCTCTGCAACCCTACCGTCTGCTCGGGTACCGCCTCGCTTTCAGTGGCGACACTCTCCATCTGGTTGGTCATAAAATCTTCGAGCATGGCACGCAGGGTCTCAAGATCACCCCCGCAGTGGCGAATGATATCCTGCCCATCCCCATCGAAGAGAATGGCGTAGAGCACGTGTTCCGTCGTGAGGTATTCATGACGGCGGCGCTGAGCTTCCCGCACCGCCAGAGAAAAAGTGATTTGTACTTCTTGGTTGAACATGGCGACACCGTCCTTTTTCAGGCTTTTTCGAGACTGCACTTCAACGGAAAACCTTCTTTCCTGGCCATGACGTGTACCCTGGCAACCTTCGTCTCGGCAATTTCATGGGGGTAGGTTCCGCAATCCCCGACCCCCTTGATATGAATATGCAGCATGATGCGGTTGGCCTCAGGGGGCGTCTTGTGGAAGACTGTTTCCAGGGCGGTGACCACGAATTCCATGGTCGTGTAGTCATCGTTGTGCATCAGAACACGATACAGAGGAGGAAAGGCAACCTTTTCCTTCTCTGCAGCGGCGGATTTTACTCCCGGCGATGATACAGGTCTATCCACGGCTATCCTCTTCCTACAGGGCCATAATTGACCATCATACTAACACAGCTGGTGCAAAACTTCCATCCCTTGCCCCCGCCTGCAAACAGAGGACTTGGCCGGCAAGATCGTGACATTCTAACGAAAATCGGTCCTTCAGGAATTGACTTCCAGGCCATCTCGGGGAAAATCAAAGGAAGACAGTAAAGATTTCTGCGGCGATTGCGGCTTAAGGATTTTTTGAACCCAAGCGTTTACCGGACAGGCTGCCATGCTGAAAGTCTTTTCACAATACGCCGCCTGGTTCCTTCTGGGCAGCACGCTGCTCAGCAGTTTTTCAGCCATGCAGAAATTGCTTGTCGGTATCCCTTTTCACCTACAAGGGTTTTTCGTCCCCATTTTTTTCGGCGGCTGCTGCGGGGTCATCCTGAACGTCTGGCGACGCAGATGGAAAGATTCCGCCCACTCTCTTCTGGAAAGTGAAGCGCGTTATCGCAGTCTTTACGACAATGCACCCGTCATGCTTCATTCCATAGATACCCATGGCCGTCTGCTCACTGTCAGCAAATTCTGGCTGGAAACCCTGGGCTACGAAGCATCAGAAGTCCTCGGTTACAAGCTGACGGATTTCATGACCCAAACTTCACGGCAGATGGCCGAACAGACCATTTTACCCAAGTTCTTCAAAACGGGTTCCGTCAAATATATCCCGTACCAGTTTGTCAAAAAAAACGGAGATGTTATCGAAGTTCTGCTCTCGGCCATTGCCGATCGCGACGCGCATGGGCGCATAGAGCGCAGTCTGGCCGTGGCCATCGATGTCACTGAACATCGCCAGGCCGAGCTTGAGGTCAAAAAGCTGGCCTACTACGACACGCTCACCGAGCTGCCCAACCGCACCCTCTTCCATGATCGTCTTGGGCAGGCTCTGGCGCACGCTCGCCGCAACAACTCGCGCGTCGAGGTGCTGTTTCTCGACCTGGATCGCTTCAAGGTCATCAACGACACCCTCGGTCATGCCGTCGGGGACGAGTTTCTTAAGATTATCGCGCAGCGATTGAGGGACTGCATGCGTCAGGGGGATACGGTCGCCCGCCTCGGCGGCGACGAATTCGTCATCGTTCTTTCCAGCAGCAACGGCGATCAGGACGGGGCCGCCTTTGCCGAACGCATACTTGAGACCCTGGCGCAGCCGGTGAGACTGGCGGGCGGCGAACTCTGTACCACGGCCAGCATCGGCATCAGCATCTATCCTTTGGACGGCGTGGATATCGACACTCTGTTACGCAATGCCGATATCGCCATGTATGCAGCCAAAGAGCATGGCCGCAACAATTATCAATTCTTTTCCGATGAAATGAATATCCGGGTGGTGGAAAAGCTGGGGATCGAGACGAGTTTGCGGCGGGCGATCGATCGTGGCGAGCTCTTTCTCACGTACCAGCCGCAGATCGATATCGAATCAGGGACGATCATCGGGGTTGAATCCCTGCTGCGCTGGAACCACCCTCAAGAGGGGCTCATTTCGCCGGATAAATTCATCCCCGTTGCCGAGGAGACCGGCTTGATCAATCCTATCGGCGAATGGGCTTTGCGCATGGCCTGCCGGCAGGCACGCGAGTGGCAGATTGCCGGCTATCCCCCGGTTAGGATGGCGGTCAACCTTTCCGCCCGCCAGTTCAAGCAGCTGGGTATCATCGATCTACTTGACCGCATTCTCGATGAAACCGGTCTCGACCCCAGATGGCTCGAACTGGAACTCACCGAAAGTCTGATCATGGACAACACGGTGGAAACCATCATGGCCCTCACGGATATCAAGGTACGCGGAATCCACCTGGCCATTGACGATTTTGGGACCGGCTATTCATCCCTGGCCTATCTGAAGAACTTCCCTATCGACCGCATCAAAATCGCCCAGGAGTTTATCCATGCTATCAATGAAGACGCCGACAGTCGGGCGATTGTCGAGGCCATCATCGCCATGAGTCACAGCCTGCAGCTCAACGTTCTGGCCGAGGGAGTGGAGACTCTGCAGCAATTGGAATTTCTCACTGCCAGGCAATGCCATGAGATGCAAGGCTTTTACTTCTCGCCGCCCTGTACCGCCGCCGAGATGGGTGAACTCTTTGCTATGACCGTCAGCAAGGCGGGCTTCTGCCTGCTGCATGAGAAAACCTCGCGGGGAAGTCACTGACTGTCCCCAAAAGCCTCCCTGCCCACCAGCCTTTCCTGCAGGAAAACCTGCCAAACCCTTTCAGCCAGCGATACTCCATCCGTTGCCACTGCAGTCAATTCCGCGTGAATCAAGAGGGGATCGATCAGCGAAACCCCTTCCGGCTGCCACTCCTGCCAGGCCAGATGATTGCCGTACAATTGCAGCAGGTCCACAGGCCCGTCGGGGTCTGGAATCAGGCGGAGCTGCATGAGAAGACGCAGGGCATCGCCGGACAGATGAAGCGCCGCGCGCTGTGGGCGGTAGCCGCCGAGCAGAAGCGCCGCGCCCAGTTCGCCGCCGATGAGCACCTGCTCCTGCAAACCGTGCTGCCGCAGCAGGTCGGGCAGATCTTCGACTGCCACCCCTGCCTGCAGCCGGCATCGTCGCAGCAGCAGACGGGGGCGAAGTTTTTCACTGTAGCCGAATTCCCAGCGCTGCAGCAGATCCTCGCCGCGCAGCAACATTCTGCTGCCGTTGGCATCCCGACTGAGATAGCCCAGCGACTCGAGCTGCTCCAGCGTCTGCCCGATCGTACCCAGAGCAACATTGGCCCGCTGGGCCATATCCCTGTAGGACAGTCGCAGACTGGCTGGATCCATCAGCAGAATAGAAATCAGTTTGAGCCCCGCAGTTTGGAAAGCACGGCTGCCGCTTTTTTTCCCAGCTGCCCGGCGACGGCCGCCAATCTCCATCAGCAACGGTGGTTGACACAAATACATATTGCCGGCGGCATCGACATATTCGATGCCGTGTTGACGCAGCTCCCGGGCCAGGGTTTCCGGCAGGTAATCGGTAAAGAGAAGTCTCGGTACCTCGGGTTGCTGGAAATGAACCTGATTCAGAAGAACGGCGATGGTCAAAGGTGAAAGTCGCCTTCGTGGCAAAACCCGATATTCGACCTGCCCCCAGACACCCTTAAGTCGCAGGCTCCCCTCCTGGGTCTGCAAGGCCTGTCTGAACCCGGGATCAACCTCGCATCCAGGCAGAGCTCGCAGGTTTAGCAGGCAATCTTCCATCATCCGTTCTTCAGCATGGGTCAGCAGCCACGCCATGGCAAATCCTCTCTGCGTTATTATTTGTTCAGATTTAAATCGTGTTCAGGGAATAAAAGCAACATTTTTTTTGTTCACGACTGTTACTGTCTCAGGATCTTCCCTTTACATCCGCCGCCGGCATGACTATATTTTCAAACACACATTTTGCTTTTTTATGAACTGGACAAGGAGCCCTGCCATGAACACGCGTTTTTCCCTCATCGCCATGATTCTGCTTTCCCTGACTCTACTGTCAGGATGCGGTTACAATGAAATTCAGCGCAATGAAGAAATGGTCTTTGCCTCCTGGGCCGATGTGGAGGCCACCTACCAGCGTCGAGCGGATCTCATCCCCAACCTGGTCGAAACCGTCAAGGCCTACGCCAGCCACGAGCGGGAGACCTTGCAGTCCGTCACGGAGGCCCGCGCCCGTGTGGGGCAGGTCAATCTGAGTGGGAAGGATCTGTCCAATCCCGTCGCGCTTGAGAGCTTTCAGTCGGCCCAGGGCGAACTCTCCGGCGCCCTCTCCCGGCTGCTGGTGGTGGCCGAACGTTATCCCGACCTGAAGGCCAGTCAGAATTTCAGCGACCTTCAGCACCAGCTCGAAGGCACTGAGAACCGCATCAATGTCGCCCGCCAGCGCTATAATGAGGCGGTGCAGGTCTTCAACACCTCGATCCGCACCTTCCCCAACAACCTGACCAACAAGTTCATGCTGAAACTCGATCGCAAGGAACCTTTCAAGGCGGATACCGGTGCAGCGGCGGCGCCCAAGGTTAATTTCTAGCATGCGCGTGAAACGCTTTTTTCTCGCCCTGGCACTGCTCTGCCTGCTGCCCTTGACGGCCGGCGCCCTCGATGTGCCACCACTGCGCGGCCACGTCAATGACCTGGCCAGCATGCTCTCAGCGGAGATGGAACTGAAGATCGAGCGTTTTTTGACCGATTTCGAAGCCAGCGACTCGACACAGATTGCTCTTCTCACCGTCGCCTCCCTGCAAGGGGAGCCGTTGGAAGTCTATGCTCTGAAAGTGGCTGAAGCCTGGGGAATCGGACAGAAAGGGAAGGATAACGGCGCCCTGCTTCTTGTTTCGAGAGACGACCGCAAGATTCGCATCGAAGTCGGCTATGGCCTGGAGGGGAGACTCACCGACCTTCTTTCCGGACGCATTATTGACCAGGAGATCAGCCCCCGTTTTCGACAGGGGGACTTCGACGGGGGTATCGCTGCAGGCATTATCGCCATGGCGGAAGCCGTACGGGGGGAGTATAAGGGGTCGGGATCATCCCGCCAGAAGGAAGAGCGCAATCCCCTCGGCCTGCTGGCTCTGCTGCTATTTCTGGGGCCGGGATTGCTTTTTCTGACAGGCGGGCGCAGCCATCGCGGCAGTCGCAGAGGCGGTCTATGGATCGGCGGGCCTCCTTTCAGGGGAGGCGGCGGCTTCGGTGGTGGCGGCTTTGGCGGAGGTGGTGGTGGATTCGGCGGCGGTGGCGCTTCCGGTGGTTGGTGACCGTCAACCCTTTTTATCTTTTTACAGGAACAGCCATGGTTAAAACCACAGCACAGACATTTTTCAGTGACGAAGAGCGGCAGCGCATCAAAGCCGCCGTGTTCGAAGCCGAAAAACGCACCAGCGGCGAGATTGTTCCCATGGTGGTAGATACCAGCTACGACTATCCCCGTGCCGAGATTCTCGGCGCGGTCCTTTTATCCCTGGCAACAGGCGTGACCGCAAGTTGGGCTTTTGGAGACTCTTCCGTCTGGTTCTTTTTGCCCATCTTTGCCCTCGCCTACTTCCCCTTTAAATTCTTCATCCGCTACACTCCGACGCTCAAGCGGTGCCTCATCCATCCCGTCGAAATCTGCGGCGAGGTAGAGGAAAAAGCCCTCGTCAGTTTTCTGGAGCAAGGACTGCACCATACCCGCAATCACACCGGCATCCTCATTCTGCTCTCTCTCTTTGAACGTCGGGTCTATGTGCTGGCCGACCGTGGCATCAACGCCCGCGTTCCCTTGCATGTCTGGGAGGAAATTGTCGAAACGGTGACTGAGGGCATCCACCAGGGGCTGGCCTGCGACGCCCTTTGCGAAGCCATCACCCGCTGCGCCGAGCTGCTGGAAGAGCACTTCCCCAGCCGGGAGGATGACCGCAATGAACTGCCCGACCTGATTCTCGGCTGATCCCCTCATTTTTTGGTGATGACATCCCGATAGTAGTCGCCGCTGCGAGGCCCGCCGGGCCATTGCCGTTGCAGAAGAGTATAGTTGCGGCCAGCGCGCACCTCCAGTTCCAGCAGACGCTGGGCCAGTTGACAGGTCTCGCTCCCTGCCCCGTAGGTCCGTTTCAGAATAGATTGTATTCGCGAGTAATTCTGCACCAGAGGCAAAGACCGTCCTTTACGGCAGGCCGCCAGGAAAGCACGGCCTTTCGCCGTAAAAGCGAGGACATGCAGATAGAGTGGGCCCGCCTCCAGAAAGGCCGCCATATCGTCGGCTTGCACCTCGTTGAGCACATAGGTGAGCAGGCGCTGGACGCGGGTACGGGTCAGGTGCCGTGACTTGACGGCGGCCACCAGAGCCTCGTAGGAGTTACTGCACTCGGCGGCTTCGAGCAGGCGCGGCTCAATACCGGCTTCAACCTGGTAGATCCCTCTCAGAGACTGTGACCCTCTGAAGATGCGAGCCAGCAACAAACGATGCAGATGCTCCTCGTCGAGGCAGCGCTCCTCAGCCAGAGCCTGCTGCAAAGGGGCTAGAGCCAAAGGGGGAATAAAGGCAGTGACATCCTCGCCGGCAGCGAGTTTGCGGCGGATGCCCGTGGCACTCGCCACATCCCCCTCAGCCTCCTCATCATGATAACCCGCGCCGAGACGCTGGAGGGTAAAGGGTTGCAGCGGACTGGCCGTTCTGCTCAGGGCCTTGAGATACTCGATGCCGAGGATGTTGTTGGGCGAGGCCAGCAGGTGGGCAAAGGGGGCGTCCGGTGCCAGCTCCTGCGCCAGTCTGGCCCGCGCTGTCGGATAATTGTAACCCTGCCGCAGCAGCTCGGCGGTTCTCTGGGTCACCACCTTTTCATTCGCCGTCAACCACTGGGCGCAGTCCTGCAGTGCTGCCAAATCTCCAACTTCGCTACCGAAGCATAGGGTGTCGACTCCGCCGAGGGCATTCAAGGACTGGATGGCGCCCTGGGCGAAAACCGGGGCGCTGTTGCAGGCCCAGGGGAAAGGAAGCTCCAGAACCAGATCGACACCAGCCTGCAGAGCCATCTGCGCCCGCACCCATT
This sequence comes from Desulfuromonas sp. AOP6, assembly GCF_009731355.2. Lineage (GTDB taxonomy): Bacteria > Desulfobacterota > Desulfuromonadia > Desulfuromonadales > SZUA-540 > SZUA-540. The sequence continues at coordinate 2,541,150 of NZ_AP022810.1, forward strand.
TATCCACCAGGGCCGGCTCGCCACGCTGCAGGAAATGTCCGCTCATGACCGCCACCGAAACCTCGGCCCCGGTGAGCTCCAGACTCTGACGCAGGTGGTGGAGATGTCCGTTGTGAAAGGGGTTGTACTCGGTGATCAGACCGACGGCGCGCATGGCAGGCTTATCCGAGGAGGACGGGGAGAGGCTGGTCGACGCGGTTTTCCGCCGGCGCGACCAGGCTGCGGTAGGCCATGATCTCGACGCCGCAGGCGGCGGCCTGACGCAGCAGACGGCCGTAGTCGGGATCGATAGCATCAGCGGGGGTGAAGGCTTCGGCTTCACCGCGCTGAACGAGAAAAAAAATGACGGTTCGAAAACCCTGCTCGCGGGCCGCCATCAGCTCACGCAGGTGTTTCTGCCCCCGCGTCGTCACGGCGTCGGGAAAGCAGGCGACGGTGGGCGCACAGCAGAGGGTCACGTTTTTCACTTCCACCAGCACTTTTTCTCGTTCATTTTCCAGAAAAAAGTCGATGCGGCTAGACCCAAAGGGGTACTCCGTTCTCACCCGGTAACCCTCCAGGCTGGCAATGGATCCGTTGCGCAGAGCTTCTTCCACAACCCGGTTGGTGCGGTGGGTGTGGGTATCAACCCAGTGGCCGTTGACTTTGATGAGTTCCAGAGTGTAGGGGAGTTTTCGCTGGGGATTGTCCGAGGTGGATATCAACACAGGGTGCCCCGGCACAGCGCACTGCTGCATGCTCCCCGTATTGGGGGTGTGAGCCGTCACCACGCGGCCGTCGGCCAGCTCGATATCGGTGAGAAAGCGCTGATAGCGCCGCAGCAGGCGCCCCTCCAGGAGGGGCTGTGGCAGTTTCATTGGTCGATCTCGGCCATCTCCCGCTCGGAGAAGCCAAGCAGATAGAGAATAGAGTCGAGACTCTGCTGGTTGATATGGTAATCAGCCTGCTCCCGCACCCGGGCTTTGGCATTGAAGGCGATGCCCAGCCCGGCTTTGCCCAGCATGGGCAGATCGTTGGCGCCGTCACCGATGGCCACCACCTGGTCGAGGGTGATCCCCTCCTGGCAGGCAATTTCCTCCAGCAACTGAGCCTTGCGGGCCCCATCGACGATTTCCCCCTTAACCGCACCGGTCACCTTGCCGTCAGCGATCTCCAGGTCATTGGCGTAGGCATAGTCCAGGCCCAGTTCGGTCTTGAGGCGGTCTGTGAAAAACTTGAAGCCCCCAGAGATGACCGCCGTGCGGAAACCGAGACGCTTGAGAATGCGCACCAGGTTCTTGGCTCCGGGTGTGAAAGGGATATGCCGGTAGACCTCCTCAAGAGCATCGACCGACAGCCCCTGCAGCAGGGCCACCCGCTCCCGCAGCGCCCCCTGAAAGTCGAGCTCGCCGTTCATGGCCCGCAGGGTGATATCCGCCACCTGCTCCCCGACTCCGGCCAGGCGGGCCAGTTCGTCGATAACTTCGATCTGGATGAGGGTGGAATCCATGTCCATTACCACCAGACGCTTGGCCCGGCGGTAGAGGCTCTCCTTCTGCATGGCGATGTCGACGCCGAGGCTGGCGCCGACGCGCAACAGTCTGCGGGTCATGGCCTTGACATCCAGTTCAGGCGGCGTCGTGATGAGAAACTCAACGCAGCGCAACTGTCCCTGTGTCAGCTTGGAGATACGCTCGATATTGACCCGGTTATCCGCCAGGATGCGCGACACCCGCGCCAGCGAGGTAGCGCTCACCTCGCCGCCCAGAATGGTCACCACGTAGGCGTGCTTGGTCGTTTTGCGTCGGTACTCCGATTCGGAAAGCACCTGAAAATCGAGATCCAGCCCGAGCTCCTTGGCCAGAAAAAGAAGGTCCTTGATCAGGGGTTTCTGGTCGCTCTCGCCCGTGGGAAAATCGATGAGCACCGAAAAGGAAAGCAGCGTGTGGGTCACCGTCTGCTCGATGTCGCGGATACGCGCTCCGGCGGCAGCGATATTACCGGTAACGGCGGCGACGATGCCCGGCTTGTCCGGCCCGGTCATGGTAACAAGAACCATCTTACGATCCATGATGATAAACAACCCCTTTCATCTGTCCTGAAAAACGCCGGTATTCTATCGTTAAACCCCACCCCCTGCAACCCCGTAAACGCGCCGACGCCTCCCTCCCGCTTTTTCGAGCCTGCAATTTTTCCCACTAAAAAACTGAATTTTGCGTTGACCTTTTCCCATCCTTTTGGTAATGTTTACCCAATTGGTCAGGTTCACACTTGGCTAATTGATACAACCCTCCTTCCTTTTGCGCATCGGCCTCTCTCCTGGCCGGTGCGCGTTTTTTATTTTATGCCCCCCAAAAACAGCTTACGGTCCTACATAGAAGCAGACACGACCAGCTTGATAGATATGGAGTTGGGCAGACCAGGGCACTGGAGCCAGGCAACTCGATGTTGAGAGAAGTCTTGTTTTTGGCAGCGATGGACTGGTGATCCGGTTCTCCAAAAAGCCCAGAAGATGGCGGAGGCGACAAAACAGACAGGATAGACTACCCTTGGTTTTTATTTTGCGCCATAATGGGCGCCTCCATCTCACCATCACTCTGACGGACGAAAGGAATGTCTGCCATGAACGACCCTGTCATCCCCCGCACTGAATCGGCCTATGCCTACCCTCTGCTCATCAAGAACCTGCTGCAGACCCCGCTGGTCACTAATCCCGAGCAGGAGATCGTCTACCGCGACCTGTTGCGCTACGACTACCGCACCCTGCATCAGCGCATCTGCCGCCTGGCCCACGCGCTGAAGAAGCTGGGGGTCAAGCCCGGCGACACGGTGGCGGTCATGGACTACGACAGCCATCGCTACCTCGAATGCTTCTTTGCCGTGCCGATGATCGGCGCCGTGCTGCACACGGTCAACATCCGCCTGTCGCCGGACCAGATTCTCTTTACCATCGACCACGCCGAAGACGATGTGCTGCTTATTCACAGCGACTTCCTGCCCATTCTCGAACAGATCAAGGGGCGCATCGACACGGTGAAAAATTACGTCCTGCTGCAGGATGGCGCCGAGACGCCCGCCTCCCAGATCGAATTCGCCGGCGAGTACGAAAGCCTGCTGCAAGACAGCCCGACCCATTACGATTTTCCCGACTTCGACGAAAACACCCGCGCCACCACCTTCTACACCACGGGCACCACCGGCCTGCCCAAGGGGGTCTACTTCAGCCACCGCCAGCTGGTCCTGCACACCTTTGGCGTGCTGGCCGCCGTCGGCACCCCGGCCAGCCAGGGACGCTTTCACCAGCAGGACGTCTACATGCCCATCACCCCCATGTTTCACGTCCACGCCTGGGGTCTCCCCTACGTCGCCACGGCCATGGGGGTCAAGCAGGTCTACCCCGGCCGCTATGTCCCCGATCATCTGCTCGAACTCATCGACAGAGAAAAGGTCACCTTCTCCCACTGCGTCCCCACCATCCTGCATATGCTGCTGAAGAGCCCGCTCATCGACAAAATCAACCTGTCGAACTGGAAGGTGATCATCGGCGGCGCCGCCCTGCCCAAGTCCCTCTGCCTGGCGGCAATGGCCAGAGGCATCGATCTCTTCACCGGCTACGGCATGTCGGAGACCTGCCCCATCCTCACCATCTCCTACCTGACCCCGGAGATGCTCGAACTCCCCGCCGAACAGCAGGCGGAAATCCGCTGCAAGACCGGCCGGCCCATACCGCTGGTCGATATCCGTCTGGTGGATGAGGAGATGCGGGACGTGCCGGCAGACAGCGCCAGCGGCGGCGAGATCGTCGTGCGCGCCCCCTGGCTGACGCAAGGCTACCTCAAGGATCACAAGAACTCGGAGCACCTCTGGCGCGGCGGCTACCTGCACACCGGCGACGTGGCCGTGCGCGACGCCCGCGGCTATCTCAAGATCACGGACCGCACCAAGGACGTCATCAAGTCCGGCGGCGAGTGGATCTCCTCCCTGGAGATCGAGGATATCATCGCCCACCACCCCGCCGTCAGCGAGGTGGCGGTCATCGGTCAGCCCGACGACAAGTGGGGGGAGCGCCCCCTGGCCCTGGTCGTGCTTAAGTCCGAGGCCGAGGGGAAGACCTCCGAGAAGGAGCTGGTCGCCCACGCCCGCACCTACGCCGAAACGGGGATGTTGTCCAAAACTATTATCCTGCTGCGGGTGCGCTTCGTCGACGCCATCGACAAGACCAGCGTCGGCAAGATCAGCAAGACCACCCTGCGGGAAAAATATCTCTAGGGCTCCCCCGCCTAAAAAGAGCAAAGCCGCCCGTGGATGCACCGGGCGGCTTTTTTTGTCCTTGGCCTTTGTCAGGCTTTAGCGATGAAAACTTCGTAGGATCGTTTTATTCCTGCAGGTGCAGCGTCGAGCGCTGGACCGTCTCGCAGTCGCGGCATTTGAAGATGCGCGTGTCGTGCCACCAGGGCTCCGTCCCCCAGTAGGAGGGATGCCCTTCCGAATCGATGTGTTCGACATCGTTGAAGTTCTTGGATTCTTGGCACTCGGAACAAAAGAGCCAGACCTTGCCGTCGACACAGGCCTTGACGAATTCAGCGGGATTGGACATGGAATGACCTCGTTTCAGATATAAATAGGGGCGTCAGCGCAGAGACTGGCGCGTCTTCTGCTGCAGCAGCAGGTCCATGAGAACCAGCGCCGCCATGCTCTCGACAATGGGCACGGCGCGGGGGACCACGCAGGGATCGTGGCGGCCGCGGGCCTTGAGTTCGACCTCGCGGCCAGCGAAGTCGGCGGTGCGCTGGGCCTGGCCGATGGTTGCCGTCGGCTTGAAGGCCACGCGGAAATAGATGGGTTCGCCGTTGGAAATGCCGCCCTGCACGCCGCCGCTGTGGTTGGTGAGGGTGCCGAGGCGCTCTTCCTTGGCCACGAAGGGATCGTTGTGCTGGGAACCGAGCATACGGGCTCCGGCGAAACCGGAGCCGATATCAAAGCCCTTGCTGGCCGGAATGGAAAGCATGGCCGCTGCCATACAGGCTTCGAGCTTGTCAAAGACCGGCTCGCCCAGACCGGCCGGCACCTGTCGGCAGACGCAGGTGATGACGCCGCCGATGGAATCCTGCTGCTCCCGCGCCGCGAGGATGGCCGCCTCCATGTGTTTGGCTGCTTCCGCGTCAGGGCAGCGGACGTCGGAGCCATCGACCTGGGCGCGGCTGATACGGTCCATATCTACTGTCGGGGCTTGCTCGTTGCCGATGGCGCTGACCCAGGCGACGATCTCGATGCCATACTCTTCGCGCAGATATTTTTCGGCCAGGGCGCCGGCGGCCACGCGGCCGATGGTCTCGCGGGCGCTGGCACGACCGCCGCCGCTGGCGGCGCGGATACCGTACTTCATCTGATAGGTGTAGTCGGCATGGGAGGGTCGGGGCACAGCGTCCGTCTCCGTGTAATCTCCCGGCCGGAAGTCCTTGTTGCCCACCAGCAGGCAGATGGGGGTGCCGAGGGTGCGCCCCCGCTCGACGCCGGAGAGAATGGCGACCTGATCCTTCTCGTCCCGCGGCGTCGTCAGCGCGCTCTGCCCCGGCCGACGCCGGTCAAGCTGCGCCTGGATATCGGCTTCGCACAGCGCCATATCCGGCGGGCAGCCATCCACCACCACGCCCACCCCGGCGCAGTGGGATTCACCAAAGGTTGAAATCCTGAAAAGCGTTCCGAATTGACTCGACATCCCCACTCCTGGCGAAAGTCTCCCCCGCAGGTCATTGCCGGCGGAGATCGCGGTTAAAGGCAGTCTGGACGGACAAAAAAGCTTGCATCTGTCCGTGAAAACCCGATTTAATTACAACGCCCCCTTGAAACTGTCAAGAAATTAGCGGAAAAACGAGGGGGTAGCCAGGAATCTGCACCGCCCTTCCCCCCTGACCGGCCCGTGTCCGGCGTGGGCTATGGGGCAACCAACAGCTTGCGAGGAGGAACGATGAAAGTCCGTAAAAAAATTCTGGATTACGAGTACGAAGAAGTCATCGACGTCAAACACCGCGAACTGATCCGGGTGGCCTGCGCCGTGGCCGTCGGCTGCCCCGACTGACTGAAGAAGCACTTCGCGGTCGCGAAGGAAGCAGGAGCCAGCGAGGCGGAACTCAAGGAGGCCATGGCCTACGGCATCATCGCGCCCTCAGGGCGGGCCAAAAACTTCACCCTGCGCATGCAGGAAGAACTCGAATTCTGATGGTGGCCGCGGCCGCCCTTCACAGGCGGCCAAGCAGGCGCAGCAAACCGTCCAGCGCCGTGTAGGGGTGCGGCGGACAACCGGGGATATAGAGGTCGACGGGGAGCAGATCACCGAGGCCGTTGTGACACTCGGGACTGCCGCGGAAAGGGCCGCCGCCAATGGCACAGGCGCCGGAGGCGATGACCAGCTTCGGCTCGGGCACGGCGGCGTAGGTGTCGAGCAGGGCGCTCTTCATGTTTTCAGTGACCGGCCCGGTGACCAGAATGCCGTCGGCATGGCGCGGCGAGGCGACGAACTGGATGCCGAAACGGCCCAAGTCAAAGACCAGGGTGCCGAGCACGTTGAGGTCGGCTTCGCAGGCGTTGCAGCCGCCGGCGGAGACCTGGCGCAGCTTCAGAGAGCGCCCGAACAGTTTTTTCATGCGGGCGTCGAGGGCTTCCGCCAGCGGGTAAACGTCCCCATCGACCACCAGCCCTTCACGGCGGCGAGACGCCAGTCGATAATCGCGGCAGAAGGAGAGGCCGCCATGAGTGCAGGCCGTACAGTCGGCGCAGAAGAGGCAGAGCCCCATATCGACTGCTACTTTGCCCTCCTGCCGTTTCACGGCGCCATAGGGACAGCCACGCAGGCAGTCTTCACAGCCCGACGGGCAAAGTTCCGGCTGCAGGCGGGGCAGACCACGAAAACGCTCCGGCAGCACCGGCTCTTCCTTGGGATACTTGCCCGTTCGATAGCCCTGACGAAAGCGTTCGGCAATAATTTTCAGCATCGCTCGTTCTCCATCCCCACTTACAGATCGAAGCCGCAGTAGGAAAGATTGAAACTCTTGTTGCACAAGGGAAAGTCGGATATCTGCTCCTCGCGCAGGGCCATGGCCAGGCCGTTCCAGTTGCGGAAGGAGGGATCCACGACCTTGTAGCGCGAAAACCGGCCGGCGGCATCGGTCAGGGCCACATGCACGATTTCGCCGCGCCACCCCTCCGTCAGCGATACGGCCAGACTGTCCGCTGCCAGCGGGGCCATCTCCGCCCGCGCCGCGCCGTCCGGCAGCCGGCTGAGCCAGTAACGGATCTGCCTGAGGGAGTCGTAGATCTCCCGTCGGCGCACATGGGCCCTGGCGAAGACATCCCCACCCTCTTCCAGAACGACGTGATCGAAGTCATCGACATAGGCACCGGCAGGATGATGGATACGGGAGTCGATGGCCAACCCGCAGGAGCGGGCCGCCATGCCCACGAGGCCGAGGGACTCGGCGTCCTCGGTGGCGACCTTCCCCGTCCCCTCCAGTCGGGCCAGCGCCGAGGGACTATCGAAGAAGAGTTCGATCGCCCCGCGCGTATCGCGCGCGATCACCGCCAGACGCTGCAAAAGATGGGCGACCAGCACCGGCTCCGCGTCGAATCCGACCCCGCCGGGACGGATCATCCCGCGCCCGAAGCGACTGCCGCACAGTTCGGCGCTCAAGTTGAGATAGTCGCCGCGGATGCGGCCGCAGAAGCTCGCCGTCGGCAGAAAGCCTACATCCCCGGCGAGAGCGCCGATGTCGCCGACATGGTTGGCCAGGCGCTCCAACTCCAGCGCCACCGCCCGCAGCACCTGCCCTCGCGGCGGCACCGGGCAGCCGCCCAACGCCTCCAGCACCTGGCAGTACGCGGTGGCGTGGCCGATGGTGGTGTCCCCAGCCGCCGCCTCCAGCTGGTGCAGGGTACTGGCATGAGGGCCACCACGCAGAAGGGCTTCGAGTCCCCGATGCTGAAAGCCGAGGGAGATCTCCAGATGCATGACCTTTTCGCCATGACACTGAAAGCGAAAATGCCCCGGCTCGATCACCCCGGCATGCACCGGCCCGACGGCGACTTCGTGCACCTCTTCCCCTTCGACCCGGTAGAACTCCATATCCCCCGGCACGGGATGAGCGCTCCCCGCCCGCCCCCAGGCATCCCGTCCGGGCACCCAGGATGAATGGAAGCGCACCGGCTTGAACCAGGGGTGCCCTTCCGGCAGCACGCCGAACTGTTCGGCGAATTCCCGCTCAAAGAGGTGCAGCTGGGGAATTTCCGGAGTCAGGGAGGGGAAACGACTGCCGACCCGCGACCGTAGCAGATGCAGCTCCCCCTTCCAGTCGTGAGCCACCAGGGCAAAGAGTTCCACCGCGCCGTCCGCCGCCAAACGCCCGAAGTAGGCCGACACCCTCCCCTGCTGTTCGAGATCGGCCTTCAACCGGGAGCCGAAAACCTCGTAGTCGAGAACGGGGATCTCATTCAACTGTACAGTCCCGCCATTTTTCACGATGGGCATCATGCGTTCACCTCCAGCAGGGCGGCAGCGTCCCGCAGCAGGCGCTGCAGGGGTTCGGGCAGGTAGAGTCCCAGCACCAGCACGACCAGCAGCAGAAAGAGCGGCGGCGCCACCAGCGGCAGCCGGTCCCGGAAATGAACCTGCTCCACCTCCGCCTCCCCCTGAGTCACGGCCAGCACCGTGGCCCCCATACCGATAAAGATGACGGCCAGCAGCACCAGCACCGTAGCGCCGACCCACATCTGACCGCTGGCGAACATGCCGCGCAGCATGGTGAACTCGCTGAGAAAGGGGCCGAAGGGGGGCGAGCCGGTAATCGCCAGAAAGCCGGCCAGAAAGATGGCGCTGGAGACGGGCAATACCGACAGCGCGCCCCGCACATCCTGCAGGCGCTTGCTGGCAAAGGCCCGATGAATATTGCCGGCACAGAGGAAGAGACAGCCCTTGGTCATGGCATTGTTGACCAGATGCAGCAGGGCGCCGAAAGTGGCCAGGCCGCCGATACCGACCCCCACGGCCAGCAGCCCCATGTGCTCGACGCTCGAATAGGCGAGCAGACGTTTGATATCGCCCTGCCGGACAATGAAAATGGCCGCCAGCAGCAGGGAGAGCAGGCCCATGCCGAGCAGCATCTGCCGGGCCAGGGCCAGATCGCCGGCCGCTCCCATTAACTGCACCCCGCGCAGGATGGCGAGAAAAGCCACAGAGGTCAGACCGCCGGCCAGCAGGGCGCCAACCAGACCAGGCGCCTCGCCGTAGGCATCGGGCTTCCAGCTGTGCAGAGGCGCCAGCCCCATCTTGGTGCCGAAGCCGACCAGCAGAAAGACGAAACCGGCATGCAGCCAAGGCTGGGCCAGATTCGGCCCCGCCGCCAGCAGGTCATCGAGCTGCAGACTGACCGGCACGCCGTTACCGAGAGCCGCATAGGCTACAAAGAGGATACCGACCATGGCCAGCGCGATGCCTACCGAGCAGAGAATGAGATATTTCCAGGTCGCTTCGATGGAAAGGCGGTTGCGATTGTAATAGATCAGTGGGGCGCTGGCGATGGTGGTCGTCTCCACCGCCACCCACAGCAGACCGAGATGGCGGGCCGCCACGGCCAGCGTCATGGCCGCGAGAAAGACCAGCAGGCAGGCGACCATCAGGCGGTTCCCCCGCTCCGCATGCAGGTTGAGGTATTCGACGGCGTAGATGGAACAGGCCAGGTAGAGCAGACTGGTCACCAGCAGGACAAGCTGGGAGAGGGCATCGAGGCCGAGCCAGGGAGTCGGCAAAGAGGGAGCCTGACTGACCACGGTGACGGCCAGCGCGAAGTGAAGGACGCCACTGACCGGCAGCAGCCAGCTTCGCACCCGGAAAGAGGGTAGCGCCACGGCCAGGGCGGCCAAGGCCAGAGGAAAGAGAATCAGCAACATCAGCATCGTGTTATTCCTTCAAAACGGACAGTCGGGTGGTGTCCACGGTGGAGAACTCCCGGTTGATCTGGTTGATCACAATCCCCATAACAAAAACAGCGACGAGCAGATCGAGCAGCACCCCCGCTTCCACGACCAGGGGCATCGCCTCGCTGAGCAGGATGCTGAAAATGAAGATACCGTTTTCCAGCATCAGATAGCCGAGCACCTGGGTGATGGCCTTGCGCCGCGTCATCAGCAGCATAAACCCGGCAAAGAGGGTGGCCAGGGAGGTGGGGACGTAGAGTCCGCCCTGATGTTCCGGCAGCAGCGGCAGAAAATCAGCGAAGATGAAGGCCCCGGCCGTGAGCATCGCCCCGATGATCAGGGTGGGGACGAAACCGATAAGTGCCTCGACCTCGCGACGAATGCGTACCTCACGGATGGCCCGCAGCAGGAGCCAGGGAATGAACACCCCCTTGAGGATAAAAGCGGTGGCCGTCAGCATCAGGGTATGCCAGGAAATACCGTGGGCCAGGCACGGCAGCAGCGCAATGAGGGCGCCTTGCAGGGCCACAACCCGGATGCAGGCCACCAGACGCGCGCTGCCCAGGGTGAAGAAGTTGATGAGAATCACCAGCAGCAGGCAGAGGTTGCTCAATTCAATCATGGGTCCTAACTCCTAACGAAGCACCAGCACCAGGGCAAATATGGAGATCAGCATGGTGCCGATGAGCACCTGGGGTACGCGCACCAGGCGCAGGCGGGCCATGGTCGACTCCACCACGCCGATCAGCACGGCCAGCAGCAGCAGGCCACCGAGGTAGACGCCCCCGTCCAGCAGCGGGCTGCCCGTCTCAAAGGGCAAAGCCAAACGGACGACAAGAGAGCCCAGCACCATCAGTTTGAGGGCGGCGCCGTACAGGACCATGCCGAAAGCCGGGCCGCTGTGATCAAGCACCATGACCTCGTGGATCATCGTCAGCTCAAGGTGGGTATTGGGGTCGTCGAAGGGAATGCGGGAATTCTCCACCAGCAGCACGACAAAGAGGCAGACGGTGATCAGCCCCAGCGAAGCCGACGCCACCGTCCAGGAGGAACCCAGGCCGGCCCCAAGCAAAGCCCCGAGGGAAAGGCCATCGGCCAGACGGGCGAGCACAATCAGGGAAAAGAGCAGGGTCGGTTCGGCGAGACAGGAAAAGGTCACCTCGCGCGCTGCCCCCATCCCCTCGAAACTCGAACCCGTATCCAGGGCCGCCGAGGCCACAAAAAAACGGGACAGCCCGAAGAGATAGACAAAGAGGATCAAATCTCCCTGGAAAGAGATGGGCGCGGGCAGGGCGCCGAAGGGGAGCAGAAGCGAGGCCAGAATCGGCACGGCCAGCCCGACCACCGGCCCGGCCAGAAAGACCCAGGTCGTCGTGTGGCTCAGGACGAACCCCTTGCGCCACAGGCGGGCCAGGTCATAGTAGGGTTGCAGCAGGGGTGCTCCCCGCCGGCCGGCGAACAGAGCCTTGGTGCGGTTGATCACCCCCTGCAGCAGAGGCGCAAACAGCAGCAGAAGCACCAGGTGGACCAGAACATTGACAAACATCGAAGCCTCCTCAACCGCAGGCGATTACCATAAGCAGGGTCAGCAGGGTCAAAGCGATATAGAGCAGATAAAAAGCGGGTCTGCCGTTCTGCAGAAAACGCCGCAGCAGGGTGAAAAGCCAGGCCAATCCCTGACTGAGCGGCAACAGGAAACGGTCGAGCACAGCGTCCGGCGTGTGGCTGGAAAAGGCCGTCTCTGCCGGAAAAAGCCCCTTGGGTGGCTGTTCATGGCGACTTGTCCACAGCCCACCCCGGAAGAGTCCAACCAGCAGGTCAGCAAAGGAAGAGGCGCTGTACTGCATGCGAGGGGCCGGGAATTGGTAACCGCACCCCCAGGTAGCCACCCGCGGGGCCCCGGCATGGCCGCGTCGTTGCAGCCAGAGCCACAACCCGGCCATCACCACCAGCAACAAAGCAGCCACCAGGCTGAGACGGGAGAGCGGCGCCAGCGGCGCCTCCAGTTCGAGACCGGCGACCTGCGCCGACCAGACCGTCGCGGCCCGCTGCAGCAAGGGGGCCAGGGTCCAGGGGAGCAGGCCGATCCAGATGCAGGCCGTCAGCAGAGCGAGCATGGGCAGGCGCATGGACCAGACCGCCGGCTTGGCCGTAGCCGCCGCGGGGCAGCGGGGTTCTCCCAAAAAGACCACGCCGAAGACTTTGACAAAGCAGGCCACCGCCAGAGCGCCGATGAGAGCAAGGACCGGGGCAGCCAGCACGGCCCATGGGCTGACGGGGCCGGTCCCCTGCAGCGAATCGAAAGCGCCCAGGTAAATCAGCCACTCACTGACAAAACCGTTGAGGGGAGGCAGCCCGCAGATGGCGACGGCACCGCCCAAAAAGCAGACGGCCGTCCAGGGCAGACGCCGGAACAGCCCTCCCATGTGATCCATCTCGCGGGTCCCTGTGGCCTGGATGACCGACCCCGCCGCCAGGAACAGGAGCGACTTAAACAGGCCATGATTGACCGTGTGCAGCAGCGCACCCGAAATCCCCAGCAGGACCATGGTCGGCTGCTCAAAAGTGCGCCCGAGCAGAGCTACCGCCAGGCCGATGACAATGATGCCGATATTCTCAACACTATGGTAGGCGAGAAGCCGCTTGATATCGTGCTGGGCCAGGGCCAGGGCCACGCCCAGCACGCCCGATATGGCTCCGAGCACTAGCAGGCCCATCCCCCAGCTCACCGGAATATCGGCATAAAAGGAGGTCAGACGCACCAGGCCGTAAATGCCGGTCTTGATCATGACCCCGGAGAGTAGCGCCGAAGCATGGCTGGGGGCTGCGGCATGAGCGCCCGGCAGCCAGATATGCAGAGGCATGATGCCGGCCTTGAGACCAAAACCGAAGAGACCGAGCAGAAAGATGGCCGTGCCGGTACCGGCAGAGGCGATGGAGGCCGCCGCGGGAAAGGCGAAGGAGCCGACCACGGACGCCAGCAGGGCGAAGAGGGCAAAGAGGGCCAGGGTGCCCGTGTGGGTCGCCGCCAGATAGATCAGACCGGCCCGCCGGCTGTCCGCCTTGTCATCTTCGGTGGTAATTAGAAAGAAACCGGCCAGGGCCATGGCTTCCCAGGCGAAGAGGAACAGCAAGCTGTTTTGCGCCGTCAGCACCAGCATGAGAGCGCCGGCGATCAGGCCATAGAAAATGCGTAACTTTTTGGCGCTGGCCCCATGCCGTCGCTGGGGCCAGTAGCCGAGCCCATAGACCGCGCCGGCACTGACCACCAGAAAGAGCGGCAGGAGAAACAGGGCGGAAAGGGCATCGAGCTGCAGCACGAATTCGGCACCGGGCACCCCCCAGGGCAGCCGCAGGCGATTCGTGGCCGGGGCCAGCAGGGCCATGATTGCGGCGGCCAGACCGCAGGTCGTTCCCAGCAGGGTCAGCAGGCAGCTCAAGCGCTCTCCCCAAAGGGCCTGGCGCCGGGCCATCAGGCCGGGAAAACCGGAAAAGAGCAGCAGCAGGATCCCGGTCAGGAATAATCCCATGGTCATGGCACCCCCCTCCCGGCCCAGACACCCCAGGCCAGCAACAGGGTACAGGCCATGAAAATATAGAGCAGATAGACATGCAGTCGCCCCTGCTGCAGCCAGCGAAGACGCACGCACCAGTGGGTCACCCTGGCGATGCCGGGCAGGAACAGACGGGTCAGTACCGGGTCGAGGGACTGCTGGCTTAGGCCTATGCGCCCTGGAAAAACCCCTCGCAACAGCGGGCGATTTACCTGCGGAGCGAGGAGGTGAGGAACCAGGTGGCTCTGGGTGAGCTCGGCATAGGCCTCACCCGTGTACTCGACCCGGGACGAGGAAAAGGCAAAGCCGCAGCTCCAGGTCCCGCGACGAGCGACAGGCCGGTGATGACGGAGCCAGAGAAGGAGGGCGGCGATAACCAGAAGGCTGAGCCCGATGAGACCGTGGAACTGACCCAGTTTCCCCACGCGCAACAGCACCGGGGCCAGGGCCGCCTGACCGCCGGGAACGAGCTGCTCAAGGGGCAAGGCCAACAGAGACAAGGCGCCCTGAGGGAACACGCCGACCAAAAGACAGCCGGCCAGCAGCACTCCCATAGGGCCCAGCAGGGACAGGGAAGACTCCCGTGCCTGCTCGGCGGGCAGACTGCGGGGGCTGCCCAGCAGAACAATCCCGGCCAGACGGGTAAAGGCCAGCACGGCCAGGGCGCCGACCAGGCCGAGCAGACCGACCAGCAGCAGGGAGAGCAGGCCACTGAAACCGGCATCCAGCACGCCTTCCTGCAGCAGCCCCAGGTAGATGAGCCATTCACTCACCAGGCCGTTGAAGGGCGGCAGGGCGGCGATGGCCAGACAGCCGCCGAGCAAGAGGCCGCCCGTCCAGGGCATGCGCTTGAGCAAGCCGCCGAGCTGATCCATATCCCGCGTTCCCGTGGCCTGCAGAACGCTGCCGGCGCCCAGAAAGAGCAGCCCCTTGAAGAGGGCATGATTCCAGATGTGCAGCAGGCCGCCGGCAAACCCGAAGAGGGCCAGCGTGGGATGCCCGTTGGCCTGCGCGAAAAAGCCCAGGCCCAGGCCGAGAAAGATGATCCCCACATTCTCCATGGTCGAGTAGGCCAGACACCGTTTGATATCCCTCTGAAAATTGGCCATGACAATGCCATAGAGGGCCCCGGCCCCACCCAGGGCCATGAGCACGACGCCGGCCAGCGGCAACGCCGACGGCAAAAAGCTGCCGGCCCGCAGGATGCCGTAGATACCCACTTTCACCAGTACCCCCGACATCAGGGCCGAAACATGGCTGGGAGCGGCGGGATGGGCATCGGGCAGCCAGACATGCAGGGGAAAGAGACCGGCCTTGATACCGAAACCGGCCAGGGCAGCAACATACAGCAAGCCGGTAGTCTTGGAGGAGAGCTGCGCCAGGCCGGTAAAGTCCGCGAAATCGAAACTGCCGCAAATGGTGCCGGCCGCCACAAAAAAGGCCAGCAGCAGCACCAGTCCCAGATGGGCAACAACCAGATAAAGCCAAGCCGCCTCCCTCACCTCGGCCTGACGATGCTCGAAGGCCACCAGGAAAAAAGAGGTCAGCGTCATGACCTCCCAGGCCATGAGGAAGAGCACCGCATTGGCGGAAACAACCACCAGCATCATGGCCGCAACCATAAGATTGAGAAAAAACCAGTGCGGCCCCAGGGCGGCCGGGTGGGCGTGTCCCTGCAGATATCCCGGTGCGTACAAGGCGCAGAGCAGGGCCACAAGGCACATGGGCAACAGAAAAAAGGCAGCGAGGGGATCAAGAGAGAGGAGCAGGTGACCACCGGGCACTCCCCAGGCCAGCTCCCAGGATTGCGGTGTGGCACTGCGCAGAGTCGTGAGGGCGGCCGCCAGCCCGGCCAGGGATCCAGCCACCAGCCCGACTGCACCGAGGCTGGTGGTCAGCCGTGGTCGACAAAAGCTGAGCAGGGCAGCAAACGCCGAGGCGACGAAAATCAAAAGAGCCAGCAGCAGCAGATTCATGACATCAGGTACCCGCCTTCAGGAATCCTTCATTTTTGGCAACAGTCCTCAGCCCGGCCCAGCGCCGCAAAAATCTCCTCCCGGCTCCCCTGTTCCGTCAGGGTCTTGCGGAAGGCGTGGTCATGCAGAACAAAGCCGAGGAGAGAAAGGAGATGCAGATGCGCGCGCAGTGTGGGGGCGATCAGGGTAAACAGAATCTGGACGGGGATGCCGTCGAGGGCGTAAAAATCTACCGGCTGCTCAAGAAAGCACAATGTCACCGTCGGTCGGGTGACATGCAGCAACGACGGATTGCGCGGATGCGGCAGGGCGATCCCTTCGCCAATGCCGGTGGAAGCCAGCTTTTCGCGAGCGATGAGCACCCGGCACAGGTAATCGCGATCGACCTCATCGGGCAGTCGCAGATGTTCCACCACATCAGCCAGCACCTCGTCCCGACTTTTCCCCTCCAGGCGGTAGAAGATTCCCCCGGCCTCCATCGCCTCGGTCAGGCGCGGCAGCGGCAGGGCATCGCCTTCCGGCTCGGACAACAGTTCGGGCGATATGCCCATGCGCCGCGACGTCGCCCATTCCAGCAGCTCGGCCCGATTAAAGCGATAACTCTCATGGACCTTGTAGGCCGGCACGATCTCCTGCTTGATCCAGCGATAGATGGTCTTTTCGGAGACCGACAGCAACTTGGCGGCGTCTTTAACAGAAACGTTCATTTTTATCACCTATGACATATGTCATTTCATTTGGACATCTTTGGACATTATTTTTCTCTACGAGCAAATTGTCAACAGCTTTATGGGCCCGAAAGAGATATTTATAGAAAAATCCATATAAACTTCTTCTCGACAAAGGCTTCCCCCGATGACAACCTTCTGCTACAGTCCTCGCCTGGCAGGCAAAACAGAGGAAATCGTCATGCTCCCCCCCTCCCCCAACACCCAAATGTTCTGCACCCAACCCTTCGACTGGTGCGAGATTCACCCCGACGGCCAGGTCTTTCTGTGCTGTCCGGCCTGGCTGAAGACCTCCGTCGGCAACCTCCTGCACGCCCCCCTCGACCAGATCTGGAATGGCGAGCGGGCCCGCCAGGTGCGCAAGGCCATCCTCGAAGGCAGCTTTTCCGGCTGCAACCGCCAGCGCTGCCCCCGCCTGGCCAGCGCCACCGCACCGGTCATGCCCCTGGCCCAGGTGACCGATCCGGACATCCGGCAGGCACTGCAGTCTGGTGACACCACCCTGACCTATGGCCCCAGGACCCTCAACCTCTGCCACGATCGCAGCTGTAATCTGGCCTGTGCCAGTTGCCGCCGCGACTTTCACCTGGCGCAGGGAACCGCACTGGAAACCGTCGCTGTCCTGACGGAAAAAATTCGCCGCCAAGCGGGCCCCTCGGCCGAGACCCTGATCCTCAGCGGCACCGGTGATCCCTTCGGCAGCCCGACCTACCGGGATTTGCTGCAGAACTTCGATGCCGGGGATTTCCCCCGGCTGAAAAGCATCCGTCTGCACAGCAACGGCCAGCTCTGGAACAAATCCTTGTGGGAATCGCTGACGCCGATTCATCCCTATGTGCAGACCGCCGAGATCTCCATCGACGCCGCCACGGCGGCGACCTACACCCTTAACCGTCGTGGCGGGGATTTCCGGCTGCTGCTCGACAACCTGCGCTATATTGCCGGACTTCCCATTGCCCTCACCCTCAGCTTCGTCGTCCAGACCAACAACTACCGGGAGATGCCGGCCTTCGTCGCTCTGGCCCACAACCTGGGCGCCGCCGTCTATTTCAGCCAGCTGGTCAACTGGGGCACCTTCAGCCGTCAGGAATTTGGAGAGCGTGCCATACACCGGGCCGATCATCCGGATCACGCCGACTTTCTCCTCGTGCTGCGATCACTCGTCGACACTCCCCGGGTCGATCTCGGCAATCTCAGTTCCCTGCTGTGAAAAAACATGGCTTTGTGATGAAGTTCGCTCTGGGCATCGTCTCCCTCAAGCCAAGATTTCCAAAAAAACTGTTTGCTTTTTAGGCAAACAGTGTCTATAGTGCGTGGTTCAGCGTTAACGCTACCAGCGGAAAAGTCCTCTATTGCCGGCCCGTCCGGTTTTTCCTCTGCCCCATCGATCACTGACCCCCCTGCAATCATTCCCTTCGGATATTGCGCAGCACTTCGGTTGGCGACGATGCGTTCATGCCAACGGTGTTGTGCACAACCGTTTCCCTTGGGACAGTCGTTTGTCCCAGCGGTATCGCACCCCGAACATTACTCACTGTTTCGTCCTTCGAGCAGCCATTGCGTGTCCGCATAGAGGAAGGCTTGTGCCTTGCGGCTGCATAGATTCGTGCCGGCGACGAAATCAGCAAGGATTCTGCATGTCTTTTACCGAACTCAACCTGTCTGCCCCCGTCCTCAAAGCCGTCCTCGAGTGCGGGTACACCACCCCGACCCCTATTCAGGCCAAGGCGATCCCCGAAGCCCTGCAGGGCAAAGATCTGATCGCCAGCGCCCAGACGGGCACCGGCAAGACCGCCGCCTTCATGCTGCCAGCTCTTGAGCGTCTGGCCACTCTGAAAAAAGGCCCCAAGGGCGCCCCGCGCATCCTGGTGCTGACGCCTACCCGCGAACTGGCCAGCCAGGTAACGGAGGCCACCCGCACCTATGGCAAGTATCTGCGTATCCGCAGCGCCGTCATCCTGGGCGGCAGCCCTTACCGCGAGCAGTTCAAAGCTCTGTCGCAGCCCCTCGACCTGGTCGTCGCCACGCCGGGACGCCTCATCGACCACCTCGATCGCGGCAGCCTCGACCTGTCGCGCGTGGAAATCCTCGTTCTTGACGAAGCTGACCGCATGCTCGACATGGGCTTTCAGCAGGATGTGGAAAAAATTACCGCGGCTACCCCGACCAACCGCCAGACCCTGCTCTTTACCGCCACCCTCGACCAGGCCATGACCAAGCTGGCCATGGCCCTGCTGAAGAACCCGGTTAAGATCGCGCTGGCAACCCAGGGCTCCACCAGCCTGAAAATCGAACAGCGCCTGCACGTGACGGACAACCTGGAACACAAGCAGCGCCTGCTCGAACACCTGGTCAGCGACAGCAGCATGAACCAGGCCATCATTTTCTCGGCCACCAAGCGCGACGCCGACCGCCTGGCCCAGGATCTGTCCTCCCGGGGCCATCGCGCCGCCGCCCTGCACGGTGACATGACCCAGGGCGCCCGCAACCGCACCGTGCGTGACCTGCGCAACGGCCGTGTCAAGTTGCTGGTCGCCACGGATGTCGCCGCCCGCGGTATCGACATCACCGGCATCAGCCACGTCATCAACTTCGACCTGCCCAAGTTTGCCGAGGACTATGTCCACCGCATCGGCCGCACGGGCCGTGCTGGCGCCTCCGGGACAGCTATCTCCTTTGCTTCCGGGAGCGACGCCCTGGCCCTGCAGCGCATTGAGCGCTACATCGGCCAATCGCTGCCCCAGCATGTCGTCCCCGGCCTGGAGCCGACCCGTGGCCTCAGCCCGCAGCCCCGCCGTACCAGCCGCAAACCCCAAGGCGGCAAACCCGTACGACAACAGCGCTCCTACGGTAAAACCGAAGAAGGTCGCCCGCAACAGCGCCGCACTGGCGGCGCCAGTCGCCCCTTTGGCGCCAAACCCAAGAGCGAGCCCGTGGTCATACACCGCCGCAGCCGCTGATAAAACCACCGCCATCCTGACCAAAAGCCGGTGCGCTTTGTGCGCACCGGCTTTTTTATTCCCTGCCTTTTGCTGATGCAGATTTTGACAACTCTCCCCTAGCTGTGCTATCTATTACGATTCGCATACGAATCTTTTGCTTCGAAATAAATATCGAACTTATCTAATCACCAGAGGTCGCCACATGACATCTCAACCCAAAAAACCGGCCACGGAGACCCACGAAACCCCAAACACCCCAGTGTCCGCCATCCATCAACCACCCCGCATCCCTTCAAGCAACTACGAACTGCGTATCCTTCAAGCCCTGCGGCGCATCATCCGGGCTACAGAAATCCATTCGCAGAAGCTGATCCAGCAGCACAACATCACCGGCCCCCAACTCGGCTGTCTGCTGGCACTCATCGAGCACGGCCCCCTGCCCACCACCACCTTGGCTCATAAAATCTACCTCAGCCCCAGCACCGTGGTCGGCATTGTCGACCGCCTCGAAGAAAAGGGCCTGGTCGTCCGTCAGCGCAGCAGCCGTGATCGCCGACAAGTTCAGGTGGTGGCAACGGAAGCGGGTCAGCGCCTGGCTGGCGAGGCGCCCAGCCCCCTGCAGGAATCCCTGGCCGTCGCCCTGAAGGAACTGCCTGAGCTGGAAAGAGTCTCCATCACCCTCTCCCTGGAGAAAGTCGTGGATCTGATGGAGGCACGCAAGATTGATGCGGCGCCCCTGCTCGCCACTGGCCCCATCGCTTCGCCACCGAATTCTGACACCCCCTGACTCTCAGTCTATTTTTCACGTACTGTCTCTCTGAAGTGGTCATCCCCTTTTTTCCTTATAAAAAAGACAGGAATGCTATGACACCAAAGATCAAGGTCGAAAATCTTTACAAGGTTTTCGGCAAGAACTCCCGTGCCGGGATCAAAATGCTGGAGGAAGGCCTGGGCAAGGAAGAACTGCTGCGACGCCACAAGCTGGCGGTAGGCATCAACAAGGTCTCCTTCGACATCAACGAGGGGGACTTCCTGGTGGTCATGGGACTTTCCGGCAGCGGCAAGTCGACCCTCATCCGCTGTCTTAATCGTCTCATTGAGCCGACGGGTGGCAAGGTCTTCATCGATGGAATCGACATCACCACACTGTCGGAAGAGGCCCTACGCCAGACACGACTGAAGAAATTCGGCATGGTCTTCCAGCGCTTTGCTCTCTTCCCCCATCGCACCGTCCTGCAGAATGCCGAGTATGGCCTGGAGATTCAGGGCATCGCTCTTGACGAAAGGCAGGCCAAAGCGCAGGAGGCTCTCGAACTGGTGGGCCTCAAAGGCTGGGAGGATTCCTATCCCGCTCAGCTCAGCGGCGGCATGCAGCAGCGCGTCGGTCTGGCCCGGGCGCTGGCCCTCGACCCCGACATCCTGCTGATGGACGAGGCTTTCAGCGCCCTCGATCCCCTCATTCGCCGTGAAATGCAGGACGAACTACTGGCTCTGCAGAGCCGGGTCAACAAAACCATCGTCTTTATCACCCACGATCTCGACGAGGCTCTCAAACTCGGCGACAAGATCATCATCATGCGCGACGGCGCCGTCGTGCAGGCCGGTACACCGGAAGAGATTCTCACCAACCCCGCCGATGACTATGTCGAAAAGTTTATCGAAGACGTCGACGTCTCCAAAATTCTCACAGCCGAATCGGTCATGCACAAGGCCACCGCCGTCACCTTCCCCAAGGATGGCCCCAAAACCGCCCTGCACAAGATGAAGGAAGTCGGTCTTTCCGGCATCCTGGTGGTGGACAAGGAGCGGCGACTGCTCGGCATCCTCTCGGCTGAGGACGCCTCGAAGCTGGCCAAGAACAACGAACCGAGCATCGAAACGGCCATTGTTCGCGACGTTCCCCAGGTTCACCCTGGCGCCAGCCTGCAGGAACTCTTCGCTTTCGAAAACTTTCCCGTCGCCGTCGTCGATGAGGACAAGAAACTCAAAGGCATCATCGTCCGCGGCGCCCTGCTGGCCGCCATGGCAGAAAGGAGGCTCAGCTGATGGATATGCCCCTGCCGAAGTTTCCCCTGGGAAAAGGCATTGAAGCCCTTATCGATTTTTTTACCCATCATTTCGCCTTTATCACCAAGGGTCTTTCCCGGGTCACCGAGACCGGCATCGACGCCCTGGTCGAGGGCATGCTCTTTTTGCCCCCCTGGCTGCTCATCCTCATCTTCGCCGGCATTGCCCTGTGGCTGAGTGGACGGCGCATTGCCATTTTCGCCCTCGCCGGGTTGCTCTTTATCTGGAACCTGGGTTTGTGGGAGCCAACGGTTTCCACTATCGCCCTGGTCCTCATCGCCACCCTCGTAGCCGTTGCCATAGGTATTCCCATTGGCATCATGGCCGCTCTTTTCAACGGGGTGAACCGGGTCACCATGCCCGTGCTCGATTTCATGCAGACCATGCCGGCTTTCGTCTATCTGATCCCGGCCATTCCCTTTTTCGGTCTGGGGCCTGTTTCCGCCATTTTCTCCACCGTCATCTTCGCTATGCCGCCGGCCATCCGTCTGACCTGCCTCGGCATCCGGCAGGTGCCGGAAGAGCTCATCGAAGCGGCGGACGCCTTCGGCTCGACCCGCCGGCAGAAGCTGCTCAAGCTGCAGCTGCCGCTGGCGACGCCGACCATCATGGCCGGCGTCAACCAGACCATCATGCTGTCCCTGTCCATGGTCGTCATCGCTGCCATGATCGGCGCCGGCGGTCTGGGTGGGGAAGTCTGGAAGGCGATTCAGCGTCTGAAGCCGGGGATGGGTTTTGAGGCCGGCCTGGGTGTGGTTATCGTCGCCATCATCCTCGACCGTATTACCCAGAAAATAACCACCCGTAAATCCGTCAACCTTTAACACGAACAAGGAGATAAAAATGACATCACGCATGATTCGTATTCCTGTCATTCTGCTGGCCCTGTTGAGTATCGGGCTTTTCGCCTGCACCAAACAGGAAACCGACACCACCTCCAAAGAGGACTCACCGACCAAAAAGACCGTTGAACTGGCTTACGTCGAGTGGTCTTCGGAAGTGGCCAGCACCAACGTGGTCAAGGCTGTTCTGCAAGAGAAGATGGGCTACCAGGTCAAAACTATTCCGGTCAGCGCTGCTGCCATGTGGCAGTCCATCGCCTCCAACGACGCCGACGGCATGGTCGCCGCCTGGCTGCCAACCACCCATGGCCACTACCTTGATGAACTCAAGGACAAGCTCGTCGACCTCGGGCCCAATCTGGTCGGCACTCGCATCGGCCTGGTCGTGCCGGCCTACGTGACCATCGACTCGCTGGAAGAGCTCAACGCCACTGCCGAAAAGTTCGATGGCCGCATCATCGGCATCGACCCAGGGGCCGGCCTTATGTCCAAAACGGAGCTCGCCCTTACTGAATACGGGCTGGACAACTTCAAACTCATCGAAGGGAGCGGCGCCACCATGACCGCGGCTTTGGCCGACGCCATCAAGAACGAGCAGTGGGTCGTTGTCACTGGCTGGACACCGCACTGGAAGTTCGCGGCCTGGGACCTCAAATATCTGAAAGACCCTAAAAACGTCTTCGGTGGCGAAGAGGTCATCCACACCATCGTGCGCAAGGGTCTGCAGGAAGAACAGCCCGAGGTCTATGCTTTCCTGGATAAATTCAACTGGTCTCCCGAAGACATGGCCGCGGTCATGGTCTGGAATGAGGAAGAGGGTGCTGACCCATATGAAAACGCCAAGCGCTGGATCAATGAAAATCCGGAAAAAGTAGCCGAGTGGCTGAAGTAACTGACAGGCAAGCGCGACAGGCATGAGCACGAAGGGGCGGCACCGAAAGGGCCGCCCCTTCGTGTGTCTGAGGGCTCAGAGATGGAGATGAACGAGAAAAGGCGAGTCGATGCCGTCACGGTGCAGAAGCTCCCGTACCGCGGCCTCCCCCTGCGCCAGCGCCTCACCTAGGCCGTGTTGGCGCTGCAGATGAACAAGATAGGGCAGATTGCCGCTGACGGCCACACCAAAAGTCTCACGCATGGCCAGAATGGCGGTGGTTTCCAGCACCCGGGCCTGTTCCTGGGTGGCCTCCACATAGTGGGTGGGAAAAGCCACCACGGCGCGGTCAAGGCTGTCCATAAAGAGAGTGCGTTCCAGCGGCGTCAGCTCGGCGAAGTCAATAGCGCACCAGTCGGCGGGCCGGGTGGAGAGCAGGGCCCGACAGGCGAAGGGGCGCACGGTGTAGACCGTGCAGGCCCCGTCCGCACCGAGAAAGGGACAGGCGCCGACCCGTCGCCGATAATGGCGCAGGAAAGTTTTGAAGTCGTCGATGCCGGCGAGTTCCGTCGCCATCCCCTCCACGGTGGACTCCACCGCCGCCGCCTGCTCTGCACTGAGCGCGTCGCTGACCAGCAGGGCTTCGGTCAACGGCACGTCAACGTGAAGGGTGCAGCAGTTGTGGCACCCCCTGCCACAGTGAATCTTCCCAGCGCGCGCGCCATAGTCCTTGCACCAGCGGGCGATATCCCGGTCCAGCCGATTATGGTCCTCATCAACAGCCTCTTTCAGCGCGGGCCAACCTGCCATTTTTTCCCCTGTCAACGTCATTTTCTCCCTACCTTTTTACCGCCTGTTGCACTACCGTGGAGACAGGAATATAAACCGGAACACCTGCGGAGTGGATATGAATATTCTCTTCTGGCTGGGGCTCGTCACCCTGCTCATCATTACCCCGGCGGCGGTAATCGCCTATACCGGCAGCCGCCGGCTGACTTTTCTGCGCGAAGTGGTCCCGGCGCTGTCCGTTAAACCACCCAAGGTCTCGGTGGTCATCGCCGCCCGCAACGAACAGCGCCACATTCGGCAGGCCCTGCAGTCAATCCTGCAGCTTGATTACCCTGACTACGAAGTGATTGTGGTCAACGACCGCTCGGAAGACGCCACCGGCGCCATCCTGCAGGAGATGAGCGCCAGCGAAGAACGCCTGCGCCTGCTCACCATCGACGAACTGCCAGCCGGCTGGCTCGGCAAGAACCACGCCCTCTGGCGCGGCAGTGCGTTGGCCGGCGGCGATCTGCTCCTCTTCACCGACGCCGACGTGGTCATGGAACCGAGCACCCTGGCACGCGCCGTCGCCCTCCTTGAGGGTGAAAACCTCGATCACCAGGCCGCCACCCCGGTGCCTCACATGCCCACCCATTTTCTCAATATTTTCGGGGCCACCTTCGGCCTGATCTTCGGCATGTACGTGCGCCCCTGGAAAGTTCGCGACCCCAAAAGCCGCTGCCACATCGGCATCGGCGCCTTCAATCTGGTGCGCACGACAGCCTACCGGGAGGTTGGCGGCCACCGCACCATCGCCCTGCGCCCGGACGACGACCTCAAGCTGGGCAAGATTATCAAAAAAGGGGGGTTTTCACAGGATATCGCTTATGGCACCGACCTCATCAGCGTCGAGTGGTACGCCAGCGTCGGCGAGGTGATCCGCGGGCTGGAGAAGAACGTCTTTGCCGGCACCGACTACCGCCTGTCTCTGATTATCGCCGGCGCCCTTTTCCATCTGGCCGTCAGCGTCTGGCCCTACGCGGCCCTCCTGCTGACGACAGGGACAACCCGCCTCCTCTATGCGGCCATCGTCGCGGTGCTGACCTTCAGCCTGATCGACGGCGCCCGCTTTCACGGCTATCGGCGCTGGTACGCCGCCGGCTACCCCCTGGCCGCCGCCCTCTTTGCCTACATCCTGCTGCGCTCCGTCACTCTCAATCTTTTGCACGGCGGCATCACCTGGCGCGGCACCTTCTATTCCTTGGCGGAACTGCGCCAGAACAGGGTGTGAGCCTCAGTCCCCCGCTTTTTTCCGTTCGAGCTCTTCCCAGCGCGCCATCAGTTCCTCCAGCCGGCTTTCGGCCAGGGCAAACTGGCGGGCCGTTTCCTGCAGCCGACCGCTGTCGCCGCCCAGACGGGCAGGGTCGGAGAGCATCGCTTCCAGTTCGGCCATTTCCGCTTCCCTTGCGGCGATTTCGGCCTCCACCGCTTCGAGCTCCCGCTGTTCCTTGTAACTGAGCCCGGCCCGCTTGCGCCCCTTCGCTTCCGTCTCTTTGGCCTTGGGAGGCGCCTTCAGCGCTGCCGACTCCTCGGCCTCCAGGGCCTGCAGACGGCAGAAATCGTCGTAGTTACCCTCATAGAATTGCACGTGGCCATCCTTTTCAAAATGGAGGATGCCGGTGGCGATGCGATCGAGAAACCAGCGGTCGTGAGTGACGACGAGCACGCAGCCGGGGAACGCGTTGAAGGCCTCTTCGAGCACCTGCATGGTGGGGATGTCGAGATCGTTGGTCGGCTCGTCGAGGATGATGAGGTTGGCTTCCTCGAGCATGAGTTTGGCCAGCAGCAGGCGGGCACGCTCGCCGCCGGAGAGGGTGGAGATGCGCTTGCGCTGCTCATCGCGGGAGAAGAGAAAGTCCTCCAGATAGCCGATTTTGTGGCGCTTGTGGCCGGCGACCGTGACCCAGTCCCCCTCCCCCACGGCCTCGTGCACGAACTGCTCGGGATCGAGGCCGCTGCGGGCCTGATCGAGGTAGCCGATGCGCGTGTTTTTGCCGAGAACGACGGTGCCGGCGGCAGGCGAGAGCTCGCCGAGAACCGTGCGCAGCAGAGTGGTCTTGCCGCAACCGTTGGGACCGAGGATGCCGATACGCTCCCCCTTGCGCATGATGAGGTCGAGGTCGCGAATGAGGGAACGGTCACCCATCTCGACCGACAGCCCGGCCAGTTCGAGGATGGTGCCGCCAAGACGCTGCCCCATCTCCAGTTCGAGCTTCATCTCCCGGCCGGATCCGGTCTTCTTCTGCCCCTGCAGTTGTTCGACCCGGTCGATGCGTGCCTTCTGCTTGGTGGTGCGGGCCTTGGCCCCGCGCTGCAACCAGGCTTCCTCGCGACGCAGCAGATTGAGCAGGCGGTCCTGGGAGCGTTCCTCGCGCAGCAGCAGCTCCTGCTTCTGCTCCAGGTAGGCGCTGTACCCACCGGCGAAGGACGTCAGTTGCCCCTGGTCGATTTCAAACATGCGGTTGACGACCCGATCGAGAAAGTAGCGGTCATGGGTGACAAGCATGACCGCCCCGGCGAAGCTGCGCAGGGCCGTTTCCAGCCAGGCGACGGTGTCGGCGTCCAGATGGTTGGTGGGCTCGTCGAGCAGCAGCAGTTCGGGCTCGCGCAGCAGCGCCGCCGCCAGGGCGACCCGCTTGACGCCGCCGCCGGAGAGTTCGCCCACCCGCTGCTGTGGATCGGCCAGATCGAGCTGACCGCAGAGGTCGGCTACCTTGTGATCGAGATTCCAGGCCCCGTGCAGGTCGAGCCAGCTCTGGATTTCATGCTGTTCGTGCAGCAGACGCTCGGCGGCATCCCCGTGGGCGGTGTGCAGTTCGTCCGAGATGGCCTGAAAGCGGGAGAGACGCCGGCGCGCTTCGCCGAGGGCGGCATCGAGGGTCTGGCGGATGCTCAGGGCGGGATCGAGTTCAGGCTCCTGCGGCAGATAGACGGCGGTCAGGTCGCGCTTGCGAATAACCCGCCCTTCATCGGCCGTTTCGAGACCGGCGATGATGCGCAGCAGCGTCGACTTGCCGCAGCCGTTACGGCCGATGACCCCGACCTTCTCCTCCTCGCCGAGGGTGAGACCTATGCCGGCCAATACGTTGCGAGCGCCGTAACTTTTGTGCAGATCGGTTATGTCGATGACGTTCATGGGGTATCCTGGTGGCGCCTCAGAGTGCCGTTCATGCCGTGGTGAAGCCGATGCTCAGCATCCCCGCTTTTAGAATGTAGACCCCAAAAGCGATGAGCAGCAGGCCGCTGAGCAGCCGTACGGCTAGAGGATGTCGATTGACGGCGCGTATTTTCTGGCGCACGGACTGGCTGGCGTAGCCGACCAGCAGCATGGGGATGGCGAAGCCGAGGGAGTAGACGGCCAGCAACAGGAGTCCGACGGAAAGACGGCCGTCCGTAGCCACCATGGCCAGCAGCCCCGACAGCACGGGACCGACACAGGGGATCCACACCAGCCCCAGCGTCAGCCCGAGGATCAACCCCGACCAGCGCCCCGACCCCGCCGCCGGCAGGCGCGAAAAAAAGGTGAGCCGCTTGAAGAGGTTGACATCGAAGAGCATGAGGACACCGAAGAAAATGACCACCACCCCCGCCACCTTTTCCAGCGTCGGCATGGCGCCGGCCACGGCGCCGCCGAAGAGGGAACTCACGGCCCCCATGGCGATAAAGCTGATGCTGAGTCCGAGGACGATGAGTACAGGACGCAGCCGGTGATCCTGGGGCGTGCCGGTGACGATGATGGGAACAACGGGGAGCACGCAAGGGGAAGCCAGACTGGCAAAGCCTGCAACCAGGGCCATGAGCAGCGAGGACAGCGACAAATCAAGGGGCATCACGACCTCACTGCTTTGCGGCGCTTTTCAGCAGAGAACGAATTTCATCGGCGCTGCGCACCCCGGGGGGAAGACGCTTGATTTCACGCCCCTCGCCATCGACCAGCACCAGCGCCGGCAAGCCGCGGATACCGTAGGCATAGAAGTAATTGAGGTCCTCGGGGACCGTCGTCTGCACATAACGAAGCTCGGCCTTGCCGTCCAGCTCAGCGGCCATCCGGATGAGAATGTCATGCTGCAGGCGGCAGGGACCACCGTTGGGGTCGAGAAAAAAGACCAGAAAAGGACCAGCGGCCTGCTCGCCAGCCTGTCCGGACACGGTCACCGCCGGCGACGAAGCCTCCGTTTTCTGCTCGCTGTCGGTACAGGCCGGCAACAGGGCGAACAAAATCAGCAATAACACTTTTATCATCTGCATAGAACCTCCCGGGATAGGTGACGAAAGATCGTGAGAAGGTAATATAGTGACCACCGGGCGGCGGCGCAAGGGGAAAGGGAAGAAACCGACTGTATCTGAAGATCAGCTGCGCATGCCCCGCCCGAAGTGGCGCTTGGTGGAATCCTGCAGCTTGGCGGCGGCCCGCAGGGCCTCGCGCAGGATATCCTGCTCGTTTTTGGAGAGGGCGTAGGGATCGATGTAGTGGGAAGGTGTTTTCCCCTGCTCGATGAGAGCTATTTCGTGGCGCAGGCGCAGAAAGGTGAAAGCTTCGAAGGCCGCCTTGAGATGCTCGGCGGTCTCGTGATTGAAGACGCCCAGCCGCACGAGCTCGTCCAGCCGCTCCACCGTGGTGGTGGCATCTACCCCCTTCTCCAGCAGAAACATGCGCACGCAATCGACGATAAAAACGCTGCCGGCCTGTTTCAGAGAAATAAGGCCTTTGTGTTCACCGCTCTTTTCCACCACAAAGCGCCCCAGCATGCCGAGGGGAGATTTAAGGTTGAGATCGTTCTCCAGCAGATAGAAAAAAAAGATCGGGTGGCGGCGCAAGGCCTCATGCAGGATGCTGCGCAAATCCCGGCAGAGAGTGGCGTCACCGGCCAGGGGCATAAAATCGAGAAAGATGGTGGAATACATGACCCTTTTGGGTTCGGGCACGGTGATCCAGCGTGTAATGCGCTCTTTCCAGTCCTTGAGCCGTCCACGCCAGTACGGATTGTTGGCCATGACCTTGCCGTTGCACAGGGGATAGCCGATGCGTTCGAAAGCCTGTACCAGCCGCTCCGAAAAGGGTTTGAAGAAGGCTTCGACCCGCTCCAGTTCCGAATCGGGGAAATCCTCGTAGAGCAGGCCGTTGTCCTGGTCGGGATTGAGAAGCATCTCCTTGCGGCCGCCGCTTCCCATGATGATGAGGCAGAAACGGATGGGGGGCGGCACCTTCCCTTCCTGCTTCATCTCGGCGAGAATGAGATCGAAACAGCGCCTCATGATGCAGTGGTGAATATAGGAGAGAATCTCCATGGTCTCGAAATGGGAGCGCGCCTCGCCCATGAGGGCCTTGGCCACCTTGACAACACTGGCACGAGCCGTCACCAGCTCGTCGATGGAGCGCGCCTCCTTGACGCTGCCCACCAGGATCATCGACTTCTGGCTGCGGTATTTCATGAGATCGCGCAAGGTCACCATGCCCACCACTTCACCGCTATCGATGACCGGCATGTGCTTGATGCGGTGCCCCATGAGAAAGCTGGTGGCCTCGTACATATAGGCGTCCACGGGCATGGTATGGGGATTGGCGGTCATGACGTCGGCGGCGGTCAGCATGTCGCAATCGGCGCCTTCCCGAGCCATGACCTTACGCACCAGATCATGCTCGGTGATGATCCCCGCGGCGGCTTTTTGGTCATCTCGGACAATGAGCGAGCCGATGCCACGCTCAATCATCAGGCGAGCCACCTCGCGCACTGGAGTAGTCGACGTACAGGTCTCCACCGGCGACGACATGATCTCGGACAGGCGCTTTTTGAATGGATAGGCCTCCATCTGCGTCAGCGCCTTCTGGGTATGATCCTCGACCATCTCCGAATAGAGGCTGCGCACGCGAGAAAGGATGGTACGAGTGAAGTGCTCGGTAATCTGGGGGCAATGCTTGGCGGCACGGGTCAGCAGTTCCTGAGGCAGCAGATAACACTCCGTGGCTTTCACCGTGCGGGCTCCGGCCGTGTAGCGTTCGCCGGTAAAGATGGGGGTTGCACCGAAAAACTGTCCCTCCTTGCGGTAGTCGACGACCATTTCCACACCGCCGGGAGTCAGGGCGACGATCTCCACCAGCCCCTTATTGATTAAATAAAGATACCCGGTTGGAGAATCATGCTGGTGAAAAACATGGGTGTGGGGAGGGAACTTCTGGGTGACGGCATGCTGTTCGAAATCGGCCAGAATATCCGCCGGGAGCTGACTGAAGGGTTCCGTAGCTTGTAAGGTCTTTATCAAATCCATGACAACCCCGCTTTTGCCTGCCATAACTCTGCCCTGGTGTGCCGTCATACGAAAAAAGCCTCCTGGAACGGGAAGCTTCTTTCATTGTTCGAACGGGGACAACCCGCCATCAGGAGGCGGAGGAGTCTTTCTTCTTTTTTTTACGGCCCAGGTTCATGGGATGCGCCTGCCGGCTGATGATGAAATCGAGGAAGATCTTGATCCAGATGGTCGAACCGGCCACGGCGATCCAGGATTGCGGATCTTGCAGCGCCCCCAGGCCGAGCAGGATACCCAGCGCGGTTCCCAGCGCCACCAGGCCGGCGGCCAGATTGACCAGCCCCACCAGGGTGGCCCATTTCTCCGGCCGGGGAGGCGACTCTCCCCGCTTGAGGGCGACTTCGGAATAATCGCGCTTGCCGAATATCCGCCAGGTCCGCCGCAGCCAGAAGAAGGCCATGGGGAACAGGGCGAGAAACAAAACCCACTGCAGCACGAAATTGAAATAGTAGTTGAACATAATCAGACTCCCGTCATCCTCTACAGACCCGAAACACCGTTTAAAACGAACCCTTTTTACCTGATGAAGAAGGCTGCAATCAATATAAATCTGAAAAAAAACCCCGCCAGCGCACTGGCGGGGTAAACAAATCAAACTGACATTCTGTAATTAGCGTATGGAAAGCCTAGTGTCCGTGGCTTCCATCCACAGCCTTGGCACCACGAGGTACGCGGACGCTTTCGACCAGGTGCTGGATGTGCTCGGGGGGAGCTGCGGTCATCTTGCTGACCACATAAGCCACGCCGAAGTTGATCAGGGCACCGATGGCACCGAAGGCCTCGGGGGTGATGCCGAAGAAGGCGTTGGCGCCGCCGATCAGACCGAGATAATCGGTTCCCTTGATGAAGAAGATCCCCTTGTGAGCAAAGACGTAGAACAGGGTAACCGTCAGACCGGCGACCATGCCGGCGATGGCACCTTCTTTGTTCATGCGCTTGTTGAAGATACCCATCATCAGACAGGGGAAGAGGGAGCTGGCGGCGATACCAAAGGCCAGGGCCACGGTACCGGCGGCGAAGCCCGGCGGGTTGAGGCCGAGGTAACCAGCAACCACGATGGAGCCGGCCATGGCGATCTTGCCGGCCATCAGTTCAGCCTTTTCACTCATGTTGGGCATCCACATGTCCTTGAGCAGGTCATGGGAGATAGCCGAGGAGATGGCGAGGAGCAGACCGGCCGCGGTGGAGAGAGCGGCGGCCAGACCACCGGCAGCAACCAGGGCGATGACCCAGTTGGGCAGCATGGCGATCTCAGGATTGGCCAGAACCATGATATCGGCGTTGACTGAAAGCTCGTTACCTTGCCAGCCAGCCGCTTGGGCCTTGGCCAGAACCTCGGGGTTCTTCGTCTTGTCGTTGTAGTACTGGATGCGGCCGTCGCCGTTCTTGTCGTCGAACTTGAGCAGGCCGGTCACTTCCCAACGCTGCATCCAGGCCGGACGCTCTTCGTACACGATGCTGTTTTCCGTGGCATACATGTCGCCATCCGACATAACGGCCTTGTTGACGGTAGCGTGCAGGTTCATTTTGGCCATGGCGGCCACGGCAGGCGCGGTGGTGTAAAGGATGGCGATGAAGACCAGGGCCCAGCCGGCAGAGTAACGGGCGTCCTTAACCTTGGGCACCGTGAAGAAGCGCACGATGACGTGGGGCAGACCGGCGGTGCCGATCATCAGGGAGACCGTGTAGACGAACATGTTCAGCTTGCTGCCCGGCACCGACGTCGTATATTCGGCGAAACCGAGGTCGGTCACGATGAGGTTGAGCTTCTCCAGCAGGCTGACGCTGCTGCCAACCATGTCGGAGCCAAGGCCCAGCTGGGGGATGGGGTTGCCGGTCAGCTGCAGCGAGATGAAGATGGCCGGAACGGTATAGGCCAGAATCAGGACGCAGTACTGGGCGACCTGGGTGTAGGTGATGCCCTTCATGCCGCCGAAAACGGCATACATGAAAACGATGGCCATTCCGATGTAGATACCGGTTGCGTTGGAGACGCCGAGGAAGCGGGAGAAGGCGACACCGACGCCGGTCATCTGACCGATGATGTAGGTCAGAGATGCCGTCAGCAGACAGATGACCGCCACCGAGCTCGCGCCCTTGGAATAGAATCGGTCCCCGACGAACTGCGGCACGGTAAATTTACCGAACTTGCGCAGGTAGGGAGCCAGGAGCATGGCCAGCAGAACGTAGCCGCCGGTCCAGCCCATAAGAAAGAGAGAGCCGCCGTAGCCCATATTAGCGATAAGGCCGGCCATGGAGATGAACGATGCGGCCGACATCCAGTCAGCGCCGGTAGCCATACCGTTCAGGACAGGGTGAACGCCGCCGCCGGCGACATAGAATTCACTGGTGCTCCCGGCTCTGGCCCAGATGGCGATGCCGATATAGAGAGCAAAAGTGAGACCAACGACAAGATAGGTGATTGCTGCGAGACTCATGTAGGCTCCTCCCTTATTGCTCGTGAACGTCAAATTTTTCGTCGATCTTATTCATCAGAAACGCATAGATGAAGATAAGAGCCACGAAGATGTACATCGATCCCTGCTGAGCGAACCAGAATCCCAGCGGGTAGCCTCCCAGACTGATGTTGTTGAGAGCATCGGCAAACATAATGCCCGCCCCGTAGGACACCACAAACCAGACCACCAGGATCTGGCCTACCAGTGTTAGTACTGACTTCCAATACGCTTGTGCACTTCTGTCCATAAAATCCTCCTCCTGGTTGGGGAAAATGGCGAATCGCCATTTCACCATGCGAAACCTTCCCTTTCGTTTGCAAACCTAGTGTTCATTCTAGCGGCAAAAATCATTTCGTCTATTTTGCCTGAGCACCTCCTAGCTAAAAAAGTAGTTTAATTGACCCTGAACCCTCACATCAGAAACCGCTTTTCACACCGCGAGTAAATCAAAAACATGCATATCCAGTGAACGTTGTTATTTTCAGCAAAACCTTATTTCACTGACTTTGGTTTCAATTATCGCCAAAGAGATCCACATGTCAACAAAAAATTAAAACTCTGTTTGAATTTTTCACACCTAGCGAGATCACGATGGGATAAAAAAAACAGAAAACCATTTCAGCACAAGTAGTTAACCCCATAAAACAGTTCACCCCAAAGACTCACACCCTAACTGGAAATGAAGCCCATCCGAGAACTAATCACATCCCCTGCCCCACAGAGGGAAGCCAGCAGCCCCATCGACAACCCGTCCACATCGAGGCGAAAATCAGGTCCAACTACCGTCAAGGCCCCGACCACTCGACCGCCGGAAGCCAACAGGGGCACTGCCAGAGCGGCACTACCCTGCCCAACACCATGCAGATCAGCACAGGCTCCACATTCAAGGATCGCCGCATCCTCAGCCGGCAACAAAACGGCCTCCAGACATGAACCCGCGGCACCGGCCACGCCATGCTCAAAAGCCTGCAAGACCCGCCCTGCCGCGCAGCCCCCCAGGGGAAACCTCTTGCCCACCAGAGAAACCACCTTCACCTGCTGAGAACAATCCACGCCATCGAGAAACAGCGCCTCATCTCCCCGACGCACCACCAGGTAGACCGCCTCACGATATTCACGGGCCAATGCCTCCATGACGGGTTTCGATTTGCGCAACAGATCCATCCGAGACAGGAGCTTCTGACCAACCTCATAGGCCAGCGGCCCCAAGCCATAACCTCCCGCCCCCTTGCGACGCTCCACATAGCCTCGACTCTCAAAGGTCGCCAGCAGGCGAAAAACACTCGCCTTGTTCATCCCCAACCGCTCACTCAGCTGCGAAAGGGTGATTTCCTCATCCTGATCCCCCAGCGCCTCAAGCAGCATCAAGGCATTCTCCACAGACTGCACGCTGTAATCGCCACGCTCCCTGACACGCATAGTCAGCCCCCACCCCCACATCAAATCTGGGATAATTTATTACAACGTTCTATGTTTTATCGACGTTTACTCTATAGTTTTTGGACGGTTGCGAAATAATAGGAAAACAAATCGATCAATGCAATCATTTTTTATAATACTGTTTTATTTTTTTATGCCTCCAAGGTCGTTCTTGTCCCAACGATACAAGAAGCAGGGTTGCAGATTGGGCAGGACTGGGCTATATTGCCGGGCAATTTCACGCCAAAGGAGACAGCCATGATTACGGCCATCAGCCCCCTCGACGGGCGTTATGCATCCAAGGTTACCGAGCTGACCGAGTGTTTTTCCGAATATGCCCTGTTGCGCAACAGGGTGAAGGTCGAAGTCCTCTGGCTTCTGGCCCTGGCCGCCGAAGCCGGCATTCCCGAATGCCGAGCCGTCAACGCCAGCGAGGAGGCTTTTCTGCGCGGCATCGTCACCGACTTCACCCCGGCGGAAGCCGAGAAGGTCAAGGCCATCGAGGCCGTCACCAACCATGACGTCAAGGCGGTGGAGTACTACCTTAAAGAGAAGATCGCCGGCACCTCCCTCGAAGACCTGTCTGAGTTTCTCCACTTCGCTTGCACTTCGGAGGACATCAACAACCTCTCCCACGCCCTTATGCTCAAGGACGGGCTGGCAGCGGTGATCCCCCAGCAGCAGGCGATCATCGATCATCTACGGCAGCTGGCCGCCCAGTTTCGCGAAGTACCAATGCTGGCCCGCACCCACGGACAGACGGCCTCACCCACCACCATCGGCAAGGAGCTGGCCGTCTTCGTCGCCCGCCTGCAGAAGCAGAGTGAGCACATTGCCGCGGTCGAAATTCTCGGCAAGCTCAATGGCGCCGTCGGCAACTTCAACGCCCATCTCAGCGCCTATCCGCAGGTCGACTGGATCGTTCTGGCCCAAGGGGTTATCGAAGGGGAGCTAGGACTGAAGCAGAATCTTTTCACCACCCAGATCGAGCCCCACGACTACATGGCCGAGCTCTTCGATGCATTCACGCGCTGGAACACCATTCTCACCGATCTCAACCGCGACATCTGGACCTACATCTCCATGGCCTATTTCGGCCAGAAGACCGTGAAGGGGGAAATCGGCTCCTCGACCATGCCCCACAAGGTCAACCCCATCGATTTCGAGAATTCCGAGGGGAACTGCGGCCTGGCCAACGCCATCTTTTCCCACCTGTCGCAGAAGCTGCCCATATCCCGCCTGCAGCGCGACCTGACGGACTCCACCGTGCTGCGCAACATGGGAGTCGGTTTTGGTTACAGCCTCATCGCCTACCGCTCGACCCTCAAGGGCCTGGGCAAGCTCAAGCTCAACGAACAGAAGCTGGCCGACGACCTTGACCACGCCTGGGAGGTGCTGGCGGAACCCATCCAGACAGTCATGCGCAAGGCAGGAATCGAAAAGCCCTACGAAAAACTCAAGGAACTGACCCGCGGCCAGCAGATCGACCGCGACACCATCCG
This sequence comes from Desulfuromonas sp. AOP6, assembly GCF_009731355.2. Lineage (GTDB taxonomy): Bacteria > Desulfobacterota > Desulfuromonadia > Desulfuromonadales > SZUA-540 > SZUA-540. The sequence goes on from NZ_AP022810.1 coordinate 2,576,589, forward strand.
TGTCTTCGTGGAAGGCCTTGATCTGGCCCCGGCGGACAAGCAGCGCCTGCTCGACATGACGCCGGCCAGCTACACCGGCATGGCGGCGGCGCTCGTCGAAAAGCTTGACTGATTCGCAGCCCTTTTGTGAAAAAGCCGGCCCCACAGGGTCGGCTTTTTTTATGGTGGCCTCGTGAAGGCGTTGTCAGACCGCCAAATACCGGAACCCGGCTAAGAGCGAAACAGCCAAGGACGGGCTAACCCCCTGTTTTTGAACGACATAGAAAGAGGGGTCCAGCTTGGTGACAATTTTGCAGTGCTCGTGGCGAACCGGGCCTCGCCTCGGACATTTCCTTCATCTGCGGAGACACCATGAAGATCGTTGTTACCCTGGTCGGCGTGCTCGCAGGCGCCTTTCTCTACAGCTCCCACAATCGTTTATTGCTGAGTGCCGCCATCTGCGGCCTCCTGGCCTGGCTGTGGGTGCGCCTCCAGCACCTGCAGGCCCGCCTGGGCAACCTGGAGTACCGCCTGAACGAGGCCCTTCATTCACTGGAAGCGGCCAAGCAGTCCTCGGCGCAGCACAGCGAATCTCCACGGGACAAGGCCCCCGCCTCCAGCGAGGAGTTCCTGTTCGAAATCGAGGCACAGGAGCCCCTGCCCCCCCGGGAAGTGCCGGTACGCGCCGCCACAGCTGTGCGGCCGACGCCACCCCCGACGAGACCGGCGGTGTCACGGCCTATGCCAAAGAAAGCTCCTCAGAAACCGGCGCAACAGATCGAGCTATGGAACATCCTGGTCTCCTACTTCACCGGCGGCAACGTGGTGGTACGGGCCGGGGTGGTGGTGCTGTTTTTCGGCGTCGCTTTCCTGCTGAAATACTCGGCCGAGCGTAACTTTATCCCCATCGAACTGCGCCTGCTGGGAGTCGGCCTGGGCGCCATCGCCCTGCTCCTGTTCGGCTGGCGCCTGCGGGTCAAGAAACCGGCCTACGCCCTGATCGTCCAGGGAGCCGCTGTCGGCATCCTCTACCTGACCATCTTCGCAGCGATGCGCCTCTACCACCTGCTGCCGGCAGGGCTGGTGCTCCCCCTGCTCGTCGCTTTGTCGATCCTCTCGGCTACCCTCGCCATTGCACAGGACGCCCGCAGCCTCGCCGTCATTGGCATCCTCGGCGGCTTTCTGGCGCCGATTCTGACCTCGACGGGCGAGGGGAGCCACGTCATGCTCTTCAGCTATTACGCCCTGCTCAATGCCGGCATCTTCTATACGGCCTGGCACCGCTCCTGGCGGGAGCTCAACCTGCTCGGCTTCGTCTTCACCTTCGCCATCGGCGCCCTGTGGGGACACGGCAATTACCGCCCCGAACTGTTCGCCACCACCGAACCCTTCCTCATCCTCTTCTTCCTTTTCTATTTCATGCTGGGGATTCTTTTCGCCCGCAACCAACCCTTCGACTTCAAAGGGTACGTCGACGGCACCCTGGTGTTCGGCACCCCCATCGTCTGCTTCGGCCTGCAGGCCGTACTGGTGAGGCCCTATGAATATGGCCTGGCCTGGACGGCCCTGGCGGCAGGACTGCTCTATACCGGTACCGCCTGGCTGCTGTTCCGCCGCGGCGGCCCCGCCATGCGCACCCTGGTGGAGGCCTTTATGGCGACGGGCGTGGTGCTCGGCACCATCGCCATCCCTCTGGCCCTCGATGGCCGCTGGACCTCCGCCGCCTGGGCCCTTGAAGGGGCGGCCATCGTCTGGCTCGCCCTCCGCAAGGGGCGCTGGATGCCCCGCGCCTTCGGTCTCGCCCTTCAGCCTCTGGCCGGCTTTGCCTTCCTGACGGCGGCCGCAGTACCGCCACCGAACCTCCCCCTGGTCAACAGCGCCTTTCTTGGCTGCCTGGCCGTGGCCTTCGCCGGCTTCTTCAGCGCCGGGGTTCTCTACCGTTACCGCGACAGCGTCCCCACCGCCCGCATGGAAAGCGCCCTCCCCCTGGTCTGGGCGCTGCTGTGGTGGTTCGGCGGCGGGCTGCAGGAGATCAACACCTTTGTCTACTCCCCGTACCGGCCGGCAACCAGCCTGGCCTTCTTCGCTCTCTCGGCCGCCCTCGCCTTTTTCATCGGCGAAAAACAGCGCTGGGAGGATATGAAGCACGTCTACAAGGCGTTGCTGCCGGCCATGATTTTCTCCTTCGCCCAGACGTTCTGGACCGTGAACCGCCATCCCTTCACCCACGGTGGCGTGATCGCCTGGCCACTGGCCTTCGCGGTTCTCTATACCCTGCTCCATCGTGATCGGCAAAGCAGCCTGGCCCGGCACCTCGCCACCCTGCACCTGGGGGCGCTGCTGCTGCTCATCGCCCTGGTGACCTGGGAGGCGGCCTGGTGGACCGACCACCTGGTCCGCGGCGCCGATATCTGGCCGCTGGTCACCTGCGCCCTGGTGCCGGCACTGTTCGTCCTGGCCCTGAGCCGCCGCTGGAATGCCGCTGTGTGGCCTCTCACGGACTACCGGCGAACCTACCTGGTCTACGGTCTGACCCCGGTGATCTTCGCTCTGTGGGGGGGCTCGATCCAGATTAACCTGATCAATGCGGGCGGGGCGCGGCCGCTCCCTTACCTTCCCCTGCTCAACCCCCTCGACCTGACCCAGGCTTTTGTCTTTTTGGCGATGGGATTCTGGAGCACCACGCTCACCCGCCATCTGGGGGAGCAGCCCTTCGGTCTCGAGCGCGTCCCCCGGCTGGCCCTATTTGGCGGCACGATTTTCTTCTGGCTCAACGCCGTGCTCATTCGCACCCTGCACCATTGGGGCGGGGTGCGCTTTTCCTCCCAGGCCATGGCTGCCTCCGACCTGGTGCAGACCTCCCTCTCCATCTTCTGGACCCTGTCGGCCCTGATGATCATGCTGTGGGCCTCGCGCCGGCAGGTGCGGGTGTTGTGGCTGGTGGGGGCCGGCCTGGTCGCCGTCGTCATCCTCAAACTCTTTGCCGTCGACCTCGCCAACACCAGTACGATTGAACGCATCGTCTCCTTCATCGGCGTCGGGGTGATCTGCCTGATCATCGGCTATCTGGCACCTCTGCCCCTGCGTGCCCGGGAAGGCTCGGAGACTTCATGAAAATCCTGTTTGCCACATTGATTCTTCCCCTGGTGCTGGCCGGCGCTTCCGGCCCAGCCGCAGCGGCTCCGACACCGGACGCATTCGCCTACGGCCTGCCCCTGGAGACGACGGAAGACAACGCTCTGATCGAGGTGATTCTTCCCCTCGCGGTCTACCAGGGAGTCACCCGCGACGACCTGGGCGACCTGCGGGTCTTCAACGCCGACGACCAGGTGGTGCCCCACACCCTGCGCCAGCCGATCCGCACCCGGCAAAGCGAAGAGACGCTCACCACCGAGCTCCCCTTCTTTCCCCTTCGGGGGGAGGCGGCGCCCATCGGCAGCGATCTCTCCCTGCGGGTCGAACGCTCGGCCGAAGGCACCATCGTCGATGTGCGCGCGAACGAATCGGCCTCTGCCTCCAACGACCCCCCGGTCGCTGCCTACCTGATCGACGCGAGCGCCCTGGAAGACGGTATCGACGGACTGAAGCTGAGCTGGCAGCAGACCGAAGCGAATTTTCTGGGCCAGGCGATTCTCGAGGCGAGCGACGACCTCAAAGTCTGGCGCCCCCTGGCCACCGCCGCGGTCGCCAACCTGACCTGGCAGGGGCATCATCTCGAACAGCAGAAGATCTCCCTGCCGCGCACCCGGGCGACCTACCTGCGCCTGCGCTGGCCGGCCGGCCAGGAGCCCCTCGCTCTGGCGTCCGTCGCCGTAGTCACCCGTACCGACATCCCGGTGGCGCAGCCCCCACGTCAGAGCTTCGAGCAAGAGGCCATGGCCATCGCCGGCGAGCCGGGAAGCTACCGGGTGGATCTTGACGGCGCTGTCCCCATCGACTCGGTGCGCATCCGTCTGCCCGGCAACAACACCCTGGCGCAGGTGCGGCTCTTTTCGGGCGCAACCCGCGAGCAACCCGGGCACGAACGCTGGCGAGGAATGGTCTACACCCTGAATATTCGTGGCCAGGAGCTGCGCAACGATGCCATCATGCTCCCGCCGACGCGGCACCGCCACTGGCTCCTGACCTTCGAGCAGAACGGCGAGACCACTCACCCCACCCCGGTGCTGGAGTTCGGCTGGCAGCCCGACACCCTGGTCTTTCTCGCCCAGGGCGCAGGCCCCTTCCGCCTCGCCTACGGCAGCGGCCAGGTGTCTGCACCAAACACGCCGGTCGAAGCGTTCCTGCGTGCCAACGGCAACGGCAAGACGCCGGGGATGACCCCTGCGGCGGCAATCGCCGGTGAGCCGTACGTGCTGGGGGGCGAAGAGAGGTTGCAGCCGGCCCCCCTGCCCATCCCCTGGAAAAAATATCTTCTTTGGGGGATTCTCGTCGGGGGTGTGCTGCTGATCGGCGTGCTGGCAGCCTCGCTGCATCGTCAAATGCACGCCAATCAGGGGAAGCCGTAAGAGGAAAATCCGTCTCGACAACCTGCCGAAATAACAAGACAAAATTTTCAGCAACGCCCTCGCGAAAATATCTCTTTGTTCCTGGCGAAAAATCATTTATATTCCGCGCCTCTTTCACCCCCTTCACCACTTTCGAAGGGGGTGCTTTTCGTGACGCGGAGGCCGCATGATCACAGAGATATCGTCCGCAGGCAAAGCCCGGCTCGTTGAAGGCAACCGCAGCGAATACGGCGAGCACTACGACCGCCTCACCTTTCTCGGGCCGGCGCAGACCGAACTGGCCTCGGCCCGGCGCCGTGAACTCCTGGACGCCCTGGCGGGCAAGGCCCTGGTCGGCTGCGGCGGCACCAAGCTTGACTGCACCGACCTTTCGCCGGGATGCCGGCTCTGCGCAGAGGGGAGCTGGTCCTGTCTGTTCGTCAACGGCCGCTGCAACTGCGACTGCTTCTACTGCCCCGCTTCGCAGGACGACATCGGCCTGCCGACCACCAACACCGTCGACTTCCGCACCCCGGCCGACTACGTCACCTATCTGGAGCGTTTCGGCTTCCGCGGCGCCAGCATGAGCGGAGGCGAACCGCTACTGACTCCCAACCGAACCCTGGCCTTCATAGAGGCCATCAAAAAGCGCTTCGGCGCCGACATGCACGTCTGGCTCTACACCAACGGCACCCTGGCGACCCCCGACCTGATGAAGAGGCTGCGCGACGCCGGCCTCGACGAGATCCGCTTCGATATCGGCGCCACCGGCTACCGGCTCGACAAGCTGCGCCTTGCCGTCGGCCATATCCCCACCGTGACCGTCGAGATCCCCGCCATCGCCGAAGAGAAAATACTGATGCAAGCCAAAATGGTCGAGATGGCCGAGGCCGGCGTGAATTACCTCAACCTGCACCAGCTGCGCCTGACCCCCTACAACTTCGAGCGCCTCGCCCCCCGCGGCTACACCTACCTGCATGGCGACAAGGTCACCGTGCTCGACTCGGAGCTGACGGCGCTAGAGCTGATCCACTACGGCCGCGAGCAGCGCATCCCCCTGCCGGTCAACTATTGCTCCTTCGTCTACAAAAATCGCTATCAGAACCGCGCCTCCCGGCGGCGCAACGCCCCCTTTCTGACCAAAGGCTACGAGCAGCTTACCGAAAGCGGCTACATCCGCACTCTGACTCTGACCGGACCGAGCGAGGCCATCGCCCGCCAACGTGCCCAACTCGAGGCCGTGTCTGCGCCCTGCGAGCAATGGTCCCTGAGCCACAACGGCGAGCGCCTGAGCATCCACCCGGCCCTCTGGCCCTTGATCGATTTTTCCGGCTTGCGCCTGCTGATCGCCTACGCAACGGCCCGGCAGCTGCCCGCTGTCAGCTATCGCAATCCTTTTGTCGCCGTCAAACTTGGCGACAGAAAACAAGTCATTGTCGAACGAGCCAAAGTTGCGGCCGACTTCGAACTTCAGGACGAAAAGATCGGCCGTTTTTCCCAGACCTTTTTGTCCTCAGCTCCCCCTTTCTCGCCGTGCTTCGAGGATGACCTCTTTGAAAGTCTGGCCCGTTTTGAATGGATTCCAAAGGGTTTGCAGGCTTATTTTTGACCGGCAGGCCTGGGTCATTATTTCTTTTTTCGGCCCTGAACGGCAGATGGCCAGCAGTGTGAAACCGCTGGCCATCTGTTGAGTTGTATCAATATTTACCGAAACGTTTCTTTTATTTAAGAAGATAACGTCCCACGTAGTTCTTGGAGAACTGAAAGGCCGTGCGGCCGCAGCGCTTGCTTTTGTCATGGGACCACTGGATGGCCTCCTGCTGCACTTCGCGGGTCCAGGGGATCTCCACCTGCCGCTTGCGCGCCTCGCGCTCGATGCACAGGCGCACCGCGTCGAGATAGCGGTCCTGCGAGAAGACATGAAAGGCCACCCAGAGGCCGAAGCGGTCGGAAAGAGAGACTTTTTCCTCCATGGCCTCGCTCTGCTGCAGCTCGCCTTTGACATATTTGCCGCCCAGGTGATCCCCCTCATATTCGGGCAGCAGGTGGCGCCGATTGGAGGTGACGTAGATCAGCACGTTTTCCGGGGCCGAGTAGACCGAGCCGTCGAGAGCACTTTTAAGCATTTTGTAGCTGAGTTCTCCCACTTCGAAAGTCAGATCGTCGCATAGCAGGATAAAGCGGTAGGGCTCGTTCTCAACGGCAGAAAATATTTCTGACAAATAGATAAGGTCCTCTTTTTCCACCTGGATAACCCGCAGTCCCTTAGGCGCGTACTCATTAAGCAGAGCCTTGACGAGGGATGATTTTCCCGTGCCGCGCGAACCCCACAAAAGAGCGTTGTTGGCGGGAAGGCCGGCAAGAAACTGGCGGGTATTGTTGATCATGATCTGTTTCTGCTCCTCAACGCCAAGCAACTCACCAAGGGTCGTATTGTCCGTCACCTTGACCCGCTCCAGATAGCCAGAAAAGGAGTGGCGACGCCAGTTGGCGGCATAACAGCTTGACCAGTCGACAGGTTTGACCGCCTTGGGCAGAAGCATTTCCACAGAGCCGAGCACGCGCTCGAGTTGAGCCACAACCTCAGGCTTCAGATTCATCATGACAAATTCCTCTCTTAAATAGATGGTCGATGGTTTCGCCCTGAAGAAAGCAACCCATCGAGGGACATCAGCACAGGCACAAAAGCAGACTGTATACGCCAACCTCCCTGACCCTGTCAAACCGAAAATCATGGCAGAACCCGCAGGAATTCTCCCGCCATGAAAAAAACAAAAAAACGCTTGCATTTTAAATTTCACTCATGCTAGGGTTTCCACAATCAAGCAAGCTTTGTTTATTTTCTGTTGCCCGATAGATTGACATGGCGTCGATCAGGTAGAAAAGACACAGACCTTCTTGGGTTCTGTGTTTTTTTATTTTCAGCAGATACCGGAGCTTGCACAACACAAAGCCCCTATAAAGGGGAACACGGAGTAGAAAAAATGGCACAAGGCACTGTAAAATGGTTCAATGACGCAAAGGGTTTTGGTTTTATCGAGCAGGACAACGGACCCGATGTATTCGTTCACTTCTCAGCAATTCAGGGCGATGGCTTCAAGTCTCTCGCCGAAGGTGACCGCGTTACGTTTGACGTCACCCAAGGTCAGAAAGGCCCCCAGTCGGCCAACGTGCGGAAGATCTAAGCCGGATCCTTCAGCATCAATATGTGAAAAAAGCCTGTGGTTAGCCACAGGCTTTTTTCTTTTTCAGAAGGTCAAACCCTCCCCCCCCCCCCCCCCCTCACTTGTCGTGTATACACGGTTGCACTCTCACCCGCCACAAGTTATCCTCTAGCATCTCATCACGGAGGATTGACTGCCATGCCCCCCGCTTCCCTGCCCTTCTCTACCCACCCGCAAAGAGACGATCTCTATAACGAACTTCACGCCCGCCCTTTCCAGGTCATCACTGCACCACAACTGATCAGCCATCTGGCCTTCAAAGCGCAGCCGCAGGAAATGGACAACGCCTTTATTCACCTTTGCGAACTCTGCCGTCGCTACAGCGTCAACCCTCCCCCTCCCGACATGGGTTCTTACCAGCAGGACTTCGGTGGTTTCACGCTTCGCTGGGAACGGCACATGGAATTTTACGCCCTGACCTTTCTTCGCAGCGAACAGGCTGGGCCTGAACCCTTTCGACAGCCTGCCATCGGCCTGATCCCTCCCGACTGGCTCTCCATGCTGCCGGGCGAGGCAATTGCCGCTTTTCATGTTGTGGTCGATGGAGGCCTTCTCGCCATCGACCCCGAAGACCTGACACGCTACTTTGAAGGCCATAAACTCATCATCAGCGCTCCGCGCGAAGGCAAAGCCTTTTTCTGCACAGCCTTCAGGCTACACAGTGACGGATTCGGCCGTTTCCTTGTTCAGAACCGCGGCAGCTCAGACCAGCAGACAGGCCGCCTCATTCAGCGGATTATCGAACTGGAGACCTATCGCCTGCTGGCCCAACTCTCCATCCCCCTGGCCAAGCACCTTTCGACTCAGCTTCATGACATGGACAGGGAGCTGGCGGATTTATTGGCCCGGGTCCAGTCCAGCGGCAGCGCCGTCGACGAACGCTCTCTCCTTCAGAATCTGTCACTGCTGTCGACGCGTCTCGAGACTTTTCGCACGGAAACCAATTATCGTTTCTCTGCTACACGTGCCTATCACGAGCTTGTTCATTCGCGATTGAGGAATATAAGAGAAAGCAAAATAGAAGGACACATGACCGCCACCGAATTCATGACCCGGCGTTTGAACCCCGGCATGCGCACCTGTGAATCGGTCAGCAACTGGATGGAGGATCTCTCTCGCCGCATCGAGAGAGCCGGCGACATGCTGCGCACCCGGGTCAATCTCACCCTGCAGGAACAGAATAAAGGACTGCTCGGCGCTATGAATCGCCGTAGTCGCCTCCAGTTTCGACTGCAGGAAACCGTTGAAGGCCTTTCGGTCGTGGCCATCACCTATTACATGGTGGGGCTGCTCAGCTACATCTTTAACGGCCTGCCCCTTGACACCTGGAGACTTGAAAAACCCATCCTTCTGGCAGCCTTGGTCCCTGTTGTCCTTGCCGCCGCCTGGGGGCTGACCCATCGCATCAAACATCGACTGATCAAAGAGCCGACCCAGCCGGAAGAATGACGGCATTCCTGACAAGAAGGGACTGGACTGCGGCCTGAAACTGATTGACAATCCACGCAAATTGCGCTAAATACATGAACCTCATGGCTGCGCCGCCCTAGCTCAGAGGTAGAGCAACGCACTCGTAATGCGTAGGTCATCGGTTCAACTCCGATGGGCGGCTCCACAAATTAAAAACAGGCACTTGTCGAGGCACGGCAGGTGCCTGTTTTGTTCATGCCTGTGTTTCTCGGCAGAGCAGGCCGGAGCTCATTTCATGGACTTGCACAATCTTCACTGTATCGATCTCGACCAGCCCCGCCATACAGGCTTTCGCCAGTTTATCAGTGCGTGGCTCTACAGGGACAACCATATCAGCCTGCTGGTTGACCCCGGTCCGCTTTCCACCATTCCCATCCTGCTTGAGAAACTGCATAAACTCGGAGTCTCCCACCTCGATTACGTGCTGCTTACCCATATCCATATTGATCATGCCGGCGGTACCGGCGCCCTTCTCCAAACCTTTCCCGACGCCCACGTCATCTGCCATCCCGAGGGAATTCCCCACCTGATCGCCCCTGACAAACTCTGGCAGGGCTCCCGCAAGGTACTGGGGACACTTGCGGATACCTACGGCGAGATTGTGGATGTACCCGCAGACAGAATCCACTTCGAGGAAGAACTGGCCGGCGGTGCCATCCGAGCCATTCGCACACCGGGACACGCCGCACATCACGTCAGCTACCTGATGGACGATGTGCTTTTTGCCGGAGAGGTGGCGGGTGTGCATGCCGAGGTGCCCGGGGGGACCTATATGCGTCCGGCAACACCGCCTCGTTTCATCTTGCAGGTGGCGCTCGATTCCATAGACCGTATGCTGACCCTGGCGCCAAAACGCATGGTCTTTGCCCACTATGGGCTGGTTGACGATGCCCCCAGACATCTTCGAATTGGCCGCGACCAACTGATTCTATGGGTGAGGGGCGCCGTTGAAACGAGCCAATCCGACCCCGATGATCGTGAGTCAGAACTGATGGACTGGCTTCTGGCCCATGACACCATCTTCCGGCATATCTTCGAGCTGCCCTCCGACATTCAGGCCAGAGAGCGTTATTTCCTCGGCAATACCTTCAAAGGCATGATGGATTACGTCGACACCCTGTCACCGGCCGAACAAAAACGCCTTCTCTCCCCTTAACCATCCCTCCGAACAATGAAACGTCGAGTTTTTTTACACCGCAGGGCTATCTGAATCTCGCTCGCCATCTATGTCGCCCTCCAATCGCCCCCAAAAGCTCCTTCCCTTTCCATCACAAGTGTCGCCTTTCTTTACACCACATCTTCCAAAACTCATTCTCCCATGAATTATCCTGTAATTCCGGCCACTTAAAGAACGGCACTTTTTTTGCTATTTAACAAAGAAAACAATAGGGCTTAGCGCAAAACGAGCCGAAAGGAAGCCGCCATGAAAAAATTACTGTTTTCAACCCTGCTCGCTCTGGTTCTAACCGGGAGTTCCGCTCTGGCCTTCGTTGTGGATCTGACCACTCCCAACGAGCCTGGCATGCCCACCATGACCTATGCCACGGTTACAGGCTTTGTCGATGCCGGCGATAACAGCGTCTTCCATTTCGAAATCAACCTGGCAGATGGGATGGGTGCCTTTCTCAACGGCGGCGACAATTTCGGTCTGGACAAATTTTACTTCAATACCGACCTGAGCCTCACCGAAGGCATGTTCCTCAATCTTGACCCCAACACCTGGAACGTGAACTTTATCAACAACAATGTAGCCGGTTTTGGGCTCTTTGATCTCGAATTGGTGGACCCTGGAAAGAGAAGTCTCAGTTTGAGTTTTGACATCGATTATATCGCCGCCATCACCGAGGAAAACTTCTTCCTCCTCTCCGCCGATCCGGCCGGCAATGGCAACGGCCATTTCGCTGCCCATATTGGCGGGTTTGAATATGACGACTTTGGAAGCATTTATGTCCGTGACGGTGACGCACCTCCGCCTGTGCCCGAACCCGGCACCTTGCTCCTTCTCGGCTCAGGCCTTCTGGGACTGACCCTTTACCGCCGTATCAGAAAATAGCAAATCGACTTACTCCATAGGCTTTCTTGGCAAGGGCCACCACGCAGCGGTGGCCCTTGCTCTATGCTGATTCTTCAAAAAGCACCTCGTCCCACTGGCAACAGGTCATTTTCTTTATATACTTATAGTCGTACCCCTTTCATTGAGGAGATATGACCATGACCACGCCACGACGTTTCGGTCGCATCCCCTTTGCGGCGAATCTCACCCTGAGTCATAAAGGCCAGTCTCATTCCGGCAACTTGCAGGATATCGCCCTAAAGGGCGCGCTGCTTCACTTTGACAGCCTGCCACCGCTGCACCACAACGATGTCTGCCAACTGGATATTCCACTTCTGAACAGCGACATCGTCCTGCATTTCACGGCGGAAGCCATTCACTTTCATCAGGACAGCATCGGTTTCCGCTTTACGGAGATGGATCTGGAAACGATGAGTCATCTGCGCCGTCTGCTGGAGTTGAATACTGGCAATGCAGACAAGATTGAAAAGGAGATGTCCTTTCTTCGTAAAAACGCCCCATCCCCCTAAGCGGAAAAGCTTCGGATACATTAAATGATTAAATCTTGCCCCAGTTGCATTTATGACTGAATGTGTTACAGTTTTGATCGTTGCCAAGAACCGGCACCAATTATCACATCAAAAGGAGAGACAGACATTATGGCTTCACTGAAAGGCACCAAAACTGAAAAAAATATCCTGACTGCATTCGCTGGCGAAAGCCAGGCCCGCAATCGCTACACGTATTTTTCAGCCCAGGCTAAAAAAGAAGGCTTCGTGCAGATATCAGACATTTTTGAAGAGACCGCCAACCAGGAAAAAGAGCACGCCAAACGCCTTTTCAAGATGCTTGAAGGCGGTGAAGTCGAGATCACGGCGTCCTTTCCTGCCGGAGTCATCGGCACCACCGCTGACAACCTCAAAGAAGCGGCTGGCGGGGAAAATTACGAGCACAGCACAATGTACCCCGAGTTTGCTGAAATTGCCCGCCAGGAAGGCTTCAATGACATCGCCGATGTCTTCATGGCCATTGCAGTCGCCGAAAAACAGCATGAAAAGCGCTACCTCGACCTTCTCGCCAACATTGAAAACCGCCGCGTCTTCAAGCGGCCTGAAACCGTGGTCTGGCGTTGCCGCAACTGCGGATATCTTCACGAAGGCCCTGAGGCCCCTGACAAATGTCCGGCCTGCGACCATCCGCAAGCTCACTTTGAACTGCTCGGCGAAAACTACTGATTGAAGGAGGAGCACATGCCCAAGAGACTGGAAGTGTACAAATGTGACGTATGTGGCAACATCGTAGAAGTGTTGCACGCCGGTGCAGGCGACCTGGTATGCTGTGGTGAGAACATGAAGCTTATGACCGAAAATACGGTCGATGCCGCCAAGGAAAAACATGTCCCCGTGATCGAAATTGGCAAGAATTCCATCACCGTTAAAGTTGGCAGCGTTGCCCATCCAATGGAAGAAAAGCACTACATTGAATGGATCGAGATCATTGCCGACGGCAAGGTGTACCGACAGTTTCTGAACCCCGGAGACAAACCAGAGGCCACCTTCCCCGTCTCCGCCAGCAAAGTCACCGCCCGTGAATACTGCAACCTGCATGGGCACTGGAAAGCCGACTCCTGATCGTCGTGCGTCAGCTGAAAAACGTAAAAAGGCACCTTCGCAAGAAGGTGCCTTTTTACGTTGAACATGTCGTGATCATAACCCTGGACTAGCTTGCAAAAGAGACCCGTCTCATTCGGGAATAGCATCGAGATGCTCCACAAGCAGGGCTCGATAGGTTTCGGGAATGTCGGTGAATTCGATCCCCATGCCGATTGGCAGGGTTTTGGCCTTGATCCACTCCGGATGGTTAACCCAGGCGACCCGCCCACGGCAACTCAAAGAGGCAACAGGCAGGGATATTTCGAGAAGAACCACCGTATCGATGGGCAACAGTTCGGCCGTCTCGATAAAAACGCCGCCCGTACTGAGATTGAATGTGTACCCCGGCCGCAAATGAAAAGTATCAGGGCCGCAAAGAACAGGGACTTCAACTTCTTTGCGCGGGGCGGCGGGATCGACAATGCCGAGGACATCACAGGCTGCGGCCACCAGCTCCTTAGCTTCGAACGGCCTGGCGATCACTGCATCACAAACGCTCCCCTGCCTGACCTGTTCCTTCTCTTTAACAATCAGCAGGATGTGGGTATTGCGCAGAAAAGGGTCGCTCTTGATCCGCTGGCTGAGTTCGGCTCCGTTGAGAGAGTCGGAATCGGCTTCAACAATGACAAGAACCGGATCCTCCTCTTCCACCAGAGACATGGCCGTAGCCTGATCGGAAGCCAGCAGAAAATCAAAACCGGCCCGGTGAAAAAAGGAATTTTCCATCGCGGTGACGATTTCTGGCTTCTGGACAAGTAAAATTTTCTTCCGTTCCACAGCATTCCTCCCGAAATCGTCACAAGGATGACAGACAATAACGGCATTTGGCCGGTCGCACGGTGCGGATAGACCAAATTAGCACGTTATTGCCCGGACGAGAAATCCTTATGCAAAAAAAACGCCGTCGATTAAGAGCCTACGATAACGTCAACAGGAACAAGCCTATCATAGAATCGAAAAAAAAAAGCCGAAGATATCTTCGGCTTTTTTTAATTTTTCCACTTAACTGACATCGTCCACAAAACGGCTCAATATCAGAGAATTTCTACCAGTTCGATATCGAAGGTCAGTTCTTTACCAGCCAAAGGATGGTTTGCATCGAGGGTAACGGTCACATCCGTCAGATCGGTGACTTCAACGACGAAAGGCTCGCCTTCTTCCTGGGTAACCTCCAATTGGCGGCCCAGAGTTAATTCAAGATCTCCCGGCAGATCCTTTCGGGCCAGTTCAATCACGAGCTCGTCAATGCGGGGACCATAGGCCTGCTCAGCCCCGATGGTGATTGTTTTACTCTCACCAACCTGCATCCCGACGATAGCCTCGTCAAATCCGGGGATAACCTCGCCCTGCCCAAGCGTCAAGCTAAGAGGTTCGCCCCCCTTTGAACTGTCAAAGGCAGTCCCGTCCTCAAGACGTCCTGCATAATGTACTTTGATCGAATCGCCACTTTTTGCTGCTGCCATGAAAAGTCCTTTCCAGAAGGCTCATCTTGTTTCGGCAAGCCTTCTTGCTTTTGGTTGGGATGATTATCCGTCATCCTTCAAAACAAAAGGCCGCCAGGGCAGTTTAATTGCCCTGGCGGCCGCCAGCACTCTACCGTGAAATACTACTTAGGTTCTATTTCCAGCAATTCAACTTCGAAAATCAGGGTAGCATTGGGGCCGATGGCAGGCCCGGCGCCACGCTGGCCGTAGGCCAATTCAGCCGGAATATACAACTCGTACTTGGCTCCTTTTTTCATGAGCTGAAGGGCCTCGGTCCAACCCGGGATTACCCCATTGACGGGGAAGGTTGCCGGCTCACCTCGACTGTAAGAGCTGTCAAACTCGGTGCCATCCACAAGGGTTCCACGATAGTGAACGGAAACCGTATCTTCCGCCTTGGGAGAAGCTCCCTCGCCTGCACTGACGACCTTGTACTGCAGGCCGCTGGGAAGACTGACAACGCCCTCTTTCTTGGCGTTTTCAGCCAGAAAAACCTGGCCTTCCTTCTTGTTCGTTTCAGCCAGCTCGCTGATCATTTTCTGCTGTTTTTCCATCATCTGCTGCTGAAAAGCAGTCATCGTCTCTTCAATCTGTTCGTCGGTCAGCATGGGCTGAGCATCGGCGAGCGCGTCCTTCATACCCTTGAGAAGAAGGGCCGGCTCGACCTCGACGCCCTGCGCCTTGAAGTTGCGACCGATATCCAAACCGATGCTGTAGCTGACCTTGTCTTTAAGGTCTTTAAGTTCTGGTGCTTTTTCCTGGGCCGTACATCCCGTAGCCACAAAGAGGAGGCTGAGGATGGCGACGAGAGAGAAACTTTGCCTTTTCATTTCGTTTCCTTTCACCTAGCGAAGAGTTGACATGGATACATGTGTGGCAGGCTTTTGGCCAACACATTCATAACCTGTCGCCCATTCAGGTGTCAACTACTCTTTTGGGCGGCGCACCCGCCTGAACACCGGTCAGAGTAAGCATTCCCACCAGCGCAATGCCCAGCAAACACAAGATAAAGGGCAACCATCCCCACCCCTTGTAAATGAGACCCGGCAGATAGGAACCGACCACCCCTCCACCGTAATAAAAGGCGACATAGACGCCGTTCACCACCCCTTTGTGACTGGTGGCCAGGCGGTTGAGGTGGCCGGTGGCCGTCGAATGAACAAGAAACATGGCGCCGCAAAAGAGAAACATAACCACAAACAAAACGGTGACATGGTCGGTCGCCAGCCCCAGCAACGCCAGACAGAATACTCCCATGCCGGCAAGGATAGCGCGCCTGCTGCCGCCCAGCCACGCACTGAACCGCACCGCCATGAGGGAGGTCACCATGCCCATGACATAACCGGAATACATGAGACCAATGCGGAATTCATTGGCCTGGTCACTGATTTCAGTCAGGCGGAAAGGCAGAAAGTTCATGATGGCCGCGAAGACCAGAAAAAGGCAGAAGATCAGGAGATAGATGCGGCGATAAAGAGGGTGAGACAGCGTCTTCCACAGCAGGTCGGCTTTTGGTCGACTGACACTCAGTGACTCGGGCCCCTTCAGGCTAAAGAGAAAGACAAAGCAGATGGCAAGGCTGATGGCCAGAAGGAGAAAACTGTGGCGCCACCCCCAGGTGGTGGCGATAAATCCAGAGCAGGCCCGACCAAGAAAACCGCCGAGAATCGTGGCCGTCACGTAGACGGCCATGGCACGCTGGATGCGGGAAGGGCCGGCCTGCTCTGACACATACGTCATGAGCGCCGTCAGCATGGCGGGTATCAGCAGACCTTGCAGGAGGCGAATGACCATCAGTTCCGCGAAGGAAGGGGCATAGTAAAACCACAATTCTGTTACGGCCAGCAAAAAGACAGCCACTTTCAGCATGCGCCGGGGAGAAACCGTCTCCAACACGAAACCATAGACGAGAGGGGCCAGACTCAGAGGGATAAAAGCCACCGTGGTCAACAGGGCAGCGGTCTCGGAAGACACGGCAAACTCCCGCACGATGACCGGCAAGAGCGGCTGCGGGGCATAGAGGGCCGAGAGAGTAAGAACAGTTGTCAGAATGATGATAAACATGGGCATATCCTGAACTCTTGCGCCGAAGGACATCATTGCGGCCACGCCGAGAGGTTCAACGACATCGACTCGCATTCTCTCGGGATTGTGGCCATTTGACAACCGATTTTTTATTTCCCCCGAGGAAGACTCCGGGTCAGGACCCTGAGATGGGGAATTCTCCATTGAAAAATAGGCCCACATCCGATATACCTTGATTCGCCCACAAATCAGCCGCGAAGCTTGTCGGTCCGGCTCATCAAAGGACAATGAATATCATGAGAAAAGCCCTGCTTTTTCCTCTGCTGGCCATCCTCCTGGCGGCGTGGCCGTCGCAGGCTGCGCCCCTTCAGGTTTTTGTCAGTGTTCTGCCGCAGAAATATATCGTCGAACGCATCGGCGGTGACGATGTAGAGGTCTCGGTCATGGTGGGGCCAGGCCGTAGCCCGGCCACTTATGAGCCGACGCCAAAGCAGATGGCCACGCTGGCCACGGCCGCCGTTTATTTTCGCATTGGGGTCGCTTTTGAAACGGTCTGGATGGAGCGCATCCGTGCCAACAATCCGGACCTGCGCATCATTGATCTGCGCGAAGGACTCGCTCTGCGCTCCATCGAAAGCCACAGCCATCACGATCATGGCCACGACCATCACGATGAAGAGGACGCCGAGGGACTTAAAGACCCCCATGTCTGGACAAGCCCCCAACTCGTTCAAGTCATGGCTGGCAGGGTACTGTCCGTGCTGGCGACACTCAACCCGACTGGAGAAGCGACCTACCGCAGCAACTATAAGGCCCTGATGGCTGACCTCGAATCCCTCGACCGGGATATCCGGACGAAACTGTCTCCCCTGACCAATCGCCGCTTTCTCATTTTTCACCCTTCCATGGGCTATTTTGCCGACACCTACGACCTGCTGCAGGTACCCATCGAAATGGAAGGCAAGGAACCGGGGGCCAGAACCCTGGCCCGCCTGATCGACGAAGCCAGGGAGCAGAACATCCGCGTCATTTTTGTGCAGCAGCAATTCAGCCGCCGACTGGCAGAGAATATCGCCAGTTCCATCGGGGCCACGGTCATAGCCATCGATCCTCTCGCCGAGGACTATCCAACCAACATGCGCCACATCGCGGAGGTCTTCGCCGCGGCGATGGATAAGAAATGAGCCCGGCCGTCATTGAGCTCGCCCAGGTCTTTTTCCGTTACGATGAGATCCCCGTGCTGGACAATGTCACTCTGTCCATTGAACAGGGTGAGTTTCTCGGCATTGTCGGCCCCAACGGCAGTGGCAAGAGCACCCTGCTCAAATTGATCCTGGGACTTCTCTCGCCGACCTCGGGAAGCGTACGGGTCTTCGGGAAACAGCCCGGCCAGGCCTGCCAGAAACTGGGTTACGTACCTCAGTTCGCCACTTTTGACCGCCGTTTCCCCATCAGTGTCTTAGATACGGTTCTGCAGGGAAGACTCGGCAAAACGAGATCAATCCTCGGCTATGGCGAAAAAGATCGGCAGGTCGCGCGGCAGGCCATGGCCGAAGCGGAAATACTAGACCTGCAGGATCGCCCCCTCTCTACCCTGTCCGGCGGGCAGAGGCAGCGGGTACTCATCGCCAGGGCGCTGGCCTGCGAACCGGAGGTGCTCATTCTCGACGAGCCCACGGCCAATATCGACCCGCGGGTCGAAGCCGGCGTCTTCGACCTGCTCCAGCGCCTTAACGAGCGCGTCACCGTCATCGTCGTCTCCCATGATATCGGTTTTATTTCCGGCTACGTCAGCCGCGTCGCCTGTCTCAACCGCACCCTGGTGTGCCATGCCACTTCCGACATTAGCGGCGAAGTAATAGAGAACCTTTACGGGATGCCCATGCAGATGGTCCATCATCACACTGTTCTTAAGAAATAAAGGATCCATGGAAACCTTTTTTGAAGCCGTGCTGAACCAGACCTTCATGCTAAACGCCCTCATTGGTGGACTGCTGGCCAGCATTGCCTGCGGCATTGTCGGCTCCTTTGTCGTCGTCAAGCGCATCGGCTATATTGCCGGCGGCATCGCCCACGCCGTGCTGGGCGGCATGGGGATAGCCTATTATTTCGGCTATAGCCCCATTGGCGGCGCCATTGTGGCCGCCCTCCTGTCGGCGGGTATCATCGGCTGGATCAACCTGCACTGGAAACAGCAGGAAGACACCATCATCAGCGCGCTCTGGTCCGTGGGCATGGCCACCGGCGTGCTGTTCATCGCCCGTACCCCGGGCTACAACGTCGATCTCATGAGCTATCTCTTCGGCAACATTCTCATGATCCCCCGACAAGACCTCTATCTTATTTTCATCCTCGACCTGGCCATCGCCCTCATTATCCTTCTTTTCTACAAGCAGTTTTTGGCCGTGGCCTTCGATGAGGAATTCGCCCGCCTGCGGGGCGTTCGCGTCGACCTCTTCTATCTGCTGCTTCTCGCCCTTGTTTCCCTGACCGTCGTCATCCTGATCCAGGTGGTTGGTTTGATCATGGTCATTGCCCTGCTCACACTGCCGGCAGCCATTGCTGGACATTTTGTTCACTCTCTGGCTAAGATGATGGTGCTGGCGACTCTTTTCGGAGCTTTTTTCACGACCGGCGGACTCTTCATCTCCTACCAGCCGGATCTTCCCGCCGGGGCCACCACTGTTCTGCTGGCGGGGTTGGGTTACCTGCTTTCTTCCCTCTTTGCCAGCCTGCGCCATCGGTTTCGGCGTCCCATGAACCCACGTTGACCGCCTGACCGACAAAACAACCTACCCTGGAGACCAACCATGATGACCGCCTTTTGGGGCATAATGACCCTCGGCATCCTTATATTTGTTCATGAACTGGGCCACTTTCTTGTCGCCAAATGGTCCGGCGTCAAGGTCCTTCGCTTTTCCCTCGGCTTCGGGCCCCGTCTGCTCGGCTGGAAAAAGGGAGAAACGGAATACCTCGTCTGCCTTCTCCCCTTCGGGGGCTATGTCCAGATGCACGGCGAACGCAAGAACGGTCCTGAAGAAGAACCTGTCTGCAGCGACGACGACAGGGCCTTCACGAACAAAGGGGTTCTCACCCGCATGGCCATTGTGGCGGCGGGGCCACTGACCAACCTGTTGCTTCCTTTTCTCATCCTGCCTGTCGCCTACATTGTCGGGGTGCAGACGCCCGCCTACCAGATAGAAACACCCCACATTGGCTATATTGCCACTGAAAGCCAAGCTGACGACGGTGGCTTCTTGCCTGGCGATCTGCTCGAAAGCATCGATGGGCGCTCGGTCGCCACCTGGGAAGACGCCAATTCCGTATTCGCCATGGCCGCGAAAGAGGAAGTGAACATCACCATCCGCCGCCAGGGGCAGCGGCAGGACCTGCGACTCGCCAAGGTCGCCGGCGAGAGCTATGACCTGCGCAGTGTCGGGATTTTTCCGGAGCAGGTAGCCCTTCTCGGCGAGGTCTTTGAAGGGGATCCTGCCGGAGAAGTGGGTCTGCGCGTGGGGGACCGCATTGTCGCCATCGACGGCACGCCCATCAACAGCTGGTACGATGTGGGCACGGTCATCAATGCCTCCGGCGGTGATGAAATCGATGTGGAGGTACAACGCGAGAATGGTCTTCTTCACTTCACCATGCTGCCAGAGCAGAACGCACAGGGGCGTTTCCTGATCGGCATCTCGCCGCTTCAGGAAACCTACCTGAAACACTTTCCTCCTCTTGAGGCCATCAAGGCCGGGGCCCAGAAGACGGTGGAACTGATGCGCCTCACCGGTGACTTCCTGCGTCAGTTGGTGGCCGGCAACATTTCCACCGACAATATCGGCGGGCCGGTCATGATTGTACAGACGGCAGGGGCCGCGGCCGAAACGGGAATCGCCGCCACGCTGCTTTTTCTGGCCTTTCTCAGCATTCAGCTCGGCTTTTTGAATCTGCTCCCTGTTCCGGTGCTGGACGGCGGACATCTTGTCTTTTTTCTCATCGAATTGATCTTCAGGCGTCCCTTGCCACAGGCGGCCCAGGAAACCGCCCTGAAATTCGGTCTTCTCCTCTTGCTGCTGCTGATGGGGCTGGCGCTGTTCAACGACTTCAGCCGCTTCTTCTCCTGACGTCGACTTGCGACCTGACGTTTCTCCGCTACTATTGTGGGAAATAAACCAACCGTCTACTCACGACGGCACAAAAGGGAGGCAATAAACGATGCATCAACTCAAATTCATCCTGCTGGCAGGGGCAGTTCTGCTGCTGGCCCCATTGAGTCTGTGGGGAGCCGGAGAAGAAGGCATCTCCTATCGCGGGCTCGGGGACAGTGTCCCCATTTTCAGCTTGGCGAGCAGCCAGGATCGCCTTTTTTCCTATGATCGGGACTTTTATGGAAAACATCACCTGATCCTGACCTTCTTCCCCGCTGCCTTCACCCCTGTCTGAACGGGTGAAATGGAGGGTCATCAGAGGAATCTCTATCTCTATGACCGCTTCAACGCCCGCGTCGCGGGCGTCAGCCGGGACAATGTCGACACCCTTAAATACTTCGCCGCCGAATACGGTCTGACATTTCCGCTTTTTTCCAATACGTCCACCTACTTGGGGACCTGGCTCGGTGCCTATGGGCCGGGGTCACCCGTTTTTGCCCGCAGGACCGTGGTCATCGACAAGTGGGGAATTATCCGCTACACCAAAAGCGGCAACCCGAATTATCACGAAGTCTTGCAGGTTCTTAAAAAACTGCATGCCGAGGAGGTGACCCCATGATCTTTTCCCTCACCGGTCTATGGCGACAACTGTTTATTCTGGCAATTTTTCTGCTCTTTTCCGGCTGTGCCTGGTTACCCGCCGCCGCCCCGCCACCATCCCCCCTTCAGGTTCAGGAAAACGGCACCTCGGTGTGGCAGGACGAGTTCGCCTTTGTGGCACCGCCTTCCCCCTGGGAGCTTGTCCAACTTGACGAGGACGATTATTCCCTGGCGTACATGAAGCTGTGTCGGGGCAGCTATCCCTGCCAGTCCACCCTGGCCTATGCGGAAGAGCCCTTTGGCTATTCCCTCGATTTCGAGCAGCGGGTACCGGAGTTTTTCAAACGATTCCTCTGGGCCTCCCGGGTACAGTTCGCCAAACCGACCCTGGAGAAGACGACTCTCTTCGGAAAGGAAGCGCTGATCGCCGACACCGAAGGGATTGAGCCTGTCAAGGGCCACAAGGTCTGGAGCAAAATCGTCTTTGCCCGCCGAGGCGAGCGGGTCGTCGCCTTCTACTATACCCAATGGCGGCCGGCGGAAGCCGACTACGATCAGGCAGACGTGGAGGCCTTTGACCGTTTCGTCGAGACCTTCCGCTACCTCAAACCTTCCTTTTACGAAACCTTGTAGCAAAACGAAAAGAGATCATAAAAAAAGACGGATCACTTTGGCGAGTGATCCGTCTTTTTTTATACCTGTGAGAATACCTGCTCAGAAATTGACGACCAGGGCCACGCCGAGGATTCTGTCGGTTTTTTCCGAGCCCGGCGCCGGCTCGTTGTCGTATTTCACGACATAACTGGTTTTCATGGACAGAAAACTGTTTAGGGCTGCGATCAGGGCCGTCTCGCTGTTCAGCAGCCAGTTGTCCGAAGTCTCGAAATCAGGCAGATATTCGAGGGTCTGCGAAAAACGGTTCTTTTCAGTAAACTGGTATTGGTATTCACCGAAAAGGCGCCCGCCCAGATATTCTTCGGAAGAGCCGTCCGTGTATTCATCCATGGTATAAGTCAGGCCGGCCTCGCCGCGCAGAAAGTGCTTGGGGCCGTCCAGAAATTTGTAGCCGAGGCCCAGGCCAAAGGTATAGCGGCTGTCGGTACCGGCGAACTTATCCTGCAGCCACCCGGCCGTGCCAAAAGTAAAGAGCCGCTCGGACAGGGCATAGTCCCCCCGCAGCTCCGTCATGTACGATTCCGCTGTTTTTTCCCCATCCGTCTCGCCGTACAAGGCCTGCAGTTTCCAGGTCGCCAGAATCCGTTCGGTGAGGTTCACCTGAAGCTTGTTTTTAGCCGAAAGCGTGGTAACTTCCGTGTTGCCGCTGGTATCGACATAGGACAATTCCGCCTCATCGCTCCATTTCTGGTCTTCTGCCAGGGCTTCAGCCCCTGGTAGAAGCAGCAGCAGAAAAACACTCAAACACGTAAAAAATTTCATATTCTCCTCCTTCAGCGTTCATCAGCTCCATGTTCAGGGGACACCTCACCAGGCAAATGTTCCGCCAAAACGATTTTGACAAGCATAATTATAGACGATTTGATTATTCATGCAGTAACACCATGACGGTATTTTGGCGGTGGCGGCTGATTATTTGAGCCATTTAGGGGCATCTGCTCACATTCGACCTGTTTTTTTATTTCCAACCACCTCTTTAATGCGTTATTTCTTTTTTGTGATAAAAGGCTCTCCTTAAATCACAGGAGCAGAGGACATGATCCGAGCCACCGAATTCAAGCACCTGAACGACATCTTTACCGCTGCCTTGGCGAGGGTCGATCCCTATCGCATGATTCTCAATCGTGTGCGCTTAAACGGCAGCCTGCTGACCATCGATATCGAGGACGATTTTATCGAGGTCGATCTCAACGACTACCGGCAGCTCTATGTCATGGGGACGGGCAAGGCGACGGCCAAGATGGCTCTGGCCTTCGAGGAGATCCTCGGGGCGCGCATCGACCGGGGCCTCATCGCCGTCAAGTACGGTCACACCGAAACGCTTAACCATATTGAAACCCTGGAGGCCGGCCATCCCGTACCGGACGACGCCAGCGTCCTGGCCGGCCAACGCATGCTGGAGATGGCCGCCGCCGCGGACGAAAAAACCCTGGTCATTCATCTTATTTCCGGTGGCGGCTCCGCCCTGCTGGCCTGCCCTTTCCAGGGCGACAACAGGGTGGAGGGCCTCAGTCTGGCCGACAAACAGCAGGTCACCCGCGCCCTGCTGGCCTGCGGCGCCACCATCAACGAGATCAACGCCATCCGCAAACACCTGTCGGACATCAAGGGCGGTCGTCTGGCGCGGGCCATCGCCCCGGCTCGCTGTCTGAGCTTTATCCTTTCCGACGTGGTCGGCGACCGCCTCGACGCCATCGCTTCCGGCCTGACCAGCCCTGACCACACGACCTTTGCCGACTGCCTGGAGATCCTGAATAAATACGATATCGCCGGCGAAATTCCCGCGAAAGCGCTGGCCGTCCTGCAAAGAGGCGCCGCCGGCGAACTGAAGGAGACTCCCAAGCCGGGCGATGCCATTTTTGACCGCGTGGCCAACATTTTGATCGGCAGTAACTATGTCAGCCTGCTGGCCGCCCGTGACGCCGCCAGACAATGGGGCTACCACACGACCATCCTCACCTCCCAGGTGAGCGGCGAGGCCCGTGAATGGGCCAAGGTGCTGGTAGGGATCGGCAAGGACATCCGCAAGGCCAGTGTACTCAGCCGCAAACCGGCCTGCATTATCGCCGGCGGCGAAACCACCGTGACCCTGCGCGGAAAAGGCAAGGGTGGACGCAACCAGGAGATCGCCCTGGCAGCCCTGGCGGAGATGCAGCAGGACCCGGAAAACTGTCTCGGCCTCTACCTGCTGTCGGCCTCCACCGACGGCAACGACGGCCCCACCGAGGCCGCCGGCGCCTTCGCCGCCGTCGAACTGCTGGCGGATGCGGAGCAAAAGGGGCTCTCCGTCGGCGCCTTTCTACGCGACAACGATGCCTACACCTTCTTCGACCAGATCGACGGCCTGCTGAAGACGGGGCCGACCAATACCAACGTCTGCGACCTGCAGATCCTCATCGTTACGGAATAGCCCTCAGGGGCGGATGAAGGAATAGGGATAGCTCAGGTGGTCCGCATAGGTGCCGGCCAGAATCGCGGCGGCGTCCTCGGCGAAGACCCGTTCCTCGTTGGCCGGCACCACAAAGACCTTGACCGGCGAATCGTCTCGGGTGATGGTCGTTTCCCCCGGCATGGCCACGGCGGAACGGTTGCGCTGGGAATCAAGGTGAATGCCTAAAAACTCCATGTCCGCCAGGATGCGCTCCCGGCTGATCCACTCAAGGTCCCCCGCCCCCGCGGTAAAAACAATGGCGTCTACGCCGCCCAACGCGCTCATGTAGGCGCCAATGTACTTGCGCAACCGGTAGGTTTCCATGCGGAGTGCGAGTTGACAGCGCTCATCGCCGTCCACCACGGCAGCCAGCACATCGCCGCGTTCGCTGAAGCGACCGGTGATTCCTCGCAAGCCGCATTCGAGATTGAGAATGCTGTCCATCTCCCGCGGTGAATAGCCGCCCCGGGTCATGACATAGGGGAGGATACCGGCATCGATATCGCCGCAACGCGTGCCCATGATGGCCCCTTCCAGAGGCGTCATGCCCATGCTGGTGTCGACGGAGAGGCCCCGGCGGATGGCACAGAGGGAAACGCCGCGATCGACGTGGATGGTGATGAGATTGCATGTGCCCGGATCCTTGCCAAGGCGCACGGCCGCCCTCTTGGACATATAAAGGTGCGAGGGGCCATGAAAGCCATAGCGGCGCACCTGGTGCTTTTCGTACCATTCGTAGGGAAGAGGATAGATGAAAGCGGTCGGGCTCAGTGTTTGATGAAAGGCGGTGTCGAACACGGCCACCTGGGGAACGTCGGACAGTAGAGCGATGGCCGCTTCAATGCCGGCGATGTTCGGCTCATTGTGCAGGGGCGCCAGCCGGCGCAGGTCTTTAATGGCTGCCAGCACGTCGCCATCGATCTGCACCGAACGGGTAAAACGGTCGCCGCCATGGGCGACGCGATGGCTTATGGCCCCGAGATGTTCCCCCTCCTGCAGCACCCCCTGGTCGGCATCGCTGAGCACTTGGAGGATGAGGGACAGGGCTTGGCGATGATCGGAACAGTCCTGAAAGCTGACATGGGTCGGACGACCCGGCACGTTGTGGGTCAGGGTTGTGCCACCGACGGCGACCCGATCCACCTGTCCACGGGCCAAAAGGACCCGGCGACGCCAATCGAAAAGATGATAGCGCACCGAGTAACTCCAGCAGTTCAACGTCAGTATAAACATCTTCCCACTCCTTCCAAAAGCCTAACAGGTGGCACATATATTCCCACATAGCGAATCCAGTGCCAATCTCGCATGATGCTACAAGGGATTCAACGATTTTTTTCAGCGCCCGAAAGTACCGCTAAACCGATTAAGGGAACTGGAATTCCTCCTTCATATCTTTTGATTTTCCGGCAAAAAGCGTCATAATGAAATCATTTAAAGCGCTTAGACTGGAAAGGTCGGTACATGCCCAGAAAACTGATCCGCAAAAGAGGCAAACCTGCAGGCTCGGCACCCGGCACCCTGATTCATGTCGGGGAGAAACGTACGGAACGCGTTCACCTCCATTATATCGACTACGATGCCCAGCAGTTGGAGGAACAAGACATTTCCGCCGATGAAGCCGCCGCCTGCTGCCCTCTCAAAGAGCGCCCGACCGTAAGTTGGATAAACGTCGATGGCATCCACCATCCGGCGACCATCCAGACGATTGGTGACTGCTACAGCCTGCATCCCCTCGTCCAGGAGGACATCCTCAACACCGATCACCGCCCCAAATTCGAAGCCTTTGACGATTACGCCTTCATCGTGCTCAAAATGCCCTTTTACGACGCAGAGCGCCGTGAGGTGCGCACCGAACAGGTCAGCCTCATCCTGGGTAACCACTTCGTACTTTCCTTTCAGGAAAGGGAGGGGGATGTCTTCGACAAGATCAGAGACCGTCTGCGCAACAACAAGGGACGCATACGCAAAATGGGTGCGGACTATCTGGCTTACGCCCTGATTGACGCCGTGGTCGACCACTATTTTTCCATCATGGAACAGATTGGCGATCAGATTGAGGATCTGGAGGATGAGCTGATCAGAGAACCGGACCAGGAGACACTGCACGCCATTCACAACTTCAAGCGCGAGATGATTCTGCTACGCAAGTCGGTCTGGCCCCTGAGAGAGCTGATCAGCGGGATGCAGCGGGACGAGTCTGACCTGATCAGCGATACGACGAAAATTTACCTGCGCGACGTCTATGATCACACCATCCAGGTCATCGACACGGTAGAGACCTTTCGCGACATCATCACCGGCATGCTCGACCTGTACCTGTCCAGTCTGAGCAACAGGATGAATGAGGTCATGAAGGTGCTGACCATCATGGCCAGCATCTTCATCCCCCTGACCTTTCTGGCCGGCGTCTACGGCATGAACTTTCACTACATGCCCGAACTCACCTGGCGCTGGAGCTACCCCGCCTTCTGGCTGATCATGATCGCTATCGGCCTGGGCCTTTACGTCGCCTTTAAAAGGAGAAAATGGCTGTGAAGCTTTTATCCTCCTCCACCGGGATATTTCTATGAAGAAGGAAAGCTGCCAGCGCCTCATGGAACGCCGGGCCAAGCACGACTCCTTTCTGGGCACAGAAGACGGTCTGCCCGTTTTGGAGCAGTTTTTTGGCGACCTGGAGTCGACCTTCATCGCAACTCGGCAAAACGCCCTTGCGCGCCTCGAAAAAAGCCAGGAAACCTTGTCCCAGAGCCTCGACAAGGCGGCCGAAGACCTGGCGAAGAGCCTGGAAAAACTGACGGCCGCCTTCGACGAGACATCGCAGGGGCAGGCTGGCGACGACAAGGCGACAAAAAAACTGCCGAGTGAAATCGACGCCCAGATGCTGTGGCTCTATCAGCGCGTGCGCTATCAGCTAGACCAGGCGCTCAAACCGTTCACTTCCAAGCGCCGACCGGTCGGGCAGAGCCTGGAGCAGATTTATGACGGCTACCAGGCCTGCATCAAAAAACTGCCGCAGGAAATCGTCCTGATCAAACCTCGTCAGGAAGGCACCGAGCCTCTCCATGGCCAGAGCATCTTCGCCCGGGAGAAAACGGCCTTTCTCGAGCGGGTCTGCGCCTCCTCCCTGGCGCCCCTTAACCGCCTTCTGTTCTGGCAGGCCCGAGGCCAATTGAAGCGGCGCTATCGCCAGATCCGCCTCCCGGCCCAGCAGCTTGCCCGGCAGCATCTTCCCGACCGGCAGCAGGTGAGTGAACATCGGCTGGTCAAGGATTATGAGACCGTTTTCGAGAAAACCAGAGAGACGTTGGGGGATAGCTGGCGAAACCTGCGCTTCAACCTGACGGCCGCCATCGAAGAGCTCAACGAGCTGCTGAATAACCGCCAGAAAGACGATGAGGAAACTTTGTCAGCGGCCGAATGGCACGCCAAGCTGGCGGAGATACGCAAGCTGGTTGTGGAGGTTCTGGAGCAGACCGCCGCCAGCCTGCAGGAAGTCGATGCGCCCCTGGCCTCCTTTTTTGAAGAGTTCCCCGCCCAACTCGACCTGGAGCACGAGCGGCTGGCCTCCTTCCTTTACGAAGACATGCTCAAGGCCCGCCTCTGGCGGGCGCGCCTGCGCTGGGAATTCCATCGGCGCCTCCTGGCCATCCGCTGCCGGTTCAAGCGCTTGAGCAAAGAGCTGAACCTTCCTGCCGACCAGCAGGAGGCCAAAGGGCTGCTGGCGCAGCTGCGGAAAAAGGCGGCGGTTTTCCTCCCCTTTTTAAAAGTCAACAAAGGGGCGGCGCAGGAAGAACTGCTGCGCATGGCCGATCTTCCGTCCAAAACCGAACTGGCTCGGCAAAGCCAAAATCTTCCCCCGGTTTACCGGCGCCTCTTCAACAGCGGCCCCCTGCGCAGCCGGGAGTTTCTCGTCGGCCGCGATGAAGAGATGGAGACCCTTGCCGAGGTGCTGAATCGCTGGCAGGAAGGGCGCACCTGCAGCGTGGCCATCACCGGCCCGGAAGGCAGCGGCAAGACCACCCTGGTCAACTGTTTCGCCAGTGAATACGGCGCGCGGCACCCCCTGATCCGGCAATCCATCGGAAAAAGACTGCGCCGCGAGGAGGATGTACTCGCCCTCTTCGCACAATGGTTCGACGAGGCTCCCCCTTTCGTGGCGCTGACGGATGTGGTGGCCTATATACGGTCCCGGGAGCCGTTTATTCTGATGGTGGAAGACGGCCATAATCTGCTGTTGCGCACCATCGGCGGGCGACAGGCTGCCGAAGCTTTTCTCTATGTGCTTCTGGCGACCCGGGGACACTGTCTGTGGGTGATGACCTTCCGGCAATACCCCTACATCCGCTTGGATTATCAGCTGCGTCTTGGGCAGTACTTCACCCACCAGATACAGACCCTTTTTCACAGCAGCGCCGAAATCCGCGACATGCTGCTGCTGCGCCAGCACACCACCGGCTACAAACTGCACTTTTTGCCGGAAAAGGATAAGGAAGTGGCCGAAGACGCTTCCGAAGAAGACCTGGCCGCCGCGCAAAAAGAGCGGAAGGAGAAATATTTTCGCCAGATGTTCGAGGCCTGTTGCGGAAATATCCACGCCGCACTCTATTACTGGCAGTTGAGCGTCCACTATGACCCTGAGAGCAAGGAGATCCGCGTCTGCCCGCTGGGCCGGATCGATTACCGCTTCGTGAAGAGCCTGGAACGCCTCACCCTTTTCAGCCTCTCCGAGATCATCAGTCATGGGGGGCTCTCGGTGGGAGAGCACAGTGAGATCTTCCGGCTTTCTCCTCTGCGCAGCCAGCTGACCCTCGACTATCTCGGGCAGATCAATCTGCTCGAAATCGCCGAAGCCGATGGTCCCGAGCGTCGCTATACCATCAACCCGATCTTCGTCGGGCCGGTCAGCGATATCCTTCTCTCTCAGAACATCCTCTACTGACGGGTGAATCCTCATGAAAGACGAAACCGCTAAATTTATTACCGAGCTGTTCAGCGACAGCCGCCTGCTGGTCGCTCTGGCCGTCATCGTCGCCGTCTGGCTCTTCACCCGGGTTTTGCAGAAACTGGCTGAAATTCTGGCCGACAAGTTTTCCCGCTACCGTCTATTCATCTCCAGCCTCTTTCCCGTACTGCGACTGCTGACCTGGCTCATTGCCATTCCGGCTATTACCTTCTCCATCCTCGAACCTCCCATGAACACGGTGCTGGCCATCACGGCTTCGGCCGGTCTGGCCATAGGCCTCGGCGCCCAGGATCTCATCCGCAACCTCATCGCCGGCATCCTCATCCTCTTCGACCGCCCCTTTCGGGTGGGAGACATGGTCAAAGCGGGGGATCACTACGGGGAAATCACCGATATCGGACTGCGCTCCGTCACCCTGCATACCTTCGACGACAGCTATGTCACCTTGCCCAACTCCATGGTGCTGGGCCAGGCCGTTTCCAATTCCAACACGGGAGAACTCGACGAGATGATCGTCACCGAGCTTCTGCTGCCAGCCTCGATCGACACCCAGACTGTCCGGGAAATTGCCTGGGAGGCGGCGGCCTGCTCGCCCTACGTCTATCTGAAAAAACCGATCACCATCATCGTTGAGGACCATTTTGACTTCACTTTTCTTACCCGCTACAAGATCAAGGCCTATGTGCTCGACGTCCGTCTTGAGCGTCTGATGGCCAGCGACATCACCGAGCGCATCAAGCAGGAGATCAATCGACTAGGTTTGCTGCCCCCGGCTGAGGCCAACAAGATCTTTCAGGCTAACGATCCCTTGCCCACCACGGCGGCGCCGGCGGAGAAGAGTACTCCGTGAACTGGACCGTCCTGCTCATCTTTCTTTTTGTCTACCTTGGCATGATCCTCGGCAGGCTGCCCGGCCTTGCCCTCGACCGCACGGGCATTGCCCTGCTCGGCGCCCTGCTGCTGCTTGTCACCGACCAACTGACCCTGACCGAAGCCTGGCTGGCCGTCGATGTGCCGACCATCGCCCTGCTCTTTGGCCTGATGATCGTCTCCGCCCAGTTCCGGCTCGGCGGTTTTTACAGTCGGCTGACTCTGGGGCTGGCCGCAGCAGACCGCTCGCCCGAATATCTGTTGGCCATGATGATTGCCGCCAGCGGTTTGCTCTCGGCTCTGCTTGCCAACGATATCGTCTGCCTGGCCATGGCACCCATGCTGGTGGAAGGCTGCCTGCGGCGGCAACTCAACCCCAAACCCTTTCTACTGGCCCTGGCCTGTGCCGCCAATGTGGGTTCGGCCGCCACCCTCATCGGCAATCCCCAGAACATGCTCATCGGCCAGAGTCTCGGGCTGTCCTTTGCCGGCTATCTTCTCGACGGCGGCCTGCCCGCCCTGCTCGGTCTCGGCCTGACCTGGTGGATCATCGCCCGCGTCTATCGCGGGCGTTGGCACTGCGCGCTGCCACCCCTGATGGTCGAGGCGCCCGTCTATGACCCTTGGCAAACGCGCAAGGCCTTTCTCGTGCTGATTCTGCTGGTCGCCGCCTTTCTCGTGGCGCCCTGGCCCCGTGAACTGCTGGCTTTGGCGGCGGCCGGCATCCTGCTCAGCAGTCGTCGCCTGGCCTCGGGTCGCATACTGGCCCTGGTCGACTGGCAGCTACTCGTCCTGTTCATTGGCCTCTTCATCGTCAATAAGGCGCTGGCCGATGCCGGCCTGCTTGCCCAGGGCATGCAGGCCCTCGCCCTCACCGGAGTCGATCTGCACCATCCCGGCTGGCTCTTTGCCGTCACCGTGCCCCTCTCCAATCTCGTCTCCAACGTGCCGGCCACTCTGCTGCTGCTACCCGCCGCCAGCCACCCCCTGGCCGGACCGGTCCTCGCCCTGGCCAGCACCCTGGCCGGCAACCTGCTTATCGTCGGCAGCATCGCCAATATCATCGTCGTCGATCAGGCCGCCCGCTTGGGCATCACCATCGACTGGCGCGAGCATGCCCGCATCGGCATCCCCGTTACCCTGGCGACCCTCTCCGTCGCCGCCCTGTGGCTCTGGCTGCGGGCTGGTATGATCGCTGGCGGCTAACACCGAGAAAGGAGACTTCATGACTGCGGTTCCCCCCCTGCGCCTTCGCTCCCTCAATGACAAGGCTCCACGCCCCGAGGGGCAGTTCGTCCTCTACTGGATGGTCGCCTTTCGGCGCCTCGGCTGGAACTTCGCCCTGCAGCACGCCGTGGAGCTCGCCCGTCAATATCAGCGCCCCCTCCTGGTGGTAGAGAGCCTGCGCTGCGACTATCCCTGGGCCAGCGACCGCCTCCATAGCTTCCTCCTCGACGGCATGGCCGACAACGCCCGTCTGCTGCGGGAGAGCCCTGTCTCTTATCATCCCTACGTGGAGCCACGGCCCGGCGCCGGAGAGGGACTCATTCCCTTTCTCGCCCGGTCCGCCTGTGCCATCGTCAGCGACGATTTCCCCTGCTTTATTCTGCCCGACATGCTTCAGACCGCCGCGGCGCAATCTTCCGTGGCCTTCACCGCCGTGGACAGCAACGGCATCCTGCCCCTGCGAGCCACCGAAACCCTTTATCCGTCCGCATACGCCTTCCGCCGCTTTCTGCAGAAGAACCTGGTCGGCCCCCTGCTCAGTCCGCCCCAGGCCGATCCCCTCCACGGGCAGCCGCTGCCTGAGTTGAAACAGCTTCCCGAAGAGTTACACCAGCGCTGGCCGGCCTGCCCTGTCGAGCAGCTGCAAAAGCCGCAAACCCTGCTGGCCGAGCTTCCCCTCGACCATAGTGTACCCCCTGTCGACATTAAAGGCGGCCCCCTCGCGGCCCGAGAAGCCATGGAGGACTTTCTCCAGCACAAACTCAGCCGCTACGCCGCCGAACGCAACGAACCGGAAGCCGATGTCACCAGCGGGCTCTCCCCCTATCTGCACTTCGGCCATATCAGCGCCCACCAGATCGTTCACGAGCTCTTGCAGGCACAGGACTGGTCCCCCCACCGCCTCGAAAGCAAACCGCGGGGACAGAAAGAGGGCTGGTGGGGTCTCGACGTCAACGCCGAAGCCTTCCTCGATCAGCTCATCACCTGGCGCGAGCTCGGCTTTAACATGTGCGCGCACAACCCGAAGTACGATCGCTACGAATCACTGCCACCCTGGGTGCGAGCCAGTCTCGAAACGCACGCCGACGATCCGCGCCAATACCTCTATACGCTGGACGAATTCGCCGCCGGCGCCACCCACGATCTGCTGTGGAACGCCGCCCAACGCCAACTCGTCCGCGAAGGACGCATGCACAACTATCTGCGTATGCTCTGGGGGAAAAAGATACTTGAATGGACCCGCCATCCCCGGCAGGCTCTGGAGGTGATGATCGAACTCAACAACCGCTACGCCCTTGATGGCTGCGATCCGAATTCGACCAGCGGCATCTTCTGGTGTCTGGGCCGCTACGATCGCCCCTGGGGGGAACGGCCGATTTTCGGCAAAATCCGCACGATGAGTTCGGAACGCACGGCCAAGAAGGTACAAGTGAGGAAGTATCTGGAGACTTATGGGAAGTAGAGAGAGCTGGATTGGTTGGCTGTCAATTTGCACAAGGGGTCAGGCCTGACAAATTAACTTGGCCCTTAGGGGGCCTGAGGCGATACCGCGTCGGAGACTGCCGCATTGTCTGCGACATCCAAGACGGCACCTTGCAGATTTTGGTGATCAAGCTTGGTAATCGATGGGAAATTTATCGATAAAAAGAGGGGACTTGGGCCAGTTCATCAGCGCACATAGATTTCGCGGCGGTGGCCAATGGCCAAGGCAAGGACAACCAGCTTTTCATCTTGAATCTCGCAGATGATTCTGAAATCACCCACCCGGTAGCGCCATAGGCCGGACAAATCCCCCCGAAGCGGCTCCCCAAAATGGCGGGGGTTTTTGCATCCCTCAATGCGATCCGCAAGCCAACCCAACAGACGTTTCTGAACAGACTTGTCCAATTTGCGCAGTTGCTTCTCGGCAAACGCGTCGATTTCAATCGTCCAGCCCAAGATCTTTCCTCAGCTCTTTGAGAGATTTCCGCGTGCCGTTTTCAGCCAGTGCCTGCCGGGCCAAAGCCAAATCCTCATTGTCTTCAAGATAACGAACGATCGCCTCACGAACAACAGCACTACGGCTGCTTTTGCGGGCCTTGGCAACCAAGTCCAGTTCGTGCTCAAGTTCTTTTTCCAGTCGAATTGCCAGCATAATTATCCTCCCCAAAGACGTATTACATCGTATAACAGCAAGCAATACCCCTGTCAAGTAAGTAGAAGGGGTCAGGCCTGACAAACGGGGATATTCTTTTGAACCTGCATCACCTTTTCGACCAGACAGTCGTCATGGGCCATACGCGATTCCAGACGACGGGCGGCTTGGCTCAGGGTGGACGAATCATGCTTCAAGGCGCGCCCCAAGGCCTCCAACTCTAACCCTTGTGTCTCCCGCACCACATAAGCTGCCAAGGCCCGTGCCTCTGAGACCAGTTGCGTGCGCCGACGACTTGAAAGATCCTGAGGACGTAAGTCATACAGGGCACATACAGCTTCAACAACAGACTCAAGCGGCGGGGGCTCTGCCAGCTTTTCATGACAACCCGCCAACACTTCCTCTACGAAAGAATCGTCCCCTAAAATCCGCCCCTCGTAGGTCCCCCGGTGAAATTCTCGGCAGTATCCATCCTGCTGACCTCCTTCTACAAAATCGCGATAATGGTCCTTTGATCTTCCCGCATCCTCGCTGAACCGGCTCAACACCCATTCGACAGTGAGCCAGGGAAGGTTCTCGCGGGATAGGTACGCATGGTGACTTGACCAGGGATAATCATCCAGACTTTCCGCCATGCCCGCCCTCAGCGGATTCAAATGGACATAGCGTACCAGCGCCAGCAGATAAGCCTCTGCATCAATCAGCAGGGCTTTGAATCGGCCCTGAAAGATGTGGCCGGTCTGTTGAAATTTTTTGTTGAGATATTGAGTGTAGCGAAAGGAGAGATTGTGCATGATTCGCGACAGGGCTGTTTCTTTCACCTGTACAACAAGATGCACATGATTGCTCATCAGGCAATAGGCGTGGATACGGTGCCCAAAGCGGGCTATGCCTTCCTGCAGCAGGAAGAAAAATCGACTGCGGTCCGCTTCGTCATGAAAAATGTCGTGCCCGGCATTGCCGCGTAGCATGACGTGATAACAAGCACCTGGAAAATGAACCCTCGGCTTTCTTGGCATGGCCTAATGTTACGGCCATTTCCCCGTTTGTCAAGCCTGACCCCTTTGCACCACCTTTGCACCACCGCCTGGCGCACCAAAAAAAACCGGGCCCTTGCGGGCCCGGCAATTTCAAGAACAAATTGTGACTGCTACTTAAGGTTAACCATTTGCTTCTGAATTGTTAGGAAGCTATCAGGGTCGCGGTCGCTGGTTGCCAGCGACTGTATCGTCACCGTCAAGCCAAGTAGCAGCGGCAGGATAGGCGACGGCATCAACGGTAATAGTGCCATCAAGGGTACCATTATCCAGCCAGTCGATGGAGTCAAAGATCAGACGTTTGGCATAGAGGCTGTTGTGGGCATAGGCTCCCATTTCATGGTGCAGGTAATTGAAGTTGTGAGCGGCACCGTTGGTACCAGCACTATCCCATTCGGCATATCCATTGTCTCGATTGATTTCGGCTTCATCAAGCACGCCGTTATCATTCGCATCACCAAAGAAGTAGGGGTAGGCCGGGGCAAAGAAAATGCCTTTGGCTGCCAGAGCTTCTTCCAGAAGTTCCAGAGCTTCATGATAAGCTTCCGCTTCATGCTCAAGGAATGCTACAGCGGCAGCGGCTGTTTGATCGCCAAAATCAGTGGTGGTATCAACAGTGACTAAGCCAGGCCCGTGCTCACCATCATGGCATTCAACGCATTTGGTGGAATTCAGAGCCGTGATTACGCCCGCTGCATCCTTAGTGAAAACCTCAAAAGTGTGGCTTTCAGCCGAAGACATGTGACAACCGGCACATGGGCCTTCCTCAGCCTCTGGACCACTACGACCTTCTACGAAACCGACTTCATCATGGTCGTACCAGCCGAGATCAGCGTAGCTAAGCCCTTCGTATTCATAGCCGGGGTGCACAGTGGCCTGGAAGATGGTGGCAGCAGCGTTTTTATAATGGGTTTTGGTAGCTGCAGTACCTTTAAAGCTGCCATCGGTATTGGTGTCAAAGTCCTCAACCAGGCTGTCCATATTGCCACGGCCGGCATGACAGTTGGCGCAGACGTTGGAGGAACCAAGGTCAGGCAACGAGGCAGCTGCGCCGGCAACTGTATAACTCACAGGAATGGCGCCAGGATTACGCATATCAGCCTGGTTGTTTTTGTGACAGGTCCAGCAGTACACCAGTTCATTTTGGCCTGAGCCACCAGCAGCAGCCCAGTCGGCAAGGTGAGCGAAACTGTTGTTTTCTTCATCGTACATCGCAGGGTCATTCAGGAAGTTCGCAGCACCTGTAGCCGTGTGACACATCTGACAATCGGCTCGGTCTTTCTCGACACCATCAGCTTTGTAGGTTGAATCCCAGTTGTAGTGTGCCCAGGCGCTGTTTTTGTCGCCGTCTTTAACCCCTGCGGCAAGGTAAGCAGCCAATCCTGCTGCCTCGATAGCATCCTCTTCGTCTTCAGTCAAATTGGCCGGGTCTACTGCGTTAGCCAATTCAGCAGCCTCTGCGGCATCCTGTGCCGCTTCCTTAACGGCCACAAGATGGCCGGCATGGGCCGACTCAGACCACTGAGCATTGATTTCCAGATCGAGGGTATGCCCATCGAAGTGGCAATCCTGACAACCGGTCTGCTCATTCATTTTAACAACGTAACCTTCTATAACATTCCCCGTTGCAGGGTCATCATAGTGAGTATCGTTGATTATGCGACCGATGCTGGTTGAATGATACCCGGCGGTAGTTTCGGCACTATGACACTTGCCGCATTGGGCCGGCCCTGGCAGCGGCGCAGCAAAGGGCCCTGAACCATAATGGAATTCACCACCACCATGACAGGATTCGCAGCCGATAACATCACGGATTTCTTCATCACCATAGGCGATGGTCATGAGATTGCCATCGTCAAGAGGATTGTGACACTTGACGCAAGAAGAGGTCCCAGTGTGAGGATCGCCGCCGCCAGGTGACAGATCGGCGTTACCATGGGGGCCTGCCAACCATTTTTCGTTGTACACCGTGTGACATTGCGCACAGTTGGTGATACCCACGGCCTGCGCCGAGGCCAATACGTCATCAGCATCGCCCGTGACCGAACCACTCGAATCACGGTTGCTGCCGCATCCAGCCAGAGTCAGCATGGTCACTGCTGCCACGGCTATAAGGGAAAACATGTTCCTTCGCATAAAAACCTCCTTTTGGTGTTGTAACGAAGTAAGCGTTAGTGACACTTACGACAGGTCTTTCCGTCGCTGGCCCGCTTGAGGCGGCCGTCGATATCGCTCCAGTCCGCAGGATGCGGATTCACCCGCAGGCCGCTGGTGGCGCTGTGACACTTGAGACAGATATCCCCTTGTGGGTGGCAGGCCTGGCAGGTGGCCAGGTTCTTGCGGGCCTCACGGGCGTGAGCCTGCGACCAGCCGGTGGTGCTGGGGATGACCGAGTCACTGGTGTGGCAGGTGATACACTGTTCTTCGCTGTAGTTGGCGTGCAAGCCATCCAGAGTGCCGTCGGTCCAGCCACGGCGGTGTGAATCAAGAGCCAGGTCAGCCGGAGCGAACTGGTTGTGGCAGTCGGAGCAGTAGTTGGGCTCGTGGCAGCTGGAGCACAGCTGCTGGTTGGTGCGGGCGGCGATGGGGTGGGTTACGTGGAAATCGCTGCGATGCACGTTGATCATGTTGTTGCCGAAGTCACCCATTTCGTCGGAACGCCCCGAAGTGTGGCAGTCCATGCAGTAGCTCTGCTGGTGGCAGGCGGCGCAATCATAGGTGTTGCCCTTGGCAAAGGGGCGGTGGTTAAGGGCCCAGACGGGTCCGTGGGTTTTGAGTCCCGGCATCTTGACGGTGTCGACCCAGCTCTGGTCGTGACACTGCAGACAGGCCGAGGT
The DNA here is from genome assembly GCF_009731355.2 of Desulfuromonas sp. AOP6. GTDB lineage: Bacteria > Desulfobacterota > Desulfuromonadia > Desulfuromonadales > SZUA-540 > SZUA-540. Next base: position 2,613,882 of record NZ_AP022810.1, read on the forward strand.
CTCGGGAACGATGCTCTGCGCCCCCTCCACGTGGCAGGTGGCGCAATCCGACCCTTTAATGTGGGTCAAATGCTCGGCGTGGTCGAAATCGACCGCCAATGCCGGTAGCGCCCACGCAAAGGTGACGGCCATAACGGCGATTAAACAGCGGATCATATCGTCACTCCTTTACTAAAAGAGGATATTGAGGCGAATGCGGCCACGATTGTAGTAGTCCCACAGATCACTCTCAACCCGCTCGATCTTGGCCTGCACGTTGACCTTTTTGGTGATGTAGCCGGTCACGTCAGCCCAATAGCGGGAGCTGGTGGTTTCGTCATCTTCGTCATCGATGCGACGGTCCAGAACATCGACCTCCAAACCAACACCAGCCTGTACGTAAGAATTGAACAGATAGGCAGCGCGGGCTTTGAAGCCCATGAGGTCCTGACCGTCGCCGTCCTCGCGCACAACACCGGTCAGATAACCGGAAAAGTTGCGGGTACGGATTTTCTCGATACCGGCCTCGAAGACGTCAGCATCAGCGAACTCGGGGTAGATCTCGCGGGTGTAGCGGCCAAACGTATGCAGACCCACGGCGATGCGGTAGGTCAGTTCGGCCATGACTTCTTCGTACTCGTTGACGGCAAAGACGGAATAAATGGAGGTGGCGGAGAATACCGGGAGGGAGTAGAGATATTCAGCCCGCAGGCCCCATTTGTCGTTGGGCCGGTACTTGGCGCCACCCAGGAAGTAGGAGATGCTGTTGGACAGATAGTCGAACTGGACTTCGCTGTAGAGGTTGAGCACGTTATTGAAGTCGTAGTCGACATCGAGCCCGAAGAGCTCTTTGGCCAGATCGCCGTTATCCCACTTCTGAACATAGGACAGACCCAGGTCGAGACTGTCGAAGAAGCGTCCGCTGAGCTCGCCACCGAACATGAGGTCGTCGGCGCTGTACCCGCTGTAATAGGCGACGTCGCCACCGCCGAACAGAGCCAGCTTGAGGGGACCGAGGTTGTCATAGTCGAGATAGAGACCATCCATCATCGAGGCCCCGGCCGTGGTAGAGATGAACTGCCGACCGAACTTCAGATTCAGATCGTCGATCAGGTCCTTCTTTTCGAAATACGCGTAGTAGAGACGGCTCTCGATATCGACTTCGTTTTTGAAGTCATCGGCCAGGCGGCCGTAACCACGGAAGTCGAGCCCATCGCCGTCGATGTCCCTGACATTGAGCATCAGGTACTGATAGGCCGGCATGGCGGTGTCGCCATCGGCATCATCGTACCATTCGATCTCGGTGCTTGAGCGTCCCGAGATCGAGGCTGCCAGCGCATCGACCGCCGGCATGAGCGCCAGCAGTATCGCGGCCATGCAGACCGTCCATCGGTGCCATACTTTCATGTTGCCTCCTTAACATGATGGCTGTGAAGTAACCCCGGATAAAATCCGGCAACTCAATCAGACCTGTTTCCAACCCCTCCCAAGGTCATCGCCAGGTCTTGCCTTCTTACCGTTCCTTTTCGCTATCTCCTCCTTTGCTTCGTGTTGTGACAAGGGATATCTCACTGAAACTAAGGGGAATGCCCCAGGCCTTTTTGCCACATAGTTCATGAGAGAAATACTCTATCTGTTACATTGAGTAGCAGTTTTTGTACCACAAAGCGTTACTTCTCCAAAAATATCCCTCTTTCCCCTCCTGTCAAGGCAAAGCCACTTTTTTAGCACCACAAACATTAAAATAATTTTTTAATCTACAAAACGGCATGTTACGATCGATCACATCTCTGCAGACTCCTCGGCCATATGGCGTTCAGGCATGGCCATAAAGCTGAGCGGCTTACTAGGGATTCATTAATCCATATTTCCATATATGGTAACACTTAAGTATCGCTGGTTAGCCTGGTGGCGGGATGATAAGATAAACCACCTACTTCACGGCTACCTTCATTTTCGATGAGGAGTCCTGCAATGTCTGAAAAGAAGTTCAATCCAGCCAAACTGGCCAAGTTGAACCACCCCGACCGATACGACAGAGAAAACCCGGAAAGGATATGGAAAACTCTGAAGCTTGATAATCCCCGGGTCATCGTCGACATAGGGACCGGCACTGGATTCTTCGCCATCCCCTTTAGTCGGCACATGCCTGAGGGCACCGTTTACGCCTGCGATATCGCTGACGAAATACTGCAGTGGCTTGAAGAAAATTTGCCCGAAGAGCTGCGCGACCGCATTATTCCCGTTAAAATGGAGGAACGAGCCGTCCCCCTGCCTGCAGGCATCGCCGACCTGGTTCTCATGGTCAACCTGCATCATGAACTGGAAGACGCGGCGGCTATTTTGTCCGAGGCTTTTCGCCTGCTGAAACCCGGCGGCAAGGTGGCCATTGTCGACTGGAAAGACGAACCGACAGAGAGCGGTCCGCCCCTGGAAATTCGTGTCAGCGAACAGAGCCTCATCGACCAGCTCGCTGCCGCCTGCTTCGAGCAGATTAGGGCGCATGCCAGCCTGCCGTGCCATCATTTTCTGGAAGCCGTCAAACCACAGCATTAATAGAACTTTTACGAAAGGACAGAACCATGGCAAAGGAGAGACTCCTGGTGATTGGCGGTGACGCCGCCGGCATGAGCGCCGCTTCGAAAGTGGCGCGCGAAAAGCCTGAAACCGAGATCGTCGTTTTTGAACGTTCCCCCCATACTTCCTACTCGGCCTGCGGCATGCCCTATTACATCGCCGGCATGGTGGAAGAGGTCGAGTCCCTGATCGCCCGCACTCCCGCCCAGTTCCACGACAAGTACAACATCGACGCCCGCGTGCATCACGATGTGCTTGAAATTGACCCGACCCAGGGTAAATTGCGGGTACTGAACCGCGAGAGCCGCACGGAAAGCTGGGAAAGCTATGATCAACTGCTCATCGCCACCGGCGCCGAACCCTTCTGCCCCGAGATGGCCAACGCCCACGCCCAGGGCATATTTGGCCTGTCCACCCTGCAAAGCGGTATCCGGGTACGGGAATTTCTCGACGAACACCACCCCAAACAGGCCGTGGTGGTCGGCGGTGGCTATATCGGGCTGGAGATGGCGGAAGCGTTGGTGCGCCGCGGCATGAGAGTTTCGCTGATTCAGATGGGAGAACAGGTCATGGAAACTCTCGATCCCGATATGGGGGCGCTGGTCTCGGAGGCACTGCGGGAAATTGGCGTCACGCTTTACCTGAAAGAATCGCTGCAGGGTTTTGAGGCAAAAAACGGCCGCGTGACCGCTGTAATTACGGATCAGCGCACCCTGCCAGCCGACTGCGCCATTCTGGGCATGGGAACCAGACCTAACAGTATTCTGGCGGCCGAGGCCGGCATATCCCTGGGGGTGAAGGGGTCCATCAAGGTGAATGCCCGCATGCAGACCGACATGGCGGGTATCTGGGCGGCGGGCGATTGTGTGGAATCGATGAATCGGGTAAGCGGCAAACCCATGCACATTGCCCTGGGGACCGTGGCCAACAAACAGGGGGTGGTGGCCGGCACCAATATCGCCGGTGGCTATGCGACCTTTGCCGGCGTGCTGGGGACGGCGGTCAGCAAAATCTGCAAATATGAGGTGGCGCGCACAGGACTGCTGGAGAGGGAATTGCCAAAACTGGGACTGGAAGCGGTTACCGCTACCATCCGCAGCCGCACCAGGGCCGGTTATTACCCCGGCGCCGGGCGCATCACGGTCAAACTGCTGGCAGAAAAAGGGAGTGGACGTCTATTGGGTGGACAGATTGTCGGATTGGAGGGCGCGGCCAAGCGTATCGACATCCTGGCCACGGCTCTCTATGCCGGCTTGCGGGTACAGGATATCGTCGATCTCGACCTGAGCTACGCGCCGCCCTTCTCGCCGGTGTGGGACCCGGTACAGACGGCGGCCCGGCAGCTGTTATCGCAGGTGTAGGAACATAAAGGGCTCATCACCACCAAGGCACTAAGACACCAAGAAATCCCTGAATCTCAGAGGGAGCCAGGCTAGGTTTTTTGCCCCGACACCAGACCTTCTTGGTGTCCTGGTGTCTTGGTGGTGAAAAAGCTTTTTAAAATTAAAGGAAGCCGAATTTCTTCATACGGTAACGAAAAGCGTCAATGCCCAGATGCAGCAGCTTGGCCGCCTTGGACTGATTTCCTTCCGACACTTCCAGGGCCTGGCGAATGAGCTCGCGCTCGACTTCTTCGATATCCACCCCTTCCGGCGGAATGCGGAAACTCAGGGGGCCGCTGCCAGTAGTGGCTTTGGCCACGATCTCCTGGGGGAGATGTTCGAGCAGCAAGGTCTCATCATTTTCGAGAATAATCGCCCGCTCGAGGACGTTCTTGAGTTCACGGATATTGCCGGGCCAGCCGTATTCAAGCAGAAACTTCTCGGCCATTTTGGAAATCCCCTTGACGCTCTTGCCGAACTCACGATTGAAGTGAGAGACGAAGTGCTCTGTCAGCGGGAGGATATCATCCTTGCGCTCGCGCAGGGCAGGCAGATAGATGGGGATAACCTGGATGCGGTAATAGAGGTCGTTGCGAAAGCTTCCATCCTCGATGCCCTTGAGCAGATCCTTGTTGGTGGCCGAAATAATGCGGACGTCGACACGGATATCCTTGGTGCCGCCTACCCGGCGGAAGGAGCGCTCTTCGAGGACACGCAAGAGCTTGGCCTGCATCCCCGGCTCCATATCACCGATCTCGTCGAGAAAGATCGTGCCGCCGTCGGCCAGCTCAAAAAGGCCTTTTTTAAGCATTTTGGCATCGGTAAAGGCGCCTTTCTCGTGCCCCATCAACTCACTTTCCAGCAGGGTCTCGGGTACAGCGGCGCAGTTGATAGCCATGAAAGGCTTTTCGGCGCGGGCGCTCTCATAGTGAATGGCCTTGGCGATGAGCTCCTTCCCCGTGCCGCTTTCACCCTGAATAAGGACGGTGCTGGCATCACTGCGGGCGATCTTTTCGACCATCGCCAGCACGTTCTTCATGTGGCGGCTGTTGCCGATAATTTGGTTAATACCGAACTTGTGGGAGTGGACGGTACGCAGGTTGGCGACTTCTTTTTTGAGATCGCCGGTCTCGAGAGCCTTATTGATGACGATGGCCAGCTCATCGAGGTTGAAGGGTTTGTTGACATAGTCGAAGGCCCCCATGCGCATGGCCTGCACAGCCGTTTCAAGCACCCCCAGAGCCGTCACCATGATGACGATAATCTCGTCATCAATATCCTTGACCTTCTGCAACACGTCCAGACCGTTGATACCGGGCAGCTGGATGTCGAGGAGGATGAGATCGGGAGCGTCTTCCTGCACGGCCTTGATGGCCTCTTCGCCGGAGGCTGCCGTCCCCACGTCATACCCCTGCTTGCGCAGGTTCTGCTCAAGGGACCAGCGGATAAGATGTTCGTCGTCAACAACCAGAATCTTATACTTGCGCACTTTCGACTCCTTCCAATCCTAATGCCTGCCCCGCTGTAACAGGCAATTCAATCGTAAATGTCGTCCCTTCACCCAGGCGGCTTTCCACACTGATCGTCCCCTGATGCTGTTCAAGCAGCTGCTTGCAGATGGGCAACCCCAACCCGGTGCCCTGGGTTTTGGTGGTATAAAAAGGGACAAAGATCTTGTCGAGTTCTTCCTGGGGAATCCCTTTGCCCGTATCGGAAATTTTCAATTGTACGACGGGCTGACCGTGTCTTTCCACCAGCGTCGTACCCAGCATGAGAGACCCGCCGGCCTGCATGGCCTGTATGGCATTGATACTGATGTTGAGCACCACCTGCTGGATCTGTTTCTCATCGGCCCACACCGGCGGCAAATCCCGGGTCAGGTCTTTGCGGCGGTGGATATTGCGGGCTTCGGGGTGCTGGGAAACGAAAAAGAGCGTCTTTTTCACCAGGTCGTTGAGATCGACATAGGAAAACTCCGGCTTGCCCGGCCGGCCGAATACCAGCAGATCGGTAGCCGTTTTGTCGAGACGGCGAAGCTGTTCAAGAATCTGCTGAAAAATGTCGCGACGTGGGTCATCCTCGGGAAAATCATCGGCCATGACCGAAATGGCGCTGCTGATACCCGCCAGGGGATTTTTCACTTCGTGGGCAACCCCTGTGGCCATCTCTCCCAACGAGGCCAGGCGATCCGCCCGTTCCATCTGTTGAAAATGATAACTTTCGAGCTGCTTTCGCGCCTGCTGCAGATTCTCCACCATGGAGTTGAAACTGCTGCTGACCCGCGCTATCTCGTCATTGCCTTCGGGGAGCAAGCGGACGCTTAGATCTCCGTTTTCCACCTGGGCCATCTTACTCTGCAGCGTCAGGATGGGCCGCTTGACGAAACGAATGAGGATGACGGCGCTTCCCAAGGAGAGGAGCACCAGGATAACGCCGGTGGTGGCGGCAAAAAACTCGGTGGACTCCTTCAGACGATCCATCGAGGGTGACAGGGAAAAGTTAAGGCTTAACAAGCCGATAATCTCGTCCTGCCGTTGCGCATGACAGCGATAGCAAACCTGCTGCGATCGGATAGGTCGCACCATGCCGAGAACCTCTTCGCCATCCACCTCGAAAATGGCTTCGACGTCTTGATTGCGGTAAAGTTCAAGCTCCCTCGGATTGACGCGTTGACCGATCTCTTCGGGCTGAGCGGACTTGATAATCGTGCCATCGGGCTCAAAAATGCGGACATGAACAATGCGGCTGCCGCGGCCGACATTTTCCAGGGTCGCCTGCACGTCATCGCTGTTGCCAACGCGCATGGCGTTGAAAATGGCGTTTTCGATGGTCGTCAGCAGAAGCTCGGCACTCTCTTCGGCGGACGCCTGCATGTCCTGATGATCGCGCTGTATGTGCACCAGGGAAAAAGCGGCTACCCCGATGGACAACAACAGGATATTGAGCAGAATAACGCGACTGATAAGACTTTTGAACAAGGGCAAGTCCCCCTGACTGACCAGAAAGGTACGGGATACGACGGATCCGATCAGGCCTTTTTCTGCAGAACCCGCTGTGCGGCTTCGACCAGATGGGCGGGTGTCAGTCCATAATGGGCCAGCAGCTCTTCCGCCGTGCCCGACTGACCGAAAACATCGCGGAGTCCGACTCGCTCAACAGGAACGGGGTGGCTTTCACAGAGGGCTTCGCAGACGGCGCCAGCCAGTCCGCCGATTACCGAATGTTCTTCTGCCGTCACCACCGCCCCTGTCTCACGGGCGGCCTTGATGACGAGATCAGTGTCCAAGGGTTTGATGCTGCCCAGGTGCAGCACTCGCGCCTGCACTCCGCCTTCGGCGAGGATGGCGGCCGCCTCCAGGGCCTGCGCCGTCATCAAGCCTGTCGTAATGAAGGTCAGGTCGGTGCCATCACGCAGGACATGCCCCTTGCCAATGGTAAAATCACAGCCGTTTTCGAAAACGACAGGCACCTTGGAGCGGCCCAGGCGCACGTAGACGGGCCCGTCGTATTTGGCGACCGCCCGGATGGCAGCTTCGGTTTCGGGGCCGTCGGCGGGGCAAAGCACGGTCATGTGAGGCAGGGCCCGCATGATGGCCAGGTCTTCCACCGACTGGTGCGAGCCGCCGTCTTCACCAACGGTGATACCGCCATGAGTGGCGACGATCTTGACGTTGAGTTTGGCGTAGGCCACGGACTGGCGGATCTGCTCGAAGGCACGGCCGGCAGCAAAAACGGCAAAAGTGGAGGCAAAGGGAATCATGCCTCCCGCCGCCAGACCAGCAGCCATACCGACCATGTTCGCCTCGGCGATGCCGGCATTGAAAAAACGCTCTGGAAATTCTTTGGCGAATTGGGCGGTCTTGGTCGACCCGGACAGGTCGGCGTCCAGGGCCACAATACGGGTATTCTCACGGCCGAGTTCGACCAGGGTCTTGCCATAGGCATCTCTAGTTGCGATCATCTCGCTCACGGTATCCTCATCATTCGGTTTGTATTCTTAAAAAGTTGGCGAACTACAGCTGCTTGAGCGCCTCGGCCAGTTCGGTGTCGCTGGGCGGCACGCCATGATAGCTGGCCTTGTGCTCGAAGAAGGAAACGCCCTTGCCCTTTACCGTGCGGGCAATAATCATGGTGGGGCGATCCTTGGTCTTTTCGGCGTCGGCCAGCGCCAGGCAGATGGCGCGGACATCGTGCCCGTCTACCTCGAGTACGTGCCAGTTGAAAGCGAGAAACTTGGGTCCCAACGGCCCGACATTCATGACCTTGGCCACCTCACCGTCGATCTGCAGACCGTTCTGGTCCACGAAAACACAGAGATTGTCCAACTTATAATGTGCCGCGGCCATGGCGGCTTCCCATACCTGACCTTCCTGCACTTCGCCGTCACCCAGCAGGCAGTAGATGCGGCTGTCCGGCTTGCGAAGACGGGCCGCCAGGGCCAAACCGACGGCCTGGGAAAAGCCCTGGGCCAAAGAACCGGTACAGACCTCGACCCCCGGCGTTTTATTCATGTCGGGATGTCCCTGCAGGTGGCTGCCCAGGCGGCGCAGCCCCTTGAGGTCGTCGCGGGAGAAATAACCGGCTTCGGCCAGACAGGCGTACAAGGCCGGGGCGGCATGGCCCTTGGAGAGCACAAAGCGGTCGCGATCCTCCCAGGTAGGGTTACTGGGATCATGGCGCATCTTGTGGAAAAAAAGAACCGTCAGCACATCGATGGCGGAAAGACTGCCACCCGTATGGCCGGATTTAGCCGAGTTCAGCATCTTGAGAATTTCAACACGGAGATCGCGGGCGGTTCGCTCCAACTCCTGGACGGTCTGGTCGGTCAACATCAGGCGGGTGCTCCCTTTCACAAACGTGCCCACACGGCGGCGGGCAGATGGATTAGCGGGTTTTCTTGTCGTCACCGACAAGGTAGGAAAAGATGAGATCATCGAGGCTTTCCGCCGGCACAGCGGAAGAAGGCGCGCTTTGAGAAGGCGCCGAAGAAGCGGGTGTTTTTTCCTCGGCTGAAATCGGCGCTGTCTTTTGGGGTTCTTTCAGACCCGGAGCGGCGGCAGGAGGCATCGGCTCAGCTTTGCTCTGGGAGCCGGGGGAGGCTTCAGCCTTCGCGCCGAAGAGAACGGCATCGAGCTCCCCGTCTTTAAGGCGACGTATCATCTCCCGGTGCTGCGTTTTCATGCGGCCTTCAACGACGGTTTCCAGGTGACTTGTGCCAAGGATGTCGGCATAGGAGGTTTTCTTCGACGCCAGAATGGTCCCCCCCCTGTAGAGCAGGGTGACGATATGGGGATTCTTCAGCCCACCATCTTCGGTCTGGATATGGTAAACCTCGTTTTTATACCGAAAATTATGATTAAAGCCAACAACCATGTCGCCCCTCTCCGCACCTGGTAGTAATCATGGCGAAACTAGCATACTCCGCCAAATGGCGCAACAGGATTGATGTTATGCCGCCTTAACACCAAAAGACGGCTAGCTCTGACGGGCAGTGCTGAAAAGAGCCTTGACCTTGTCCACCGCTTCCAGAGCGTCGGCGGCATAGAGATCGGCACCTATGCTGTCGGCGTAATCCTGGCTGACCACGGCGCCCCCGACCATGGTAAAAACCCGCACCCCGGCCTCACGCAACTGACGGATAGTCACGTCCATCTGGTTCAGGGTGGTGGTCATCAGCGCCGACAGGCCGACGGCGTCGACCTCGTGACGGGTGGCCTCCTCGACGATGCGCGCTGCCGGTACATTCTTGCCAAGGTCGATAACCTCGAAGCCGTGATTTTCCAGCAGGGTGCAGACGATGTTTTTGCCAATGTCGTGAATGTCCCCTTCGACGGTGGCCATGAGGATACGACCAAGACTGCGGCTCTTTTGCCCTTTCATCTCTTTTTTGAGACGGCCGAAGGCGGTGTGCATCGTTTCGGCGGAAAGCATGACCTGGGGCAGAAAAATCTGGTTTTTGCCGAAACGACGGCCGACCTCCTCCAGGCCCGGCAACAGTCCTTCATTGCTGATGTCCAGGGGTTCCAAACCTTCAGCCAGCGCCACCTCGATCAGGGCGACAATGCCTTCCTGGTCGCCTTCGATAACGGCGGCAGCCAGACGCTGGCGGATATTCGGAGGAACGCCGTCGTTCTGCGGCGCGGCCAGAGGCGTAGTAACGCCGCCATACACATCGATATAGGCCTCGGCCCGCTGATCCCTCCCCAACAGAACCATAGCCGCCCGGTAGGCATCCATCATACGCTCTTCTTTGGGATTGACGATAGCGGCGGCCAGCCCCGCCTCCAGAGCCATGGCGAAAAAAGCGGCGGAAAGAACCGGTCGCGCCGGCAGTCCGAAGGAAATATTGCTGACCCCCAGCACCGTAGCCAGCCCGAGTTCCGACTTCACCAGGCGCAGCGCCCGGATGGTCTCCATGGCCCGCTTCTGCTCCGCCGATACCGTGAGCGTAAGGCAGTCGATGATGACATCCTCCTTAGGCAGGCCCAGGGCTTCGGCGGCGTGCAGGATTTTGCGCGCCACCTCCAGACGACCCGCGGCCGTTTCGGGAATACCCGTCTCATCCAGGGCCAGGCCGATGACGGCGGCGCCATATTTACGGGCCAGCGGTAGTATTTTCATCAGGCTTTTTTCTTCGCCCGACACGGAATTGATGAGAACCTTGCCGTCGGCGGCCTTCAAACCTTTTTCCAACGCCACGGGATCGGAAGAATCAAGAACCAGGGGAGCGCCCACCACCCCGCTGACCGCGTAGACCGCCCTTTCCAGGGCGGCCGGTTCATCCACACCCGGGGCGCCGCAGTTGACGTCGAGCAGGGTGGCCCCCGCCGCGACCTGCTCTTGCGCCTCGCGACGGATGTAGGCGGTTTTGCCTTCGCGCAGTTCGGCCGTGTACTTCTTTTTTCCGGTAGGATTGATGCGCTCGCCGATCACGGCGCAGGGAGCGTCTCCCCCAATGGGCACGACGGTGCCGCGACTGGAAAGGTAGCCGCGACGCGGCGGCGCCTGCCAGGCCATGGAGCGCCCCTGCAGCGCCTGACGCATGGCGCGGATATGGGCAGGGGTGGTGCCGCAACAACCACCGATAATACGGACCCCGATGGTCAGCAGGCGATCGTGATAGGCGGTCATTTCCTCGGGAGTACCGGGAAAAACCGTGACTCCGTTGCGCAATTCAGGGAGGCCGGCATTGGCCTGGGAGATCAGCGGCAGCGAGGTGACGGCGCGCATTTTCTCCAGCAGGGCGTAGATGCCATCGATACCCAGGCCGCAGTTCGATCCGATCACGTCGACACCGAGGGCGTCCAGGGTAACGGCCGCGGCTTCCGGCGGCGTACCCAGCACGCTGCGGCCACCATCATCAAAGGTCATCTGGGCGACAATAGGCAGGGAGGAGAACTCGCGGGCGGCGATAACGGCGGCGCGGAGTTCGCGGATATCGAGAAAGGTCTCCATGGTGACGAGGTCAGCGCCCGCTTCGGCAAAAGCCCGCACCTGTTCGCCGAAAATTGCGACCATCTCATCGAAATCAGCATCCCCGACAGGAGCCAGAAAACGCCCGGTGGGTCCGATGGAGCCGGCCACGAAGCGATTGCTGCCGGCGGCCTGCCGCGCCAGCTCGACGGCGCGGGCATTGAGGTCATAGACCCGGTCCTGCAGACCATAGTGGCCCAGCTTGGCTGAGCTGCCGCCAAAGGTATTGGTGACGATGATATCGGCACCGGCTTCGACGTACTCCCGGTGAATGCCGACCACCACCTCGGGGGCGTCTTCATTCATGGCCTCGGGACAGCCGCCCGGGGCCAAGCCTCTCTCCTGCAGCATCGTCCCCATGGCCCCGTCAAGAATGAGGACCTGCCTTGCCAGCGCCTCGCGAAAATCGGCCATCAGTTCCTCCCACCCGGATTGTCCCCAAGGGGCTCCTCGGGAACCACTACAGCAGGCTCCCGGCTGAAGCGAAAATCAACCGTCACCGGCTCGGCAATCCCGACATGCCCCCGGATGCTTTCACGACGCTGGCCGTCAATCAGAAACTGGACCTGCCGAATATAGGGGAAGTTCGCCGCCAGCGTGTTCGTCACCCCATAAACGGTCATCAACTCGGAAAAACTCCCGCCCGGGTGAAAAGAGACCAGGTCGGCGTTGAAATCGACGGTGGCCAGCGCGCCGTCCACCTCGATATTTCTCAACACGGTTTGCGCCGGCAAAATGGCGATGGATGAGGTGGTCGGCCCGTCAATCAGGGCCTGGATGGTGTCCCGCAGGCACGCTTCCTCCTCCTGACAGTTTTCGATCTCGCGCGTTTCCGGCAGCAGGTAGTCCGCCGATGGGGCGGCGAAATAGAGCATAATTTCGCGCATGACCTTGGGCTCCTCCACCTCTGCCGCCGGCTGCGGCATGGAAGTCGGCGAAGACGCCAGGTAATTACGCAGCACCAGCGCAGCCAGGGCCAGGATGATCACGGCCACGACGACCAGAAGCAGGCGATATCCCTTCATAAACGTCTATCTCCTTGTAATTTTTAATGAGGATTCAAAAGCAGGCGGTCAGATCCAGTCGAGTTCGATCTGCTCCACGCCCTGCAGGTCCGCCCCCAGAAAAGCACCGCCCACTCTTTCGAAGCGGGTCGGCACATCGGTGACGAAAAAAGCTCTTTTCCCGGAGGCGGTTTTGCGCAACAAGCCTGCCGAGGCCAGGATTTCAGCCACCGTGCGGGCGGTCTCTTCCGCCGAATCGATCAAGCGTACCTCCTCGCCCATGACGGCGCGGATGGTGCTCTTCAACAAGGGATAGTGGGTGCACCCCAGAACCAGAGTGTCGATGGAGCGCGCCTTGAGGGGGGCCAGATATTCCTCGGCCGTCAGACGGGTCACAGGATGCTCGACCCAGCCTTCTTCCGCCAGGGGCACAAATAGGGGGCAGGAAATATTAAAAACATCAATAGAGGGATTGCAGCGGTGGATGGCGGCGGTATAGGCGGCGCTCTTGACGGTTCCCTCCGTGCCGATGACGCCGATACGGCCTGAATGCGTCTGGGCCGCCGCCGTGCGGGCGCCCGGTTCGATCACACCAATGACAGGCAGGCTGAAGCGTTCCGCCAGCGCGGGCAAAGCCACGGAAGAGGCCGTATTACAGGCTACCACCAGCATCTTGACTCGGTGACTGGTCAGAAACGCAGCCGCTTCCAGCGCATAACGCACCACCGTCTGCGGGCTCTTGGTCCCGTAGGGGACCCGGGCTGTATCGCCGAGATAGACGATATCCTCGCCGGGAAGCTGCTTCACGATCTCCTTGAGAACGGTAAGCCCCCCCACTCCTGAATCAAAAACACCTATGGCACGTTCGGACAAAAGAGGCCCTTTCCATGGGATAGCTGAAGCGCCTGAACAAGCATGCAATCCTAGAAAAACTGCCTGGAAAAGTCAAGAAAAACGCCCTTTTTTCGCTTTGTCTTCCCGACAAAAACTGTTAAGGTAATCAATCGGTCACACTTGGTGTTTCGCTTATCCGCAACCATACCTAACAAGGGAGATTGGCTTCATGGATTTTTCCAGCGTTGCTGAATTCTTTGATCGTTTCCAGACCGAACGGGTTATCGAATTTCTCAACGACATGAATGTCGGCGAGCTTATCTACAACCCCCTCTTTCTTGGCATCATGGGCGTTCTGGCCATCCTGTCCCTGATCATGCGCTGGCGCATGCTGCTGGTCACTCTCTTCAGCGTCGTCGGCTTTGCCGGTCTCATTTCCTACACCCTGGAGCGAGGCACGGACATCAGCAGTCCCAGCGACCCCACGCTACTCCTTTTCGTCGCCGCGGGAGCCGTACTCGTCATGGCCGCCATCTATTTTCTTTTTATCAAAGGGGACTGACGACGCGGTCTCTTTCTGCGTCCGGACCTCACCCGATCACTCGATGGAGATTTCATGCTGAAAAAACGTGACCTTGCCCTGATCGTTTTAGCCGTTATCATTCTGGCCTTTCTCTGGGCCGCCCCCGAAGAGACGACCAGTCGCGTCCCCTACGACGATACCCACCGCCCCTTTCATGACATCGTTAAAAAAGAAGGCAAAAAAGCGGCTGAAAAATCCTGCGAAACCTGCCACAACGCCGAGGGCGTGCCTTTCCCGGCCGAACATCCCCCCAAATTCCGCTGTCTGTTCTGCCACAAACTGGAAGAAACGCCGGCATCCTAGCGCGCCGGTGCTGCCGCATGCCTGAAAGAGATTGTCGCCCGACTGAAATAGACCTGAGCGGCGCCATGGACGCGCTCTGCCGCGATCTCTGCGGCAGCCTGCCGGAGCTGAAACACATCGACCCCGACCGTGTTCTGTTCAGCCTCAGTCGCTCGCGGGCCAAAGGTACCCATGGCGTCTATGCGCGCATCGCCCCCCTGCGGTTTTGCAACGGCCACAGGGAAAACAGCCGGCGCCGGGGTCGCTACCTGGAAACCTTTCGGATGCCCGTACTTCATCACAACGGGCGGGACATCCTCTACCTGATCACCCTCATGACTCCGCGATTTCTGCGCCTGCCCCTAGAGCAGAAACTCATGACGGTCATTCACGAGCTCTATCACATCTCCGAAGCCTTCGACGGCGACATCCGCCGCTTTCCCGGCCGCAACTTCGCCCACGGACATTCTCGCAAGGCCTATAACCGCATCATCGGCGCCCTGATGCAGTCCTATCTGGGCACCACCCCCGACCCAGCCCTGCTGAATCCTCTACAATTCGACGAAAAAGACTGGCAGGAAGGGCGCGTCAGACTGTCAGGACTGCGTGTCCCCTTGCCCAAAGCCAAACTGGTCGCCCGCCTTCGCGTTTAACGGCGGCTTCACCACCAAGTCACCAAAGCACCAAGAAAATCAAAAATAATTCCTATAACAAAACTCCCAAAGACGGGCATGTGCCTAAAGGCCTAACACCACGAGATATGGAGATGTTCTTGGTGTCTTTGTGGCTTGGTGGTGCAATGGTTGCCAGGGTTTTAGCCTTTCTCACCACGTAGTCACCAAACCACCAGGCAAAAAAACACCGGGGACAGGCCCCGGTGCCGATGTTCTCAAGGTATTTCGAGGCAGTCCGCTCAGGCCGACTCCTTCGATCTCCTTTTCAGCAGGAGTCCAGCGACCGTCGCCAGCATCAGGGTCAGGCCGCCGCCGACGATTCCGGCCGTGGAGGTGCCGGCATCCACCTGCGGCCAGGTCTCTCTTTCGACGGACGCTGCCACACTCTCTTCTTGCGGACGGAAACCATAATCCGGGAAAATAGCCAAACGTTGCTGCACCGACGCCAGCCCACCGGGCAGCTTTTCTCCTTCACCCTGTTTTTCTTCAAAGCCAGCCTTGGCGAGGGCCCATTCCAGGCCATCGGGATGAGCGGAGGCAAACCAGGAAAAAGCCCCGCCCAGCAGAATCGCCGCCGCCGACAGGACGGCCAGAGCCTTTTTGCGCTGGCCGGAACCGGCTGAAAAGGTAGGAGTCATGGCCAGCAGCTCCGGGCGCATCTGGCCCACATAGCGGACCACCGCGGCCGTGACCAGCCCCTCCACCAGACCAATACCGAGATGGATGGGCTGCATGAGCATGGCAAAGGTGACAAAAGGAAGCTCGGCCAAACCCGACAGGGTTGTCTGCAGAACGACCGCGAAGGCACCGAACTGCAGAGCGACAATCGCGCCAAGGACGGCCGCAAAGGTACGCCTGCCATTGCTGGCACCACCAGCGGTCAACGGGCGGTAAAGAAAAGGATAGGCCAGCAGACAGGGGAACAGCCCCAGATTAATGAGGTTGCTGCCCAGCGCCAACAACCCGCCATCAGCAAAGAAGAGCGCCTGCACCGTCAACACCGAAGCCACTACCAGAAAGGCAGCGTGAGGACCCAGCAGAATAGCGAGCAAAAGGCCGCCACCAAGATGGCCGCTTGAACCGGTTCCAGGCAGAGTAAAATTGATCATCTGGGCGGCAAACACAAAAGCCCCCAGCACCCCCATGAGAGGCACCATGCCGTCCGCCAGGCGGCCCTTGAGACGGCGGGCACAATAACCGAGAGTCGCGGCGGCGGCAATCCACATCGACCCGCCAACAGCAGGGGAAAGCAGAGCATCAGACATGTGCATGGGGCAACTCCTTCAAGGTATCGCGGCCAGATGATGCCACGTTTTCCATTTTCGTGTTACCAACCTGCCTGAAATAGTAATTTCCCGGGGAAGATTGTCAAGCTTTCACATAAGGACGGATTCACCACGAAGGCACGAAGACACCAAGGGAGGCCAATAAGCTGGCCGACCCAAGGGGGACATCCCATAGAGATTACTGACTTTTCTTGGTGTCTTGGTGGTGAGCAGGATTTGGTCTATGTCGCCAGAGGGAAGATACGCTCCTCCCGATCACAATCCACGGATCTGCACATCTTCGACGTAGGTCTCGGCCAGGAGGGCAAAGCGTCTGACCTCGTCTGCCGGGTGGGGTTCGAGGGTCTGCAGGGTTTCGGCAAGGGCATGGCGGGGCACGAATTGCTGCAGTACCCAGGTGCGCGCCCCGGAAAGGGCCTGTCCCATCTGGTGAATGTCGGCCTCTTCGACCAGACCGGGAACGCAGGTAGTGCGAAATTCGTATTCCACCCCGGCCTTCATAACCAGCTCAAGGGAGCGCCGCAGAGCCTGGCCATCGACGGGGGCGTTGTGCAGTTCCCCGTAACGCTCGGGCGTAGTTTTAAGGTCGATGGCCAGGTAATCGACCAGTTTTTCCCAAAGCAGGCCTTCGAGCACCTCGGGGGCAAGACCGTTGCTGTCGAGCTTCACCAGCAGGCCCAGACCCTTGACCTGTCGCAGGAAGGGAACCAGCCCGCCATCGACCGTCGGTTCGCCGCCGGAGACAACAACGCCGTCGATGAAGCTGCGCCGCGAGCGGAGCTCGTCGATCAGATCGTCTACAGGATAATCGGGATAAAGGTCCGGGTTGAGGACCAGATCAGGGTTGTGGCAGAAGGGGCAGGTGAGGTTGCAGCCGCCGTAAAACACCAGGGAAGCGATCCTGCCCGGGTAATCGAGCAGGCTCGTTCCCTGGAATCCTTTGATGGGCATGGATTACTCGTCGCTGCCCGCTTGGCCCACCACAAACTCGGTGCGGTCCTTGAATTCCTGCTTCTTGCCCTTGTTCCACTGCTGAACGGGACGGAAGAAGCCGCAGACGCGGGAGTACACTTCCGTCTTTGAATCACATTTGGTTGCCATAATGCCTCCTGGTGGGTGTCAAACGTAAGGCGTGAGGGGTGAGGCGTTAGGCGAAAGGCTTTGACCCACTCCTCACGCCTCACCCCTCACGCATCACGGGAATTAAGCCGCCCTCCCCTCGTGATTGTGGGGGCAGGCGAAATGTTCACCGGTGATGTAGCCATGCACCGGACAGATGGTAAAGGTGGGGCTGATGGTGAAATAGGGCAGATGGAAGTTCTCGGCGATGCGTCGCACCAGCAGGCGGGCACTGCGCCAGTCCTCCAGCCGTTCACCAAGGAAACCGTGAAAAACGGTGCCGCCGGTATACAGGGTCTGCAGGCCGTCCTGATGCTGCAGGGCCTGAAAGATATCCTCGGTGCTGCCGACGGGCAACTGGGTCGAGTTGGTGTAATAGGGTTCGTCGCTGCCGGCGGTGATGATGCCGGGGTACTTCTTGCGGTCACGGTTGGCCAGACGGAAGCTCGTTCCCTCGGCCGGCGTCGCCTCCAGATTGTAGAGGTGACCCGACTCCTCCTGGAAAACCTCCAGCTGCTTGCGCATGAACTTCAGGGTCTCTTCCGCCAGCGCCTTGCCTTCGGCCGTATCGATCGACTTGCCGATGAGGTTCAGACTGGCCTCGTTCATCCCCAGCAGACCGATGGTGGAGAAGTGGTTGTCCCAGTAGTGACCGCTGCGCTCCTTGATACCGGTGAGGTAGAAGCGGCTGAAGGGATAAAGCCCTTCCTCGGTGAAGCGGTCGAGCTGTTTGCGCTTGATTTCGAGGGATTCGTGCGCCAGCTTCATGAGCTCGGCGATGCGCTCGAAGAAAGCCTCTTTCGTCTTGGCGACATAAGCCGCCCGGGGCAAATTCAGCGTTACCACGCCGATGGAGCCGGTCAGCGGGTTGGAGCCGAAGAGACCGCCGCCGCGACGGCGCAGTTCACGGTTGTCGAGGCGCAGGCGGCAGCACATGGAACGGGCATCGGCCGGGTCCATGTCCGAGTTGATGAAATTGCTGAAATAGGGGATGCCGTATTTGGAGGTCATCTCCCAGATCGGCTGAAACCTGGGGCTCTCCCAGTCAAAGCCGACAGTAATATTGTAGGTGGGGATAGGGAAAGAGAAGATGCGCCCTGAACTGTCTCCCTCCATCATAACCTCACAGAAGGCCTGGTTGAACAGATCCATCTCCTCCTGGAAATCTCCGTAGGTCACATCCATGAGCTCGCCACCAATAACCACGGCCTCGTCCTTCATGTTGCTGGGCGGGGTCATGTCCATGGTGATATTGGTAAAGGGGGTCTGGAAGCCAACGCGCGTGGGCACGTTCATGTTGAAAATGAACTCCTGAACGGCCTGCTTGACTTCTTTGTAATTGAGCTTGTCGTAGCGGATAAAAGGGGCCAACAGGGTATCGAAGTTGGCGAAGGCCTGAGCCCCGGCCGCCTCCCCCTGCAGGGTATAGAAGAAATTGACCGCCTGACCGAGAGCGGTGCGAAAGTGCTTGGCGGGGCCGCTCTGCACCTTGCCGTAGGCGCCGGTGAAGCCCTTGAGCAGCAGCTCTTTCAGATCCCAGCCACAGCAGTAGACGGACAGCATGCCGAGATCGTGGAGATGGAAGGCCCCCTCACGGTGCGCATCGGCGATATAGCCCGGATAGATTTTGTTCAGCCAGTAGTTGCTGGTGATATTGGCGGCAATGTGGTTGTTGAGGCCCTGCAGCGAATAACCCATGTTGGCGTTCTCGTTGACGCGCCAATCCTCCTGGCTCAGGTAGGAATCGATCGCCTCGATCGACTCCTTCATGAACTCCTTGGTTCGGCGCAGATTGTCGTGCTGCTGCCGGTAGAGGATATAGGTTTTGGCGGTCTGGGCGTGGCCATTTTCGATGAGGCTCTTCTCGACCAGATCCTGCACATTTTCAACGGTGGGAATGCGGCCATCCTTGTAGATGACCTCCAGGATGCCGACGACCTGATGGGCAATACGGCCCGCCTTGTCCATGTCCTTGCCACCGACGGCGCGCACGGCCTTCTGAATGGCCTCATTGATCTTTCGTTCCTCAAAAGCGACCAGCCGGCCATCCCGTTTGCGAATGTATTCGAGCATCCCTCTTCCCTCCTTTGTGCGGAATCAACAGTGCGAATTTAGCACAGGAAGAAACCCTGTCAAGGCAAAAAACACAACATATAGACATTGCAAATTCACGCACCCACAATATCTGGTGATATAGCGGGCATAACCTGTGAAATAACGGTGGACAGAAACGGCCAAGTCCCCAATATTCTTGACCCTCCTGGAAAGGCGTGCTAAAGACTCTGGAATATCACCACACCAACAGGGATTTTACGATGGCCGATCTGACACGCTTCGGCATTTCCATGGATGAGCGACTGCTGTCGCGCTTCGATGAACTCATCACCGGCAAGGGCTACGTCAACCGCTCCGAGGCCATTCGCGATCTCATTCGCAATGCCCTGGTGGAAGACCGCTGGGCCCGGGATGACGAGGAAATCGTCGGCACGGTGACCCTGGTCTATGATCACCATACCCGTGATCTGGGAGACAAACTTATCGAGCGCCAGCATACCCACCATCAGGCCATCATCTCGACCCTGCATGTCCACCTCGACGCCCATCACTGTCTGGAGGTCCTGGTCGTCAAGGGGACGTCCGCCAAGGTCAGGCATTTGGCCGACGAACTCATCGGTACCCGCGGCGTCAAGCACGGCAAACTGGTCACTACCACAACGGGCCAGGACCTGGCCTGATCACCGGCGCGCGGAGGCACCTTGACGCCCACCCGTGCCACGAAAGCGCCATTCGTAACACCGAAGGCTCCGCCATGGCCCCTATCGACACAGCCCTCTTCAACCTGGGAAAACTGGACGACCTGGCCGCGCGGCAGAGCCCTCTGCACCGCCTGGACCCCCGCGCCAAGGTTCTCACCACCCTGGTCTTTATCATCACGGTCGCTTCTTTCGGAAAATACCAGGTCTCGGCCCTGCTCCCCTTTCTGCTCTTTCCCCTCTGGCAGATCGGTGTCGCCAGCCTGCCGCTGGGTTACCTCATCCGTCGCATACTTTGGGTTACCCCCTTCATTCTGTTCATCGCCATCCTCAATCCCGTGCTGGATCGGGAGATTCTTCTGCATGCCGGCCCTCTGCCCGTCAGCGGTGGCTGGCTTTCCCTGGCCTCCATAATGCTGCGCTTCGTACTGACCATCGGTGCGGCCCTCATCCTGATCGCCACCACCAGCTTTCCTGGGGTTTGCCGCGCCCTGGGGCAACTGGGCGCTCCCCGGATTTTCATCGTCCAGCTGCTCTTCCTTTATCGTTACATCTTTGTTCTCATCGAAGAGGGATTGCGCATGGCCCGGGCCAGAGCGCTGCGATCCTTTGGCAAAAAAGGGCTGGAATGGCGCGTCTACGCCTTGATGGCCGGGCAGCTGCTCATGCGATCGCTGCAGCGAGCCGAACGCATTCACCAGGCCATGCGTTGCCGTGGTTTTGATGGGCAACTGCCCTCGCTGCACCAGGGGCGTTTCGGAAGCAGAGAGCTCCTCTTCACTCTCGGCTGGAGCGCCTCCTTTATTCTCTTGCGCGTCTGGAACCTACCGGAATGGATGGGGGGACTATTGATGGAGCTATGGTCATGACAGAGCCCGTGATCAAGACGAACGACCTTCGATACAGCTATCCTGACGGGACCTGCGCCCTGCAAGAGATTTCCTTCGAGGTCTTCCAGGGACAGTCCCTGGCCGTCACCGGGGCCAACGGCGCCGGCAAGTCGACCCTTCTGCTCCATCTGAATGGCCTGCTGACGGCCATGTCAGGATCGCTGACGATCAGCGGGCTCGCCCTCGGCCCCAAAAACCGGGAGAAGGTACAGCGCCTGGTCGGTCTGGTCTTCCAAAACCCGGACGACCAGCTTTTCATGCCGACCGTCTGGCAGGATGTAACCTTCGGCCCCCTGAACCTGGGCTTGCCCGCCGACGAGGTTGCGGCCCGAGCCACGGAAGCCCTGACCCAGGTCGATTCCCTTCACTTGCGAGATCGCCCGCCCTTCCGCCTTTCCGCCGGTGAAAAGCGCCGGGTGGCCCTGGCGACGGTGCTGGCCATGCGGCCGGATATCCTCGTGCTCGACGAACCGACCACCGGCCTCGATCCCTGCAGCCGCCGTCAGCTCATCCATCTGCTCAACGGATTTGGGCACACGCTCATCATCGCCAGTCATGACCTCGACCTGGTCATGGATGTGTGCGAAAGGACCATCGTTCTGTACGAAGGAAGGATTGCCGGGCAAGGCCCGACCCGAGAGATTTTTGACGATGGGGAGCTGCTGCAGCGCTGTCGTCTGGAATCACCGCTGGGGATGCGGGGATGTCCTGTTTGCGGAGGGTTGAAGCCAAGGTCTTGAGAAGCCCGCCTATCCTTCCTCTTTCAGTAGAGTTTCCAGCCGGGCCACCCGTTCGTCCAGACGCTCCAGGCGCTTGACGAGATCGGCCGAGGCGGAGTTGGCCTGCTGGGCCTGCAGAGCCGCCGTGATGAGTTGGGGATGCTGGCTGGCGTAACCGGGACCGAACAGTTTGTCGATCTGAGCCACGATGCGGGACAGATCGGCGGACAAGGTCTCCGTCGATTCGTCTTCCTTGCCGGCCAGCTCAGCAGCCAGAACCGAGAGATCCTTATCTTCCTTGGACAAAGTCACCTCGGCGCTGGTCGGCTCATCATCACCCCCGCCCGGCGGTGTTTCGTCCGTTGCCGTCTCCTCACTTCCAGCCTGCTGTGCCAGTGTCTCCGCCGCAAACCGCTCCAGCCTGTCCAGGGATTCTCCCCGGGTTCCCCGCAGCTCAGGTTCAGGCCTGTCTGCAGTCACAGGATTGACAGTTTCTGTGTCGGCTTCCTCGACAACCGCAGCCTTTGGCAGCTCGACAACAGCCTCTTCTTTCTCATCTTTTTCGGCCTCTACAACCGGCTCTGCCGCAATCGGCGGCTTTTCCACTCGGGCAGGGCGCGAGGCCGGTTTTTCCCGCACCTCTTTTTCCGATTGGCGGGCTACCGTACTGGTGGCCTTCCGGTCCGTCGCAATTTCCGTTGTTGGACCCTCCTTGGCTGTCACCGGCGCCTTTCCACCGGTGGTGGCTTTTGGGTGTTCAGGTGTTGGCGATTTAAAGAGCTCAGGCGACGCGTCCCCGCCGAGAGTGGAACCCGTCAATGATGCGTTCGCCTTAAGAACCGCTCCACACTTCGGGCAACGGGAAACTCGCGCACCGGTGGACGTGAGCATAGAAACCTTGCGCCCGCATTCGGGGCATTTACTTTCACTGATAGCTGCCATTTTTCAATCCTTTTCACTATTTGGAAAAGGGTAGCATAAAATTCCCGCGAGGGAATGGGTGGCATGCAAAAACTTTGCTGCACAAGGAAAACCGAGGCGCAATCCATTATTTTCAAGACCTTTTCACCACGAAGACACCAAGGCACCAAGAAACCTCCAAGCGTTGCCTAAATAGAATCAGTTTGGATATCCTGCCTTTGGGAGGTTGTACGATTTTCTTGGTGTCTTCGTGACTTGGTGGTGCGAGGTCTATAAAAAAAGGGCCGGCAAAACCGGCCCTTCTTAAAAGATTCGACTAAAAAACAAGGATCAGTAACGCCCGAACTCCTCGTCATCCAGGGCGATGACCTGCGAAGCATGCTGATCTTTTGAGGCGGCCGGTGACGGCTTGGCATCCCAGCCGCTAGACGGCGTCGGCTTCGTAACTGACGCGGGCCTGGATGAAGACGACGGGGGAAGGCTCAAGGAGGGCTTGATTGCCCGGACGGGTTCGGCGTAATCCTGACCAAGGTTCTTCAGAGAAAAGCGCGCGAGCATCTGCTGCAGTTGGGCGGCCTGGCTCGACAGCTCTTCGGCGGCGGCGGCGCTCTCTTCGGCGTTGGCCGTATTCTGCTGGGTGACCTGGTCGATCTGGCCCAACCCCTGATTGATCTGGGCGATGCCCTGGGCCTGCTCGTTGGAGGCGGCGGCAATCTCGGCCACCAGGTCTGTCGCCTTGGAAATGCCGGTCACGATCTCGCCCAGGGCGGCGGCGGTGCGGTCGGCGATTTCCGAACCGTTCTGGGCTTTCTTCACCGACCCCTCGATGAGCTCGGCCGTTTCGGCGGCCGCCTTGGCACTGCGGGCCGCCAGATTGCGTACCTCTTCCGCCACGACGGCGAAGCCCTTACCGTGCTGGCCGGCACGAGCCGCTTCGACGGCGGCGTTCAGGGCCAGCAGGTTGGTCTGGAAGGCGATTTCATCGATGACCTTGATGATGCGGGAAATGCTCTCGCCCGAGGCGTTGATGTCGTTCATTGCCGCCACCATCTGCTGCATCTGGTCGTTGCCATTCTGGGCGGCACCGCGGGCTGTCGTAGCCAGTTGATTGGCCTGGCTGGCGTTTTCGGCGTTGAGACGGGTCTGGGAAGCCAGCTCGGCCATGGAACTGGTAATCTGCTCCAGTGAACTGGCCTGCTCCGTCGCCCCCTGTGAGAGGGACTGACTTGAATCGGCGACCTGGGCGCTGCCAGAAGCCATCTGCGAACCGGCCACATGAATCTGGGCCAGAATATTGTTGAGGTCTTCGCCCACCTGGCTGAGGGCGCGGCGAATGACATCCTGCTCATCGCGCGGGTGCACCTCGAAGGTGAGGTCGCCATCGGCCAGTTTCTGCAAGGAAGCCACCACCTCACCCTGCAGGCTGTCGGCAAAGCCATCCATCGCCGCAGCCATCTCACCGATTTCGTCCTGGCGCTGCATGCGCAGGCGCTCGCCAAGATGACCCCGCTCCAGCCCTTGAATCATGGCCACCGCACGTTTCATGGCTCTCGAAATATCACGGGAGATAAGCAGGCCCAGGGTGACGGCTAGAATGATGGCCAGAATCACCGCCACCACCATGGCACTGCGGGCCGTGGCGGCTCCGGCTTGGGCGGCAGCGCTGTCTGCAGCCGATTGCTCGGTGTCGATAATCATGATCTGTTCAAGCAACTTTTCCACAGCAGAAAAAGCCTGGCGTTCGCTGCCAAAGGCCACCGCTACAGCCTGCTCCAGAAAACCGACATTCTCCCGCACATCGGCAAGCGCCTCATGGAAGACCGTTTCAATGGCGGCCAGGGTCGGCACGACCTCGGCGTCGAAAAGCGCCCTGGCGGCACGGCTCTTACCGGTGGCCAGCAATTTATTGATCTGCCCGCCATAGCCGTGCAGGCGGTTGTGGGGTTCGTGGAATTTGGCGATGATGCTGTTAAAATGGGGATCGTCCGAAGTAAAGGTCGCCATCCACTTGCCCATGGCGCACAAAGTCGGATCCATCTGTTTTTTGAACTGAGCACCCTGGGCAATGCTCATATCCAGCGTGCCGACCCATTTGACATGATCGAGCTGGCGGGCCACCAGAATGGCTTCCAATGTTTCCACGTCATCAAGCTTCACACGCGAGGCCAGTTCCACCAGCTTGGCATGCTCCCCCTTCCAGGCTTCCAGGGCCGCCCCGAAACGCTTCCAGAGGGCCGCTTCTTCCTCAGAATGGGACAGGTTGCCATACAGATTGTACCCCTCTTCGAACTTACTCCAGCGCTTCTCAAGGTTTTCGATTTCACGCTGACGGTCTTTGGCGGAAATACTGGCGATCACCATGGTACGTTCCGCCGATTTGATGGCGTTCATCCCCTCCATCATCAGCGCCAGGCCCCGCAGGGCAGGCACATTGACCTCAGCCTGATCCCGCAGCGACCCTTCGGTGGCGCGGATGCCGAACCAGCCCACCGCCCCGACAAAGGCGCAGATGAGGGCGACGATGACGAACGAACCCGTGAGTTTTGCAAAAATTTTCATAAACCAGTCTACCTCCCGTATCGTTTTCCAAAAAACAGCAAAAGTCTAAAAATCCAGTGGATCATGGTACCCGTTAAGCAAACATGGTGCCATGAATTAAAGCAATTCCGCCCCTTTTTCAGCAGGTTGCGAAGCATTAAAGTCAAATAACCGTCAATTTGTGGCGGTTTTTTGTCTTTCCCTTCAGCGACCGGCTATCACAGCGCGGCCCATGAATTCTTCATAAGGGATGGCCTTTTGCAGCAATAGCGCCAGGTCTTCTACCCGGCAGGGGCGGCAGAAGAAGTACCCCTGCATCTCCAGGCAGTCTCTGGTTTTCAAATAGTCGAGCTGAATCAGGGTTTCGACCCCCTCGGCGATGACCTTCAGGTCGAGACTGCGGGCCAGGGCCAGGATGGCTTCGACGATGGCCTTGTCGCTGCCATCCTCGGGGAGGCGGCGCACGAAGGATTGATCGATCTTCACCCGGTCGATGGGGAAATTTTTCAGATAGCTCAGGGACGAGTAACCGGTGCCGAAGTCGTCGATGGCCAGAGTGATACCGCGCACCTTCAAATCCGTGAGAGTCATGATGGTGCTTTCGATGTTGTCCATCAGGTGACCTTCGGTCAACTCCAACTCCAGGCAGTCGGAGGGGAGTCCCGTTTCCGCCAGGACACGGTCGATCAGGTCGATGAATTTCGGCTGTTTGAACTGCATTCCCGAAATATTCACCGCCACCTTCACCTCGGGATTGCCGTTTTCTCGCCAGGTGCGGCACTGGCGGCAGGCGTTGTACAACACCCATTCGTCAATGGCCAGAATCAGCGCCGTCTCTTCGGCCAGGGGGATGAATTCCCCGGGGGAGACCAGGCCCTTCACCGGATCCTGCCAGCGCACCAGAGCCTCCAGACAGGTGATGCGCCCTGTCTCCAGGTTGATCTGGGGCTGAAAGCAGAGAAAGAATTCATCGTTGAGCAGGGCCCGGCGGATGCCGTTTTCCAGCTCAAGTCGCTTCAGGGCCAGACCGTTCATGGCCTCGGCGAAAAAGTGATAGCGATTACGTCCCAGGCGCTTGGCTTCGTACATGGCGATATCGGCGTTTTTCAGCAGGGTGTCGGCGTCCTCGGCGTCACGGGGGAAAAGGGCGATGCCGATACTGCAGGAGGTGTAAGTCTGATGTTCTCCCACCTGTAAAGGATCGGCAAAGATATCGAGAATTCGCTGGGCAAAAATCGCCGGGCTGTCGTCATGTTCGACGTCTTCGAGAATAATGGCGAATTCGTCGCCGGAGAGGCGCGCCACGGTATCCATATTGCGGGTACACTCTTCCAATCGCCGCGCCACGCGGACTAATAGTTCGTCACCCACCTGATGACCAAGGGAATCGTTGATATTTTTGAAGCGGTCGAGATCGACGAAGAGCACCGCCAGTTTTTTCTCGCGGCGCTGGACCATTTTCATCGATTGCCACAAGCGGTCCATGAAGAGGCGGCGATTGGGCAGTCCGGTGAGGGCATCGAAATAAGCCAGTTCGCGGATGCGGCTTTCCGCCTCTTTGCGTTCCGTCACGTCGCGGGAAATGTGTATAATCTGGCGGATCTGACCGTCGGCCGCCTTAATGGGGACAGCGACGACCTCCTTAAAGCGGGTTCCCGCAGGCGTCTGCTCCTCGCTCTCGACCACGACCTTCTCACCGGCGGCGGCACTGCGTACCAGGGAGCAGTCACGGCCGTCATTGAAACAGGGGGAGGAAAATCCGTGGATGACGCCATGGCAGGTGCGACCTAACACGTCCTGCTCATGCTCAAAACCGGTCTCCTGCAAAAACACCTCATTGGCAGCCAGAATGCGGTAATCCTGGGCATCAATGACAATCAAAGCGTCATGCAGACTGTTGATGATGCTGGCGTTGAATTCGCTCGATTCCCGCAGGGCATCTTCCACCGCCTGGCGCTCCTGAATATCTTCCTCCAGCAGGCGATTGGTTTGATTCAGTTCTTCAGTGCGCTGAGCCACCTGTGATTCCAGGGTATCCCGGCTGACCTTGAGGTTGGTGGACAGGCTGTTGAAAGCGGCGGCGACTTCATTGAGTTCGCGGGTAGCAAAGTCGCCGACCTGTTCCCCCAAACATGAATCTTCATGGGCAATCTGGACGACCTTGCTCCGAATGGTCTTCAGGGGGGTGATGAGCAGACGTCGGGACAGGAACCACTGCAAAGAGAAAAGCACAACAAGGACGCCGCCGATAACCCCGTAGAGGGCACGGGAAAACCGGTCGGCGCCGGCATAGGCTTCTGCCAGGGGGATGCGAACGGACAGCGCCGAGACCAGCTGCCCTTCAAAGCGATCGAAGCTCCTCTCCGGCCCGTAGCGGGCCACGAGGTCGGCGGGGGCCATTTGGGGATCGAGGTGACAGCGTAGGCAGGGGGTTTCCATCGTCTCGCCACGCACCAGAACCTCGAAAAAAGGGTTACCGCCTATTTCCCGCACCCCCGACCACTCGTTGAGGCTCGGCTCCTGGCGCAGGGCCTCCAGAAACGCTTTCTCATGCTGATCCGCTTCATTGTGCGGACTGCGGGCATCGATTGCCGCCTCTTTGTAGTAGAGTCCGTCGTTATTTTCCACGTTGCCGTAAAATATCCGGTTGATTTCACGCACGGCATAGGTAGAAGACATCCAGGTCGGATCAAAATAGGCCGGGTCGACAGGACCGCTCTGTTCCAGTCTCTCAAAGAGTCGGGGCTTAAGCTTGCTGTTGAAGTACTGATGGACGGCCAGGTTGCGCTGCAGAATAACCTGGGCCCGATTCCGAGCCTCCTCGAGGGCATGGCTTCGCATGCCGTAATTGACAAAAGCCACCAGGGCCAGGCTCGCCAGAATAAACAGCGTCACGTTGACCAAACCCAGCACATGGCTGATCCGTGGGGTTTTACGTCCCTGCGTCTGCTTCGGTGTTTGCTGATCCATCTGGGGCATAAGAAACTCTTTTCCTATCCAACCGGTTTATTGCATGGCATTGACACGACTTACAGACAGACCCTCAACACCGCCGGGGCCAGCCCTTCGAGAGGCATCACCTTGTCCACCCCCCCCATTTTTATCGCCTCCTGCGGCATGCCGAAGACGACGCAGGTGGCCTGATCCTGGGCGAAGGTGACGGCGCCGGCCTCTTTGAGTTCGAGCATGCCGCGGGCGCCGTCGTCCCCCATACCGGTCATGATCACCCCGACGGCGTTTTTGCCGGCATAGCGCGCCGCCGAGCGGAAGAGCACATCGACGGAGGGACGGTGACGGCTGACCAGGGGACCATCCTTGATCTGTACATAGTAGCGGGCGCCGCTGCGCTTGAGCAGCATATGGTGGTTGCCGGGGGCGATGAGCACGTGGCCGCGCAGCACCGAATCGCCATCTTTGGCTTCGGCGACGGAGACGGCGCAGAGGCTGTCGAGACGCTTGGCGAAGTTGGCCGTGAAATTCTCCGGCATGTGCTGTACCACGACCACACCGGGGCTGTCCATGGGCAAAGCCTGCAGAAAGACCCGCAACGCCTCGGTGCCGCCCGTGGAGGCGCCGACGGCCACCACCTTTTCGGTCGTCTGCAGCATGGCGCCCGAGGCCGGCTTCTGCAGCACGGCGTCGGCGGTCAGCTTGGGAGCCGACTTGATGCTGCGCTCGCTGAGGCGGTGCAGCTGGGCCGAGGCGGCGGCCTTGACCGTATCGCAGATACGCAGGCGGGATTCTTCCAGAAACTGCCGCGTCCCCAGACGGGGCTTCTCGATGATCTCCACGGCGCCGTATTCCAGAGCCCTGAGGGCCGTCTCCGTCCCCTGGCCGGTGAGGCTGGAGCAGATGACCACCGGAATGGGGTGCTGGCTCATGATCTTCTGCAAAAAGGTGATGCCATCCATGCGCGGCATCTCGACGTCAAGGGTGATAACGTCGGGGATCTCCTCCTTCAGGCGGTCGGAGGCGATAAAGGGGTCGGCCGCCGTGGCCATGACCTCGATCTGCGGATCGGAGGCGAGCAGATCGGACAGGGTCTGACGCACCAGGGCCGAGTCGTCGACGATGAGCACGCGGATTTTTTTCTTCATGACCGCCCTCCCTGCCCCAGGCGCTTAAGCCAGACTTCCCCGGTATGCGAATGAAATAGAATCTTGCGCCCCTGCTTTCCGCCCGTATCGGAGGAAGCGACACGCAGCCCCGCCCCCTTGATAAAGTCAAAAGCCGCCCGGATATTTTTGGTCCCCACGGTGCCGCCGGAAAAACCGCCGGAGGTTGCCAGCACATCGGCGCCACCGAAAACCTTGACCTCGATCTCACGGCGCAGAATCTTGCGACTTTCGAACTGGTCAAGCATGTGGGCCAGGGCGCAGTTGACAAACTTGAAGCAGTCCTCCGTCGTGCTGGATGGAAGCAGAGCATGACAAATAGCCGCCAGGCCTGTGCGTTTATGGAAGAACGTCACCGCCACGCACGATCCCAAAATGGTGGACACCAGGGCCGGTTCGCTGAGGATGAGCAGCTCGGCGGGCATCAGGAAGAACGCATTGGGCGGCGGGGCGAAGGTGGTCATCGCATAAACCTGTACACGGTGGGGGCGACCTGTTTCAAGGGCACGTTGTAGCCATGCAGCGATTCGGAGTGGCCGAGGAAAAGATAGCCGCCGGGGCGCAGATAACGGCAGAAACGGTTCATGAGCTGCTCCTGCGTCGGCTTGTCGAAGTAGATGATGACGTTGCGGCAGAAGATGATATCCATGGGCTCGGGCCAGCCGAAGTCGTCATCCATGAAATTCAAGCGACCGAAAGTCACCTGGGCCCGCAGCTTGGGAACGATGCGCACCAGGGGGCTGTCTGGGTCCTTGCTCTTGAGCAGGTACTTCTTGCGGAAAGCGGGACTGACCGGGGCGATCAGACGCTTTTCGTACACGGCCCGGCGCGCCTTTTCCAGCACACGGGTACTGATGTCCGTAGCGAAGATGTCAAAATTGAAACCCGGCACCGCCTCGGCATAGTCACTCAGCACCATGGCCAGGGTATAGGGCTCCTCCCCGGTGGAACAGCCGGCGCTCCAGAGACGCAGCCGGCGGCGCATTCCGGCCCCATAGGTGCGAGCCAGTTCAGGCAAGGTAGTGGCGGTCAGGTAATCGAAATGGCTTGGCTCCCGAAAAAAGTCGGTCTTATTGGTGGTGACCGCATCAAGAAGATGGACCAGCTCTTCGCTCTGTCCCTCTTCGCTGAAGACATGGCGGCAGTAGTCGTCGTGGTTGTCCAGGCCCAGAGCGCGCATGCGCTTGGTCAGACGCCCCTCAAGCATGGTCTTCTTGCCCGGCGGCATCTTAATGCCCAGCTCATCGTAGATAAAATGGCTGAGCTCGTTGAAGGTTTTGGTGGAAAGGCCTGATTTCACCCGTATCTCCTATGGTCGCCCCCGGCGACGCTACGCCGGGGGCGACTCCTCAGGCTAGAAGCGCTCGAACTCGTCGTCCAGCTTGTCGCTGCCCGACCCCATGTCCAGCTGCAGACCCTTGCCGGCCGTTTTCGGCGCGGAAGCCTTGGCGGCCGGCTTGCCCATGGCCCCTTTGGTGGCAACAGGAGAAGGCAGAGCTCGGGTAGCAACGCGGGCACCATCACTGCTGTCAACCGTGAAAAACGAGATGGTATGCTGCAGCTGTTCGGCCTGGCTGTTGAGCTCTTCCGAGGTCGAGGCCATCTCTTCCGAGGCAGAAGAGTTTTGCTGAATGACCTGATCGAGCTGCTGGATGGCCTTGTTGACCTGCTCGGCACCGGCATCCTGCTCCTTGCTGGCAGCGGCAATCTCCTGCACCAGCTCGGCCGTACGCTGAATATCGGGCACCATGCGTTTCAGCATATCACCAGCTTTTTCCGCCACTTCAACGCTGCTGCTCGACAGGTCGCTGATCTCGGCGGCGGCATGCTGGCTGCGCTCGGCCAGTTTACGCACCTCGGCGGCGACCACGGCGAAACCCTTGCCATGTTCCCCGGCCCGGGCGGCCTCGATGGCGGCGTTCAGGGCCAGCAGGTTGGTCTGCCGGGCGATCTCTTCGATAATGCTGATTTTAGCGGCGATATCCTTCATGGCCGATACGGTCTCGGCCACGGCCTTGCCGCCTTCCTGGGCGTCCTGGGCCGACTGGGTGGCGATCTTCTCCGTCTGCAGGGCGTTGTCGGCATTCTGCCGGATGTTGGCGGCCATCTGCTCCATGGAGCTGCTGGCCTCCTCGGCGGCGGCAGCCTGCTCGGTGGCCCCCTGACTCATTTCTTCGGACGAGGCAGAGAGCTCTTGGCTGCCGGACGCGACATTGTTGGAAGCAGATTTAACGTTCGCAACAACATCCTTAAGCTTGTCCACCATCGTGTTTAAAGCGGAAGCCAGATTACCAATCTCATCGTTTTGAACGATATCCAGCCGCTGCGTCAAATCACCCTTGGCGATACTTTCGGCAAATTTAACACCTTTAAAAATTGGTTTAGTGATAGCTCGCGTTATCAGAAACGCAACAAAAATTGCCAGAACTAGAGCAGCCCCTCCTGACGTGAGGGCAAACATCGATTGTTTCGACAAATTTGAAGCCAGAATTGACTGTTCGGTAGCCTTATTTTCGGTAATCTCCAACAGTATTTCATCAATCAGAGGCTCGATTTTGTGGACAGCTTCTCTCATCTGGTTTTCTAGGTCGGCCACTTCGGTTTTTTTGGCAACCAGGTTTTTAAAATCAGCATGATACTGCTGCAAGCCCGCCAACATAGATTTTTTCAGTTCTTCCCCAGCATTTGAGCCATTCAGCGCACTTGTTATAGTGCCTATAGTCTTTTCTACGCCTGTGATATATTTACCATCTCCCCTTAATAAATAGTCTTTTTCATCTTTGCGTAGATCTAAATAGAGAATTTCTATTTCTGAATTTTTCAAATCCTCGATATACTTTTCAACGGTGTGAGCAGCCTTGCGAAAACCCCCCTGCAATCCCGAGTTTTCGTCCAGTCCCATGGTCACCCAGCCATCAACCAAGCTATTGAATCCATCTTGGTAGGTTAAGGCATATTGGGCAATATTGGCTGCTTTTTGGGCCAAAGCATCATTGCCTAGTTTTTTTTGCATATCGTGCAATTTTGCACTGAGACCGGTGATCTCCTTGACCTTTTTTGTCACCGCCTCACGGTACTTGAGATCCTTGCGCAAAATAAAATCTTTTTCTGCGCGACGGGACTCCAACATTGAGTGACTGATTTGAATCGAAGCTATCTCTGACCCAATCACATATTCAAGGAGGCGATCATTCTCCGTTTTGAACATAGTTAGGGTGGATTGGAAAATCCCCAGAGAAATGAGAAAAATCAGCACGACCGCAAGAAAGCCGCCGCCAATTTTGGTTCCAAGTTTCAGATTGTTAAACATGTTTGACTCTCCTTTCTAAGAATCAAAAGTAGGTATTAGATATTGCGCCTTAAAACCTATACTTGGTTTTCTGCTCCAAAAACGACCGACAGCTCGTCGTTGGAAAAGACCCGATCAATGTCAAGAATAATGATGAACTGTTCGTCACTCTTGCCCATCCCCTTGATGAACTCGGTACGCAGCCGCGTGCCGATGCGGGGGGGCGGCTCGATCTGATCGGGCTCCAGATCGAGCACTTCCTGTACCGAATCGGCCAGGGCGCCGATGACGGTGGTCTCCCCCTCCAGGTCGATCTCGGTGATGATGATGCAGGTGTTGACGGTCTTCTCCGTTCGGGCCATGCCGAACTTGAGGCGCATGTCCACCACTGGCACCACGTTACCGCGCAGGTTGATGACCCCGCGCATGAACTCGGGCGTTTGCGGCACCTTGGTCATTTCGGTGAAGTCGAGCACCTCGCGCACCTTGTCGATACCCAGGGCAAAGACTTCGCCATCCAGCCTGAAGGTCAGGTACTGGTTGGTCTCCATGCCGTTTTCCACACTCATAGGTACTCCTTCCTGTTTCGATATATGGGACTCTGTCTATTTACGGTTTTCTAACTGTTTTTCCTGTTCCACCGCCTTGAGCAGAGAGGCGATATCGAGGATGAGAGCCACGGAGCCGTCGCCGAGGATGGTGGCGCCGGAAACACCCTCGATCCCGCGATAGAAACGCCCCAGGGACTTGATGACAGTCTGGTGCTCGCCGATGACGTGATCGACCACGAAGCCGATCTGCTGATGATTGACACGGGTGATGACAACCTGTTCGACAGTCGGCCTCTCCCCGTCCACGGCGAACTGCCGGCGCAGGTCAATGTAGGGGATGAGCTGGCCACGGACGTTGACCAGGCTGCGGCCTTTGGCCTGGCCGCGCGTCTCGGCGGTCAGCTCGATGCACTCTTCGATGGCGTCGAGGGGCAGCACAAAATGGCTGTCGCCAAGGCGCACCAGCAGGCTCTCGATAATGGCCAGGGTCAGGGGGATCCGGATGCTGATCAGCGCCCCAACCCCCGGTTGACTGTCGATCTCGAGGCTGCCGCGCAGGGCTTCGATGGCCCGTTTGACCACATCCATGCCGACGCCACGGCCGGAGACGCTGGTCACCGAGGTGGCGGTAGAGAAACCGGCCGCGAAGATAAGCTGATAGAGATCGTGATCGGCCAGCACCTCGCCCTCACTGATCAAGCCCCTTTCGACGGCCTTCTGCCGGATGGCTTCGCGGTTGAGGCCGCCGCCGTCGTCCTGAATGCGGATGATGACGCTGTCACCCGAATGCTCGGCGGAAAGATGGATGGTGCCCAGGCGAGGTTTGCCCGCCGCCTGCCGTTTTTCCGGCGACTCGATGCCGTGGTCGATGCTGTTGCGAATGAGGTGGACGAGGGGATCACCCAGTTTTTCGATGACAGTCTTGTCCAGTTCCGTATCGCCGCCGCTGGTCTGCAGGTCGATCTCCTTGCCCAGTTCGCGGGAGAGATCGCGCACCAGGCGCTTGAATTTGCTGAAGGTGGTGCCGATGGGGAGCATGCGGATATTCAGGGTATTGTCGCGTAGTTCGGCGGTGAGGCGCTCGACCTCTTCGGCGATGGCCAGCAGGTCAGAGTCGTTACGCTGCGCCGCCACCTGGCTCAGGCGCGACTGCACGGTGACCAATTCGCCGACCAGGTCGACCATGGCATCGAGCTTCTCGGCCGGCACCCGCAGGCTGCTCTGGGCTTCTTCCTGCTTGCGCTTTTCCTGCAGCTGGCGCACCTGGTTCTGTTCGGCCAGCGCCGCTGTCACCTGGCCGGGTTCGACCAGGCGGGACGCAATGAGCTTTTCGCCGATCTTCTGCTGCTGGCCGAGAAGTTCCTGCAGCTGCGACTGGCTTATATCGCCCCGTTCGACCAGAATCTCACCCAGCCTTCTGGTTTGGCCTTCGGCCAGATCGAGCCCATCATCGATGCGGTTAATGCGGATTTCAGCTTCATCCTCGACAAAAATAAAGACATCGCGAATGGCATCAAGCCCGGCTTCAGTCGTCAGCACCACGTCCCAGTGAACATGACACTCTTCCGGGTCGAGTTCATCGAGAAAAGGAATGTCACTCGGCTGCGCCACGATTTCACAGGGGCCGAGATCACGCAGTTCGTTAAGCAGGCAGACAGGGTTAGTGCCACCTCGCAACAATTGGGGGAAGGGCTTGAAGCGGATACGGTAAACGGCGGCTTCGGCATCCGCCTTTTTGTCCGCCGCTTTTTCTGCCCCCTTAGGGCTGCTGGCCGTCGCTTTCTGCCGCGGCTGCATGGCTCGAAAGGCCCCGATCAGCCTGGCTCCTTCCGGTGACTCATCCGCTGCGGCCGGATCAGCGGCATCCAGCAGCCGTTTGATCTGATCCCGGGCCGCCAGGGACAGATCCACCAGGTCGCGGGTAACGGGCAGTTGCCCGGTGCGCACCAGGTCAAAGACCGTTTCGACCTCGTGGGTAAAGGAGGCAATCGCCTCGAAGCCGAACATGGCCCCCGATCCTTTGATGGTGTGCATGGCCCGGAAGACCCGACCAACCACGTCCATATCCTCGGGACGTTCTTCGAGTTCGAGGAGGGACTCTTCCAGCTCGGCCAGCAGTTCGCCGGCTTCCTCGCGAAAAGCCGCCCGCTGACTTTCCATCATGGCGCCGATATCGTTATTGGCCATGGTCGTCCTCCACCCAGAGACAGTTGGCTTCAGCATCGCTCAGGGGGCAGCTGCAGTGGCGGTTGAAGCCCGATTCGGCTTTAAGCGCCTGCATCACCTTGGGCAGGTTGGTCAGGACGAGGGATTTTCCAGCCCGCACTGCAGTGCGGTGAGCGGAGCAGAGGAGCTGCAGCCAGGGAAAGTCCATCTTTTGCGCCTGCGAGCAGTCGACCACCACCCGGTCGTTTTGCCCCAACGCCTGCTGCAGCACCAATTTCAGTTCGGTGATTTCCTGAATGGTCAGCGCGCCGCCAAGATGCACGACACTGGCGCCACCTTCTTCGATAATCCGGTATGTCTGTTGTTCCATGGTTTCCCCTTGTCGGGCCAGCAGCTGAATTATCCGATAAGCTTCTTGACCACCCCGAGCAGCTTGGCCGGGTCGAAGGGCTTGACGAGCCAGCCCGTAGCACCGGCGGCCTTGCCCTTGGCCTTGAAGTCGTCGCCGGCTTCGGTGGTGAGCATGAGCATGGGGGTGAAGCGGTAGGCCGGCAGTCCCCGCAGATTCTGAATGAGGGTAATACCGTCCATGTGGGGCATGTTCAAATCGGTGATGACCAGATCGAAGCTCTGCCCCTGGGCCTGGGTCAAGGCGGCCTGCCCGTCGGCGGCTTCCACCACCTCGTAACCGGCCCCTTTCAGGGTGAAGCTGACCATTTGCAGAATGGAACGGGAATCGTCTGCTGCCAGAATTTTTTTCATGTGTCCTCCGTATGTTCTAAGTTTGCAAGCCGCGCCAGGGCGGCATCATTAAAAGAGTTCGATGGAGCCTTCATCCAGGGTCTTCTGCGACACGGGGTTGTGCTGGGCTTGCTCCACCAGGATGGCGGCCTGTCCGAGCACATCTCTGAGGGCTCGCAGACGGGCACAGCCGTCGGCCGCGCCCTCCTCTTCCCCATCCTCCGAAACTTTCCCCAAAGGCAGGGAGGCGAGGTCGTTCAGAACAGCTTCCAGCACCCCCATGCGACCGTTGACATGGCCGAGCACCTGATGGGCCATGTCCTGAAACTGCAGGGAGGTCACCAGGGAGCGCACCTCCAGGCCGACGCTCTCGGCGATGGCGGAAATCTGGGCGGCGGACTGTTCCACCTGGCTGTCGAATTCGCGACTCTTCTGCAAAAGACCGGAGACGCGGCCGCGGGCATCAGCCACCATATGGGCATCCTGGGCGGCCATCTGCTCCATGGCGGCGCCGACAGCGCCCAGCCCGTCGGAAATACCGCTGACCGCGTCGCCAATCTGGTCGCTGAAGCGGTTGGAGCGAGCCGACAGATTGCGCACCTCTTCGGCGACGACGGCAAAACCCTTCCCCGCCTCGCCGGCTCGCGCCGCCTCAATAGCAGCGTTCAGCGCCAGCATGTTGGTCTGCCGGGCGATGGTGCGGATTTCCCCCAACTGGCTGAGAACCGAGGAAAAGCGGGTATTGGTCTGCTGCATCTCGCGGATGAGCCGCTCGGCCACCTGCCCGTTTTTTTCGGCCGCCTCGACGAAACCGAGGAGCACCGTCTCGATCTCGGAAAGAAAGGAGGCCAAGGTCTGCTTCCCCCCCTGGGAATCACCGTTGTTCTCCGCCTTGCCGGTCAGCTGCAGCGACAGGTTCTGCTGCTGGCGGGTCTGCTGTTCAAGACCGGTAAATCCCTGCACCAGTCGGTTGATGGCGTCGTCGAGAATGCCCTGCACCTGCGTATTTTCCGAACGCATGCTGGCGAACTGGCCGTTGAACTTTTCCTGCAGGTCGGCCATAAGAGTCTGGGTCACCTGCTCCAGCTCAATCACGCCTTCGGTGACGGCCAGGTTACCGGCCGGATCTTCCCCGCCCTGATCCTGCTTCCTGGAACGCAGCCGACAGGCAATCGCCTCGGCCGCTTTTTGGGTTCCGCTCTGCAGCGGCGGCATGACCCGGCTGAAAACCTTCTGACTGAATCGGGACATCTGTGACAGCATGAGATTTCCTTTTTTTGATGATTCCAATGGGCTTATTCCTTTGAAGAGACTTTATGCCCCAGGATCGAGGCGACCAGGCTCTGCGCAGGGGCCAGGGGGAGTTCCTTTTCCGCCAGTGATTCCCCCTGGAAGAACAGCTGTCGCGCCAGGCCGCCCTGCACATCGAGCAAGAGCAGAGGTCTCTCCCCTTCCTGGCGGCACAGTCCTTCAAGAAAATTCGATTTGCGCACCTCGCTCCAGCGGCCCGTCACCAGAACCATAGCCGGTTGCGGCTGCTGATCCCCATAGAGCGAAAGCCAATTGATGGCCTCCTCCAAACCCTTGACGTAGACCACCTGATAGCCGGCCAGCTCCAGAAGAAACCCGGTGGATGTGGACGGTGTGTAATTCTGTTCGCAATACAAAATCATCTGACGGTTCATAACTCCTCTACTTTGGCAGCACTTCATGATCATCTACTTGAGCAAGGGCAATGCCAAACCGTATACGCTTTATAAGTTATTGGTTTTAAATAGGTTTAGCTCTTTTATAAAAACAAAAAGGCTGCAACCAGGGTTGCAGCCTTTTTAAAATAAAATCAATGTTTTGTAATGTTTTTGGTGTGTTAGACGATATTTCCACCAAAGTTGACAGTGCAACCCTGGTTGCACCCTTCCATCAGGAAGCGGTGGGGTTTTTCTTCAGCCTTTTACTCAAAGCCTGCCGGGATATACCCAGCATGCCCGCGGCGATGCCCTGATTCCCGTTGGCCCGGCGCATGGCTTCGACCACCAGTTGGGACGCGGCTTCTTCGATGGTGGGCAACCTTACGGGAAATGAGCAGGTGGCAGCGGCCGCCGTCGTCTCGCCCGAGCCGGATATCTCCGCCCTGCCGTAAGATTCCCCCATGGCCTTTTTGAAGGCCGCCATGGAAAGTTTACCCGATTCGTGCAGACTCACAGCGTCGTAGACCATGGCGCGGAGCTCACGGACATTGCCGGGAAAATGATAGCTGCCGAGCAGCGCCAGGAGTTCAGGGGGTGGCGTAGGGCGTTTTTTGCCCAACTCTTCGGCGGCCTCCGTCAGAAAGCATTCGAGCAGTAGGACCAGGTCGTCACGGCGCTGGCGCAGCGGCGGCACCTGGGCGTGGTGCCCGCGCAGCCGGTAGTACAGGTCCTTGCGAAAACGCCCCTGCTGCTGCAGCAGCTCCAGGTCCTGATTGGTGGCCACCACGATACGGGCCCGGCAGCGCTTGAGCTTGTCGCTGCCCAGGGGGAGGTACTCACCCTCCTGCAGCAGACGCAGGAGCTTGACTTGCGACAGGGGGCTGAGATCCCCGATCTCGTCGAGGAAGAGTGTGCCGGCTGCGGCCTGCTCAATCATGCCAGGGCGCTGCTGATCGGCGCCGGTGAAGGCGCCGCGCACATGACCGAAAAGGGTATCGGAGAAAACATTGTCATCGAGCCCTGCTACATTGACGGCGACCCAGGGTTCCTCTTTGCGGCTGAGCAGATGAACGGCTTTGGCCAGCAGTTCCTTGCCGACGCCGCTCTCGCCCGTAATGAGAACCGGCTGCCCGCTCGGCGCCACCGCTTCAAGGTAGCGGAACAGGGCCAGCATGCGTGGGTTTTGGGTATGTATGCGACTGAACGCTTCAGGGGTGCGCAGCTCTTCGTTGAGAACCTGCTGCTGAAGGGCGCGATTTTCGCCCTGCAGTTCGAGAAAGCGCAGGGCGCGATGGATTCCGGCCAGGAGCGGACCTTCTTCCGATGTTTTCACCAGAAAATCGAAGGCGCCGAGCTGCATGCATTGCACCGCCGTTTCGACCTGATTGAGGGCCGTATTGACGATAACGGGGATCTCGGGATACTGCTCGACAAGCAGGGGCAGCAGTTCATCGCCCGGCAGATGGGGCATGGTCAGATCGAGCAGGATCAGACTCACCGGACGCTCGGCCAGAATCCCCAGCACCCGGCGGCTGTCCTGACATTCGATGATGTCGGTGAACCCCCCGCTGCGCTGCAGGGTGCGGCTCAGTGCCCGCAGCCATAGGGGTTCATCATCGACCAGCAGCAGGGACTTGTTGTGGCATATGGGCATTTCAACTACTCCTCTGGCGCGACGGGCAGGCGCAGAATCGCCCGCGTCCCCACCCCCGGTGTCGACTCGAAAGACAGGGTGCCGCCGTGTTCCCGCACGATGCGTGACGACACGGACAGGCCCAGTCCCGTGCCCCCCTCTTCGCGCCGCGTGGTAAAGAACGATTCGGTGAGGCGGGGCAGATTCTCGGGGGCGATGCCCACCCCCTGATCACTGACTTCAAAAACCACTTCTGCCGCCGCGGCGTCGAAGGAGGTGCGTATGCTGATGGCGCGGTTGCGGTCCGGCAGGGCCTGACAGGCGTTGACCACCAGGTTGATGATGACCTGCTCGATGCGCTGCATGTTGCCATGCAGGGGTGGCAGGTCCGTCGCATAGTGCGTGGAAAAATGGTCGGTGGCCTTATGGATGGGGTTGGCGACCAGGCGCAGAGCGGCCTGCACCGCCTCATGGAGGAAAAAGTTCTCGTGGCGGTCTGAGTGTTCACGCCGCACGAACTCCTTCAGATCCTCGACGATGCGCTTGATGCGGCGGGCGCCGCCCTGAACCTCGTCCAGCACAAGAGGGATTT
The DNA here is from genome assembly GCF_009731355.2 of Desulfuromonas sp. AOP6. GTDB lineage: Bacteria > Desulfobacterota > Desulfuromonadia > Desulfuromonadales > SZUA-540 > SZUA-540. The sequence continues at coordinate 2,653,671 of NZ_AP022810.1, forward strand.
CCTCGCGCATGCGTCTGTAGGGAAAGCCGGCGAACTCACCATCCGGCGCGTCGCGGAAATGAGCATCGAGAATGGGCAGGGATTCGCTGAAGACGTCCTGCAGCAGGGGAAGGTTGAGCAGGATGAGAGCGTTGGGGTTATTGATCTCATGGGCCACCCCTGCCGTCAGTTCCCCCAGGGCCGCCAGACGGCTTGATTGGTTGGCCTCTTCGCGCAGCTTGAGCTTTTCGGTAATATCGCTGGCCAGCTCGATGACCTGGCGCACGGTTCCATTCTCATCCTTCAGGGGAAAAGTCTTAACTCCCCAGATGCGGCCATCGGGAGTGGAGATGACCTCCTCCGCCGCTTCGCCCGTGGCGAAGGTAATTCGAGCCGGGCAGTTAAGGCAAGGATTATCGGTCATGTAATGGCAGATCTTCCCGACCATCTCCTCTGGGGAGACATCTATATAAGCGGCCGAACTCTTGTTAGCCCAGACAATCTTGAAATTACGGTCCAGCAAATGAAGAACATCAGGAATGCCGTCGAGCAGAGTTTTCAACTGGTCAGAGAGTTCGCGTTTCTGCTGTTCGCTTTCACGCAAAGCCTTTTCGCGCTCTTCAATCGTCGTGGCCATGGCCTTGAATGCCGTCGAAACTTCGCCGATTTCATCCTCAGGTCCTTCAGGCACGGCAATCCGGTAGTCGCCAGCCGCCACGGCCAGGGCAGCCTGGCGCAGCGGCCGTAAACGGTTCAGAATGAAGACACTGAGCAGGGTGATAAGAGCGAGGAAAAGAATCAGGTAGCCGATCAGATGATCGACAAAATTCATCCAGAACAGACGGTTGGTCATGGTTTTAACTGAAGTTCCCGGCATTTTGATGCTGAAAATACCGACAAGTTGCCCTACCCCGTAGTCATAGCCCGCATCATAGCGGGCCCGTATGCTGGCGGGAGCGGTAGCATTCTGACCGTGGCAGGTGAGGCAGTAGGTCTCTGTCCGGATGGGGGTGGCGTAATGGTAGATCGTTTGGTCTGATTCTGCCCGATAGACGTGCAGACGCTCCGTTTCGGCGGGCTTTTCGCGAAAATAGGCGATGGCCTGGCGCTCCATATCGTCCGCCAGGTTATCCGCATTGCGGGGATTTTCCGAGACGTTATTGAAGCTGATACCGCTTGGATTGCGGGTAGAGAAATCCTTGGAGATGCGCAGCAGGGCGTGGGCCGGGAGAAAACCAAGGGTCTCGTCGGTAAGAGGGAGGCCGCTGTCGATAAACTGGTGGTGATAGACCTGGCGGGTGGCCATGACCATGCTGTGCAGGGCCCGGGCTTCATTCAATTTGACTTCACGCACCTCCCAATCCACCCCATGGTAGCGCAGAACTTCTACCAGAAGCAGGGAAACGGCGAAGATGACAAGCATGGCCCAGGTCAGACGGGTACGCAGTCGCATGGGGTCTCCGGGTGTCAATAAATTGGCAAGCTGGTGGTCCGGAGGAGATCAATGCAAACGGCATGCCGCCGGCTGGTCTAAAGACCCAGGTAGGCCTTTTTCACTTCATCGTTATTGAGCAGGTTTGTGGCGGAGTCGACCAGGGTGATGCGACCGTTTTCCATAACATAGCCGCGGTCAGCCAGCTTGAGAGCCTGGTTGGCGTTCTGCTCCACCAGCAGCACCGTGGTGCCGTATTCCTTGTTGACCTTGCGAATGATCTCGAAGATCTGCTGGATGATCAGGGGCGCCAACCCCAGCGAGGGTTCGTCGAGAAGCAGCAGGCTGAGGCGAGCCATAAGAGCGCGGGAGATGGCCAGCATCTGCTGTTCGCCGCCGGAGAGAGTGCCGCCGAGCTGATGGCGGCGCTGGGCGAGGATGGGAAAAAGCTCGAGGATGATCTGCAGATCCTGCTGGGCCTTTTCTTTGTCCTTGCGCAGAAAGGCCCCCATCTCCAGATTTTCCATGACCGTCATATTGGGGAAGATGCGTCGTCCTTCCGGCACCTGGCAGATGCCGAGCTGCACGATTTTTTCGGGGCTCATGCCGTGAATGGGCGCTCCCTTGAAATAGATTTCGCCCCGGCGCGGCGGCACGATGCCGCAGATGGACATGAGGGTGGTGGTCTTGCCGGCGCCGTTGGCCCCGATGAGGGCGACGATCTCCCCTTCGGCGATGTCGATGGAAACATCGTGCAGGGCCTGGATATTGCCGTAGTAGGTCTGGACGTTGCGCAGGCTAAGCATGGACTTCCTCTCCAAGGTACGCCTCGATGACGCGGGGATTGTGCCGGATCTCCTGGGGAGCGCCTTCGGCGATCTTCTTGCCGTATTCCATGACCGTGATGCGGTCGGAGATGTTCATAACCAGCTTCATGTCGTGTTCGATGAGCAGAATGGCCATGCCGTCTTCGTCGCGGATGCGGACGATGAGTTCATCGAGGACCCGGGTTTCCTGGGGATTCATCCCCGCCGCCGGCTCGTCGAGAAGCAGCAGAAAGGGATCGGTGGCCATGGCGCGGGCGATTTCCAGACGGCGCATGGCGCCATAGGGGAGATTGCGGGCGAATTCATTGGCGAAAGACGCCAGGCCGACCTTCTGCAGCAGACGGTAGCTCTTCTCGATGGTGTCGACCTCTTCCTGCCGCGTTTTTTTGCCGCGCAGGATGGCACCGAGGATGCTGGTACTGGTGCGGCAGTGGCAGCCGATCATGACGTTTTCAAGCACGGTCATGGCCGGGAAGAGGCGGATGTTCTGAAAGGTACGGGCCATGCCGAGAGTGGTTATCCGGTTCGGCTTCAGGCCGTTGATACGGCGTCTCTGCCCCTTGGGCGGATGGATGAGGACATCCCCCCGGCTCGGCTTGTAGATGCCGGTGACGCAGTTGAAGAAGGTCGTCTTGCCGGCGCCGTTGGGGCCGATCAGGGCGACGATTTCCCCCGGACCCACCTGGAGGTCGACCCCGTCAATGGCCCGCAGGCCGCCGAAATCCATGGTCAGATTGCTGACTTCAAGCAGTTTTTCCATGTTCCCCATTGCCGGCGGGTTCTGCGGAGAGACCGCGATATTCATATTTACGGCGGATGTTGCTGACCAGCCCCTGGGGCCGGAAGATCATCATCAGCACCATCACCGCCCCGAACACCAGCATGCGGTAGTCGGCGAAGGCCCGCAGGTACTCGGGCATGAGGATCAGCACCAGAGCCGCCACGATGACCCCGACGATGGAGCCCATGCCGCCGAGAACGACGATGGAGAGCACGATGGCCGACTCCATGAAGGTAAAGCTGTTGGGGTTGATGTAGGTGTTGCGAGCGGCGAAAATGACCCCCACCAGACCGGCCCAGAAGGCGCCGAGGGCGTAGGCGGACAGCTTGGTGCGGGCCATGTCGATGCCCATGGCTACGCAGGCGATCTCGTCCTCGCGCAGGGCGATCCAGGCCCGGCCGATGCGGGAATCCTTCAGCCGGTTGACGACGAAGATGGTGAACAACACCAGCAGGATCATCAGGTAGTAGGTATAGATCGTCGCCCCTTCGATACTCATGTCAAGGCCGAAGAGACCGGGCCTGTCGATATTGGCGATCCCCTTGGCTCCGTTGGTAACGACTTCCCAGTTCTCGATGACGATTTTAGCGATGGACCCGAAGCCGAGGGTGACGATGGCGAGATAGTCACCGCGCAGCCGGAGAATGGGGAAGCCCAGCAGGGTGCCGAGTAGAGCGCCGGCCAGCCCGCCCAGAGGGAGGCAGATCCAGAAGCCCAGGCCGAACTGCGTATTGAGCAGGGCGTAGGTGTAGGCTCCGATGGCGAAAAAGGCGACGTAGCCCAGGTCGAGCAAGCCGGCCAGCCCGACGGTGATGTTGAGGCCCAAACCCAAAACGACGAAAATGAGAGCCAGCACCATGATGTTGACCTGGTAGACGTCAAAGATCCAGGGGAAGAGAACCGCAAAAGCCAGGACAGCCCCGATGAGGGGACGGTAGATCTTGGCCTCCTCCAGGATGCGCTGGCCGATTCCCGGCCGCACATTTTCTTCCCCCATCTCCATCTTTTTCGAACGTTTCGCCCGCCGCGCCAGGGCCCAGCGCCAGATGAAGGAAAGCGCAAAGGCACCAAGGCCAACCCAGAGGACGTTAAACCAGCGCCACTCCACCAGGTTCTTGAGGGTGTTGACCCTCACCACCACGAAGGGAAAGGTGAGGAACATGAACCAGAGCGCAATGCCGAGAGAATGTTTGATGTGTGCCAACATGGTTTATACTCCCGCCGCCGTCAGACCTTCTGCTTGATGGCCTTGCCCAGCAGGCCGGCCGGTCGCAGGATGAGGATCAGAACGAGGACACCGAAGGCAAAGACGTCCTCGTAGGCGCTCGACACGTAACCGGCAGCGAAGGCTTCCGCCAGTCCCAGCACCAGGCCGCCGAGGGCGGCGCCGGGGATATTGCCGATACCGCCCAGCACCGCGGCCGTGAAGGCTTTGACGCCGGCCATGAAGCCGATGTAGAAGTTGATCTGCCCAATGTAGGAACCCACGAGAACCCCGCCGATGGCCGCCAGAATCGAGCCGATAATGAAGGTCATGGAGATGACCCGGTCAACGTTGATCCCCACCAGTCGGGCCATGATGAGATCCTGCTGGGTAGCCCGCATCGCCTTGCCGATGCGCGTGTACTTGATCAGTACGGTCAGGCCGACCATGCTCAGGGCGCTGGTCACCAGAATCACCAGCTCAGCCGAGCCCATGATATGGGCAATGGGTTCCATAAAGGCGAAATCGGGTACGAGTTGCGGAAAGGGGAGAAAGTCGGGGGTCTGCGCCAGCAGGACGTAGTTTTGCAGAAAGAGCGACATGCCGATGGCGCTGATCAACGGCGACAGCCGCGGGGCGTTGCGCAGGGGCCGGTAGGCGATGCGTTCAAGGGTGAAGCCATAGGCGGCGGCATAGATGACGGCGATGAGGGCGGCCAGGATAAGGATGGACACCCCGGAAAATCCATAGATGGTCAGAACCCCGGAGACGATCAGGGCCACGAAGGCGCCGATCATGTAGACCTCGCCGTGGGCGAAGTTGATCAGCTGGATGATGCCGTACACCATGGTGTAGCCCAGGGCGATGAGGGCGTAGATGCTCCCCCGGGTCAGGCCGCTGAGAAAAAGTTCGAGAAAGTAGTCCATACGACTCCAGTAAAAAGGGGGACAGGCCTGAGCCTGTCCCCCTGGACGTTACTGAACTTCAACGAAATGGCCGCCCTTGACCTGATAGACGGAAAAGCCGACCCCTTCGGCGTCGCCGCGGGCGTCAAAGCGGATCTTGCCCAGCGCCGTGTCGACATAGGAGGTTTTGAGGGCTTCCGAAAGCTTGGCGTAGTCGACGCCGCCCGCCACCTTGATGGCGTTGAGGGCCGCTTGGATGGCGGCGTAGCCCTGGTCGTAAAAGGTGCCGGGCTCCTTGCCGTACTTGGCCTTGTAGGCTTCACGGGCCTCTTTGTTGAGGGGGAAGCGGGAAACATCCATGGGGCCGGTGGCATATACGCCCTCGGCGTTAGCGCCGGCAATTTCGAGAAAGCCATCCCCCTTGATGCCGTCGGGGCCGATGAAGGCGACGTCAACCCGCTTCTTCTTCATCTGGCCCACCAGCTTGGACGCCTCGGGGTGATAACCGCCGAAGATGACCGCATCCGCCCCTTCGCGCCGGATCTTCTGCACCACGGCCGAGTAATCCATGGCGCCGGGGGTAATCCCTTCATACATTACCACCTTGGCCAGCCCACCTTGCTCGATGGTTTGTTGGGCGAAGTCGGCGAACCCTTTGCCGTAATCCCCCTTGTCATGAATGATGGCGACCTTCTTGGCGCCAAGTTTGCCGGTGACGAACTCAGCCGCGAGCTTGCCCTGCATGTCGTCGGAGGCAATGGTGCGATAGAAGTTGGGATATTCGCCGCTTTGGGTCAAGGTTGGGGTCGTGGCGGAGGGGGAGATAACGATGACGTTCGCTTCTTTGTAAATGCCGAGAGCCGCCTTGGTGGCGCCGGAGCAGACGTGGCCAATGACGAGGGAGGCTCCCTGGGACACCAGCCGGGTTGCCACGTTGGTGGCAATTTCGGGCTTGCACTGGTCGTCGAGCAGCAGCAGCTCGATCTGGTGACCGAGCACACCGCCTTGGGTATTCACCCGGTCAACCACCAGTTGGACAGCCTCCATGGTGGGGATGCCATAGGGGGCCAAGTCTCCGGTATGGGGGCCGGCCACCCCTATCTTCAAGGGCTCCGCCGCGCCGGCCGGAGCTGTCAGAGTAAAGAGAAATAGACAGAGGATGGAAACAACGCACCTGATACGATAGAAGCTCATACTTTCCTCCTGGTCAGATAAAAAAACAGCGTCATGGGGTAACGAACCACACATATAGCTTTAATGCGCAGCTGCCGTCAAGAGCTAATCCACTGAAATAACGATGAAATCCATCCAATAATAGGCGTTGAAAAAAGACATCCTGATCGCTCATCGATGTCCGTGAGCAACACCTTGTTACCACACCACCATCCGGTGTTTTCGTCACAAAGGAAAGCATACCGCTTTTTTATGCAAACAAAAGGTCGACTTTTTAGGCCGACTCCTGGAAGTGTCGAGAAAACTCTCTAGACTCTGTATAGAGTTTTTACTTATGGACCAAATATGCGCGAGTCGAATGAGGCGACCCTTCAGTCCCAAAAGCTGTGACTTTTAGCACTTGTCCACCTTGTTATGGCATGGTATAAGCTGCTTGTTCAGCCATTTTAATACCATCGGCCCAGAACTTCCGGAAAGGGATCCCATTCCATGAATCGTGGACGCAAAGAACCCGTGCAGGTGGTCTGCCCCAAGTGCCGGTTCACCGAGATCGTCTATCTGCCCATGGAAGACCTGCCACGCTGCCCCGAATGCAACACGCCCATGCTTATCCAGGAATTGCTGGATGAAGGAAAATCCTACTGATTGCAAGAGGTTCCTATCCACTTACCCCAAGGAGAGATGTCATGAAACGATGGACTCTGCTGCTGCTCCCCCTGCTGCTTCTGCTGGCCCTTGCTCCCGCCGCCATGGGCGATACCCTCGATGACATCAAGGAGAGGGGCGTGCTGCGCGTCGGCATGGAGCCGGGCTACATGCCCTTTGAACTGACCAACCAGAAGGGCGAGATCATCGGCTTCGACCCCGACGTGGCCAAGCGGATGGCCAAAAAGCTCGGCGTCAAACTGGAACTGGTCAGCACGGCCTGGGACGGCATCATCCCTTCGCTGATGACCGGCAAATTCGATATCATCATGAGCGGCATGACCATCACCGACGAACGGGCCGAAGTGGTGGACTTCGCCAAGCCCTATATCATCATCGGCCAGACGGTGCTGCTGCGCAAGGACCTCGCCGGCGAAGTGACTTCTTACAAGGCCCTCAACGATCCCAAGTACAAGATCGCCTCCAAGCTGGGCACGACGGGTGAGTTCGCCGCCAAGGAGACTTTCCCCAAAGCCCAGTACTTCTCCTACGAGACCGAGCAGGAGGCCGTCATGGAGGTCGTCAGTGGCAAAATAGACGCTTTCATCTACGATTCCCCCTACAATGCGGTGGCCTTCGCCGAAAAGGGTCAGGGCAAGCTGGTCTTTCTCGATGAACCCTTCACGGAGGAGCGTATCGGCTGGGCCGTGCGCAAAGGCAATCCCAAGATGCTGGCATTCCTCAATAACTTCCTGGAGGAAATCAAGGCCGACGGCACCTATGACAAGATCTACACCAAGTGGTTCAAGGACGACACCTGGTTGAAGGAACTTCAGTAAAGCCTGTCGCCAGTGATTAACGCTAGACGGCCCCGCCAGGGGCCGCTTCATTGAGGGAAGACCTGACGTTTTGAATAGCGGCCAAGATCATTTTTACTCAAAGCTTCTGCTTGCCGCCATCCTCATCCTGGTGGCGGCAGGGATGTGGGGAGCTACGGCCCGGGTGGATTACACCTGGCGCTGGGAACGCGTACCCCAGTATTTCCTTTACAAAGGGGACGACATTCACAAAGCCGGTCAGGACGGTCGCGTGGAAAGTGTACGGGTTCAGGGGGAAAGCGCCCTCGTACAGATGCGCTATGACGATGGCGAGGTGGAGGAATTCACCGTTGACTCGGCCACGGTGAAGGTGACACCCGGCGAAGAGCTCTTCGAAGGGGACATTCTCGGCTTCAGCTCCGCCTGGCATATCGGCCCCCTGATCCAAGGGTTATGGGTCACTCTGTGGCTTTCGCTGTTGTCGGGCATTCTTGGCCTGGCACTGGGACTGGTGACGGGGCTGTGCCGTGTGTCCAAGAACTACGTCCTCAAAAGCCTGGCTTCCCTCTACGTGGAACTGATTCGCGGCACGCCGCTTCTGGTGCAGATCTTCATCTTCTACTTCTTCATCGGCACGGTTCTTAACCTCGACCGTATGGTGGCCGGCGTCGGCGCTCTCGGCATTTTCGCCGGCGCTTATATTGCCGAAATCATCCGGGCCGGCATTCAGTCCATCCCGCGGGGGCAGATGGAAGCCGCGCGCTCCCTGGGCATGACCGTGCCACAGGCAATGCGCCACATCATCCTGCCGCAGGCCTTCAAACGCACCCTGCCGCCGCTGGCCGGGCAGTTCATCAGCCTGATCAAGGATTCTTCGCTGGTATCGGTCATCGCCATCACCGATCTCACCAAGAGCGGTCGCGAGGTCATCACCTCGTCCTTTGCCACCTTCGAAGTCTGGTTCACCGTGGCCGCTCTCTACCTTATCGTCACGTCCCTGCTGTCGCAGGTGGTTTTCTGGATGGAACGGAGGCTTTCGGTCAGTGATTGATGCACGGCAGGTTGTAAAAATTTTCCACGGCCGCGGCCAGGTCGTTCGCGCCGTCGACGACGTTTCGACCCACGTTTCCAAAGGCGAGGTTGTGGTCGTCATCGGACCTTCCGGGTCAGGCAAATCGACTTTTCTGCGCTGTCTGAACGGCCTGGAGACTTTCGATTCCGGCCATATCGTCATCGACGGCATGGATCTGGCCGACCGCCGCACCGACATCAATCAGGTGCGCCGTGAGGTGGGCATGGTCTTCCAGCAATTCAACCTCTTTCCCCACAAGACCGTGCTGCAGAACATCACCCTGGCTCAGCAGGTAGTACGGGGGCGTAAGAATGCCGAGGCAGAAGAGACAGCGCGTGCATTATTGAAAAAGGTCGGCATCGCCGAGAAGGAAGCGGAGTATCCGGCCCGCCTCTCCGGCGGTCAGCAGCAGCGGGTGGCCATAGCCCGCGCCCTGGCCATGAACCCCAAGGTCATGCTCTTTGACGAGCCGACCAGCGCCCTTGACCCTGAGATGGTCGGCGAAGTACTCGATGTCATGAAACAACTGGCCCGCGAGGGGATGACCATGGTGGTGGTGACGCACGAAATGGGCTTTGCCCGCGAGGTGGCGGACCGGGTGCTGTTTATGGACGCGGGAAAACTCGTGGAAGAAGGTACCCCGGCGGAAATCTTTTCGAACCCCCGGGAAGAACGCACGAAACTCTTTCTCAATCAAGTTCTGTAAGCGCCTTAAGCCATCACATCAGAAAAGGGCGCCGGCTGGCGCCCTTTTTATTTGGGAAAAAATCCGAGGAAAGACAGTGACACACAGGAACAACGCCGCGAATGAGGCGAGACAGGATATTGCGCCGGGCTGGCTGCGCGAGGGACTGGCCGCGGCCGCCCCCATCGCCCTCGGCTACTTTCCCCTGGGCCTGGCCATGGGCGTACTGGGCCAGAAAGCCGGACTCTCGGCCGGCATGGTCGCCGTGATGTCGCTGCTGGTCTATGCCGGCAGTGCCCAGTTCATCGCCGTGGCCATGCTGGGAACGGGAGCGGGGCCGGGGGCGATCATCCTGACCACCTTCGTTGTCAACTTCCGCCATCTGCTCATGAGCTTCGCCCTGTCGGTGCCCCTGCGCGGGGCGCGTCGCGGTTTTTTGTCCCTCTTTTCCTACGGCATCACCGACGAGACCTTCGCAGTCAACATGACCCGTTTCCGCCAGGGGGGCTGGGATCGGCAGCGCGCCCTGGTGGTTAACGAAGGCTCCCACCTGGCCTGGGTCGGCGCCACCACCTGCGGGGCCTGGGCCGGGGCCTTCATCCCCGCCGGCGCCTTCGGCATCGACTATGCCCTGGTGGCGATGTTCCTCTGTCTGCTGGTCTTTCAGCTGCAGGGGCGTCTCTATGTACTGACCGCCCTGGCCACGGCGATCCTTTCCGTCGTCCTCTACCTGTTCGTTCCCGGCAACGCCTACGTGGTGCTGGCTTCGGTGGGTGGGGCCACCATCGGCTTTCTGCTGCAGAAACGCAAAAACCGCACGCGGAGGGTGTCATGAGTCTGGTGGACTATTTGCTACTGGTCGCCGGAATGGGAGCTGTGACCTACATCCCCCGCTGGCTCCCCCTCTTTGCCCTGGCCCAGCGCCGACTTCCTCAGGGGCTGGTCGACTGGTTGCGCCTGATCCCCGTGGCCATCCTCAGCGCCCTGGTGGCACCGGCACTGCTGACCGATAGCGCCGAGCGTGCCCTGTCCTTGGGCAAACCCGAATTCTGGGTGGCCATCCCCACCCTTCTCTTCGCCTGTCGCACCCGTTCCCTGGCCGGGACCGTCATCTTCGGCATGTTCCTGTTCTGGCTGGCGGGAAAGTTCTGAAAAGATTTTGAGAATTAAGGGGATGGGGATGATGCCCTCTGGCTGGAACGGTGCGCCACCACGGCCAGGGTCAGGCGCGAGATACAGACCAGCTGGCCCTGTTCATTGCTGATACGGATTTCCCACACCTGCGAACGTCCGCCGATATGGATGGGCGTGGCGATGCCGCTGACAAAGCCCGTGCGCACCGGGCGCAGATGGTTGGCGTTGATCTCCTGACCCACGCAGGCCTGCCGTTCCTGATCGACGCAAAGGTTCCCGGCGATGCTGCCCAAATGTTCGGCCAAAGCGACGGAAGCGCCACCGTGGAGGACGCCGAAAGGCTGGTGCACCCGAGACTCTACCGGCATCCGGCCTGTAATGGAACTTTCGCCGATCTCGGTAAATTCGATACCCAGGTGCTCGCCCAGGTTCCCCACCGACATGGCGTTTATTTCTTCCAGAGCATATTCCCTGAACCAGATTCCCATCGATCGATTCTCCCGTTGATATTTTCGTCCTAGCTCTCGCCTTCCTTCGATTTTCTGCTTGAATGAATAAAAGGACTAGAACGCGCAAGGTTTTTGGGATGCCCCGAGGAGGCCACGATGAAACAGGATCGCCTACAGGAGATGCTGCGGGTCATCGACCTGGAATACGGTCAGACCGCCTATGCCACGGGGCGCCTCAGGGCACCTGCACGCGTTCTCGAAGCCATGGCCCGCGTGCCCCGGGACGCTTTCGTACCCGCGGAGATGAAAGCCCGCGCCTATGACAACAACGCTCTCCCCATCGGTCAGGGGCAGACCATCTCCCAACCCTTCATCGTGGCGCTGATGACCGACCTGCTGGAGCCCGAGCCGGATGACGTCATCCTGGAGATCGGGACGGGTTCGGGTTATCAGGCGGCGGTTCTGTCTCAGTTGGTGAAACAGGTCTACAGCCTGGAGGTCGTCCCTGACCTGGCCGAGCGCAGCGCCCGTTTGCTGGCGGAGCAGGGATGCGCCAATGTGGAGGTCATCGGTGGGGACGGCACTAGGGGCCTGCCGGAGCGGGCACCCTTTGACGGCATCATCGTCACGGCCGCCGCCCGCCATATTCCGCCGGCATTGCCGCAGCAGTTGAAGCCGGGAGGGCACCTGGTCATCCCCGTGGGGCCGGCTTTTGGACACCAGGAACTGCTGGTAGTCGACAGAGAGAAAGATGGTCAAATCCGCAGCCGCTCCGTCCTCGGCGTGGTTTTTGTGCCCCTGACGGGCGTGGGGTTGGCCGAGGGATAAAGACTCCGGCACTCAGTTCTGAAACGCGTCTTCCGGCGGCTCGCTGTTCTCGACGGTTTCACCTACGTCGCCCGACAGCTCGTCCGGGGTCTCCAGGCTGACACGACCTATTTTCCCCCCGCGCAGTTCGAACAGCAGAATCTCGGCGGCACGATGGCGGTCAACCTCACCGCCGGCGACCAGACAACCCCGCCGGCGACCGATCTCATGCAGCAGGTCGGAGGGCGTTGCCGGCAGCTCCGTCAAACGGTAACGGGCCTTCAACCCCTCCGGGTAACGTCGAGTCAGATAATCCAGGGCGAACAGGGCTACCTCGGGATATTCCATGACCGTGTCGCCGATGGCGCCGCTGGCGGCCAGGCGGTAGGCGCCATCCTGGTCGGCCAGGTTGGGCCAGAGGATGCCCGGCGTATCCGAAAGGACAATACCGTTTTTCAGGTCGATCTGCTGCTGGCTCTTGGTGATAGCCGGCTTGTCCCCCACCTTGGCGATGGCACGGCCGGCCAGGGTATTGATAAGAGTGGACTTGCCCACATTGGGGATCCCCACCACCATGACCCGCAGGGGCTTGCCGGGGACACCACGATGGGGTACCAGACTGCGGATGAGTTTAAGCAGGCGCGGTACCGACGATCGGTTTTTCGCTTCAAGGGCGATGGCCTTGACGCCATGCTGACGCTCGAAAAAAAGACCCCACTGGCGGGTCACCTCGGGATCGGCCAGATCGGCCTTGTTGAGCAGCTTGATGCAAGGTTTGCTGCCACGCAGTTCGGCCAGCAACGGATTGGCGCTGGAGGCGGGCAAACGGGCATCAAGCACTTCGATGACGACATCGATAGTGCGCATGGTCTCGCTGATCAACCGCCGGGCCTTGTTCATGTGCCCGGGATACCATTTTATCGCCATGAGGTTCTTCGCTTTCGTCGAGTTCGATTCTGAGGCAAGGCGCCCGCACTGTTCAGATGCACAGGTGGGCGACGTGTTTTGTTTCGGGCAATTTTACGAATCCCCACGTGGCAGCGAAGGCAGCCACCGGGTATAGTTGAATCATCAACGGATGCTTGTGGCAGAGCAGACGGTAGATAACAAAACTTCTTCATCACAGCAGCTCCTTTGGCGCGTCGAATTGCCCTCCTGATCGACGCGTCTTTTTTTTGCGCGCAGATCACTCGACAAAGAAACACCCACCAGTCTGCTGGCGACCGGTGGGTGTTTCCTCTAAAAAACGCCGGAAAAGCTATTTTCCTTCAGCCGCCCTGAAGGCCTTCAGGTACTTCTGCAGCACCCGTCGACCCCGCTCATCGATTTCAGTAAACTCGATCCCCGAGCAGATACCCTCATCAGGACAGAATTCCTCGTGCACCACCGAGCCCTTGAGCTCCACCACTTCATCCTCCAGTCCCAGCGTCAGCAGGACGGTGTGGTACTCTTCCAGCGGCACATGCGTCTGCAGCATCAACCCTTTTTCACAGACATTGCGGGTGCGACCCATCCCCTGATCCACCACCTGCCCATTCTGATCCAAAACGACGTAATCCAGAAAATTAAGCGAATCCTTACGCGCAGATTCCCGACGGTCCTGATTCTCCATATATTTTCCCTCCTGAACAAACAGGTCGAAAAGCCTATCCGGCTTCTTGCCAGCCGGGCCATTAAGTTTCCGTAATTCTACCCGGCCATCCCCGGAGATACAAGGGGTTATTCTCCAGAGAAAAACCGGACTACGCGCCTCGCGGCGACAAGGGACAGGGAATTCCTAATCTTTGACGGCCACCACGATAAACACGGGATTGTAAGCCTCGAACATCTTGTAATCGGTCAAGGGCCGGGTGCGGGCGATATTGATGGTCGTTACCTCGACCTGGTAACCGGCGTTGTCGAAAAATTCGTTGGCGGCGGTCAGCGTATCGAGGGTGGTGGCATTAAGTACGATACGTCCTTCGGCGGGGAGCCGCCCATCGACCGCTTCAAGGATATCCCAGAGGTTTCCCCCTGAGCCCCCGATGAAAACACGGTCGGGATCAGGCAGATCGTCGAACACCGTGGGCGCCTCACCTTCAACCAGCGTCACATGGCGGGCATTGAAGCGATTCAGGTTCTCCTTGATAAAACCGACATACTCGGCATTGCGTTCGATGGCAAAGATGCGTCCATTGGGGAGCAGGGAGTCCGCTTCGATACTGACCGAACCGGAACCCGCCCCGACGTCCCACAGAATCATGTCGTGGCGCAGATTGAGCTTGGCCAGGGTCACCACCCGGATTTCTTCCTTGGTGATCAGATGTTTGGTGGTCGAAAATTCCTCATCGGGAATCCCGAGAGAGGGGATGTAATCGTCACCGCCGCCTTCATATTCCTTGATGAGGATAAGGACATTGAGGGGGGCCGCCTTGTTTTCCAGCAACCCGCGCACATCGGTGACAACGATGCGCTCTTCGGCCGTCCCGAGGTTCTCGCAGAGATAGGCCGCGTAGCCATCCCGACCCCGCCGGATCATTTCTTCGGCAATAGCCGCCGGCGTATTGACCTTGTCGGTCAGTACGGCCGCCTTATTGTTGGCGACGACGCGATCAACAGACCCCTTGATGCCCCGGCCTTCGGCGGAGATGAAAACGGCATCGTCCCAGGGCTCCTTGATCTTGGCGAAGGCATACTGCACCGAACTGACATTCGGTACAAATTCGAGGCATTCCCCGGGCAGATTGCGCAGCAGGTAGCGCCCGATGCTGAAAAAGAGCGGATCGCCGGTGGCAAGGATCACGGAAATCCCCTTTTCAACGTTCAGACGCTCAAGCAGCCCGCTGGCGTTACTGTCGACCACCACCTTTTCGCCGGAGAATTTCGGAAAAAGGGCCAGCAGATGCTCGCTGCCAAAGAGACGCGTGGCCTGGTTGATGAGGTCGAGGGCCCGGCCGCTGAATCCTTCCTGCCCTTCGACACCCGCTCCTATCACATACACTTTTTTCATATAAACCCTCTCCGGTTACTGCACTAGGGCGACAGACCCCAAAACACCGCCCCCGTGAAGGCAGCAACCGCAAAAAACCATCAGCCGTTCAGCAGGGAAACCACCCTGAGGCCGTCGGTATGATAATCGATAATATTCAGGCAGCCGTAATCCTGGGCCAGGTGAAACATCTTTTGAAGGGGTGCGCCGATGGCATCCAGCAGAATGAGGCGGTTCACACCGCCGTGCCCCACAATGACGACCTCTTCCCCAGGGTGGGCACGGAGGATATCCTCCAGAGCCGGCCGCACGCGTTGCGCCAGATCAAGCAGGTTTTCACCGCCGGGAACCCGATAATGCATCAGATCGTCAAGGCGATCCTGCCATTGTTTCGGATAGCTCGCCTGCAATTCCTGCCAAGTGCGGCCTTCCCACTCGCCGACATGAAGTTCTCGCAGAGCCGGTTTGATGAGCGGTTCCAGGCCATGGGCGTGGGCGAGAATCCTGGCTCCCTCTACACAGCGCCCCAGGTCGCTGGTATAGACGGCCCTGATGGCACGCTCCTGCAGACGCATCTGAAGCATGCCGAACTGGGCTCGCCCTTTTTCAGTCAGGGCCACGTCAGTCTGACCATTGTATCGTTTCTGCTCATGCCCCTGAACCTGGCCATGTCGAATAAGGTAAACGCGGGTAGGATTCATATTTACTCCAGCTCCATGCGGCACGCTGCCTTGGTTGTAGCAAACCGCCGGAAAACCTGTCAACGAAATAGAGGCGCACATCCTGTGCGATCGCGGTTCGGGTGCGAACGCCCTGCACGACTCAAAGGTATCGGCGGACGTCAGCTCATGACCAGGAGACTATACCATGAAAAACTTCATCAAGGTCCTCACACGCCGCCGCGCCCCCTGCCGTTTCCCTTAAATGTGGCCCTTGGGCTTTCAGCGATAGACACGATCATCCGCCATGATCATTTCGAACAGCTGCATGGGTGATGCGCCATGGCGTTGGGCGAGATCCTTGAGGGTGACTTCGCTCGACTCCGCCGCATAGCCCTCTTCTGCGAGCACATCCAGTACACCGGGCAGATTGAGGTCGATGCGCCGGGCCAACTCGGCCAGCGGCATGAGTTCGGCGTGGGGGAAGGGAGGCTGCACATCTTCGCCGGCATACCAGGCTTTTTTGGCCGCGGCGCCCAGCTCCATAACCTGCAAAAAGGGCGGCCACTGGGCCGCGCTACCGCCGACGACGACCAGACCGAGAGCCAGGGCGGCGACCAATTCGCGGCGCAGAGTGAATTGTTGCCGCAGACGGTCCTTGAGATAGGCCATCAGCACCCGCCAGTTGTAATAGAGGTGGAAGGCGAGGACGAGAAAAAAGAGGAAACTGAGATTTGTATGAATGCTGCCCCAGGCCTGTTTGCTCAGCCCCAGCAGCCTCCAGTCGGTCCAGTAGGCTACCCGGCCCTCGGGGACGACATAGAGCACGAAACCGGAGACGGTCATGATCAGACCGCTGAAGGTGACGAGCAGGGTAATGAAGTTGCGCGGACGAAAAATTGACGGTGACATGATCTGTTCTCCCCAGGGGTGACAACAAGCGGACCAGGCGGGTCCGCAGCTCCATCTCTTCTTTGCAGGAGGGGCGCCAAACCCCTTGAAGCGCGCGGCGGGCTGGCCAGGTAGACGGGCCGAAAATCAGGCGTCCTCTTCGATGATTCCGACTTCCTGGCGATCCTGGGCCAGCGCGTCCTCGATCCTTTCCCACACTTCGTCCTTGCCTTCGCGGTTAAGGGCGGAAAAGAGGCTGAAGGCGTCCCGCGGCAGTCCCGTAGCCGCCATAATCGGTTTGATCTGCTTCTCGCGCTGCCCCCGAGAGACCTTGTCTACCTTGGTGAGAACGGGAATGGTCGGAATCTGGTATTCTTCCAGCCAGTCCAGCAGCTGGAGATCCTCCTCCCGGGGAACCCGGCGGATATCGAAAAGAATGACCACCGCCCGCAGGTTGTGGCGCCTCTCCAGAAAGGTCCTCACCATGGGGCCCCAGTCCTTCTTGACCGCCAAAGGTACCTTCGCAAAACCGTAGCCGGGTAAATCAACCAGGGAAAAGGTGCCGTTGATGTCGAAAAAATTCAGGAGCTGCGTCCGGCCCGGCGTCGACGACGTTCTGACCAGGGCCTTGCGGTTGACCAACACGTTGATCAGGGTGCTTTTACCCACATTACTGCGACCGGCAAAGGCGACCTCGGGGAGATCGCTCTCGGGATAGTTGTCGGGACGGGTGGCGCTTTTGACAAATTCTGCGGTTTTAATGAGCAAGGGACCCCCGTGAAAAAGTGTTGATTTCTGTTAAACTGAAGGATCGTCAGGATAGCCCAGTTCCCTTGGATTTGCAACGGCGCCGCAGATGGCGCGCTGGACAAAGCCAACTGACATGGTTATAATTCTTGCCGATTCTTGCGAAAAGAACCTTTCAAACGATGAAGGAGACCACCATGCTCAGCCCCAAAATGCAGGATGCCTTGAACGAACAGATGAAAAACGAGTTCTTTTCCGCCTATCTGTACATGGCCATGGCTGGTTATTTTCAATCGGAAGATCTGCCGGGCATTGCCAGCTGGATGCGCGTTCAGGCTCTGGAAGAGATGACGCATGGCGAAATGTTCTTCAATTTTATCTGCGATGCCGGGGGACGCACCCACCTTTTGCCCGTGGATGAGCCCCAGAATGATTTTGCCTCGCCGCTGGGCGCCTTTGAGTTCGGACTCAAGCATGAACAGTTCGTGACCGAATCCATCGGCAAGCTGCTTGATCTGGCGCGTGCTGAAAACAGTCACGCCGCCCAGGTCTTTCTGCAATGGTTCGTTACCGAACAGGTCGAGGAAGAGGCCAGCTTTTCCCTGATCATTCGCAAGCTTTCCCGCGTCAAAGATGACGGACGCGGGCTGCTCATGGTCGACCAGGAACTGGGACAACGCGTCTTTACACCCCCTGGCGCGGCGGGAGCTTAAGGGTTTTTTGCTCTATCCAGGACAAGACTTCACCGGTATTGCCATTGGGTCAATATCACAATTTACTTTCAAAGGAGAGACACATGGATTTACAGGAAGCGATCAAACGTTCCATTCAGACGGAAAAAAACGCCATGGATTTTTATCGTCTGGCGGCTACTCACATGAAAGACGCCGATGCCAAACGGGTTTTCGAGGTACTGGCCCGCGACGAAAAAGAGCATGCGGGCCAGTTCTTTGCCATCTACAAGGGCAGTGAGATCAACTCATTTGATGACTTTATCGCCACGCCGCCCAAAGAAGAGTCTGATTGGATGGCCGATCTGCGCAAAATGCTCAACGCCGACTTCAACGAGCGTCAGGCCATGGAACTGGCCATGAAAAAGGAACAGCAGCTTGAAAAGGCGCTACGGGAGATGGCCGCCAAGGTCGATGATCCCCAGGTGCGCCAGGTATACGAAGACAACGCCAAATCCACCAATCATCACTACCAGGTTATTGAATCGGAATACGCCCGCCTCATGGGCATGGTGCATGAGACGGACATCGATACCTTCGTGCGCGAATAGTTCCACCGCGGGCAAAACGATAGAAAAGCCTGCTCCGGCTTCAGCACGGGGCAGGCTTTTTTGTTCAGGCCGTCAGGACGGACTGCGTCACCTCTCAGGCTCCAGGGGTATGGTAAAGCTCACCTTCGTCCCCTTGCCCACCTCGCTCTCCACCCAGATTTTGCCCCCGTGCATCTCCACAATGGTTCTGGCGATGCTCATGCCCAGGCCCAGGCCGCCGATGGCCGTGTCGGAGGCGTCGGCTCGATAGAATTTCTCAAAAACCCGCTCGACCTGAGCCGGCGTCATGCCGATGCCATCGTCCTCCACCGTCACCAGCAGGCAATCTTTCTGCTTTTCCCCCTGCACCCGGATAGTTCCGCCCTGAGGGGAGTATTTCACCGCATTGCTGACGAGGTTGTCCAGTACCTGGGCCATCTTGTCCTTGTCCACGAGAACTTCGGTCACATCCTGCGGCACCGAAATCTCGAAGCGATGCTTGCCCTGTTCACTCCGGTAAGGGCCCAGGACCTTCAGCAGGCAGTCACCCATATCACAGGGAGCCCGGTGGAGAACGATGACCCGGCCCGACTCAATGCGGCTCAGGTTGAGCAAGTCATCGACGATCTTCTCCAGATGTTGCACCTTGTCATAAATCGTATGGGCGTAGTCCCGGGACTGTTCGTCTCCTACTCCATCCTGATGGGCCTGCAGAAGCTCGGCATACCCCATGATCACCGCCAGGGGCGTGCTCAGCTCATGGGCCGCCGTCGCAATAAACTCGCTCTTCATGCGGTCGATCTCCCGCTCCCGCGTCACATCGTGGAGCAAGGTGATCCACTCTCCGCCGATTCGATCATGCCGCCGCACCGGCGCCGTCCTCGCTTCCATGATACGGGCCCCTTCCCTGCTTTCTCCAGGCAACTCGAAGATAAAGGGATCTCCCGTTTCCTCGCCCGCAATCGCCCGCTGCAGGTAGTCGCGCAATAAGGCTGGCAAGGCGACTTGAGCCAAGGGAAGAAGAGATCCCGAGGGGCATTGCAGGGAGAGGATCTGCTCGGCCACCGGATTGGCCATGACGAGATTTCCACCTTGGTCGGTAACCAACAGGCCATCGACCACCGAACGCAAAATGGCATCGATGCGGTCGCGGGATTCCTGGGCATTTTCCAGAGCCAACTCGAGCTTGGCTTCTGCCTCCTGCCGTGCGGTAATATCTTCGTACAGGGCGACCACTTCACCGGAGGGCAAACGATAGAGCCGGTTTTCCTGCCAGCGAACCTTGTCATGCTCCCCCGGTGACAAAGAGGAAAACATCTCCGGATTCCCGCTTTTCCAAACCCGTTTGAGCGCCTTGAAAATTTCCAGATCACGCATTTCGGGAAAGGACTCACTCAAACTTTTGCCAATCAACTCCACATGGGCGACCCCTCCCATGTTCCTGGCGGCCTGATTGCAGTCAACCAGAATGAAATCTTCGCCATTGTCCCGGGGTTCATAGATGGCCACGCCACTGTTCATGTGGCTGAACAGCTCGGTGAAGCGGGTTTCGCTTTTCTGGCGGGCCTCCTCAGCCTCTTTGCGCTCCGTCGCGTCCAGGAGAATACCCTCGATGGCCAGCAGGCGCCCGTCCTGGGCGAAGACACCGCAGCCCTGGTCCACGACCCAGCGCTCTCGCCCCCAGATGTCGACCAGACGGTATTCGACCTGAAATAGACTTTTCTGCTCGACGCTCGCCTGAATATGCTCCCACACCCGTTCCAGGTCCTCGGGATTTATCAAGTCGGCAAAGGCGACAGTGCGATTGTCGATCAGATCGTCAGGGGTATAACCGGTGAGTTCCTGACTGCCGGCGCTGACAAATTCCAGACTCCAGGGCGGGTCGTTCTTGCTGCGGTAAACCATGCCCGGCAGGTTGCCCATCAGGGTGGCCAGCTTTCGCTGTTCCTCCCGCAGGTTCGCTCCCACGCGGCGAAGCTGTCGCCTGTTGGCCTGAAGAGCTACCGACAGCAGGATAAAAAGCAGCAGCGCCCCCGAAACGAGCCAGAAGAAGGTTTTGTTTACCGTATAGACGGGCTCGGGGCGATAAAGAACCAGGCTGTTCCGGGGCAGGTCAGAGGCCTTGAGACCGAAACGGCTGAGTTGCCGGTAATCGAACATGCGACGATTGGCCCCTGCAGTCACCACGGGGATCGCCTCGGGCGATTCTCCCTGCAGAATACGAACGGCGATGTCAGCCGCCATCTCGCCCTGCGAACTACCGCTCACCAGCACCCCGCCGATGACCCCCTCGCCGAAATTCAGATCCCAGGGACCCCAAAGGGGAACCGTACTGGCGTCGCTGAGAATCGGCGTCACTTCCTTCGGTGTCAGCACCTGCCCGTGGGAATCGGTCACGAAGCCGACCATAAGCACAAGATGATCCGGTGGCAGGGTCTTGAGCCGGGATATCACCTCGTCCAGGGAGAGATCGTCCCAGAACCTGAACTGGAGACGGTCTTTGAAACTGTCGCCCAAACGCCGCAATTCGGCCTGAATGTTCCGACCTGTTTCATCAACTCTGTTGCCCAAAACTACCAGTGTGCGAGATTGGGGGCGCAGACGCAGAAGGATATCGAGAGTCTCCGCGTATGAAGGCGTTTCCGCCACGCCGGTTACCCCCCGATGTCCGGCGAGCATCTCGGGACGATAGTTGTTGACACCGCAGAAAACCACCGGCAGTTCCTGGAAGAGATCATCCCGGTGACGCAGAACGAAGTTCAGTGCATCGTTATCCGACACCATGACCAGGTCGAAATGCCTATCGGAAAGTTTGCTGACCAGAGCCCGGTCGACGGTCTCCGTGATGTAGAAGGCCCCCGGGTGACGCTTGGTGTCCATGTACTCGGAATAAATCCGCACCTTTAGTGGTTGCGAGGCGAACACCCGGGCGACAGCCTTGTCGATGGCCACCGTCCAGGGAAACCCGTGATCATAGGAATGAAGAACGAGGACGTCTTTGGCCGCGGAGTACTCGGCGCGACCCTGGGTGGGCAGAAAGGTGCCGGCAGCCAGAAAAAAAACAAAAAAGAGGAGCGTCCTGAAGATGCGGGCGGTAAGAGGCATGTGAATCCCTATGGAAGCAAGAGGTGATGCCGCACAGGTGCTGCTAAGTTTAAAGTGAAACGCAGATCGTCCCGGGTGTCTACCCCTGAAAATCATTTTGTTTCCTGGGGCGAAAGAAAAAGAGGGTTCTTTTCCAACCTAATCGCTGAAAAGGTCCAACTGCTTGAAGTGAGTCTCGGATATTTTGAAGGGCATCGACTGGAATCGGGGGCACTGCAAAAGAAGGATATCCTGCGACTGTCGACAGCTGCGCAGGCATTTCTGGCAGAGTCTGTTCGCCTCGTGGCGGGGAATGGTTTTAGGCACAGCGCACCTCTTTCGTCCGATTGTTCCGAAAAGCTTAGCAGTCGCGCCTGCCCCCGGCAAGAGGGAAAAACCTCTCCACCTCCTCGGGGGGGACGGGCAGGGCCACCAGGTAACCTTGAACTTCGTCACACCCCTGCTCCCGCAGAAAGACGCGCTGTTCTTCTGTCTCCACCCCCTCGGCCACCACCTTCAGACGCATGCTGTGAGCCATGGCGATGATCGCCCGGACAATGGCGGCATCCTGCTCACTGCTGACCACACCCCGCACAAAAGTATGATCGATCTTCAGCACATCCAGAGGGAAGCGCCGCAGGTAGTCGAGAGAAGAAAAACCCGTGCCGAAATCATCCAGGGCTATGCGGATCCCCATATTCTTGAGCTTCCTGAGGATATCGATAGCCCGCTCGGTGTCCTGCAGAATGACGCTTTCGGTGATCTCGAGCTCCAGGCATTGGGGGGACAGGCCTGTATCTCTCAGAGCCCTGCATACCGTGTCGACCAGGTCTTGCTCGCCGAATTGTTGGGCCGACAAATTGACCGCCACCGGGAAGGGATGATAACCCCGCTCCTGCCATTGGCGATTTTGCCGACAGGCTTTTCGCAGGGTCATCTCGCCCAGGGGAACGATGAGACCGGTTTCCTCGGCCAGGGTGATGAAGTGGGCCGGAGCGATCAGGCCGCGATCGGGATGCTGCCAGCGGGCCAGCGCTTCGAGGCCGGTGAACTCCCGGGTAACACTATTGAACTTGGGCTGGTAGTGCAGAAGGAACTGGTCACGCTCCAGACTGCGACGCAGACTCGTCTTCATGGCCAGACGCTCCTGCACCTGCTGGTTCATCGCCTCGGAAAAAAAGATGTAGCGGTTCTTGCCCTGCTCCTTGGCGCAAACCATGGCCGTTTCAGCTTTCTGGATCAGCTCCTCGGGATCCGTCCCATCAATGTCGCTCAGGGCAATGCCAATACTCAAGGTGACATAAAATTCCCGGCCGACAAATGCAAAGGGAGTTGACAGGGAATCTACCAGCTTCTGCGCCACAGAGGCCGCATCTCCTCCGGGTACCACTTCCCTCAGGATGACGGCGAATTCATCGCTGCCGGGACGGGCCACCGTGTCACTGGCCCGGATACACTCTTTAATTTTGCGGGCCACCTCCTGCAGCACGCGATCTCCGGTCTGGCTGCCCAGGGTGTCGTTGATTTCCTTGAAATCATCCAGATCGATAAAAAGGACAGCAACTTGCCCCTGATGGCTATTTTCGCCGACGAGACTCTGCTGCAGTCGGTCGAGAAACAGAAGCCTGTTGGGAAGATCGGTAAGAGGATCGAAGTGGGAAAGATAATGCAGCTGTCGTTCTGTCTCCCTCAGGCGGGAGAGGTCGGTGGCGGAAAAGACGTAATGGCCATTTTCTTCCCCATCGCTTCGCGCCGCGTTGACGGAAACCAGCGCCGGGAAAGATTCGCCGTCCTGGCGCCGACTCCAGACCTCTCCCTGCCAAAAGCCCTTGTCCGTCACGGTCTGCCAGATATGCCGGTAGAACTCTGAATCATGCTGACCGGACAGGAGGTCGCCCAAGGGCCAGCCAACGATCTTTTCGCGACGGAATCCCGTCAATCGACAGAAGGTATCGTTCACATCGACCACCCAACCCTGCATATCGGTAATGAGGATCATATCGCCGCTGCTGTGGAAGACCTTGCCGGCGAGGGTGAGCTTTTCCTCGATCCGTTTACGTTCGGAGATATCCTGAATGGTGCCGACCAGACGGACCGCGTCCCCGCCGGCATCAACGATCCTGTCCGCCTGCCCATGCACGAATCTTTCCGTGCCGTCGGGGCGCAGAAGGCGAAAATCGAGATCCAAGGGAGGGCCGTTCTGCCAGAGCTGGTCGAGGCCGCGGCGGATGGCCTCGCGCTCCCGGGGATGAATATGTTCCAGGTAGGCGGCCAAGGTCAAGGAGACGGCGTCGTCGGCAACGGCCAGAATGCGCCGAGCCTCTTCGGAGAGGCGCAGCCTGTCTTCCCCCCGCTCCCACTCCCAATTCCCGAGACGGGCCAGACGTTGCGCATGGGCCAGGCGCTGCTCTTTCTGACGCAACTCCTCCACATTCAGGCTGGCTCGCAGCATATAGCGCACATGGTGGCGCAGATGAGCGGCATTGATGGGTTTGGGAATAAAGTCCGTCGCCCCGGCCGCATAGGCCCTCTCGGCCACTTCACGCTCTTCCGAGGCGGTCACCATGAGAATGGGAAGGTGTCGAATTTCGTTAATTTTTCGCAGCTGGGAACAAACTTCGAACCCGTCCATATCGGGCATGATCACATCGAGCACGATGAGATCAGGATGAATCTGGCGAGCCCTCTCCATGGCTTCACGACCATTGCTGGCCTCGACAACCCCAAAGCCGGCCGCCTCAAGGGTGTCCCGCAACATGGTCCTCATCAGCCTTTCGTCATCGACGATCAGCACCAGGGGCGTTTTTCTTTGCGTGCGGCTTTCGGGCATAGCTAGGCCTTCCTGAGACCGTGAACCGAGGGCTCGGCCAGCAGACGGCGGATCGACTCTTTCAGTCGGATTATCCCTTCTTCTTCCGGTTCCAGGTGAATCTCGATGCGCCGGTCGGGATGGGTGTGAAAATACAGGGGATCGTAATAAAGGCTCATCAGATCGGTCACCAGCTCCCCCCACTTTCCGGCGTGAAGCAGCGCCAGCAGGCGGTCTACCGTCTCGGCACCAAGACGTCGTTTGAGGGCAACAATGGGGGCGACAAAATCTTCCCGAGGAATGCTGTCGACAGGATATTCCTGCAGAATCAGCTGGGTACGGTAATCGAGAGAGGCTTTCAGCCACAAGGACGTTTCCTGCTGCAGAGCCTCGTATACCCGGGGGGGCAGAACGACCTTGCCGATGTTTTTGCTTTCCCCTTCAGCCAGGGCGTAGCCGTCTTGAGGTATCTTGCGCAGGGCGTCCCAGAGCCTCGCCTCGAAGGTCTTCTGACTCGGTTGCTCCCCCAGCCCCAAAGCACCAAAGGCGCTGCCCCGATGATTGGCCAGACCCTCCAGATCAAGGACCGGATAGCCTTCCCCACGCAAGCGGTGCAGGATGCGGGTCTTCCCCACCCCCGTGAGACCGCGCAGGACAAGGAGCCGTCCCCACTCCCCTTTCTCCAGGAACTCGCGCACCTCGGCCCGGAAGGCTTTGTGGCCACCGGTTAACTGCCGTGCCGAAAAACCGGCGAGATCGAGAAACGCCGTCAAGGCCCGACTGCGCATGCCGCCGCGCCAGCAGAAGACCACCACCGGGCGCCGGCGGTTATCCAGCACCTCATCGACCTGGCGAATCATGGCCGGAATACGGGGTGAAACAAGATCCACCGCCAGCCTTCTGGCCGGCCCTGGACCCTCTTCCTTGTAAAGAAGTCCCACTCGAGCGCGCTGCTCGTCGTCAAAAAGGGGGATATTCACGGCCCCGGGAATGGTCGTCTCGGCGAATTCGGACGGGGTACGGCAGTCGATGAACAGAGCCCCCTCGTCCCGCTGCAGCAGCGCTTTTTGCAGGTCGATTTTCAGATGATGCATGACTGGATTCCAAGCCCTCTCAGGCCCCTTTAAGCGGGGCAAGCCAGCATTCTAGCGAAATGCCTGCACTTAAACAAGGAGTTCCATGTTTTCAGACAAAACGGGAGAAGAAATTTTTAAATTTAATAATTGACAGCGCCAGGGAAAGTGTATATAGTTTTGAATTCTGGCGCGGGGTGGAGCAGTCTGGTAGCTCGTCGGGCTCATAACCCGAAGGTCGAAGGTTCAAATCCTTCCCCCGCAACCAAAAAATATCAGGGATCTGCTTTTGCAGATCCCTTTTTTTATTGTCGCCATGCCCCTAAGTATTGTGGGGAGCCCGCACCGGACTCCCCACAATGTCATACCCATCCCCATAGCCGTCAGACTCAATAAACCCCGCGATCGTTCAGGAACGGACCATAGGCCTTGTCGGTCTTCTGAATGTGGTTGGTCAGCCAGGACTTGAGAAAGTTGAAAACGTCGCTGGAAAGGGTGGCCTTGCCTTGGCTGAACTGCTCCCGCAAGGACGCCACCTGCTTGACCAGGTCCGCATGGTGCTTTTTGTGGGCAGCAAGGTCGGGATAACCTTGGTTTTGCATCATCCTCTCTTCGCTGGAGAAATGTCCCTGCGTGTATGCGATCAACTCGTCGAGGACTTCCCCGAGAACCTGATTCCCCTGTCCGCCCTTGAGAGCCCGATAGAGCTTGTTGACCAGGGCCAGCAATTTTTTGTGCTGGCGGTCGATCTCAACAATGCCCACGCTGAAGGCCGGCCCCCAGGCCATGAGGTCACCTGGCGAAGACTCCTCCCCGTCCCAGCCGAGGGCCGCCTGGCCACCTGCTGGCGCGCGACGTTCTGGAGCCGCAAGCCGGGCAGAAGGGGAAGCCAGCTGAAAACTGGACAGCATCTGGCGCAGATGTTCCGCCTGACTGGAAAGTTCTTCAGCGGCGGCGGCGCTCTCTTCGGCATTGGCCGTATTCTGCTGGGTAACCTGATCGATCTGCCCGAGCCCTTGATTGACCTGGGCGATGCCCTGGGCCTGTTCGTTGGAGGAAGCCGCGATCTCGGCAACCAAGTCCGTCACCTTGGTGATGCCCGCCACGATTTCATCCAAGGCGGATGCGGTCTTGTCGGCGATATCTGAACCATTCTCCGCCTTCTTCACCGAACCTTCAATCAGCTCGGCCGTCTCGCGGGCCGCCTTTGCACTGCGCGCGGCGAGATTGCGTACCTCTTCGGCGACTACGGCAAAACCCTTGCCGTGTTGACCGGCCCTGGCCGCCTCCACCGCCGCATTGAGAGCCAGCAGGTTGGTCTGGAAGGCAATCTCGTCGATGACCTTGATAATCTTGCTGATGTTCTGGCCCGATTCGTTGATGGCGACCATCGCCCCGACCATCTGCTGCATCTGTTCATTGCCCCGTTCGGCTGCCCCCCGCACATCGGTGGCCAGAGTGTTGGCCTGGGTGGCGTTCTCGGCGTTCTGCCGGGTCTGGGAGGCCATCTGGGTCATGGAGCTGGTGATCTGTTCCAGGGAACTGGCCTGCTCCGTCGCCCCCTGGGACAGCGACTGACTGGAATCGGAGACCTGGGACGAACCGGCGGCGATTTGCGAACCGGCGGTCTGAACCTGACCGAGGATGGCGTTGAGGTCGGTGCCAACCTTCTGCAGAGCCCTGCGGACAACATCGTCCTCATCTTTGGGGATTACCTGAAAGGTCAAGTCCCCAGCGGCCAACTGCTGCAGCGAGCCGACAACCTCACCCTGCAAACTATCCGCAAAGGCATCCATCGTGCGGCCGATATGCCCGATCTCATCCTGGGTCGACAGGTTGAGGCGGTGGTCGAGATGGCCTTTATCCATTTCAACGATCATTTTTTCCAGAGAAAGGAGAGGACGTCGAACCAGGGCGCCAAGCAGAGCATAGACCCCGATGGAAGCCAACACCAGGCAGATAAGGCCCGTGGTGATCCCACTGGACAGGCTTTTGCCAGAAGCACCGGCAATCAGAGCGGCCGTCTGCGCCTCGGCATCGCGCAGATCCTTGAGACTGTAATCCAGATAGAGGATGCCGGCGAGGTCCCCGTCTTTGACCCCTTCATGACAGCCGAAACATTTGGGCTCCATGCGCAGGGGCTGAATGACCAGCAGGGTATTGTCGCGCTGGAATTCCCGCAGGGCGGTATCGTCCGACAGCGCGGCCTTGTATGCCTGTTCGTCCATGCGTCCGCCGACGGACTTGGTCAGGCTGGAATAATGGATATCCCCATCGGGACCAGCCAGACCGACTTCTTCGACATTGCGAATATCCCCCAGCTCATGGAGCAGGTCGGCAAAGAGATCCATTTCGCCCTGCTCCACCGAGCCCTGGGTACCGATATGCAGACTTTCGGCTACGCGCCGAGCCTGGTCGTATATGGCGACCTCCAGCCGTTGCCGGGAGTCTTCTCCGGCCTGTTTCAGCAGGACCGTTGCCTGGCGGGTGGACACAAAGGTGCTGATGCCGAAAGCGACCAGCAGCAGCAGGACCAGAAACAGCGTCACTTTTCTCTGGATGTTCATTGCAGCGATACCTCATGGTTAAGGTTCAACAACCGCCCCCACATCAAAAGCCTGTCAAAAACCTGTCTGGGCCTGTCCCGGGGGCAGGGTGCGCACGCCCAGGGTTCTCAACGGCATAATCATCCGTGATCCGCGTCGGCTTCCGGTCGTGAAGTCTTTTAGGCCTGACTGACGGTATCGAGCTGCTCGAGCTCGTCCTCGTACAGCAGACGGCTGACATCGAGCAAAATTTTGACTTCTTCGCCCACCTTGCCCATGCCCTGGATGTAGCGGTTCTTGCCCCTGTTGCTACTGGGGGCGGGTTCGATCTGTTCGGCCGGAATTTCCAGAACCTCGCTGACCTCGTCGACCACCAGGCCAACGCTCTTGCCGTCAAGATTGACCACGATGATGCAGGTTCGCTCATCGTAAGGACGGCTGGGCAGGTTGAAACGCAGGCGCACATCCATAACCGGAATGACTTTGCCCCGCAGATTGATGACACCACGGATAAAGTCGGGCATATCGGGGACGTCGGTGATCTTCTGGATACCGATGATCTCCGTCACGTGCCGGATTTCAATGCCATAACCGACCTCAGCCAGTTGAAAAGTCAAAAACTTGCCTTTGAGGGTATCTTCATTGTCAGCCAGATGATCCGCTATATCCCACTGCGATACAGAACTTGCCATGATTCGCTCCTTAGTCGGGCTAAAGTGATGGGCCGGCAGCCCAAGCTACCGGCCATTTAATGCAAAAACTATGTCAAAAAGTTTCAAGAATAAGATCTACTCGCCCCAGCCTATCTGGACTGGCTCCTCGGCGGAAGCGGATTCCACTCGGGCTCGGTGCTCCTCCTGCAGCTTGAAGTGGGTCAGCATCTGCCGCAACTGCTCGGCCTGTCCGGACAGCTCCTCGGCGGCCGCCGCGCTCTCTTCAGCGCTGGCCGTATTCTGCTGGGTGACCTGGTCGATCTGACCCAACCCCTGGTTGACCTGGGCAATCCCCTGGGCCTGTTCGTTGCTGGCGGCGGCGATTTCAGCGACCAGGTCGGTTACCTTGGTGATACCGGTGACGATCTTGCCCAGAGCCTGTTCAGTCATACCGGCGATTTCGGCGCCGTTTGCAGCCGCCTTGACCGATCCTTCGATCAGTTCAGCCGTTTCCCTTGCTGCCGTGGCACTGCGGGCAGCCAGGTTGCGCACTTCTTCAGCGACGACGGCAAACCCCTTGCCGTGCTGGCCCGCCCGGGCCGCTTCCACAGCCGCGTTGAGGGCCAGCAGATTGGTCTGGAAGGCGATCTCGTCGATCACCTTGATGATCTTGCTGATGTTCTGGCCCGATGCGTTGATGGAAGACATGGCGGTCACCATCTGCTGCATGCTGGCATTGCCCATCTCGGCGTCCTGGCGAACCTCGCCGGCCATCCGGTTGGCCAGGGTGGCGTTTTCAGCGTTCTGCTTGGTCTGGGAGGCCATCTCGGTCATGCTGCTGGTGATCTCCTCCAGGCTGGAGGCCTGCTCGGTGGCTCCCTGCGATAGAGACTGGGCCGAATCGGAGACCTGGGCGCTACCGGAAGCCATCTGCTGGGCGCCGTGACTGATATCGCCGATCACCTCGGTCAGGCTGCGCACCATCTTCTGGAAGGACAGTCCCATGGCATCCTTTTCCGACGCCATGGCGACCTGCACCCGCAGGTCGCCTGACGCAATGGCTTCGGCTTCTTCCGCCTTGCGGCGCAACGATGCGACCATGGTCTGCAGCGAATGCATCAGATCGCCGACTTCGTCCCTGGAGGTCGCCTGGATATCGTGATCCAGGTCACCCAAGGCGACGGATTCCGTCACCTTCACCGCCCGCTGCAGTGAGGAGGTTACACCCCGCGCCACCAACACGAGAATACCGAGGATGATCACCAGAGAAACAAACAGACCGCCCCCTAGACGCGTGCGGATAGCACTCTGGGCCTCATCGGCCCGGGTCTGCATGCCGGCGATCATGCCCTTGACTTCCTTCATGTCAAAAGCGAGCACCATGACGCCGACGGGCTGGCCAGAATAGTCCGGAATTGGAAAGGCCTTGATGAAATAGCCATCGGCCTCTTTTTCCACCTCGGCCGTGACCGCCGCCTCCAGCAGGTCGGAGTTCACCACGACATCGGTAATTTCCTTGCCGGTGGAGGTCATAAAGACGAAATTATCGCCGACGGGGGGGTTCTTTTGAGGATCTTTCAGGCCGGTGGCAATGGAGAGCATGGACGAGTCCATATAGACCGCCATCTGATAGTCGTCACTGACATGATTGGCCTTGAGCAGATTGTCAAAGGACAACAGGATCTCGCAGGAGCCGAGATGACGGCCATCGCTTGCCGTTATCGGGGCGAGGCCGCGTATGGAGAAACCTCCCCGCCCGACCTCGATGCCACGTATCGGCCGGTGATCACCGCTGTTGATCTCCATGACGGTCTTGCGAAAGGAGGAAATATCGTCCGATATGTCGATCTTTTCGCCATTGCGACGGGTCTGCCAGCCGTCCCGCCACACCCGCGCGAGACTGCGACCGTTGGGCAGATGGAAGTGAAGCTGCAGCTCCTTGATCCCCGTTTGGCGGGAAAACCCGGTCAGAAAGGGCTTCAGTTCGCGACGGAGAAGCTCGCGGGCCTGCTGTCCCTTGGGGTCGGCCTCATCGTTGATATTACCCGACAGAGCGATTTCATAGGCCTGTTGCACCACGGGGATTTCGGAAAAAAGCGCCGTCATCTCCAGGGCCTTGCTGCCGACCTCTCCGATACCGTCGGTAATGGCCTCCTGCCGCTCTTTGGCCCGCTCCGCGAGAGAATGGGTGGCATAGTCCTGCACGCGGTCCTTCTGGCTCTGCACCAGAGCACCGATCATCGCGGTCACCGCAACAAAGGCGATCAGGGCAAAAATCCCGAAGGATGCCGCCACGGGGACAATAAACTTGGTCTGAATTTTCATGGAACCTCCTGCTTGAATACGGTTAAAAACTGTTCCGCTCCAACTTTTTTTGCTGATTATGGCGGGGCTGGCCGGGACATGTCTCAGAATCGTGCCATCATCCCTGTGTCTGCCACCCAGCTTTCCGCCTCAATATCGGCCGTACTCGTCATCGTCCAGCGAGATGGAAACCCTGGGCGCCACTTTTTTCGGCGGCGCGGCAAGAGAGGGCCGAACTGACGACTGAACAGAGGGATGACCTTGAACAGCCTGGGGCAGAACAAGGGACGTTGTCCCCTTCTTGAGCTGGAACCGCCGTAGCATCTGCTGAAGCTGGGAGGCCTGTCCGGACAGCTCTTCCGCCGCCGCCGCGCTCTGCTCGGCATTGGCTGTGTTCTGCTGCGTCACCTGGTCGATCTGTCCAAGCCCCTGGTTGACCTGGGCAATACCCTGGGCCTGTTCATTGGACGCCGCGGCAATTTCAGTGACGAGATCATTGACCTTGGTGATGCCGTGGACTATTTCCGTCAGGGCACCGGCGGTCTTATCAGCAATTTCGGCACCATTCTCGGCCTTCTTAACCGACCCCTCAATCAACGCGGCCGTCTCCGAGGCCGCTCTGGCACTGCGGGCCGCCAGATTACGAACTTCTTCAGCGACCACAGCAAACCCTTTGCCGTGCTGCCCTGCCCGGGCTGCCTCCACAGCCGCATTGAGGGCCAGCAGATTGGTCTGGAAGGCGATCTCATCGATCACCTTGATGATCTTGCTGATATTCTGACCCGATGCGTTGATTTCGCCCATGGCCTGCATCATCTGCTGCATCTGCAGGCTACCGTTTTCGGCGGCACCCTGGGCCTGGGTGGCCAGAGTGCTGGCTTGTCCGGCATTCTCGGCGTTATGACGAATCTGCGACGCCATCTCCGTCATGGAACTGGTAATCTCTTCCAGACTCGCGGCGCTCTCAGTCGCCCCCTGAGAGAGGGACTGGCTGCTGTCCGAAACCTGGGTGCTGCCGGAGGCGATCTGCTCGCCAGCCAGCAGAATCTCACCCATCAGCTGATTGAGATCTTCTTCCAGAGCCTTCAGGGCACCGCGGATCGCGTCATTTTCATCCCGTGGGGTGATGGTGTAGGTCAGGTCTCCCTGGGCCAGACGCTGCAGAGCATCGACCACTTCATGCTGCAGGCTGTCGGCAAAGGCATCCATGGTGCGGGCCATGTGGCCGAACTCGTCACGTCGATCCAGGTTGAGGCGCCCATCGAGATGTCCCTTCTCCATTTCCGACAGCATATGGCTGACCGCGTTGAGGGGGCGCAGGGTACGACGGGCGAACAGGGCCGCAAGAATGGAAGCCGCCAGGGCGATAACCACAGCGCCCACCAGCATGGACGTGCGCAACTGTCCAAAGGAACGTTCGATGACCCTGGCGGTGGCCAGAAACTCGTCTTCCGGGATACTGGCCCCAACCACCCAGTCATAATCGGGATAATAAGTGTAGCGGACAATGGTCTGGTGGATCTTGTTGTCAAAAGGGTTGGTTACTTCGACGCGCTCATCGAGAAATTCACCCGGCTGCGCCTGGACGGCCCTTTCCACCATGTCCTGGATATAGGCACGTCCCTGCTGATCGGTGGCCTTCAGCATGTTTTTGCCATCATTTTTACCCCCTGGGGAAATAACGAACACCCCTTTGTTCTCTCCTGAACCTGTCAGGGCCCAGACGTAGCCATTTTCACCAATCTTGACAGATTTCAGCAGTGTCTTGAGATCCTCCATCTCGCGACGCTCACCCTCGACATCATAGAGTGATTCCAGCTCATCGATGAAAACCCCGGGAGCAATGATCAGGTCGAGGGGTGCGAAGTAGCGGTAATAAACGGCCTTATCCCGCTTGGCGGTAACGGCATGATAGGTGATGAAACCGTCTTTCCGCTGTCGCATCTCATCGATATGCGCCTGACCTGACAAGTCCTTGCCCTCGCTGGAGGGATGGATGGTCAGAACCCCCTGGCTGTTCATCCCGAAGGCATAGCCCGTCTTGGCAATTTTGTCAGCAAGAAGGATGTCACGGATGCGCGGCCAGTCCTGCTGCGGCGTACTCTGAGCATAGATGGCCTCAACCCGGGCCAATTGATTGTCCGCCGTGGAACGCAGATAATTTTTGACGGCGGTAGCCCTCTGCTGGGCAATGGCGTTCTGCTTGGCTTCGGCCAGGTTCAGGGCACCGGCAATGACGTAGTCGAGGCTGGTACGACCCACTTTCTGCGCCTCTTCCGTCGCTTGCCGACGGGCATCGGCCGAATTGAACTCGGAAACAACGAGAATTGCCCCGAGAGGCACCAGGACCGCCAAAACGACCATGGCAATGAGCTTGAATTTGAAGGACACGGGGTGTAACTCCTTTTTTTGAGATGTCAGGGTTGGGTCATATATAGAATCCCCGTAAGAGGAATCGACCTGACCCCTATTACAGCAATAGGAGTGCCAACCTCTCAAAACGGCCATAAAACATGTTTTTTCAGTAACTTGCGAGACAAGGACCGCTACCGGAACGAATCAACCAAAGTTGACAAACCACGATAGATATTTCTTTTTTTTGTATGATATTAAATAGATGGAAGATCATAACCCAAGTTATAGGCGCAACCCAGGTTGCCGGGTTCCAAAAAAGCGGGAAAGGGGAGGAGACGGGGAAGCCTGCTGGTGAACAAACCTGTTGTCGATCAAAAGGAGGGGGGGCATGAAGGGCGCAACGGGCAGGGAACAGAATCCTGCCCGTTGCGCTCAGGTTTCAATAGCGACCGAACTCGCCATCATCGAGAGCAATAAAATCCTGGGGGGTTGGATGATTCGTCGCCGCGAGAGCCGGCTGGCGCGCCTCGCGCCGAGCACCTGCCAGATCTTCCCAGGCGATAGCGGCCGGGGCGGAGGACTCCTCGCCGGCGAGTTCCTGGGCATCGTCCCGCAACATGAAACGCTCCAGCATGTGGTTCAGTTCGGCTGCCTGGGCAGAAAGCTCCTGGGCGGCTGCCGCGCTCTGCTCGGCGCTGGCCGTATTCTGCTGGGTGACCTTATCGATCTGATCAAGACCCAGGTTGACCTGGGCGATACCCTGCGCCTGCTCTGTGCTTGCCGCGGCGATTTCCGCCACCAGTTCATTGGATTTGGTGACGTCACTCAGAATCTCTTGCAGAGCCTCGGCCGTGCGGCCGGCTATGGTCGAACCGTTTTCCGTCTTCCTGACGGTTCCTTCAATGAGAGCAGCCGTTTCCTGGGCCGCCTTGGCGCTACGGGCCGCCAGGCTGCGCACCTCGTCGGCGACCACCGCGAACCCCTTGCCATGCTGGCCCGCCCGGGCAGCCTCGACGGCAGCATTCAACGCCAGCAGGTTGGTCTGAAAGGCGATCTCGTCGATCACCTTGATAATTTTGGAGATATCGTGACTGGCACCGGTAATTTCGTCCATGGCCTGCACCATGGCTCCCATCTGTTCATGTCCCCGCCCCGCCGCCTGGCGGGCGGCTTCGGTCAGCTGACTGGCCGCATTGGCATTTTCAGCGTTCAGGCGCGTCTGGGAGGTCAGCTCATGCATGGAGGCGGAGATTTCTTCGAGGGAGCTGGCCTGCTCCGTCGCTCCCTGGGAGAGGGACTGACTCGAATCGGAAACCTGGGCGCTGCTTGAGGCAATGCGCTCTGCCGCAGAACGGACTTTCCACAGCGACAGATTGAGCTTCTCACTGACACCCTTAAGAGCCATGCGGGTGGAATCTTTGTCATCACGGGGTTTGGGCTTGAAACGGATATCCCCCTCCGCCAGTTTGTTGAGGGTCACCAGCAGCACATTCTCAAAG
The DNA here is from genome assembly GCF_009731355.2 of Desulfuromonas sp. AOP6. GTDB lineage: Bacteria > Desulfobacterota > Desulfuromonadia > Desulfuromonadales > SZUA-540 > SZUA-540. The sequence continues at coordinate 2,688,431 of NZ_AP022810.1, forward strand.
TTTTCCGCCAGAGCATCCATGCTGCGGGCCATTTGTCCCACTTCATCCTTGCGTCCTTTGAGGTTCAGGCGGTGATAATAGCGGCCCCTCTCGATTTCGTCGATCATCTCGGCGGCCTTGCGGATAGGAATCGAAAGGCCTCTGGCCAGGACGAAGCCAAAACCCAGGGCCGCCGCCACGCCTACCAGCACGGTACCGACCATAAGGAGGGTCGACCGGGTTTCCAGCGTCGCGGCTTGTGTGCGGGACTGGTCCGCCAGGCGTTGGTTGAGACCAACCAGAGCCTGGAGTTTCTCTTTGGCCCTTTCAAAAGCAACCATTTCGTCCCCGAAGGCGACCTTGGCGGCAGATCTCAGAAGTTCGATGTCCGCCCCGATGATGAGCTGAGCCATGTCGAACTGGTCAACAAGTTCCGTGAAGGCCGGTTGGACTTCCTGTTGAAAGACTTGGCGCGCTTGGGCGTAGCGGCCCCGCCCGAGATGGTCGTTAATGACGGCAGCGCCATGATGGAGCTGTTCGTGCGGCTCGAGAAATCCTTCCATGACCTCGACGAGGTCGGGATTCTTCGCCTCAAAGGTCTTTAGCCAGGCACCGAATTCACAGCGGGCGGGATCGACCTGCCCAGCGAAAACTTGCCGCCGGTCAATGGCTCTGTCCAGATCATCGACCCAGGTCACGTGGTCCAGCTTGCGACTGACCAGAATCGTCTCGAGGCGTTCGATATCGTCATCCTTCACCAGAACCGTCATCTCGGTGACGGTCACATTGGCTGTTTTCCATGCCTCCCAGGCCTGCTGAAACTCCTGCCAGAGTGCCTGCTCGGCCGCCGTTTTTTCCAGGGCCTCAAACCGACTGAACTCCTCTTCAGCCTGAGCCCAGTAACGGCTGAGATTCTCCAGCTCCTGGAGGCGGTCCTCCCGGCTGACGCTGGGGATAAGCAAGGTTCTTTCCGACGTCGTGATGGCATTCTGCAGTTCAGCCAGGTTTCCCACCGTTGAAACCGCGGGCAGACGTACCTGGGCAATCTCCTGCACACCTTCATTGGTCTTGTGCAGCCCATACCAGCCGACACCGCCAACCAGGGCGGCGATGACGGCCAGCAGGGAAAAGGCGCTCATTAATTTACCGAAAATCGTCATGATCCACTCCTTTCCCTTGAGGCAAGGGATTCTTATTCTTTGTAACTGTCTTCAGCTGGCCAGAGTAACGGGAATAAATATCACACTCGTTAAAGTGCCCCCCGCAGAAATAGATAGCGGCCTCGGCCGAACTGCTCGTCAGGTTGGCGCAGTGACAGGTAGCGTGAGGTGTTTTCACCAAGGGACATATTTTCCCTGAGCGCGGGTTGAGGGCTTCGTTCATCGGGTTATCCGTCCTTGGGGAAGAGGTGTCGGGCAGCGCCTTCAGGCGATCTGTCAATACAGACCTCCAAAAGTCATGCCGCTTTTGCATGGACACTTCATCTATCTCTAAAGAACGGTCTACTGCGCGATTTAGGGGGTATGGTGCCGTGAAAAAGGACGAACCGAGACAACGGCCGGAGATTTCCGGCGGAAAGAGAGTCGACCTTCTGTGCCAGTACAGCGCTGCCGTGGTGGCCACAGCTGTGCCATGGCACAGAAGCCGGAGTGGCTTACTCCTGAATATCCAGTTCTTCCATCTTGCGGTAGATGGTGCGCCGGCTGATACCGAGAAGCCTCGCCGCCTTGGCCTTGTTCCAGCCGCATTTTTCCAGCGCCTGCCGAATAGTATCCACTTCGTTCTCATCCTCCCGCAGATGACGACTTCTCGCGCCGGGAATATGCGTATTCAGATCGGGGGGCAAATGCTCCGCCAGGATGTGGGCACCGGGGCAGAGGATAAAGGCGTGCTCCATGACATGTTCGAGTTCCCGCACGTTGCCGGGCCACTCATAGGACATGAAAAAGCGCATGACCTCGTCGGAAATTCCCCGGATATCCCGCTGGAAACGTCCATTGAAGCGCTGGATAAAGAAATCGACGAGCATAGGGATGTCCGTGCGCCTTTCACGCAGGGGTGGCAGGGGGACAGTAACGACCTTCAGGCGATAAAACAGGTCTTCCCGGAACTCGCCTCGCTTGATCTTTTCAGGCAGGTTCTGATTGGTGGCAGCCACCACGCGGACATCCACGGCAATGGGCCGGGTGCCACCGACCCTTTCTACTTTACGATCCTGCAGAACACGCAGCAGGCGAACCTGCATGGCCGGCGAAATGTCGCCAATTTCATCCAGGAAGATGGTGCCGCCGTCCGCCATCTCGAATCGTCCCGCCTTATCGCGAATGGCCCCGGTAAAGGAGCCTTTGACATGGCCGAAGAGTTCACTTTCAAGCAGATTTTCCGTCAGGGCGGCACAGTTGACCTTGACCAGGGGTCCCTGTCTTCTGGCCCCCTGGTAGTGCAGAGCATCGGCAATGAGTTCCTTTCCCGTGCCGCTTTCGCCGGTTATCAGCACCGTGCTCGGCACATTCGCCAGCTTTTCCAGCAAGGCGTAAACCTCCTGCATGCGATCGCTGCCGCCCACCAGTTTATGAAAGGAGGTGCGCTCCTTGAGATCACATTCCAGGGTGTGCAGGCGGGTCTCGTCCCGAATGACGAGTACGGCGCCATACATGGCACCCTCACCGTTGACCAGGGGCGCCGTGGTGGCTGACACAACCTGTGCCGGCTTGCCGGGACGCTGGCACTCAAAGCGGGGCAGGTCGATGGGCGCCTTTTTTCCCAGGGTTTCCTCGAGAGCGTCTCGACAGCGGCCCTGACAGTCGAGAGAGAGGGACTTGAAATCCTGCCCGCTCACAGCTGTATCAAAACCACAGAGGCCTGCGGCCGCCTCATTCATACGGACAATGTGCATCTGGGAATCGACGGTGACGATCCCTTCGGAAACACTATGGAAGATCGCGTCAAGATCGGCCTGATACCTCTTCTTTTCGTCGTTGATACTTTTGTAGCGCAGAGCCACCTGGGTCGTTCGCAGCAGAATGTCCTGGGTAACGGGTTTGGACAGGTAATCGAACGCCCCCAGCCGCACCGCCTCCCTGGCGGTCTCCACCCCCGGAAAGCCTGTAATCATGATGACCGGCACATCGATCCCCTGCGACCTGACTTCCTGCAGGATATCGATACCGCTGTCACCGCCCAGAAGAATGTCACTGAAGATGAGATCGACGCCCCCAGCCGCCAGCCTGTCCATGGCCTCCGTATAATTGGCCGCCGTCTCTACGGCATACCCCTCCTCGACCAGGAAGCTGGAAAAAGTAAAGCGGATGCTCTCCTCATCATCAATAATCAGTATCTTCTGAGCCATCTTGGCAGTCTCCTTTCGCAGCGACAGCGGGCAGATCCATCACGACCCGGGTATATTGTCCTTCTGCACTATCAAAGACAAGTCGACCATCATGGTCCCTGACAATGCCATGGCTGATGCTCAGCCCCAGGCCGGTTCCTTTGTCGTGCGGTTTGGTTGAGAAAAAGGGATTGGTGATACGCTCGATGATATCCAGTGGAATACCGGTACCCTGGTCGTACAGGGTCATGCGCACAAAAGGACGACCACCCACGCAGATCGTTTCTCCCGACAGGCGCAGGAGCTTGTCCTGATGGGCTCCGGCATACTTCTCGTTGAGGGCGTAGCGGGCGTTGCTGATCAGGTTGAGAAAAACCTGCTGAATCTGCTGTTTCAGGGCAAAAACCGGCGGAAGACCCTCAGTCAACTGCAACTCGAAACGGATACCGTCCTTGCGCAGCTGTGTTTCCACCAGGGCCAGCGAGTCGGCGAGAATCTCCTCCACGGCAACGGGAGCTTTCTTGTCCTTGCGTTCGCGGGCAAAGGAGAGCAGGTTGCGGACGATGGTGGCCACCCGGTCGCTTTCTTTGATGATGCGCAGGCTGATGTCCCGCTCCGGGCTCTGCTCCGCCGCCTTGTTGGCCAGAATCTGGGCGTAGTTGATGATCCCGTTGATGGGGTTGTTGATTTCGTGGGCGACTCCGGCAGCCAGCTCCCCTAAGGCGGCCAGGTGCCCGGCCCGGATCGTTTCGGTCTGCAGGCGGATTTTTTCGGTGATGTCGTGAGCCAGCTCGATGACGTTGCTGACCCGCCCCATCTCGTCCTTAATGGGAAAGGTGCGCATCCCCCAGATGCGGCCATCGCCCGTGGGCATGTGTCCCGACTCGGTCTTGCCGCTCTTCAGACTACGGATGGCGTGGCAGTCATCGCAGGGTGCGGCGCGATGGTGCCAGACTTCATGGCAACTCTTGCCGATCATATCGGCCGGCCGCCCTTTAATGGCCCGGGCGGCGCCCCGGTTGGCCCAGAGAATTTTCAATTCGGGGGTCAGCACCATGAGGGGATCAGGGATGCCGTCAAAAAGGGTTCTGAACTGTTCGAGCAGGCGACGATTTTCCTTTTCGCTCTGGCGCAGGCTCTCCTCCGCCTTCTTGCGCTCGGAGATGTCTCGGGCGATAGCCAGCACCGTCTGATGTCCACTCAATTCGAAAAGGTGGGCATTGATCTCAAAGGGGATGACCTGCTGCTGTTTGGTCAACACGTCCAGCTCCACGACGCCGTGACGCTCGCGCAGCACTATGTCGGCCAGACGATCGAGCTGTGCCTTGGTTTGGCTTGTGACAAAGTCTGCGGGGGTGAGCGCCTGAAGTTCTTGGCGGGAATAGCCCAGTTTCTGGACAGCAACCGTGTTGGCCTCGATGAAACGCCCCGGCTGATCCCCCTGGTGAAGTTGATACACACAAATGACATCATTGCCGCTGTTGAACAAGGCGCGGTAACGTTCCTCATTGCGCTTGAGATCTTCCATGGCCCTGCCGGCGCGCAACATGTAGCGGATGCGCTGCCCCAGAATCGGCCATTTGATGGGCTTGGTGACAAAATCGGTGGCGCCGGCCTCATACCCGCGCCGGATCGACTCCACATCATCCAGACCCGTCATCATAATGATGGGGAGGCCACCGCTCCCCTCTACTTGCCTCATGGCGGCACAGGTTTCGAAACCATCCATCTTCGGCATGACCACATCCAGAAGCACCGTATCGGGCTTATTGCGAGCAAACAGAGCCAGACCCTCTTCGCCATCGGCAGCCTCATTCACAGCAAAGCCTTCGGCCTGCAAAGCTTCCCGCACCAGGCGACGGATGATGCGATCGTCATCAATGACCAGTATGGTTGATTGTCTCGACTCTTGCGGATCATGCAGCATAGACTCAATCCCCCTGAAATGCCCTTCGTCCACTCTGTTGATTGTTAACCAATTTCCACCGATATTCCAGAAAAACCTTTTGTGTCGTCTTATGGCAACCATGTGTTCATTTTTAAAATATGTTCACTTTTTGCAGAAGATACAAAAAAGATTACAACATGGTCTCCCTTGACCCTTTTTGCGCCATGCTTTAAGATCGCCAAACCCGACTGGACAGGGAAGATATTCTTCTCTGAGCCAATGCCGCCACGATCAAAGAGAAAGAAAGGGTTTACCTATGAGGATCGCCGTTAATCCTGACTTGTGCCGGGGCACAGGTGACTGTGCCAAAACCTGTCCCATGGAAGCCATCACTCTCCAGGGAGGAAAAGCCCATATCGACATGGGCCGCTGCGACCTCGATGGCATCTGCATTGCCGCCTGCCCTGAACATGCCATCCAGTTCATCGAAGACTGACACGCTCGCTGACTCATCGGCCGATTCGACGCTATGAACCTCATCCTGCTTTTCGAGGAAGATTTTATCTCCTCCGATATCGTGCGGCTTTCAGGAAGGCGACAGCAGCACATCCGCGAGATTCACCGTGCCGGTGAAGGGGATACCTTATGTGTCGGCCTGGCCGGAGGCGACATAGGTCATGGCCAGATCCTCAACTTGAAGGACCGACTCGTGGAGATGCGGGTCTCCTTTGAGCGACAACCTCCCCCGAAACTGCCTCTCACCCTCGTGCTGGCCCTGCCCCGTCCCAAGGCCCTCAAAAGGATTCTTATTGCCGCCACCTCTTTGGGTGTTGAAGAGATCCACCTTATCCATTCCTGGCGGGTGGAAAAGAGTTTTTGGCATAGCGACCTGCTGAAACCCGAAGCCTTGCAGGAACCCCTGATTCTCGGGCTCGAGCAGGCCAAGGACACCCACCTCCCGTCCATTGAACTGCATCGCCTTTTCAAACCTTTCGCGCAGGACATCCTCCCCGGTCTCAGTGCCAATTCCCAGCGTCTGGTCGCACACCCCGTCGCCGAATCGCCCTGCCCCCGCAATGTTGGTGAAAGAACAACGCTTGCGATAGGGCCTGAGGGGGGGTTCCTCCCCTATGAAGTGGAACTTTTGGCGGCAGCAGGTTTCAAGCCCGTCCATTGCGGCCCACGTATACTCAGGGTTGAAACGGCTGTTCCGGCCCTGATTTCAAGGCTTTCCTAGCGCCTTTCCCGAGGCCCCGTGCGCCAGGCCCCGGCGCGAACCGACACACAATTGTAACTTTTCGCGCGGATTTGTTTGAAAGACTGACCTCGCCATAACACTCTCCCTCCGCGAGTGAAGCAAAAACTTACCATCCTACCATTCCATTCCCGTTATTATTTCAAACACTTGCAAAAGTTTGCATCAATTCTTGGCCCTCACCTTTAATGAATAAACGAACGGCCAGCCTGACTGGCACGACTCTTGAGAAAGGATTAAGGCAGCATGAATAACTTTCTGAAAGGTGACGCCCTTGAACACCACGCTGGTTCAGCTCGGATTTTTACTCATCGCCCTGTTTATTGTCTCTTCAGGGGTGGGGGTATTCATAGTTCTTCGCCGTGTTCTGGCTAGCCGTCATCGCAGAACAGACGACGTGATTGGCGCCGCTGAAAAAACAAACTTCCATGAAAACTGCTTAGCTGAAAAAGACGCGGGAGAAGCCGTCCAGACGGAACTTGTAACGTGCTCCTTTTGCGGCACCAAATTCTTATACCGTAAAAACCATGGCACATCCGTCGCCTGCCCCAATTGTGAAAGGCCCTATTCCAACAGATAAGTCTGAAAACATACGACCTCCCTTAAGATCAGTTCTCCTTCCTGGTCCAACGTTTCTTCATTTCATCAAAATGTCCCGGCTCCTGTCCTTTCCGCGCGGTGAAAATCTGTTAGGCTTTTCCTGAACACCCATTGACGAGGGGATTTTTTATGGCTCAACACCCGGGTTCCCACTGGAATACTCCCGGACGCAGGCCGGTGAGGTTTTTACTATCTTTCCCGGTAGCGACACTGTTCCTTTTCGTCCTGATGATTCTTGGTCTGCCACGGGAAGGTTCTGCCGAAAGACAAAGCACAGGCGGCCCCACCCTTAGTTTCGACTCAGGGGCACAGCTGATCCTGGGCCCCGAAGGGGATCCTTATGCTGCCTATCAGGCCGATCTTCACCGGGCCGCCACGGGCATGCACTATCTGACCGTCGCCCAGGCCGATATCCCGGACTCCGGTTCCAGGCGCTTCAACCTGCAGGCAGGGGGCCGTTTTGGTCTGCTGCGTTTTGTACCGGCGCAGGCGCCGCACCGACCCTGGCAACTCAGCTTTGAAGGCGGCCTTGACGCTCAGTTTGATATCGAACACTCTCTGGACAATATCGGCTGGGACGGCAATTACGGTCTCGTGATCACGACAACCCTCCAACCAGGGACGAATCTCAAGTTGGGGGTGGTCCATACATCCAGCCACCTGGGGGATGAATATATGCAACGCACGGGACGTACTCGGATCGGCTACCTGCGTGAAGAAGTACAACTCGCCGTCGATCAGAGGTTTGGGCCATGGACCCGCATCTATTTCGAGGGCGGCTACAGTTATGCCAAAGGAAGCAGTGATGTGGAAAAACCAGGACGGCTGCAGACAGGAATAGAGCTGGAAAAAACGCGCCCCTTGGGGCCAGGACGGGCAGGCTGGTACCTTGCCGCCGACTTTTCCGCCATGGAGGAAAGAGACTGGCAGATCGACACGGCCTTGCAGGCAGGCTTCATTGCCCGTTCAGCTACCCGGGCCTGGCGTCTTGGCGCCACCTTTTACCGGGGACGGCCCACGCTGAGTGAATTTTTTGACAAAACGGAGACCATGGGAATTTTCGGCTTATGGGTGGATTTGTAAGAACCGGACACGGGACAAAAACAGGAGGTCTTAATGAATAAAAAAGTCGCTCTGGTCGCTTTTAACGGCGATTCGACCTGCTTCGTGCATGTACTCTTGAATGCCCTTGACTTTCATCGGAAGGGCTACGACGTAAAAGTGGTGCTGGAAGGAAACGCCACTCGCCTGATCAGGGATCTGGCCAGTCCTGACCATCCCCTCGCGACGCTCTATGCGAGGACGACACAGGAGGGCCTTATCGACTGTGTGTGCAAGGCCTGTGCTGCCAAAATGGATACCCTGTCTATTGCCGAAGCACAAAAACTGCCGGTCTGCTCAGACATGTCGGGGCATCCAAGCCTGGCGGACTACGCCTCCAGAGGATACCAGATCATCACTTTTTAGGCATGTCGCCACGGCTAGCCACAGGGTATCGGTTCCCCCTGCAGAAAGGCCGCCATCCGTTCGGGTTCCTGCAGAAGGGTCCAGACAGCCACAGTCAACTTGACGCTGCGGCTGTCCAGATTCAGCCCGGCGAGGGCGGCGCCCAGGCCGCGGAAAGTGGCATCCATGAGGGTTTTCTGGAAAAGGTTGATCAGGACGGTCCTTTCTTCGCCCAGCGCCTTGAAGGCAATGGCCTCCCGGCAGTCTTCCGCATTGGCGGAGGTGATAGAGCGGCAGATCAGCGGACGCACCGGATAAATCGCACAGGCGCCCTGGTCGGTCAAAAACGCACAGGATTGTCGCAGCAGAACGCGGTCATCATCATCCAGCCAGAGAATGCGGGGGTAGAGGGATTCGAGGCGAGCGATAATTTTGGCGACCTCCTCCTCGCCCATCGACTCCTTCAAATGAGTAATGATCGCGGCGGCCTCAGGCAGCAGGACAGCGACGTTGACGGCACAACAGGTTCCGCACCCGGCTGTGCAGGCGATATGCTTCTGTTCGACAGGATCCATATGCCTGGCCAAGGTATCCTCTGCCAGCCCATAGAGTTGACTTACGCTATGCCAGCAATCTTTAAAATTTTTCGCACCGCTCAAAAGATCGCGGGCCCTCCTTTCTATCGACTGTTCGTACCCCTTGAGATCAAAAGCATCAGACATCGACAACTCCCTGGGAGAGAAGAAACTAAAGCCCTATTTTCAATCCTAACGGAACAGAGCTCTTTCACCAGGGCCAAAAGGCATTTTTCTCCAAATCCTGAGGATTTTCTTTCCGGACTTGCCAAACCGGGGAAGAATGGCAAAATGTCTCTTCAGGCGATAAACAATGAGGAGAAAACCCCATGAAGCTGGAAATTGCCTTCGAATGTCCACAATGCCAAAAAAGCGTTGCCCAAAACCTTAACGACTACGCTCCCGGCACACGCCGACTCTGTCCATCCTGTGGCACGGATACGATTCTGACCCCGGACGGCCTTCAGTCTTTTCGCGCCAGCCTGGAATCCTTCTGTCGACCGCCGCACTGAACCTGCCGAAGGGACATCCGAAAGACAAAAAACCCCCGGTCGCCATCGACCGGGGGTCACCATCTATTTTTGAAAAATTCGAAGGAAAGATTCAGGCCGTTCGGCCCACCAGCTCCTGGGCAATATGCCGCAATACTTTGCTTGTTTCCGAGTCGGGGTTGGCCAGCACGACGGGTTTTCCGCTGTCACCGGCATTGACCATCTCCGGATCGACAGGGACCGCACCGAGGAAAGGAGCGCCCATTGCCTCGGCCATCTGCCGACCGCCTCCTTTTTTGAAGAGGTCGATCACCTCATTGCAGTGGGGGCAGACGAAACCACTCATATTCTCCACCACGCCCAACAGATTCATCTTCAACTGATGGCAAAAAGTGATGGACTTGCGCACGTCATTGAGGGCGACTTCCTGCGGAGTGGTGACGATGACGGCCTGAGCATCGGCGCCAAGAAACTGGGCTACGGACAGCGGTTCATCCCCGGTTCCCGGCGGGCAGTCGACCACGAGATAATCCAGATATCCCCATTCGACATCGGCCAAAAACTGCTGAATAACACCTGCCTTCATGGCGCCGCGCCAGATGACCGCGTCCGTGTCCTGCTCCAGCATGAAGCCAATAGACATGACCTTGAGCCCCTCATAATTGACGGGGAGCATGGCATCTCCAGCCTCGGTGATCTTCGGCCTTACCCCTTCAAGACCCAGCATCTTGGGGACGCTGGGCCCGTGGATATCCACGTCGAGCAGACCGACCGCCTGCCCCTGTTGGGCGAGAGCCATGGCCAGATTCACCGCCGTCGAGCTCTTGCCCACGCCCCCCTTGCCGGACATGACCAGAATTTTGTTGCGGATATGGCCGAGACGCTGCTCCATGAGCAGCCGACGCTCACGCTGTTCGGCAGATTCACCGGGCCGGGCTCCCGCCGACGGGCAGCTTTTCTCGGCACATCCCGACTTATCCCCACAGCTGCTGCAGGCGTTATCTGAATGGCTCATCGGTAATGATCCTCCCTTTCTCACACGCTATTGTCGAAGACGGCGCACAAAAAAATCTCAACGGGGAGCGTTAACACCCGTGAGACACCAACAACAGCCGCCGCCATAAAAAGAAACAGGGCAAAAACGCGATCCTTGTTAGCACTTTCCCACAGGACCGTCAAGAGCAATTCTCACCGTTTCACGGGTGAACATTCAGGGGAAAACCAACCTGAACGATAGGGGTCGAAGAATTATTTTCATCTTTTTTTTAGAGAAACCGGAAGGGCCTTGAAATTCTTCGGGCGGAGGACTGCCAGGATTAGCATGGTGGAACTGAGGAATATCAAAACCGCTGACCTGTGCCTTGCAGCCGCAGCGCCCTACCAACTGAGCTACAGCCCCTTCATGTGGTGGCCTCTGCGAAACCCGTCCTTTTGTCAGCGCAGCCGCGCCTCATTTCCTTCACGGCAGGGGATACGCAGGATAAAGAGGGCGCCTTTCTCGCGATTCATAACTTCAATCTCCCCCCGGTGAAGTTCGACGATCCGATGGGATATGGAGAGTCCCAGACCAGTCCCTTCGCCCTTGGTCGTGAAAAATGGGTTGAAAATATTGCGCATGACTTCATCGGAAATACCACCGCCGGTGTCTTCCACCTCCACGGCGACAGCAGACTCTCCGCGCAAGACGGTCGGATAGGCTCGAACAGTCAAGGTTCCCCCCAGGGACATCACCTGCCGGGCATTGGCGACCATATTGAGCAGTACCTGTCTAAGTTTCTGGGCGTCTCCCTGAACTTTGGCCAGATTGTCGGTCACCTCAACCTTAAGCTCGATGCCCGCCGCCAGAATAGCGTTATTTTCCAGGTCGACGACTTCATCAATGATCCGGATCAGGTCACACTCGACAAAGCAGAGCATCTGCTTTTTGGAAAAGGCGAGGATGTTGGTGAGCATTTCCTCCATCCGACGCACTTCCCGGGCAATAATCCCGGCATATTCCCGGTCCCGACTGCCCTCGGGGGCGTGTCGACACAATCGCTGGGCGAAACCTCCGATGGAGACGAGAGGGTTGCGCAATTCGTGGGCAACGGAAGCCGCCATCTCTCCCAGAACCGCCAGTTTTTCCCCCTGAATCAGGCGCTCCTGTGTTTCCCTCAGATCCTGGTGGGCGCTCTCCAGCCGATGCAGTAACATGGAGTTTTCCATGGCGGCAGCGGCCTGGTTGGCGAAGAGTTCAAGGAAGCGCAAACGTCCAGGTGTGATATCCTCATGACTGTCGGGGTTGTCGACGACGACGACGCCAAGGACGCGATCTTTTCCAAGCAGGGGCGCGCAGGCATAGGCTTTCAGCTCCAGGGCTGTGGCGAAAGCTCTATCAGAACCTTGCAGCGAGGTGGAATCGCGGATCAGGACGACCTCGGTGTCAGCCACTGCCCGGGCCAGGGCGTTGTCTTCGGCGTCCAGAGGAAGCCGCTGTTTCAGAACCTGCCGGCAGAATGCTGTACGCCTTTGCGCTTCCTGCACTTCCGCACCCATGCGAGGGTGCGCCCAGCTGTCCAGGCCTTCCGTTTTGGGCAGGACAAGCTGCGCGGCCCTGCGTGTCACTCCGAGCATTCCCTGGAGCGTGCCGCTGCGTTCATTGACCGTAAAGAGCATGGCCCGCTCGAAACCTCCCCCCTCTTTGACCGTCGCCGCCGAAAGGATGAGATGCACCAGCTCGTTGAGCCGCAAAGTGCTGTGCATGGCGCGAGAGATACGATAGAGAAGGGAAATCTCACGAAATTTTCTATCATTTTCTGCAGAAAGGGCCTTCATTTGACCGAGAGCGGAGGCTTGCTCTTTTTCAGCTTCCACATCGTGATGAAGCTGAGCCAGGGAGGCGAGTTCTTCGGAAATGGCTTCGAGCAGAGAAAGATCGCCTTCGGAGAGTGTGGAACCCGGGAGAAGTTCCACAGAGAGGACACCGTGCTCCCGGTAGCGGGTGACAACGGCAAAAACAGCCTGCGCACCCTCCGTCCTGGCCTGGCGGGTACGCAGGACTTCACCCTGAAGAGTCTCTTCAAGAGGAATATGACAATCATGGGAAGACGGTGGGCTGGAAGCGCGGAGAACACGAGAAAAACGATCACCCCGGGCATCCAGAAAATACAGGGAAGCCTCGGCCAACCCCAGGGCACGAGTAAGATAGTCGAGAATTCCGTGAAAACAGGCGAGGTGATCGGCCGCCCCGCAATTGGCAAGGCGGACCACATTGCGCAGCACGTCAAAGGAGTCACGCATCATCGGCACCGTTTCCCGAAGAAAGGTGATCCTTTTCCCTTCAGGATCAGCCTATTTTTTCCTGGCGTTCCTGTTCCGTCTTGCAATCAATGCACAAGGTGGTAACCGGACGGGCACGAAGACGGGCCTCGCCAATCTCTTCTTCACAGCTTTCACAGACACCGAAGGTACCATCTTCGATGCGCTCGATCGCCTCGCGGATTTTCAGAATCAGCTTGCGCTCCCGATCACGGATGCGCAATTCGAAATTTCGGTCGGATTCGAGGGATGCACGATCGGTGGGATCGGGGAAATTGGTCTTCTCATCGGTCATCTCAGAGACAGTCTTGCCCGCCTCTCGCAACAGGTCGTCGAGCTGATTTTGCAGAATCTGGCGAAATTCTTCGAGTTTTTCCTGCTCCATTCGGTAACTCCCTTTGCTCTGTGTAATTCCGCAAATTTAAGTTAAAACAGCGTTAAAGTCAATACAGATTGCCCCGGCGTCAAATCCCCGCCATGACCTGAATATAAAGAATAAATGCCAGCAGGATGACAGCCAGCCAGCAGGAAATGATATCGGTGCTTTTTGTCGGAGGAGCGGCCGCCATTTTCTGCGTCTCTTCGCTGATAGCCGCCGGGGGAACCCGTTGCAGCAGAGTGCGTACCAGGTGCGGGAAGTCGGCATAGGCATTGGAAAGAATGATAAAATCTTCTTCGGTGCTGATGGTCACAAAGGCCCGTTTTTTCACCAGGACCGTATCCACCGCTGTTATTTGTTCAAGGGGAAGGCTTTTTTTACGAAAGAGCTTGTCCACCCGAACGTCGTCGGCAGTGACCCTGAATCGGCGCACAACACTCTCGGAGAAAAATCCGGCCACAGGGAGAATAATGACTCCGAGTATCATCACCTTGGCCAGCGGCTCCCCTTTGACAAGGATGACGGCAAAGAGCAGCAGCGAAAGGGCAAGCAGTATCCCCAGCGGGATGAGAAATGTTCTGCGTATGACAAAGGTCTGTTGGATAGTCACGGGATTCCTTCCCTATCTGAAAGTAAGGCGACAGCCATTATAGCCTAACGGGAGAGCGATGCAATGTTGACAGACACCTATTCGTTTTCGCCGTCCAGACAACAAGCAAGACTCGGGCCATCTAATCAAAAACTCCCTCCAGCGCCTCTTCCACCGACTTGACGCCGACCAACTCCATCCCTGCTGGCGCTTCGAGATTTTTCAGGTTGCCCTGGGGCAGAATGCAGCGGTTGAAGCCGAGGCGGGCAGCCTCTTTTACCCGCAGTTCGGGTCGGGAGACGGCCCGCACTTCCCCGGCGAGGCCGACTTCGCCGAAGAGAATCGTCCGGGTCTGCACGGCCCGATTGAGGTGGCTTGAAGCCAGAGCCGCCATAACACCCAGGTCGACAGCGGGCTCATCCAGTCGCACCCCGCCGGCGACATTAAGGAAAATATCCTGGGAGAGGAGGGACAGCCCCACCTTTTTTTCCAGGACAGCGACCAAAAGGGACACTCTGTTATGGTCAATTCCCATGGTTGTACGCCTGGGAGTGCCGAAAGAGGAGCCCGAGACCAGGGCCTGCAGCTCCACGAGGATGGGGCGACTCCCTTCCAACGAGGGGACCACCACGCTGCCGGGCGCTTCTTCGGGGCGTTCGGCCAGAAAGAGCTCGGAAGGGTTGGTCACCTCGGCCAAACCGCTTTCCTTCATCTCGAAAACACCGATTTCATTGGTGGAGCCATAGCGGTTTTTCACCGCCCGCATGATGCGGTACGGATGCCCGGGATCGCCCTCGAAGTAGAGGACGGTGTCGACCATGTGTTCGAGCATGCGCGGACCGGCGATGGAGCCGTCCTTGGTGACATGCCCGACAATAAAAGTGGGAATCCCCTGGCCCTTGGCCAACTGCATGAGACGCCCGGCACATTCGCGCACCTGACTGACACTGCCGGGGGCTGACTCGAGGGTCTGGGTAAAGATGGTCTGAATGGAATCCACTACGAGAAAATCAGGCTTGAGCTCCTTGACCTGAGCAAAGATGGACTCCAGAGACGTTTCGGCCAGCAGATAGAGAGACGAGGCGGCAGCGCCCAGGCGCTCCCCCCGCATCTTGACCTGACGGGTGGATTCCTCCGCCGTCACATAGAGAGCCTTGCCGCAGCGAGCCAGACGATCAACCGCCTGTAACAGAAGGGTCGATTTGCCGATACCGGGGTCGCCACCAATCAGGGTAAAAGAGCCTGGCACCACGCCGCCGCCGAGCACCCGGTCGAGTTCGGCAATACCGCATTGCAGGCGGTCTTCTTCGGCTCCCGACACTTCGGCGAAACGGACTGGCCGGTTATCGGCAACCACCAGGGTCTTGCCCTTGCCCACAACCTCCACGACCTCTTCGGCCAGCGTGTTCCAGGCTTGACAATCGGGACACTTCCCCAGCCACTTCGGGCTCTGGTAGCCGCACTGCTGACAGGTGAACAGCGTTTTTGTTTTCATGGCGCTCCTTTCCGGAAGGTGCGATTCTAAGTCGAAGTCCCTGCCGAGTCAATTGAATGGTCTTGCGGAGCCGCATTTGGCATTGATTCCGGCGACTGCCGCCATTATCATGCGTTGAATGACTCAAAGGCACAGATCTTCCACCAGACCGGGATTCACCCAATCATGACCCCCACCCTGCCATTTCTCGTCACTTTTGCCACTACCCTTGTGGCCATGACGCTTTTTTCGGCGGTTGGTCGGCGACAAGTCCGCAGTGCCCAGGACTTTTCCGTGGCGGGGCGGCAGGCCGGCCGCTGGAGTGTCGCCGGCGCCATCATGGGCACCCTGGTCGGGGGCGCCTCCACCATCGGCACGGTACAATTGGCGTTTCTCTATGGTCTCTCCGCCTGGTGGTTCACTCTGGGTGCCGGCCTGGCCTGCCTCTTTCTCGGCCTGTTCATGGCCGCTCCCCTGCGCCGGGGAGAAGTTGAAACCATTCCCCAGTTTATCAGCCGCTTCTACGGCCCCAGGCCACGCTTGGCCGCCAGTCTCTTTTCCGCCGCGGGCATGTTCGTGCATATCGTCGCCCAATTGCTGGCCTGCAGCGCCATTTTGACCAGCTTGTTCGGCCTCAGCCTCTTCCAGGGAGCCCTGCTGTCGGCCGGCCTTGTGGCTGTCCTCTCCCTGCAGCAGGGGATGCTCGGCGCCGGCAGAAGCGGCCTGCTCAAACTGCTGCTGCTCTACATCACCATGGTCAGCGCCGGCCTCATCGCCTTCACCCAAAGCGGTGGCTGGCAGGGATTGGCGGGCTCATTCGCCCCCTTCCCCTGGTTCAGCCTCTTCGGCTACGGCATCGGCGCCGGCCTCAACGACCTGTTGTCCATGCTGGTGGGTGTCGTCTCCACCCAGACTTACCTGCAGGCCATCTTTTCCGCCCGCGATGCAAAGGCCGCGCGTCAGGGCGCGCTGTTGAGCGCCGTCCTCATCCCCCCTTTAGGCCTTTTCGGTATCGCCGTCGGCCTGTTCATGCGTCAGAGCCAACCCGGCCTTGACAGTGCCCTGGCCCTGCCGACCTTTCTCTTCCAGCAGCTCCCGCCCCTTTTCGCCGGCATCGCCTTTGCCGCTCTGCTGATTGCCGCTCTCGGTACCGCCGCGGGTCTGACCCTTGGAGTCGGCACCACCTTGCAGGTGGATGTCATTTCCCGCTTCGCCTGGACCCGAAAGCACGAGCTGGCCTCCCTGCGTCTTATCACCCTGGCGGCGCTCCTGCTCGCCCTGCTGCTCGTGCTCGTCAATCTCGGCTCGACCATCATGGCCTGGAGCTTTCTCTCCATGGGCTTGCGCGGCGCCACCCTGTGCCTGCCCTTATTGGCCGCCCTCTTCCTGCGAGAGCACCTCTCACCCAGAGGCGGCGCGCTGGCTATTTACCTCGGCCCCACTGTCGTCCTGGTCGCCGGCTTCATACAGACAAATATTCCTCCTCTTTACCTGGGACTGGCGGCCGCCTTTTTCGCCCTGGCCTGCGGACAGCGACGGCCCCGGGGGAAATCCACCCCGTAACAACACCTCTTTTCTTGCACTTTTCCTGTAGAATCCGTAGAATGCAATATTAACCCTGGAGGTCATCAATTGTCGGTTATCGAACTCAAATACGGCGACCGCACACTGACATGCACCCTGCCCGAGGCCCAGGTTCTGCGCCCCAAGGCCCAAGCACCCCCTCTGTCCGCCGAGGACCTGGTCCGCCAGAGCCTCACCGCACCCCTTGGATGTCCACGTCTTGCCGATATCGTGCATCCCGGCGAGCGCGTCGTCATTGTCACCTCGGATATCACCCGCTACACCGGCAGCGAAATCTACCTGCCCATTCTGGTGGGTCATCTCAACGACTGCGGCATTGCCGACGAGGACATGGAGATCCTGATTGCCCTGGGCATTCACCGGCCCCAGACGGATAGTGAGCACCGGAAAATCCTCGGTTCCCTCTACGGACGCATCCGCGTCAGCGATCACAACTGCGACAATCCCGCCGACCTCGTCACACTGGGACGCACCGCCGGCGGCATTCCCGTCACGGTCAACCGCAAGGTCACTGAAGCGGACCGGGTCATCGTTACCGGCACGGCGGGCTTCCACTACTTCGCCGGGTTCGGCGGCGGCCGCAAGGGGCTGGTTCCGGGCGTCGCCAGTCGCGAAACCTGCATGGCCACCCATTTCGCCGTTTTCAACCCCCCCGAGGTGGGTGGTAAACATCCGCAGGCGGTGACGGGCGTCCTCGAAGGCAATCCCGTGCATGCCGCTTTGGTGGAAGCCGCCCGCATGATTGCTCCCGACTTTGTGCTCAACACGGTTCTGTCGCCCCGCAAAGAAATCCTCGGCGTCACTTGCGGCGAACTGGAGCAGGCTCACCTGGCTGCCTGCCGACAGGTGGAAGAGCTCTACGCCGTCCCTTTGACCGAGCCATTCGATCTCGCCGTGGTCTCCTGCGGCGGCCATCCCAAAGACATCAACTTCATTCAGGC
The DNA here is from genome assembly GCF_009731355.2 of Desulfuromonas sp. AOP6. Taxonomy (GTDB): domain Bacteria; phylum Desulfobacterota; class Desulfuromonadia; order Desulfuromonadales; family SZUA-540; genus SZUA-540. The sequence continues at coordinate 2,706,257 of NZ_AP022810.1, forward strand.
CCACAAGGCTCTCGATTACGGAGTTGGCGCCCTCAAACCAGGAGGCACCCTCGTTCTGCTCGCCGCCTGTGGGGACGGCTTCGGCAACAGCACCTTTTTCAACTGGTTCCGCTATCAGGATCTGCAGGAGTTCGAGGAGCAGTTGCGTCAGCACTATGAAATCAACGGACAGACGGCCTATGCCACCCTGCTCAAGGCAAGGAAATTCCGGCTTATCCTGATCAGCGAACTTGGCAGCGAGGAAACCTGTCAGATGGGTATGGAAAAGGCTGCCGATCTTGACGAAGCCCTGAGGATGGCGTACAAGGGGCTGAACGAAAATCCCAGGACGGTGGTCATCCCCGATGGCGGCAGTGTTCTGCCCGTCTTCACCTGATCCGCTTTGCCAGCCGCCGCCGCGGCCCAGAAAAGGTATAAACCATGCTCGAAACGCGACTCGTAAAAATCCTGCAGGATATCGTCGGCAAAAAGAATGTCTCGACGGAAAAGGCCGACCTGATCTGCTATTCCTATGACGCCACCCAGCAGCAGTTTCTGCCCGAAGCCGTCGTCTTTCCGGCCGATGCCCAGGAAATCAGCCTGATCATGAAGATGGCCAACGCGGAGAAGATTCCCGTCTTTCCCCGCGGCGCCGGCAGCGGCTTTTCTGGCGGAAGCCTGCCCACCAAGGGGGGGATCGTCCTCTGCACCGAGCGCATCGACCGCATCCTCGAGATCGACGAGGAAAATCTCATCGCCGTCGTTGAACCCGGCGTCGTTACCGAGCAATTTCAGCAGGCCGTCGAAAAGGTGGGGCTCTTCTATCCCCCCGACCCGGCCTCCCTCAAGTTTTCCACCCTGGGCGGCAACGTGGCCGAGTGCGCCGGCGGCCCCCGCTGCGTCAAGTATGGCGTGACCAAGGATTACATCCTCGGGCTTGAAGTCGTCACCCCCACCGGCGACATCATCACTACGGGGGGCCCGACCATGAAGGGGGTCGTCGGCTACGACCTCACCAAGCTCATGTGCGGTTCGGAAGGGACTCTCGGCATTATCACGCGCATTGTCATCAAGCTGTTGCCGCTGCCTGAGGCAAAAAAGACCATGCTGGTTCTCTTCGATTCCATCGACGGCGCCGCCCAGGCCGTTTCGGCCATCATCCGCGGCAAGATCATCCCGACGACCCTCGAATTCATGGATGGCCGCACCATTGACTGTGTGCGCCAGGCCACCGGCCTGCAGGTGCCCGAGAACGCCCGGGCCGTGCTCATCATCGAAGTCGACGGCGACCGCGAGTTTCTCGACAAGCAGGTGACCCGCATCAGCGACATTATCCGCCCCCTGGGTGTGGTGGAAACCCGTATTGCCGCCACACCGGAAGAGAGCGAGGCCTTGTGGCAGATCCGCCGCGCCGTTTCACCGTCGCTGCGCAAGGTGAACCCCGACAAGTTCAACGAGGATATCTGCGTGCCACGCAGCAAGGTGCCGGAGATGATCCGTAAAGTCGATGCCATCTCTGAGAAACACCAGATTCCCATCGTCAACTTCGGTCACGCCGGCGACGGCAACATCCATGTCAACGTCATGATTGACAAGAAAGTGCCCGGCCAGATGGAAAAAGCCGAGAAGGCCATCGAAGAGGTTTTTCGCGGTGCCCTCGAGCTCGGTGGCACCATGAGTGGCGAGCACGGCGTCGGCATCGCCAAGGCGGCCTATATCCCCCTGGAACTCAGCGAGCTGACAGCCGCCACCATGAAGGCGGTCAAAAAGGCCCTCGATCCCAATAACATCCTCAATCCCGGCAAAATTTTTCTGGATTGATCACACGGAAACCGTTCAGCCTGAGGCTGCGGTCGGAAGATACCGTCCCTATTACCCCAACACGCGTCACTGGTTCTTTTTATGAGCAAACTGAAGAAACTCGAAGATCTGAGGGAAGAGATAGAACAGTGCGTCAAGTGCGGCGCCTGCCGGGCCCACTGTCCCGTATTCGGCGCTGAGAAACACGAAGGACGCGTGGCTCGGGGCAAAGTGGCCCTGGCCCACTCCCTGCTGGAAGGACAGATCGACCTTGAAAGTAAAGTACTCGAGGACATGAGCCAGTGCCTGCTGTGCGGGAGCTGCTGCGCCCAATGCCCCAACAAGGTCCCTACCGACGACATTGTCGCCGCCGCCCGCCGCCGCATCGCCGAAGAGCGGGGGCTGAGCAGCTTCGGCAAGGGGGTAGCCGCCGTTCTGGGTCGCCCCAAACTTATGAACACGCTGGCCAAGACAGGCGGGGTGCTCTCTTCCCTGCTGTTCAAGAAACTCCCGGAAAACAGCGGTCTGCGTCTGCGCTTCCCTGCCCCGTATCTCGACCGGGACCGTACCCTGCCGCCTATCGCCACCAAACCTTTTCGGGAGCAGCACCCCGAAATCATCCCTGGCAAAGAAGGAGCACCCACTGTCGCCTTCTTCACTGGCTGCGGCATCAACTACATGTATCCCCAGATCGGTGAAGTCTTTCTGAAAACCCTGCAGTTCCTCGGTGTGACCATTGTCATCCCCAAGGATCAGGCCTGCTGCGGATTACCCGCTGTCAGCGCCGGCGCCGGTGAGGTGGTCGAGCAACTGGCCGAGCAAAACCTTGCCGCTCTCAATCGCCATCCCGTCGACTACGTGGTGACGGCCTGCGCTACCTGCAACGCCGGTCTCGGCAAAATCTATGGTGAGATGGGTGGCGATTTCGAGAAACTGGCGGCCAAGACCAAGGACATTTTCGTCTTCCTGGTCGAGCAAGGCTTTCCCGAAAAGCTGGCCGCCCTGCCCAAAACGGCCAAGCGAACCCGCGTCACCTATCACGATCCCTGCCACCTGCGCACCCGTGGCATCACCAAGGAGCCGCGTCTCATCCTCAAGGCGCTGCCACAGGTTGATTTTGTCGAAATGGAGGGGGCCGGAACCTGTTGCGGCCTGGGGGGCACCTATTCGGTGTATCACTACGACACGAGCAAAAAGATCGGCGCCAAGAAGGCGGCAAACATCGAGACCAGCGGGGCTCAGCTGGTAGCCACGGACTGCCCCGGCTGTATCATGCAGCTGCAGGACAGCCTCAACCATGCCGGGCAAAATCAGAAGGCTGTGCATCTGCTGGAACTGGTCGATGAGGCTCTCAGCCTCTATCCCGATAGTCTGATCTCCTGACAGGGCAGGTTGCACTATCCCTGACAAAAGGCATAATTAGACAATGATTTCAAACATCCCATACTTAATTTGAAGGAGGTTCACCATGAAAAAGCTGGCTTTCGTCCTGGTTCTTATGGCTTTTGGCGCCACCGCCGCTCTTGCCGTCCCCCCCGGCAGAACCCTAGAGTTTGATAAAAGCCCTATGGGAAAAGTGATTTTTGATGGCAAACTGCATAACGACGCCGCCAAAAGCTGTGCCCAGTGCCATAACAAGGACACCTTTCCGGCCATGAAAAAAGGGACGGTGACCATCACCATGGATCAAATCTACGCCGGCAAACAGTGCGGCATCTGCCACAACGGCCAACTGGCCTTTGACGCCAAAGGCAACTGTGCCAGGTGCCACAAAAAGTAGATTGATCGAAAGAGCCAAATCCCGGAGGCCCGGAAACGGGCCTCTTTTTTTTGTTTTCGGCCCGGCTCCAAAGCCAGGTGCCCCCTCTTACCTCAGTCCTGCAGGCGGCCTGAGCGCACACCGCACGATGCAAGGAGTAAAGCTATGAGTAAAGGCCTCGGCCTGATTTCCGGCGGTCTCGACAGTATTCTGGCCGCCATGGTCCTGAAACGGCAGGGCGTCGATGTGACGGGGATCTCCTTCGTCACCCCCTTTTTCGGTTCGGAAAAAGCGGAAAAAGCTGCCGCCCAGATTGGCATACCTCTGCTGATTCGGGATATCGGCGACATCCACCTGGAGATGCTGAAGAATCCCAAATACGGTTATGGCCGCAACATGAATCCCTGTATCGACTGCCATGCCATGATGTTCCGGCTAGCTGGGAGGATCATGAACGATGAAGGCTATGACTTCCTCTTCTCCGGCGAAGTGCTGGGCCAACGCCCGATGAGTCAAAACCTCAGTGCCCTTAAAGCCGTGGCCAACTACTCAGGCTTTCCCGATCGCATTCTGCGGCCTCTGAGCGCCAAACTCCTGCCCATCACCCCTATGGAGGAGCAGGGGCTGGTCGACCGTGAGCGTCTGCTCGATATCCAGGGGCGAACCCGGCGACGCCAGGAGGAACTGGCTCGCGAGTGGAAACTGGTAGAGTACCCCGGTTCGGGAGGAGGTTGCCTGCTGACGGAAAAATCCTTTGCCGGCAGATTGAAGGATCTCTTTGAACACCATCCGCAAGCTACCGTCACCGACGTCGAATACCTCAAGCTCGGCCGTCAGTACCGACTGTCGGACAAAGCCAAGCTGACCTTAGGCCGCGACAAGGTCAGCAACGAGGCCTTGAAAAACCTGTTGCGCCCACAGGACATCCTGCTGCGCACGCTCCATTTCTCCGGCCCCCTCGGGGTGGTATCCGGCGAGGCTTCTCCCGAAGATCTGGCGACGGCCGCGGCTATCCTGACCTCCTACGGCAAAGGCAAGGACGAGCCGCATCTGGAGGTTCTGCTCCTACAGGAAGAACAGAGCTGGACAATCGCGGTGTCGCCCATGCCCCGAGAACAGGTCGCCAGCTACATCCTCTGATCCTTTAGAGCTTCCGCATCTGCCCTAAATAAAAAATCCCCCGGAATTTCTTCCGGGGGATTTTTGTTGTTCCAGTGCAGCTCAAAGAGCGGCGGTCTTGTCGGGTAAGGAGAGGCCATTGCTGGCCTCCCCTCCCCTAAGAACCGTACGTGCGAGTTTCCCCGCATACGGCTCAAGCCTTTACAAGCCCGGTCTAGGACCGAACCGGCTTCCTCACCGTCAATCCGGCAGCGTGTAGCTGCCTATGGCAGGTGGGGTGCAACACAACCAGGTTGGAGAGGTTGTCACTGCCCCCATCAACACAGCGGATCAGATGATGGATATCCCAATCTGACTCCTGCGTGATGAGATGATGACAAACCAAACAGCGCTTATCCTGCTCCTTCCAGAGTCCGTAGAGTTTCCGCCGTATCACAGTTGAACTCTTCCAGAATTGCTCAAGGCGCTTCTCGAAGTACTTTTCAAACTGCGGATCGTACAGGTTCGCTTCGGCCTGGATTTTGGTGTGTCGCTTGATGGGCGTGTCACTGGCATAGACGAGTGAAAGTTTCTCGCCTCCCGATGTGGCACTCTGAAAAACCCAGCTCCGGTTACCCACTTTCTTAAAGTACTTGTCTTTAATCCAGCGTTTTCGGCGGTTTAAGTGTCGCCGTCGGCACCATTGCCAGAGCAGTTTCCAGACGCGGTAGTCCACGTAATTGTATGTCGCCTTGGCGACCACATGCCGGTGATAATTGGCCCATCCTCTGAGCAGAGGATTAAGCTGCATAATCAGCCTTTCTGTGGGCACGGTCGGATTCCGTTTTACTACGTCCCGCACCTTGACCAGAAAGTTCCGCAAATTGTCCCGACTTGGCTTGATTAGCAGTTTGTCGTTGTACTTGCGGATGTTCTGGCCGAGGAAGTCGAAACCCTCGCAGATATGCGTCACCACCGTTTTTTCCGGTGAGAGTTGCAGACCGCGCTCGGCCATGAAGGCCTCGACAATCGGCTTGACCTCGTTTTCCAGCAGCTCTTTCGAGATCCCGGTAATCACAAAGTCGTCTGCGTAACGCACGTAGTTGACCTTGGTCTTGTAGCTTTTCTTGGTGTTTTTGCTCCCGAAATGTTCTTCGAGCACACCCTCCAGGCCATCAAGAGCCAGATTGGCCAACGCCGGTGAGACGTTCCCCCCTTGAGGGGTCCCGGCCTCTGTCGGGTTAAGGCGGTTGGACTCCATGTAACCCGCCTTCAGCCATTTCCTGAGAATCCGCTTGTCCATAGGGACATGGGTCAGCAGCCAGTCATGACTGATGCTGTCGAAGCACCCTTTAATGTCGCACTCCAGGACCCACTCGGCCGAGTTTTTGCGACTGAGAATTACAAAACATTGCTCAATCGCATCGGCCGTCGACCGTTGTGGGCGGAAGCCATAGCTGTTGCGGTCTGCCGTAGTCTCCGAGACCGGTTCCAGGACCAGCAGATATAACGCCTGCATGGCTCTGTCGAGCATCGTCGGTATCCCCAGCGGGCGGCGCTTGCCGTTTGCTTTGGGAATGTAGACCCGGCGCAGCGGTTTGGGTCGATACCCATTGCGCCTCAACCGATCTATGGCCTTCCATTTGGAGTCAGGAGTACTCCACAACTCCCCATCTACCCCGGGCGTTTTCTTGCCCCGGTTTTCGGTGACTCGCCTGACCGCCAATGCCCTGGCAGCAAACGAGTGGACCAGAAGACGCTGTAGCTTTTGAACCCGTCTCAATTGGCCCTCTTTGGTCGCCTGCGCGATCCTGACCTGTAGCCCCCTCACCTTCCGTTGGACCAGACGCCAGTCGATGGCATGCCAGTTGTCGGGAAAGTGGGAGGACGCAGGCCCTTGTTCGTCATTGCTCATCTTGCTGTCCTCCTTGATGTTGGAACACCCATCTGAGGACAAAAGACGCACTACTCCCCTGACGGGGAAAAGTGTTTCTTTTCCCCGTCAGGGCGCTCTGATTTGGATCGGCTATCCGATCCTTTGCTTAGGGGGTTTTACACGCCATTACGCGTATAAAGACCAGCCGGAAGTCTGCACCCTCTCGGGTAGAGCAAATGCTCCTATCCCAGTCATTACAACCGGGCCTTCGCTTTTTCCGGCCTCCTCTACCCGCCGCTCCAACAGATCACCTTACGGCTTTCCTGCCCTGAGGGCGAAACGACGGGCTTACCGAGTTCCAATCCTTGCACACGAGTGGGTTAGGTCCTGCCTATTCACCGATGGCTGTAGTGTCGACGCCTTCCCAGATGTAAGAGGAAGGACCAGCCATGCACCTTTTGGTTGAAGCCTGTCAGCGACTTTGGCTCCGTGCGGTTGACGGTGTTTATCAGCAGTTCACGTTACGTTGACCATACCACCCAGCCTAGCCCCTCATCCGCCTTGTCGCTGGCAGAATCTTCCTGTGACCTCACGGTGGACAAGAACTGCAAATGCAGGGGTACATTATCAGGGCGCTCAGCACCTCACCGTTACCAGTGACGCACCACCCTTAGGCTACTGTTGGCCGAACAACAGGTCTCGCTACCAATTTTTGGTGAGACAATGCAAGGATTGGCTTACGCCGGCAGGTTGCCGCCATAAGCAATTTAGACGCGGGTAATCAAGTCCTTGAGGCAAAACGCTCTTGTCTCTTGGACACACGTACCGCTTTCGGGAGAGGACCTTCCAGATGGAAGGCCGTCATCGCCAGGAGCGAACAAACTCAAACGAAGGGCATTTCGATTGAGTTTGTATAGTTCCCTTGATGTTGACATGAATGGAATCGAATCCAATACAGGCCAGTTTGGCGGGTAGTTCCGACTTTGTTCGGCTTGGTTGGCCGAAGCGGACCCAATGTGTACCCGAGAGGAAGAGTCGTTGACTCTTCCTCTCGGGACATCATTTATGATGGGTATTTCCGCTTCGATAACCAGTTCCGGCCAAGAGGCGGAGATACCTCCGATTGCGAGGTGTGGGCATAAGACCAACACCTCCCCCCATGGTTATGGGGGTTCCGGTATCGGGCTTATCGCCCGATTACCGGGTTTAAATTGCTAGTTTTTTCGGGTTCGCAGGGGCCAGACGAAGCTGGTCTCTGCTGTCCTAAACAATTGTTTTTAGGACCAAAGTAGCACCCGATAGGCTAGCTACCTACGCGACTCTCGTCGCACTACATCATGCCGCCCATGCCACCCATGCCACCCATGCCGCCAGGCATAGCGGGCATAGCGTCATCCTTGGGCAGTTCGGCGATGACAGCCTCGGTGGTCAGCATCAGGCCGGCCACGGAAGCAGCGTTCTGCAGCGCGCTACGGGAGACCTTGGTCGGATCGATGATGCCCTTTTCGATCATGTCGCCATAGACGTCGGCGGCGGCGTCGAAACCGAAAGCGCCCTTCTTGCCGAGCACCTTGTCGATAACGATGGATCCTTCCATGCCGGCATTGGCGGCGATCTGACGCAGAGGCTCTTCAAGAGCGCGCTTGACGATGTTGACGCCAAACTGCTCTTCGCCAGCCAGCTTGAGATTGTTCAGACCAGCAACGCAACGCAGCAGGGCAACACCGCCTCCGGGGACGATCCCTTCTTCAACGGCAGCACGAGTGGCGTGCAGAGCGTCTTCAACGCGGGCCTTCTTCTCTTTCATCTCGGTTTCGGTAGCAGCACCGACCTTGACCACGGCAACGCCGCCAACAAGCTTGGCCAGGCGCTCCTGCAGCTTCTCACGATCGTAGTCGCTGGCGGTCTCTTCCATCTGGGCGCGGATCGTCTTGACGCGAGCCTGGATGTCGGCTTCAGCCCCGGCACCGTCGATGATGGTCGTGTTGTCCTTGTCGATGACGATACGCTTGGCACGGCCGAGCATGTCGAGAGTAGCGGCTTCGAGCTTGAAGCCGATGTCCTCGGAGATCACCTTGCCACCGGTGAGGATAGCGATGTCTTCGAGCATGGCCTTGCGGCGGTCACCGAAGCCGGGCGCCTTGACGGCAGCCACATTCAGAGTGCCACGCAGCTTGTTGACAACCAGGGTGGCCAGCGCTTCGCCTTCCACGTCCTCGGAAATGATCATGAGGGGACGGCCCTGTTTGGCCACCGGCTCGAGGATGGGCAGCAGATCGCGCATATTGCTGATCTTTTTGTCATGGATGAGGATCAGAGCGTCTTCGAGCACGGCTTCCATGCGCTCGGCGTCGGACACGAAATAGGGGGAGAGATAGCCGCGATCGAACTGCATCCCCTCGACGGTCTCCAGAGTGGTCTCCATCGACTTGGCTTCCTCGACGGTGATGACCCCTTCCTTGCCAACTTTCTCCATGGCCTCGGCCAGGATGTCGCCGATGGTCTTGTCGCTGTTGGCCGAAATGGTGCCGACCTGGGCGATTTCCTTGTGGTCCTTGATGGGCTTGGAAAGCTCTTTCAGCGAAGCGACGCAGACTTCAACAGCCTTGTCGATGCCGCGCTTGATTTCCATGGGGTTGTGACCGGCGGTTACCAGCTTGACGCCTTCGCGATAGATAGCCTGGGCCAGCACGGTGGCGGTGGTGGTGCCGTCGCCAGCGACGTCAGAGGTCTTGGAAGCGACTTCCTTGACGAGCTGGGCGCCCATGTTTTCAAACTTGTCCTCCAGTTCGATCTCCTTGGCGACGGTGACGCCGTCCTTGGTGATCAGGGGAGCGCCGAAAGACTTCTCGATAACGACATTGCGGCCTTTGGGACCAAGCGTTACCTTGACGGCATCGGCCAGAGCGTTGACGCCCTTGAGAATTTTTGCACGGGCTTCCTGCCCGAATTTGATTTCTTTAGCTGCCATAATCTATATCCTCCTTGTCAGATTTGATATGTGGATTACTTTTCAACGACGCCGAGGATGTCATCCTCACGCATCATCAAAAACTCTTTGCCTTCGATCTTGATTTCGGTACCGGCGTATTTGCCGAACAGAACCCGGTCGCCCACCTTGACGTCCATGCCGAGCACCTTGCCGTCCTCGGTTACCTTGCCCTTGCCGGCGGCGACAACAACGCCCTGCTGGGGCTTTTCTTTGGCCGAGTCGGGGATGATGAGTCCCCCGGCGGTCATGGTCTCTTCTTCTACTCTTTCAACAATGATACGGTCGTGCAGCGGTCTGATGTTCATGTTTCTGCTCCTTTCTTCTCACTATAAAAATGATATCAGGGATAGACTCCCAAGGCCTTTCGCCAGCGCTGTTGTTAGCACTCATTCGCGAGGAGTGCTAACAACAGCGCTAAATATAATCAGCTCAGCCAGAATGTCAAGGTCTTTCTCCGTAAAATTCTTTCCCGGCCAGAACCCTCTCGGCATTTGCCAGAACAGGGCGCCAGCCACCGCGAACCGCTTGACAGGGCCCCTGCGAATATGCTAATGAGACGCCAGATTAACTCGGACAATTTAAGGGCCTCCTGTGACTGGCGAAAGGTGGGATACCACCGGGGAGCAGGACATCAAGGCCCGGTCAGCCGTTCGCCTGGGCTCCCCACCATGGATTGGAGCCAGGCGTTTTTTATTTTGTCCCCATGCAGCAAGGAGACCTCGACGATGGGCAAGAAACTTTACATCCCCGGGCCGGTTGAAGTCAGTCGCGACGTCATGGAGGCCATGTGCGCTCCCATGATCGGACACCGCATGAAAGAATATGCCGTTCTGCATCAGCGGGTGACCCGGGCGCTCAAAACGCTTCTCAACACCAGCGAGCCCGTCTTTCTGAGCACCTCCAGCGCCTTCGGGGTCATGGAAGGGGCCGTTCGCAACCTGGTGCAGAAGCGCTGCGCCAACTTTGCCAACGGCGCTTTCAGCGCCAAGTGGCACGACGTCACCCGCCGCTGCGGCCTCGAAGCCGATCTCTTCAGCGCCGAGTGGGGGCAACCCATTACGCCGGAGATGGTTGATAACGCCCTCGCCAGTGGCAATTACGACGCTATGACCGTTGTTCACAACGAGACCTCCACCGGGGTCATGTCGCCTCTGGCAGAGATCGCCGAGGTCATGAAGAAATATCCCGAGGTCTCCTTTATTGTCGATACCGTCTCCTCCATGAGCGCCGTCCCTCTCGATCTGTCCGCCCTGCAGACCGACGTCTGCCTGGCCGGCGTGCAGAAAGCCTTCGGCCTGCCGCCGGGGCTGACCGTCTTCGCTGTCTCGCGCAAGGCCCTCGACAAAGCGAAGACGACGCCTAACCGTGGCTACTACTTCGACTTCGAGGAGTTCGAGCAGAACGATCTCAAGGACAACACCCCCAGCACCCCCTGCATCAGCCTCATCTACGCCCTTGACCACCAGCTCGCCAAAATGATGACGGAAGGGCTCGACAACCGCTATGCCCGCCACCGGCAGATGGCCGAGATGACCCGCCAGTGGATCGAGGCGCAGGGATTCGGTCTCTTCGCCGCCGAAGGCTACCGCTCCCAGACCCTGACCTCCGGCCAGAACGACCAGCGCACCGATCTGGAACGGCTCAAGAAGCTGGCCAGCGAGCGGGGCTACGCCATTGACAACGGCTACGGCAAGATCAAGAACAAGACGTTCCGCATTCCGCACATGGCCGACTTCACCCCGGACGACCTGGTGGAACTCTTTACCCTGCTGGAAGAGCTATTGCCCCAGGCCCGCGCCTGAGAATCAGGCTCTCGATAAAAAACGCCCCGGAGAACGATACTTCCTCCGGGGCGTTTTTGCTTCAAGCCGGCACAGCCGACAGCAACGAAACGGCAATAAGGGTGTATAATTGGTCATAAGGGAATCGACGTCCTTCGTGCCAGGGAGGTTTCCATGAGATACGTCAGCAGGCTCATCCGTTCCGCAAGGCCCAGGACCATTTTCGTCGTTATTTCAGCTGCGCTGACTGTCCTTTCACTCAGTGGCTGCCTCAAGCAGATTGACGGCACGGCGCAGACCCACAATGTGTCCCTTGAAGCAAGCCAGCTGGAAACCTACGGCCTCGCCGTCATCACACCCACCTCGGTCACCGGCCAGGAAGAAGATCGGCAGAGCGTGGCCCTGATCTTTGCCCTGGCCCTGGAACAGCACCGTCCCGGCATCCCCCTGGCCACCCTCTCTGAAACCATCGGTCACATCAATCGCAATGGCATGGCCACGGAATACCGCAGCATGTTCGAAGAGTATCACTTTACCGGGATATTCAAGCAGGACGCGCTGATGAAAGTAGGGGAGATGACCGGACACCGCTATCTGGCCCAGCTCAAATTGGCCAATTTTTCCCAGAGCAGCCAGAGCCGGCTCAGCTTCTTCGGACTGCGCCTCTTCCAGACCAAGTCGGGTAATGTCCGCCTTTTTCTCTCCGTCTGGGACAGCTGGGACGGCAGCATCGTCTGGGAAGGGATGGACGAGGTGAATTTCGCCTACGACACCTATCAGGAAAAACCGATCACTTTCCGCCAGGTCGTGCGCGAAGCCTCGACCCGCCTGGTAAAGCGTCTGCCCTGACTCAGGCCGGCTCCAGCCCGGCGAATTTGAGCAGGAGCTTTTTAGGCCCCACCGTATTGAAATAGACGATGACCTTCTGGTTGTCGCCGCTCCCCTCCAGGCGCCGTACCGTGCCGACGCCGAATTTGACATGACGAACGCGAATGCCGATGCGCAGCCCCTCTTCGGCCTCGGGAACAACGCGCACCTCCTCCTCGAAAAAATCCTCATCATCGCCGGCAAAAGGGGCCGGTTCCACCTGCTCGAAAATGGAAGCCAGATTATGCTGAGCCGGCTTTTTCAGCGAAGGCGTATCGGTGCCTACCAGTAGCGAGGCGGGAATTTCTTCCAGAAAGCGGCTGGGCGGGTTGAACTGAAAGCTGCCGTAGACCCGGCGGCGGCGGGCATGGGTCAGATAGAGCTTCTCCATGGCCCGGGTCATCCCCACGTAACAGAGTCGGCGCTCTTCTTCCACGTCGCCGTCGTCGGATCCCATACGGGAGTGGGGGAAGAGCCCCTCTTCCATGCCGGTCATGAACACCACGGGGAATTCAAGGCCCTTGGCAGCATGCAGGGTCATGAGGGTGATACGGTCGAGGCTGGGATCGTAGGAGTCGAGATCGGTGATGAGAGCGACCTGCTCCAGGTATTCCTGCAGAGTACCTTCCGAGCCGTAATGCTCCTCCATGCCGGCCAGCAGCTGCTCCAGGTTCTCCAGGCGTCCCCGCGACTCCTCCGTGCGCTCGTCGCGCAGCATCGGTCCGTAGCCGCTGTCATCGATGAGCGACGCCGTCAGGGCGGGATAAGGTGTCTGCTCGATGCGGCCACGGTAATCCTCCATGAGGGTGACGAAATCACCGACCCTTTTAGCGGCGGCCCCCCGGATCGCGCCACGGTCCAGCGCCTCACGGCAGGCGGGCAGAAAGCCGCCGGCCTCTTCTTCAAACTGGCCGATCCGCTCGACGGTGGCGGCGCCGATGCCCCGGGCCGGCACATTGATAATACGCCGGGCCGAGACCGAATCGGCCGGATTGACGAGTACCCGCAGATAGGCCAGGATATCCTTGATTTCCATACGGCTGTAGAATTTAAGGCCGCCGAACATGACGTAGGGCAGCCCCTGCCCGCGCAGGGCTTCCTCCAAGGCACGGGACTGAACGTTGGTACGGTAAAAAACAGCGACGTCACGCAGAGGGCGCCCGGACTTCTTCAGGCGGGAAATTTCTGCGGCGACATAGCGCGCTTCCTCCAGATCGTCGGCCAAGGCCTCCAGGGTGATCTTTTCCCCGGCCGGGTTTTCCGTCCACAGGGTCTTGCCCTTGCGGCCGACGTTGCGGGCGACCACATGGCCGGCCGCCTCCAGGACGGTGTTCGTGGAGCGGTAGTTCTGCTCCAGACGGATGACCTGGGTGCCGGGAAAATCCCGGTCGAAACCAAGGATATTGCTGATCTCGGCACCACGCCAGGCGTAGATGGACTGGTCGTCGTCGCCGACCACGCACAGGTTGCCGTACCCCGAGGCGAGGAGCTTCACCAGCCGGTACTGGACCTGATTGGTGTCCTGGAACTCGTCCACCAGGATGTAGCGAAAACGGCGGCGGTAGCGATCGAGCACCTCGGGATGCTTCTCGAACAGGGCGATGGTGTAGAGGATGAGATCGCCGAAGTCCAGGGCGTTGGCTTGCTTCATCTTCCTCTGGTACAGCTCATAGACCCGGATCAGGGCCTCGTCGCGGGAATCCTGCCCCTCCAGCTCGGCCGGAAAAAGCCCCCGGTTTTTGCACTGGTCGATGAAGGTGGCGGCGGCGCGTTCCTTGGCCACCTTTTCAGGGATATGCAACTCCTTGAGGATGTCCTTGAGCAGGCGCAGCTGATCCTGATCATCGTATATGGTGAAATTGGTGGTAAACCCCAGGGCGGCAATCTCCCGGCGCAGGATACGCACACAGGTGGCGTGGAAGGTAGCGACCCAGGGGAGTTCCTCCTGCCCAAGCAGACGCTCCAGACGCTCCTTCATTTCGGCGGCGGCCTTGTTGGTGAAAGTGACGGCGAGGATCTCCCAGGGGGCGACCTTTTTTTCACGCAGCAGGTACGCGATGCGATGAATGAGGGTGCGCGTCTTACCTGAGCCGGCCCCGGCCAGAATAAGCAGAGGACCCTCGGTCTGCTCCACCGCCTGTCGCTGCGGGGCGTTGAGCCCGGTCAGCAGATCAATCATCGGTGTCCTCCAGAGTGCGGGTCATCAGGGCCCGATTGTAGGCGGCGACCATGTCCCGCCGCGAGATAATCCCTACCAGCCTGTTGCTCCCTTCTTGATCCACCACCGGCAACTGTTCGATGTTGCGGTAGCCGATCTTGCGCATGGCCTGATCAAGATCCTCATCCTCGGTGACGGTAATGACGTCAAGGGTCGCCAACTCTTTCACCACAATAAGGTCACGCAGATCGCGCTCGAAGACAACCCCCATGAAATCCTGCACGGAGATAATGCCGGTCAGCTCCCCCGCGCCGTTCACCAGGGGGAAATTGGTGTGTCGGGTGGTCGCGGTAAAATTGGCGAACTGCCCCAGCGTCATATTTTCAGGAATCGACTCAGGGGCGCCGCTCATGACTTCGCGTACCTTGATCGATTTCATGATATTGCGTTCCTTGCCCGCCTCCAGATTAATGCCGGCCCGCGACAGCTCCACCGTGTCCAGACTGTCCTTCTTGAAGTGACGGCTGATGGCAGTTCCGATGACGCAGGAGAGCATGATGGGGATGATGACCTCGTAGGATGCCGTCATCTCGAAGAGCAGGAAGATGGCGGTCATGGGCGCGTGGGTGGCAGCGGACAAAAAAGCCCCCATGCCGACCAGGGCGTAAGCGCCCGGGGAAGCGGCGACGGACGGGAAAATCAACTGGGCCAGTTTGCCGAAAGCCCCCCCGGTGACAGCGCCGATATAGAGGGAGGGGGCGAAGAGGCCGCCGGGCAAGCCACTGCCCAGGGTGATGGAAGTGGCCAGCGCCTTCATCAGGATAAGCGCGGCCAGCAGGTACCACAGCCCCTCGCCGTGCATGACCGATTCCATGAACTCATAGCCGTTGCCGAACACCGCCGGAAAAAAGACGCCAATAACGCCGACGAGCAGGCCGCCGAAAATGGGCTTGGCCAGCCGCGGCAGACGCAGGCGTTCAAAGGCTTCCTTCACCCTGAAATGGACATCAATGAATCCGGCCGCCAGCACCCCGATAATCATGCCCAACAGGACGTAAAGGGCGATCTCCCAGGCACTCCCCATGACATAGGGGGGGACGGCGAAGGCCGGTACGTTGCCGAGCAGGGCGCGGGAAACGACGGTGCTCATGCCGCTGGCGATGACGATGGAGGTGAAGCTGGAGAGTTCAAAAGAGGAAAGCAGGACGATCTCCTGCGCGAAAAAGACGCCAGCGATGGGGGCGTTGAAGGTCGCGGCTACCCCACCCGAAACCCCGCAGGCCACCAGCACCTTGAGACGGTCGCCGCTGACTTTGAAAGCCTGACCGAACTGGCTGCCGATGGCGCCGCCGATCTGGGCAATGGGACCTTCCTGCCCGGCTGAGCCACCGGTGCCGATGGTGATGGCGCTGGCCAGACCGCGGGTAAAAATGGTGCGGCCGGGAATCTTGGCTCCCCGCAGATTGACCTGTTCCAGAAAAGCGGGGAACCCGTAGCGCATGTCCCGGGCAAAAAAGAAGCCGAAGGGGATCAGCAGCAAGCCGCCGATCATGGGGAAGAACACCAGCAGCAGGCGGCTCCAACTCCACTCCGTCATCGAGATGCTCAATAGAGCGCCCCCCTGCTCGAAGACCAGCCAGTGAAAGAAGTCGATCGTCTTGCGGAAGGCGTAGTTGCCTAGTCCTGACAGCAAACCGATGACCACCGCCAGGGTGGCCATGAAGGTGTTCTCGCTGATGCGGAAGTGGCTGAGAAAAGCGGTGCTGCGGCGCCGCAACCAGGCAAAAAGCCATCTCTTTCGAATACGCAAAACATCTACTCCACGGTAACGCTTTTGGCCAGATTGCGGGGCTGGTCGACGTCCGTCCCCTTGAACACGGCGATATGATAGGCCAGCAGTTGCAGGGGCACGGATGTGAGCACAGGCAGCAGCTCATCGGCGATTTCCGGTACACACAGAACCACGTCGGCGACGTCAGCCAACTCGGGCCCGGAAGAGGTGCCGATGGCGATGATACGCCCGGAGCGGGCCCGGACCTCCTCCATATTGGAGACGACCTTCTCGAATGTTTCATTGTGGGGGGCGACGACCACCACCGGCAGGTTCTCATCGATAAGAGCGATGGGACCGTGCTTCATTTCGCCGGCCGGGTAGCCTTCGGCATGGATATAGGAGATCTCCTTGAGCTTGAGAGCGCCTTCCAGGGCAACAGGATACTGATTGCCACGACCGAGATAGAGAAAATCGCGGGCATTCATGAAATTCTGGGCCACTGTCTGAATCTCTTTGTCCAGCTCCAGCGTATCCTCGATTTTACGCGGCAACGTGGTCAGGGCGGCGATAAGAGAGCGGGCCGCCTCTGCCCCGAGGGTACCCAGCGCCCGGCCGAGTCGGATGGCGAGAAGATTCAGGGCCACCAGCTGCGTGGTGAACGCCTTGGTGGAGGCCACACCAATCTCGGGGCCAGCATGGGTGTAAATTACACCGTCACTCTCGCGGGCGATGGAAGATTCGACCACATTGCAGATGGCCACCACTTTGCCGCCCTTGCTCTTGGCTTCACGCAGGGCCGCCAGAGTGTCGGCCGTTTCTCCGCTCTGGCTGATGAGAATGGTCAGAATGCGCTCGTTAACAATAGGATCGCGATAACGGAATTCACTGGCAATGTCGACTTCCACCGGCAGTCTCGCCAGCTTTTCGATGAGAAACTTGCCCACCAGTCCGGCATGCCAGGAGGTGCCGCAGGCGACGATGGTCAGCTTGTCGATCTGACGCAGTTCTTCGTCGCCCAGGTGGAGATCTTCGAGATAGACATCCCCCGCTTCGTCACGCAGGCGACCGGCCAGCGTATCGGCAATGGCCCGGGGCTGCTCGAAAATTTCCTTGAGCATAAAGTGCTTGTACCCCCCCTTTTCCGCCATCAGGGGGCTCCAGGTAATGGTCTTGACCGCCTTCTGCAGGATGTCTCCAGCCAGGGTCGTCACCTGCATGCCGCCCGCACTGAAGACCGCCAGCTCGCCGTCTTCCAGAAAGATCATCTCCCGGGTATGGCTGAGCATGGCGGGGATGTCGGAAGCCACGAAAAACTCGCCGGCGCCCTGTCCCAGTACCAGCGGCGAGCCAAGCTTGGCGGCGATGAGCTTGCCGGGCTCCTGCTCGCACAGGATGGCCACGGCGTAGGCCCCGCGCACTTCGGCCAGCGCCTTCCGCACGGCAGCCTCGAAGTCACCACCCTCCTCATAGTGCTGGCGCACCAGATGGGCAATAACCTCGGTGTCCGTTTCCGAACTGAAGCTATGACCCTGGGCGCGCAGTCGTTCTTTGAGGGGAAGATAGTTTTCGATGATCCCGTTATGCACGACGACGATGCCGCCGGCGTAGTGGGGATGCGCATTGATTTCCGAGGGGCGGCCGTGGGTGGCCCAGCGCGTGTGACCGATACCGCAGGTGCCGGCCAGGGGGCGCTCCTGCAGGATCTTTTCGAGATTTATCAGCTTGCCGCGGGCACGACGGATCTCTATCTTGCCACCATCCAGGGTAGCGATGCCGGCCGAATCATACCCGCGATATTCGAGGCGGCGCAGGCCGTCGAGGATGATGGGAGTGGCTTCTTGAAAACCGATGTAACCAACAATTCCGCACATGCGTCGTAAACTCCGGGGAAGGGGTAAAGGGTGAAGTGAGGCAAGGGGGAGCCCCTCAGGCCTCACACCTCACGATTTATTTTCTTTTTTGCGCTTTCGCAGCACCCAGCCTTCAATCACCTTCTGCTCGCTCCTCGAGAGAGCGAGAGCATCGGCGGGAACATCCTTGGTGATGGTCGAACCGGCGCCGATGAGACTGTTGCGCCCTATGCGCACCGGGGCGACGAACTGGGTGTCGCTGCCGACAAAGACACCATCCTCGATGATCGTCTTGTGCTTGTTGACGCCGTCATAGTTGCAGGTGATGGTGCCACAGCCGATGTTGACCTCGGCGCCGACCTCAGCGTCGCCGATATAGGTCAGGTGGCTGGCTTTGGAACCCAGGCCGATGACCGCCTTCTTGGTCTCGACAAAGTTGCCGATCTTGTTCTGGCCGGCCAGCTCCGTTCCCGGCCGCAGGTGGGCCATGGGGCCAATATCGGTACGATCGCCCACACGGGAGTCCTGCAGCACGGAGCCTGCCTTGACATGGACGCCGTCGCCAAGGATGCAATCGGTGATGACCACCCCCGGCTCCAGAATGCAGTCGCGCCCGATACGGTTGGCACCCCGCAGATGAACACCGGGGTAGACGATCGTATCCGGCCCAATCTCTGTGCGGGCATCGACATAGGTGGCAGCCGGGTCGATGAAGCTCACGCCGGCCCGCATCAGTTTTTCATTGAGACGCTGACGCATGTGCGCATCGGCCGTCGCCAACTGCACGCGGTCGTTGATGCCAAGAGTCTCCTCCGCCGCCGCGACCGGCAGCGCGCTCACATTCAGGCCCTCTTTGCGGGCCACCGCGATGATATCCGTCAGGTAATATTCCCCTTGGGCATTATCGCGGCCGACCGTGCGCAGCGCCTCGAAAGCCCAGGGGATCTCCATGGCATAAATGCCCGTATTGATTTCATGAATGGCTTTTTCTCTGGCAGTGGCATCCTTCTCCTCAACGATGCGCAGCACCTGCTCTCCTTCACGCACAATACGACCATAACCCTGGGGATCGTCCATGCTGGCGGTAAGTACGGTGACCGCCGCCTTCTGGGTATGGTGCCAGGAAAGAAGGTGTTCCAGCGTCTCCGCGCGCAAAAGAGGAACGTCGCCGCAGAGAAGAAGCAGGGTTCCTTCGAAAGCACGCAGGGACTCGCGGGCGCAGAGCAAGGCGTGCCCCGTTCCCAGCTGTTCTTCCTGACGGACGAAGACGACTTCTCTGCCGGCCAGTTCCGCCTGTACCTGCTCAGCGCCGTGGCCCACGACCAGAACCGTCGGCTGACAGCCAAGGCCCGCAGCCAGAGCGACCGGATAGCAGACCATAGGTTGCCCGGCCACAGAGTGCAACACCTTGGGTTTATTGGATTTCATGCGGGTTCCCTGACCCGCGGCCAGAATAACGGCGGCGACGCTTTTTCCCATGGGGAAAATCCCTTTCCGATGGAGTCTTTTAAAATCGCCATTATTATGCAAAGGTGCAGGGCAGTCAAGGAATATGCCCTATAAAACAAGGGCGTTGGCAACATACTTCTTTGCAATGCGACAAGAGATTGAGTATAGTTTACTTTTTCAAGGAAAGGCGGTTATGAAAGAAAGAAATGCCATCACCCTGGCTTTGGTTGAAATGGAGCAGGACCTTAAAGAGCTTCAGATCCGTTATGAACAGTATTTCGCCGGCGTAGAGAAGCGCGAACCCATCCGGGAACGGGAGGAACTCTCCCGCCGACTGCGCCTTCTCAGTAATCGGCGCATCATCCAGACCGATCTGCGGTTCCGGCATCAGGCTACGCTGGCGCGCTTCCACAGCTACGCCAGTCACTGGGACCGCATTCTGCGCCTTATCGACGAAGGCAAATACGAGCGGCACCTGGCCAAGCTCAATCGCCCCCAGGAAGAAGGAGCTCCCCGGAGGCCTCATGAATCAGAAACCCAACAGGATGCGATCGTCGACCGGCTCTATCAGGATCTTGTGGCCGCCCGCCAATCCTGCAACCTGGGAGGGTCCGCCCCGGACCGGCAGCAGGTATCCGAGTTTCTATCCCGCCAGCGGGAGAAAATCCGTGAAAAGTTCGGCGACAGGGAAGTCGATTTCGTGGTCGTGACGGAAGCAGGCAAGCCCAAGATCAAAGTGCGCGCCAAGAAATAGATGATGATGGCCGAAGCTCCCCACAAGACCGCTCTCGTTCTCGCCGGTGGCGGGATTATGGGCGCCGCCTACGAAATAGGTTGCCTGACGGCTGTCGATCGCCTCTTTCTGCCCGGCTTTTCCAGCCGCCGCTTCGACATGTATGTCGGCGTCAGCGCCGGCTCGGTCATAGCCACGCTCATGGCTAACCGCATTGCCCCCGAGACCCTCTTCAGCGCTATCGCCAGCAACGATTCGACGGTTTTCAACTGGCGGCGCGGGGATATCTACCGCATGGACAAGGGGGCCATAGTCAAGTCCCTCTGGGATGTCTCCCGCAATCTTTTTGGCATCTTTCGTCACCACCGCCGCAAGGGTTGGAACTTTACTTTTTCGGATATGGTGAAAATTGTGCAGGAGCAGTTCCCTGCCGGCATCTTTTCTCTGGAACCGATGCAGCGTTATCTACGGGACGCATTTCATCAGGAGAATATCGCCGATGCGTTTGATCAGCTCAAGGCCGAACTCTATATCCCGGCCTATGACCTCGACCGGGGAACCCGGGTCGTCTTCGGCTCGGAAGGATACCGGGACATGGCGATCTGCCAGGCCATAACCGCTTCCTGCGCCATCCCTTTCTTCTTCAGCCCCCTGCAGATCGGTAATCGTTTCTATCTCGACGGCTCCGTGGGCCGCGTTTCTCATATCGACATCGCCATCGAGCGGGGAGCCAAACTCATCCTGGTCGTCAATCCCCGGGTGCCGATGAATAATGACCGCGAGCACATCTGCCTGCCATCCCTTTCCTTCGGCAAGTGTTCCAGCATTGCCCACCTGGGTGTCAGTTCCGCCTGGGAACAGGCCCGACGGATCGAGAACAAGGAAAAGCTCGACCTGGCTCTGGAGACCTACGCGCGCTGCCACCCCGAGGTGGACATATTGCTGATCGAACCGGGACGCGAAGAGTCCATGCTCTTTTTCCAGAATCCCATGAGCGACGCCGCCCGTTACCACATCATGAATTACGGCTACCACCTGACGCTGAATCAACTGCAAAAGGATTTCGACCGCTTTCACGCCTGTTTTGCCAAACATGGCATCAAAACAACGGCGAAACGACTGCACAGCGCGCCACCGGCGGAAATCACCGAGTAAAGAACCGGCGTGGAGCCGGCAAACACACCGGAGAGGGATCATGACCATCGTCCTGCCAACTCTGCACGTTCGCCGCTCCGCCCAGGCGGTGCCGCTGGCGGCGGCCTGCCTGGCGGCCGCCTTGCCCGCCCCCCTACGGTCGACGACACATCTGCCTGATTTCTTTCCCGACCAGAGCGACGAAGACATCCTGGCCGGCATCCTGGCCTTCGCGCCCGACCTGGTAGCCTTCCCCATCTACGTATGGAACCGCCGACGCCTGACGCAGTTGGCCCGACAGCTCAAAAAGCGCCAGCCATCCCTGCGCCTGGTTGCCGGAGGGCCGGAAGCGACCGCCGATTCGGCAGCCATCCTGGCCGAAGGGACTTTTGACGCACTCGTCTGCGGGGAGGGGGAAATTCCCTTCGCTCACCTGCTGGCTACCTGGCAGGAATCCGGCGCTCACACCCAAACCGCTGGCATTATCTACAAAAATGAACAGGATGTTTCCTGTCGCGAGCCCCATACTGGGCCCATGAGCCTTGACGAGCTGCCCTCTCCTTGGCTTACCGGAACCCTGGTTCCCGAGACAGGCCAGGGCGTTTTGTGGGAAATCTCCCGCGGCTGCCCATTCGGCTGCGATTTCTGTTTCGATGCGCGCGGCCATCAGGGTGTGCGTCCCCTTTCATTCGAACGCCTTCGCGCCGAGCTTGACCTCTTTGTCCGCCAGGGGGTGGCCCAGGTCTGGGTACTGGATTCCACCTTCAATTACCCCCCCGAGCGGGGCAAAGCCCTTTTGCGCCTATTGGCTGACAAGGCTCCTCACGTCCACTTCCACCTCGAAGCCAAAGCGGACTTTCTTGACCGGGAAACGGCCCGTCTGCTGACCCATCTCTCCTGCTCGGTGCAGCTCGGCCTGCAATCCGCCAACCCCAAGGTGCTACGCCAGGTGCATCGCTCCCTTGACCTTGAACTCTTCACTCACAAGGTCCGCCTGCTCGCCGCCGAAGGGGTAACGTTCGGCCTCGACCTCATCTACGGCCTGCCCACGGACGACTACGCCGGTTTTACCCACAGCCTGAATACAGCCCTGAGCTTCGCGCCCAACCATCTGGATATTTTCCCGCTCGCCGTCCTGCCGGGAACGCCCCTGTATCGGAACAGGGACAAGTTCGGACTCAACGCCCAGACAGCGCCACCCTACGAAATCCTCTCCACGGCCACTCTGAGCGCCGGCGAGATGGAACACTGCCGCGACCTGGCCGCTGCCACCGATCTCTTCTACAACTTGGGACGGGCCGTCGGCTTTTTCCAACCTCTGCTCACAGCTATGCAGGAGGAAGCCGTTCCCTTTCTGGAAAACTTCGCCTCCTGGGCTATGACCGAGGCTTCCGTCAGCCGTGAAGAGTTCCGGGATTCCTCACGCTGGACGCCGTCCCAGATTCTCGAACTTCAGGAGGGATACATCCGCCAGTGCCTAAAGGCCCGGGGACGGGGGGATATCCTGCCGGCGGCTCTCGACATGGTGCGTTATCACTTTCATTACGCCGAGACTCTGCTGGGCGAGGAGACCACGCCAGCCGACCCGGAACAGCTCCGCAACCTGGACAACTGGAACACGCCCTGGCAGCGCTCAGGTACAATACGCCTGGTGCCCTTCAGTTATGAAATTCTGGATCTACTCGAAATGGGAGAGATGGATCTTGAACGCATTGCCAGCCTGTTTCGCCCGATAGGATCGGTTGCCCTCTTCGCCCGCCGGGGTCCCGAGGTTCTTTGCGAATCGCTGGTGGAGGATTTTCTCAAATTGCTGCAGGGATCGGATGGCCAGAAAACTCCCCGGGAAATTTTCGCGGGGAGCATCTCGCGCAACGAAGGAGAAGAGATCCTTGAATTCGCCGTGAGTGAAGGGCTTCTTGTTCCCAGTGGGAATATTACCCTCCGCCAGCACACAGGAAGCACTCCAGTACAAAAGCGTCCTTCAAAGGGAAAGCGCTGAACAATCTTGACCCTCAGGCCACCTTCTGCAGGCGATGCCGGAACCTCGGCCTTTCAGCCAGGATCTTCACAATCTCATCGACCTCAGGTACTCGCCCCGACACACGCACGCTGTCATCCACCAACAGGGCTGGTGATACATGGACGCGGCTGTCGATCATTTTGCGACGATCCTTGAAAAGGTGCACCTCTGCTTCCAGTTCCAGGGTGGATAGAGCCTGCCTGACATTTTCAAGAGCACGCTCTCCTTTGCCGGCATTTTCGGGTTTGCACAAAATATCGATACGCATAATCCCCTCTCTTTCCGCCGCTCCTGTCAATCCAGCGACACCATTTATGACCTTTTTGGTCAATTATACAGGATTCGCCTGCTTTTTCAAGGCATTCCGCTGAAGAGATGAGAATTTTGGCCGGAAATATCAGGATGCCGCGCCGTAGGTAATTCGCAGCGCCCTGCGTACCCGGGCAACCAGGCGGACCGGATTGACGGGCTTGGGAATAAAGTCGAAAAAGCCGAGGTCGAGGAGGCGCGCTTCCTCCTCCGCCGAGGCCAGACCGGACAAGGCTACCACGGGAATTTTGCGCAGACTGGGATTTTCCTGTAAAGCGGCATACATTTCCTGCCCATCCATACGGGGCATCAGCATGTCGGTCAGTATCAGGTGAGGCTTCTTCTCAAGGGCGGCCTGCAGGCCTTCAGCGCCATTGACTGCTTCGAGCACGTGGAAACCCATCTTTTTCAGAGCGGACACAGTGGCCACACGGACCAGTTCGCCATCTTCAACGACCAGCACGGTCCACTGACTTTCACCGCCCTTCTGCTCTTTCAGATAATGCCTGCTGACGGCCTCTTCAATTTCAGCTGGCGTGGTGACCAGAGGCTGAATGTTGAAGCCGGTGCGAAAGGTGATGTTTTCCAGAACATCTTCCGCCAACGGATTGACCATGGCCAGATAGAGAGTCTTTTCCACCACCTTCAAGGGAAAGACCAGCGAATGAATGGCCTCATCGCTTTCAACCAGGCCAAGGAGATCTTCCGAGAACCGGTGTTTGGCGAAGCCGGAGACCGTCTTGAAACCAAATTGCCGTGCCAGAACCCCGGCAATATCGCGCTGAGTAACACTGCCCATCTCCTCCAACACCATGCCAAGGCGCCTGCCAGTCCCTTTTTGCCTCTGCAGAGCCTGCTGCAGAGCCTCTTCGGTTACCACCCCGGCCTCAACAAGAACTTCGCCAAAACGTTTTTTCCTCATCCCCGCCCCCAAAACAAAAGTGATGTTTAAACATGCAGATGAAAAATGTAGCACATCGAAAGGCTCAGGCGAACCACCCTTTTTAATTTATGGGAAGAAATCGCTCATTATCACCGAAAACCTCGACCTGCTCCCAAGCAAAAACACCCATCCGTAATTGGCCAAACCCATTCACCCGTTATCACATGAAACCCGACCACCTATAGTTGCTCCGAAGCTTCAGCGGTGTGACTGACGAGTTCTAGGTAAAGTAAGCCTCTGCTGCAGGGCAAAATGCAAGACAGCCCAACCTGGTAATTTCAGGTTGGGCTTCTGGGTTCCCAGAATTTCGTGCATGACAAGAAAATCGTACCGGGGCTGCAGTTGCCAACTATCTTCTTCCTAATGTTAAGCATTGCTCTAATGCCCCCATCATCTCATTGAATTTCCATGGGTTCTTGGCCTTCAGGATTTCAAGATTCATCAGTTTCCATCGGATGGCGGGCAAAGACTCGATATTCGGTATCCCGAGAGAATCCCAATCGGGTTCAAGCCGATGGACTGAATGAAGGAATCTGCGTTCGGAATCGTCAAGTGAAGAGGGCAAATCTGCGAACAGACGCTCACGTGTCTCTTCGAGGTCTTCAATGCGGACATCACTAGTAGTCATCCCGATGAATTCTTTCTCGTACGCGTTCTTTATATCATGGGCCTGTGGTGGCAGCAGTTCATGCATCGGCCGATTGTGTCCTGCCAGATAAATCACGAATGCCCGCCTCATGCGAGGAGTGATTCCACCGTTTTTATTGAGCAGCATCACGTCAAATAGGTCCCGCGGATGCTGGCGGTCGAGTGCTGCGACCAACTTGCTGGCGTAGAGTTCGTCGACATCGAGCATCGGCACGCTCACTTCCCGCTCGAACATATCCTCGGCACCCTGAGTCAAACCGCCTTCAACGACTGGATAAACCGATCCACGGAAAACATGATTCACCTCAATCTTGACTCGGCAAGTACCACGGCTGACAAAGAGCTTAGTTTCCTGGTCGGAACCTGAAGATGTTCTTTGAACTTTCACCCTCAGGCGCTTTTCCAGTTCCTCGGCAACCTGTCGCAAGCTATCTTCTATCTTGGTGAGCGCTTCATCCCTACTCGGTGCCGCTGGGTCAATGAATACCAGATCGATATCAACTGATAGTCTCGGCATGTCACGGCAGAACAGATTGATCGCCGTGCCACCTTTCATTGCAAAACAATTCTGCCTGAACACGAAAGGAATAGCGTCAAGCAAAAGAGCCACGGTATCTTTGTAGCGCCTATCCATGAGGATTTCTCAATACCAGGGTTTTTTCCCCCTGCAGCGAATAATCTGACGATGAACCGAAATCGATTCCGGAAATGTCTATTTTCTCCAGCACCGGCAACTTGAGTTCTTCGGCGACTTTCCAAAAGAGCCTTTTGACTTTAATTTTTTTACAAATTTTCAACAGTTCCTGCATCTTCTTGGACCGCAAAGAATAAAGCCCTTCCATAATCTGTTTGCCTTCTTCCAGGGTCTGCTGCTTCGGCACAGAATCCAACAATTCGAGAACGGCACGTTCCGGTTCCGAGATAAAAGGTCCATTTGGCTCATTATCCAAACGAGAAACACCGTGCCGTTCCGCCAAAGTATCCCGCTCATCGAACAGGGTACTATTCGACAGATTGGCCCTGAACTGCTCTTGAAACCACTCTGGGAGTTTTCTTGTTCCGTGCCCGTAGAGTGTTATCGTTTCCTCTCCCATATTCAGGTAGTGGGCAAACCCTTTAAAAGCCAATGCGCTTTTTCCGCCGATATGGACTTTGACACCGTTGGCCTGCAGCGATGCCACCGCACCTGCTTTGGTGAGCTTATCTCCAGCCCGAAGGTAATAGCCACTCCCCAGTTGTTTCAACCAGCCGTTCTGAACATAGTGGTGTGCGAGCTGACGGGATACGCCAAACTCCTTCAGATGGCTCATGGCGAGAGGCATCCCTTGTGGCAGACCAAAAAGGGCTTTCTTTAGCAGCTTGCTGGAATGTAAAGTATTGTTTGACATTTTATGCTCTATTCGAATTTTATTAAGTGGAATCTTTGCCTGAAATATATTCAATTGTGGCACATATGTAAAGCATTGCTTTACATATGTGCATTATTTTACATGCTTCACAGCAATGTCTTATCCGCTCGCAAATAATTTCCCTGGCAATCCCGGCACCCCGAGCCAGGCCCTTCATTAAAGTCATGACCCATAGTAAAACGCAGGCAGGACCTCGACAAGATCCTGCCTGCGTTCTAGTAGAAAGCCTCATGGCGGCTTATAAAAACCTAAGCCGGCGCACAGTTTTCCCCGGCAGCGGCGCCGCTGCCTGCAGGCCTGACCGGCAGGACGGTCAGGTCGCCATCCCGGGCATCAACGATCAGCGTGGCGCCCTCGCTAAGGTCGCCGCTGATGATGGCCCGGCCGATGCGGGTCTCCACCGCGTGCTGGAGATAGCGCTTGAGTGGTCGGGCCCCATAGACCGGATCGTAGGCGTTCTGGGCAATAAAGTCCCTGGCGGCCTCCGTCATGGTCAAGGTGATACAGCGATCGGCGAGCCGCCGGGTCAATCCCTGCGTCAACAGATCGACGATGCGTTTGATCTCCTCCAGAGTCAGGGGTTTGAAGAGAACGATGTCATCGACCCGGTTGAGGAACTCGGGGCGGAACTCTCGCCGCAATTCGCCCATCACCGAATTGCGGGCGGCTTCATGAATCTCACCGTCCCGAGTGACGCCTTCGATGAGATACTGGGAGCCGATATTGGAGGTCATGATGATGACGGTGTTCTTGAAATCGACAGTACGCCCCTGCGAGTCGGTCACGCGGCCATCGTCAAGGATCTGCAGCAGCACGTTGAAGACGTCGTGATGGGCCTTTTCGATTTCGTCGAAGAGGATGACCGCATAGGGTTTGCGCCGCACAGCCTCCGTCAGCTGCCCCCCTTCCTCGTAGCCGACATAGCCGGGAGGGGCGCCAATGAGGCGGCTGACCGTGTGCTTCTCCATGTACTCGGACATGTCGATGCGCACCATGTTGTCTTCACTGTCGAAGAGAGCTTCGGCCAAAGTGCGGGCCAGCTCGGTCTTGCCCACCCCGGTAGGGCCAAGGAAGATAAAGGAGCCGATGGGACGCTGGGGATCCTTGATGCCGGCGCGGGCGCGGATGACCGCATCGGCCACCAGCTGCACGGCCTCGTCCTGGCCCACCACCCGCTGGTGCAGGATTTGGTCGAGCTTCAGCAGCTTTTCGCGCTCCCCTTCCATCAGGCGCGTCACCGGGATACCGGTCCAGCGGGAAATAATCTCGGCGATTTCCTCTTCCGTCACCTCTTCACGTAGCAGGCTCGGACCCTGGTATTCCTTGCCATGCACCGTCTCTGCCTGGCGCAGCTCCTGTTCCAACTGGGGCAGGCGGCCGTGTTTGAGCTCGGCGGCTCGATTGAGGTCGTACTCTCGCTCGGCCACCTCGATCTGCTGGCGCACCTTTTCAATTTCCTCGCGCAGGGTCTGCACCTTCTTGATGGCCCCTTTTTCCATGTCCCACTGAGCTCGCAAGGTATCCGCCTCATGCTTGAGCTCGGCCAGCTCCTTGCGCAGCGCGTCCAGACGTTCACGGCTGGCGCGGTCCTTTTCCTTGGTGAGGGCGGCCTCTTCGATTTCCAGCTGCATGACCCGACGGGTGACCTCATCCAGCTCAGTAGGCATGGAGTCGATCTCGGTGCGGATCATGGCGCAGGCCTCGTCGACCAGGTCGATGGCCTTGTCCGGCAGAAAACGGTCGGTGATGTAGCGGTTGCTGAGAATGGCCGAGGCGACCAGGGCGTTGTCCTGAATGCGGACGCCGTGGAAGACCTCGAAACGTTCCTTGAGGCCACGCAGGATGCTGATGGTATCCTCCACGTTGGGCTGATCGACCATGACCGGCTGGAAGCGGCGTTCAAGGGCGGCGTCCTTCTCGATGTACTTGCGGTACTCGTCCAGGGTGGTGGCGCCCAGGCAGTGCAGTTCGCCACGGGCCAGCATGGGCTTGAGCATGTTGCCGGCGTCCATGGAACCCTCCGCCTTGCCGGCACCAACGATGGTGTGCAGCTCGTCGATGAAGAGCAGAATGCGCCCCTCGCTCTGGCGGATCTCATTGAGCACCGCCTTGAGCCGTTCCTCGAATTCGCCGCGGTACTTGGCGCCCGCCACCAGCGCCCCCATGTCGAGGGCGAAGATGGTCTTGTTCTTCAATCCCTCGGGGACGTCGCCGCGCACGATGCGGTGGGCCAGCCCTTCGGCGATGGCGGTCTTGCCGACGCCCGGCTCGCCGATAAGGACCGGATTGTTCTTGGTCTTGCGGCTGAGAATGCGGATGACCCGGCGTATTTCCGAGTCCCGCCCGATCACCGGATCGAGCCGGCCCTTCGTGACTTCCTTGACCAGATCGCGCCCGTACTTTTCCAGCGCTTCGTAGGTCCCCTCCGGATCGGTGCTGGTCACCCGCTGGTGTCCGCGCACGGCGGTAAGGGCCTGCAGCAGGCGATCACGGGTGATCTTGAACTGGGCCAGCAGCTTGCCTGAGGCATTGGAAGTGCCTTCTTCCACCATAGCCAGCAGCAGATGCTCGACGCTGACATAATCGTCTTTGAGATGGGTGGCTTCTTCCTGGGCTTTGATCAGCAGGCGGTTGAGGCGCTGGGTCACGTAGATCTTGCCAGCCTCCACGCCGGGTCCGGACACACTGGGCCGGCGCTCCAGCTCCTGTTTGACCGCCGCCGCGAAGTTGTCTACGGGCACATCCATGCGCTGCAGCAGGCGCCCGATGAGACCCCCTTGCTGTTCGAGCAGGGCCATCAGCAGGTGCTCTACGTCCACCTCCAGGTGTCCGTACTTCATGGCCCGGGTCTGGGCCGACTGGATGGCTTCCTGCGTTTTTTCCGTCATTTTATTGGGATCCATGAGCATATCCTTCCGCATGCTAGGGGTACATCTGATTCTTTTTAACAACGAAGGCCGGAGGCTTTGACCCTCCGGCCCGTTTAAACATTATCTCAGCCGGCGCTGATTTCAATGCGACGCGGCTTGGCGGCCTCCGCCTTGGGCAGATGCAGTTTGAGCA
Source organism: Desulfuromonas sp. AOP6 (assembly GCF_009731355.2). Lineage (GTDB taxonomy): Bacteria > Desulfobacterota > Desulfuromonadia > Desulfuromonadales > SZUA-540 > SZUA-540. The sequence continues at coordinate 2,735,899 of NZ_AP022810.1, forward strand.
CGCCGTCCTTGACTTCGGCCCTGGCTTTGTCGGGGTCGATCTCGTCGGGAAGCTGAAACTGACGATAGTAGGCCGCCAGAGAAAACTCCCGGTAGAGCTCTTCCCCCTGGGCGGATGGCACTTCGCCTTCGATGGTCAAAACGCCCTTTTCGATGCCGATGTGCAGATTCTCCTTGGAAACGCCGGGCATGTCTGCCAGCAGCGTCAGCCCCTCGTCCGTCTCCATGATATCGACGGCCGGGGCGACGTAGTTGCGGGCAGAGCGGGTCTGCTCCCTGGTCAGGGTTTTATTCTCCTTGTTGTTGTCGTAAAGTTCCTTGGTTGCCATGATGCACTCTCCTTTATATCGTGGACATTATTTGCCTTATGACTTGTTCGCGACGGCCTTAGCCAACCTGAACGGCGATTTTTTTCGGCTTGGCCGCTTCCTGTTTCGGCAGGGTCACGCGCAGGATACCGTCACGGTAGGCGGCTGCCACTTTTTCACCATCCACCTCGCCGGGCAGTTCGATGGTACGCAGAAAGGCGCCAAACCCACGCTCACGGCGGTGCCAGACCTTGGCCTTCTCCTCTCCTTCGACCTCTTTCCTTTCCCCAGAGAGGGTCAGGCTCCCCTTCTGCAGTGTCATCTCAAGCTGGTCCGCCTCAATCCCCGGCACCAGCGCTTCAACATAGTAGTTGTCGGCATCCTCCCGTAGATTGATGCGCGGGAAGGGCCGTGCCCCCACGCCCGGCAGAAAGGCCGGTTCAAGCAGGCGCCCAGCACCGAAGCCGCGAAAAGCACTTTCCATTTCCCGACGAAGACTGTCCATTTCCCTGAAAAGATCCCAGTTTGCCATGATGTTTTCCTCCTTTGACGATTTATGGTTGGCGGGACCAGCCCGCATTGTCTATCTGCCTGAAGGACATATCAAGGGACGTGCCAACCACATTCAAAGAATTTTATAGTTCTGTTTCGGGCACTTACGTATTGACGATCAAAAGGAGGGTTTACTTGCGACGTCGCAGCAACCAGCGTTTGCGGCAGTTGCGACGTCGCAGGGGGGCTTGCGACAGGTGAGGGGACAGCGGCTAGGATTCGAGGTCGCGGCGGGTAAGATCGAGCTTGTCGAGATAGCGGTAGAGGGTGGCGCGGTGCACGCCGAGCAGGCGGGCTGCGGCCGTCAGGTTGCCGTCGGCGGCCTGGAAGGCCTGGCGGATCTCGTCAGCGTCGAGCTCAACCTGCCGGGTCGATTGGCGCCGGGGAAGGTTCGCCGACGAGGGAGAGACTGCGGGACCTTCGAGAAGCGAAGGCGCGGAAAGCAGAGGATACGGCGGGATCATGGGGGAGGTTTCCGCCGGAGAAGCCCCCCATTCACCAGCGGCAAAGTGGCGACGCTCCTGAATCCACTCACGAAAGGCCTTGGCCCCGATCACCTCGCCCGGCGTTTCGATAAAGACCCGTTCGAGGACGTTGCGCAGCTCACGGATGTTGCCCGGCCACAGGTAGGATTGCAGCAGGGCCAGCGCTTCACCGGTGAGGCGATGGATGCGACGGCCGTATTTCTGGCTGAAGATCTGCAGGAAATGGGAAACCAGGGCGGGGATATCCTCCTTGCGCTCTCGCAGCGGCGGCAGGTGGATGCGCAGCACCGAGAGGCGATGGTAAAGATCGGCCCGGAAACGCCCCTGCCCCACCGCCTGCTCGAGGGGGACGTTGGTGGCGGCCACAATGCGCACATCAATACGGCGAGTGCTTTCGCCACCGACGCGCTCAAAGGTTCCCTCTTCCAGCACGCGCAGGAGTTTGGCCTGGGTATGCAGAGGCATGTCGCCGATCTCGTCGAGAAAGAGGGTGCCGCCGTCCGCTCGCTCGAAGCGGCCGACATGGGTGCGCACCGCCCCGGTAAAAGCCCCCTTTTCATGCCCGAAAAGTTCCGATTCAAGCAGTTCCGCCGAGATGGCGCTGCAGTTGACGGCGATATAGGAACCGCTGGCCCGATCGCTGCATTCGTGCAGGGCGCGGGCCACCAGTTCCTTGCCGGCACCCGTCTCCCCCGTCACCACCACGGCGGCGGCCGTCGGCCCGTAAAGACTGATCTTGCGAAAGACCTCCCGCGTCAACGGACTGGAGCCGACCATACCGTGGAACGTTTCCACCTTATCCCGTTCCGCCGAGGTCGGCTGGCGAAAGGTGAAGGTCACGGTGCGTCCCCGAAAGTCCGAGGTCAAACCGCCGGGACGCACTTCCACCATGAGCAGAACATTTTCCCGGCCAGTGACGCGAAGCTGCAGATCAGGCAAAGGCAGGTCACGCTCGATGGCTTCGTCGGCCAGATCCGGCAGAGCGGGGCGAACGCCGGCAAAGAGTTCTTCAAGGGGAGCACCGATGGCTTCGGCAGAGGCAACGCCGAGCCATTCGGCCAAAGCCGGTGACAGCTTCAGTACGCGCCAGGTCCCTGTGCCCGCCCTGGTTGCGACCAGATCAGGCGCTCTGGTCGGCAGGTCAACCGCATTTTCACCGTCAGCACGCATGGGCTCTCCTTGCACCGAAAAACTTTACTGTCGCCAATTTAACCCTTCCATCGGTAGAGTTCAACCGACAAGGCGCAAATCTTTCCCCTCCCATTCTTCGAATTTAATCTTATTTGGAATAGGACCATCTCCTCCATTTTGTGTTAGAATCAGAATCATATACCCATCCAGAGGGGAGTTATTTTCCATGTCGTCTTCTTCTAGTTCAAAACCGGAAAACATTCCTCACCCTCAAGGGAAAAGGGAATTTTCCGTTCTGCTTGTAGAAGACGACCAGGGTATCCGCAACCTGGCCAAAATTCATCTGGAACGTCTCGGCTGTCGTGTTCTGCTGGCATCCTCCGGTCGCGAAGCCGTTGACATTTTGAATGAGAACGCCTGCGACCTGATGCTGCTGGACTTCGGTCTTCCCGACATGACCGGTCATCAACTCCTTGACGAAATCTCCCCTCGGCATCCGCACCTCCCCTTTCTGGTCACCACCGGTCACGGCAGTGAAAAAGTCGCCGTGGAGTTCATGAAGCGCGGCGCCCTCGACTACGTCATCAAGGATGAAAGTTTCTGGAAAAATCTCCCCAAAGCCGTGGAAAGAGCCAGGGACCATCTGGCCATGGCCCGGCGCCTCGAAAAAGCCAAGGAAGCCCTGCGCCAGAGCGAAGAACGCTACCGCGCCCTGACGGAGAACACCAACGACGTCACCGTCATCTTTGACGACAGCTTCGACGTCCACTATGTCAGTCCCTCGGTCGAGCGGGTGCTTGGCCTGACTCCCACTGAATTCGCGGCCGACGGTCTGATTAAAGCCCTGCATGGCAGTGATCTGCCCCTATACAAAAGGGCCGTGGAACAGGCAGCGGCGACCGCCGGCGAAACGGTCAAAATCGACAATTTCCGTCTACACCACCAAAAGGACAACTGGCTCAACATGGAAGGCCAGGTCACGGATCTCCGACATCTTGCCAGCGTCCAGGGGCTCGTTCTTAACTGCCGGGATATCACCGATCGCATCGAAGCAGAGAACAGACTGAAGGAGAACCAGGCACGCCTCAAGCATCTGGCCCACCATGACCCCCTGACCAACCTCCCCAACCGCACTCTTTTCAAGGAGCGCCTCAATCAGGCGCTGGCCAAGGCCAGGCGTTCCGGCGAGCAGGTGGCGATTGTCTTTCTCGACCTCGATCGTTTTAAAAAAATCAACGATTCCCTCGGTCACGAAGCAGGCGACCACCTGCTCAAGGATGTAGCCTCACGTCTGCGTACCTGCATACGCCAGTCCGATACCGTCGCCCGTCTCGGCGGCGATGAATTTGTCCTCATCCTGGAGGATATTACCCAGCCGGGACCCGTCATCGCCGTCGCCAATAAGATTCTCAGCTCCCTGGCGCAGCCTTTTGCCATTAATGACTATGAACTCTACATTACCACCAGCATAGGCATCAGCCTCTTTCCCACCGACGGCGACGAGGCCACGGTTTTGATGAAATGCGCCGATGTGGCCATGTATCGGGTGAAAGAACAGGGACGGAACAACTACCAGTTTTACCAACCGGACATGAATGCCCGGGCGCGGGAAATGCTGTTGATGGAAAGTGCCCTGCGCAAGGCGCTGGACAACCACGAGTTGGATGTTTTCTATCAGCCCCAGCTTGATCTGGCCACCGGGCAACTCCTCGGCATGGAGGCCATGCTGCGCTGGATTCATCCCGAGCAGGGCACTCTCTGTCCGCGGGATTTTCTTGCCCTGGCCGAAGAGACCGGACTGATCGAGCCCTATGGTTACTGGGCTATCCAGGAAGCCTGCCGCCAGAACAAAGAGTGGCAGGAGCAAGGCTACCAGCCTGTCACCGTTGCCATCAACATCTCCCAGCGCCTTTTTCACAAAGCCAACCTGGTAGTCAAAATAGAGGAGATCCTTCAGCAGACGGGCCTTGCTTCCGAATACCTTGAACTCGAAATCACCGAAGCCATGGTCATGGACGATATCAAACGGGTGCAGGCCACCATGCAGGAGCTTCACGACATGGGAGTCAAACTCACCCTGGACGACTTCGGCACCGGCTACTCCTGTCTCGGACAGCTGAAGCGCTTTCCCCTGTCCAAGCTGAAGATTGACCAGAACTTCATCAAGGATGTCGCCACCAGCCCCGATGACGCTGCCATCACCGCCACCATTATCGCCCTCGGCCGAGGAATGCACCTGGATGTCATCGCTGAAGGCGTCGAGACTCCCGAGCAGCTGCGTTTTCTACGGGAACACCAGTGCCGACAGGCGCAGGGCTTCCTCTTCTGTCATCCCCTGCCCCCCGAGCAACTCACACACTTTCTGGACAAAAACGCCTGAAACAATTACAGCATCTCTCTTCTTGACAGAACAACCTGGGCTGACGTATTAATTAAAACCTCACAGAAACGTCCAACGGTGCCCGCAAGGGTGAAAAGGGAAGAGGGGTGCAAATCCCCCGCGGACCCGCCACTGTAAGCGAAGACGAAGGGTTGACAGACCACTGGCCGCCAGGCCGGGAAGGTAACCCCGAGGATGATTCGCGAGCCAGGAGACCTGCCGACATGGACACACCACATTAACCTCCCCGGGAAACAGGGAGAGTGGAGATTAGCGGCGCTTCAAATACGGGAAGCCCGCGCACCTATTTAGGGCTGCGCGGGCTTTTTTGCGTTGAAGCGGTCCCCTTTTCGCCATTTTCGTTCGGGGCAAAAAGGAGAAATTCGATGAAGAAACACCTGCTCGCCTGCCTGACTCTCACCCTGCTGCTTCTGCCAGCAGGCACCCCATTGGCCCAGCCGACCGAGATGGAAACGGTGGTGGTCACCGCTACCAAGGTCGAAACCGCCGCCGAAGAAGTGGCCAGTGCCATCACGGTCATCACCGCCGAAGAGATGGAGGAGAAACAGCAGCGCACAGTGCTAGACGCCCTGCGCGCCGTCCCTGCCCTCAACGTCACCCGTCGCGGGGGTCCCGGTCAGCAGACCTCCATCTTTCTGCGCGGGGCGGAGGCCCGGCACACCCTGGTGCTGATTGACGGCGTCGAAATGAACGATCCCATCGATCCGGGCCGTGCCTTTAATTTTGCCCATCTGAGCACGGACAACATCGAACGCATCGAGGTCGTGCGGGGCCCCCAGAGCACCCTCTACGGCTCCGACGCCATGGGAGGCGTCATCAACATTATCACCCGGCGCGGCGCCGGCAAGCCATCTGGCTATGTGTCCGCCGAGGCGGGTTCTTACCGTACCTTCGAGGAGAGGGCCGGCCTGCGCGGTGGCAACGAGCTGGTCAACTTCTCCCTCGGTGTCTCCCGCCTCGACAGCGACGGCATCTCGGTGGCGGATGAGAAGGATGGTAACCGTGAGGAAGACGGTTACGAAAACACCAGCGTCTCCACCCGCCTGGGGTTGACACCGACGGACCATCTGGAAATCGAGGCCATTGCCCGCTATCAGGACAGCCAGACGGATATCGACAACGGCGGGGGCATCGGCGCCGACGATCCAAATCACGTACTCGACTCCACAGAGATTTTCTTTCGCACTCAGGCCCGCCTACTGCTGTTTGATGAGCTCTGGGAACAGACCCTCGGCTTTTCCAGAACCCGGCACGAACGGGACGACAACAACGACCCCGATGCGACCCACCCCCTCGATCTCCTGCGCAGCTCCTACAAAGGCAGCCTGACCAAATTCGACTGGCAGCACAACCTGTACCTGCATGAGACCAACACCCTCACCCTGGGGCTGGAAACCGAAAAGGAAAAGGGAAGAAGTTCCTATGTCTCCGATGGCGTCTGGGGACCTTACGAAGATCATCTGAGCGAACAAACTGCCCGTACCAACGGCTACTACCTGCAGGACCAGATTCGTCTGCAGGACGCTTTTTTTGTCACTCTGGGGGTCCGCCTGGACGATCACAGTCGTTTCGGCACCGAAACGACCTGGCGGACGGCGGCCGCCTATCTCTTTAAAACCAGCGGCACCAAAATCAAGGGAACCTACGGCACTGGCTTCAAAGCCCCTTCTCTTTTCCAGCTTTATTCTTCCTACGGGGATATCAATATGAAAGCCGAAAAGAGCCAGGGTTGGGATGTCGGCATCGAACAGTCTCTTTGGGAGCAGAAACTGACCCTGGGTGCCACCTATTTCCGTAACACCTTCGACGACCTCATCGACTACGACTATGTATCCTGGAGCTATAAAAACATCGGTGAGGCCACATCCGATGGGGTTGAGCTGACCCTGGGATTGGACCCTGTCGAGGCACTGAGCCTGCAGGCCAGCTATACCTTTACGGATACGGAGAATAAGATCACGGGCGAAGATCTCCTTCTACGCCCCCGACACAAGGCCGATCTGAGCATCGGCTATCAGTACAGCCGCAAAGGGCAGCTCAATGTCCATGGCACCTATGTGGGCAAACGGGATGATTATGGCAGCGTCACGCTTCCCAGCTACACGTTGGTCAATCTGGCCACGTCCTACGACATCACCCCCAACATTCAGGTTTTCGGCCGCATCGACAACCTCTTCGACAAGAGCTATCAGGAAGTGGCGGGCTACGGCACGCCGGGCCTTTCCGGCTATGCTGGCGTCACACTCTCTTTTTGACAGCCCGGCCCTTTTTTGACATAGTCCAGACTATGCAGCCCTAACCAGGTCGGGGGATGCCATCCAGCTCATTGCAGCAATGGCATCCCCCACCTTTTCTTTTGGAAGCGGGCCCCATGACCCAGCGCCTTCTGACCTTTTTTCTCGTCTTTCTTCTGTGGGCGGGCACAGCCGTGAGCGCCACCTGGACCGACGCTGTCGGCCGCACGGTGCAGGTGCCTGAGCGCCCGCAGCGCATCGTCTCCCTGGTGCCAAGTCTTACGGAAATCCTCTTTGCCCTGGATCTCGGCGACAGGCTGGTCGGGGCGACCCAGTTCTGCACCTACCCCCCCGCCGCCGCCCAGGTGCCGCGCATCGGCAACTACATGCAGCCGAGTCTGGAAGCCATCGTCGCCAGCAATCCCGACCTGGTCTTCGCCTCCGCCGACATGGCGGCCCCGGCCCTGGTGGCGCAGCTGGTTAAGATGGGGATTGCCACCTTCGTCGTCGCTCCTCGTGACCTGGACTCCACGGTGGCGACCATCCGCACCATCGGCATAGTGATGGGAGAGGCCGCCACGGCCGACCAGCTGGCGCGGGAGATGGAAGAGGCTTTCTGTCGCATTGGCAAGGCTACCGAGAATCGGGCCCGGCCCCGTGTTTTGCTGGCGATCATGGTCAACCCCCTGACCGTAGCCGGCCCCAACACCCTGGGCCACAACCTGATTGAGGCGGCCGGCGGCAGCAATGTCGTTCCCGCCGGGCCCGGCCGTTATCCCACCTGGAGCATGGAAGCCGTGCTGGCCGCCGACCCCGATGTCATCATCGTCTCCCCCAATCCGGGTGAGGCCAACCCTGCCGCCCACTTCACCGCTTGGCCTCAGCTTCGAGCTGTCCGGGCCAATCGGGTGATCACCATCCCCGACCCGGACTGGGTCTACCGGCCGGGGCCCCGTCTGGTGCTGGGTATCGAAGCCATGGCCGGGGCGCTGCATGGCGCCGACCTGACGAAAAAGGCTGACGCATGCGCGCCCTGACCGGCCCCTTTCGCAACTCCGCCTGGCTGGTCATCCTCAGCGGATGCCTGCTCCTGGCCTTCGGCTTTTCTCTGTGGGCGGGTCCTCTGCGCATCCCCCTGACAGACATTATCGCCCTATTTTTCGGGGCGGAGACCGAGTCGGCTCAGGCCACCGTCCTGCTGAAGATCCGGCTGCCACGCGCCGTGCTGGCCGCCCTGGTCGGCGCCTCCCTCGGCGCGGCCGGCTGCGCCTTTCAGGCGGTGCTGCGTAACCCGCTGGCCGACCCTTACGTGCTCGGCGTTTCCGGGGGCGCCGCCCTTGGCGCCGTAGCCGCCATCTCCCTGGGCTTCGCCTCAGCCATGGTCTTGCCCGCTGCCGCCTTTGCCGGCGCTATCGGCGCCCTGGCCCTGGTCTACTGGGTAGCCCGCGCTCACCGCAGCACCCCGCACACGCTGATTCTCTCGGGGGTTATGGTCGGCAGTTTTGCGGCGGCCCTCCTCCTCTTTCTGCTCTGGCTGGCCCCGTCGGACCCCGTCCGCTCGGCGATTTTCTGGTTGGCGGGCAATTTGAGTCTGGCCGACCCGAACCTGCTCCCCTGGGCGCTGGCCTGGAGCGCCCTCGGCTTTGCCGTTCTCTGGTTTCACTTTCCCGCCCTCGACCTGCTGACCCAGGGGGAAGAAACCGCCGCCGACCTTGGCCTCTCCGTCGGCCGCGCCCGCCTGCTTGTCTTTGTCGCCGCCGGCGCCCTGACGGCCTGCGCCGTGGCCATGGCCGGTCTGGTCGGCTTTGTCGGCCTGGTGGTGCCCCATGCGGCTCGACTGCTCTGGGGCCCCGGTCATCGCCGCCTGCTGCCGGCCTCGGCCCTGCTCGGGGCCGCCTTTCTCATGGCGGCCGATGCTGTTTCCCGCCAGATTCTCGCTCCGGCCGAAGTGCCTGTCGGCGTGGTGACCGCCCTGCTGGGGGCTCCCTTCTTCCTTTACCTGCTGCGCCGCAGTGAGGGGGGCGCATGATTCGCGCTGAACGTCTCCGCTTTGCCTACGCCAAGGATCCGGTCCTGCAGGATGTCGATTTCGAGGTGCGCTCCGGCGAAATCCTGACGGTTCTGGGGCCTAATGGCTGCGGCAAATCGACCCTGCTGCGTCTGCTGCGTGGGCTGCTCAAACCAACGCAAGGGGGCATCTTCTGGGGGGAGCGCCCGGCCCACCGTATCCGCCGAGGCGAGATGGCCCGCCTGGCCGCTGTCGTCCCGCAGTTCACCGTGGCTTACTTCCCCTACACTGTGCGGCAGATGACCGCCATGGGGCGCTTTTCCCACGGCACCGCCCTGGGTCCCGAATCGAAGGAGGATCGTCGCGCCATTGAACAGGCCCTGGCCGTCACCGACACCCTGCACCTGGCCGATCGACTCATCACCGGACTGAGTGGCGGCGAGCTGCAGCGCGCCATCCTCGCCCGCGCTCTCGCCCAGCAGACACCGGTGCTGCTCCTTGACGAAGCGACCAGCCATCTCGACCTGGACCATCGCCTGGAGATCGCCGATCTGCTGGTGCGCCTCAACCGGGAGCAGGGGACCACCATTGTGCAGATTTCCCACGACCTCGACCTGGCCGCCCAGGTTTCCCATCGGCTGATGCTCCTCTCCGAGCAGGGCAAGCTGACTGCCCTCGGCCCACCCGCCGACGTCCTGACCCCGGCCAACCTGCGCAAGGTTTTCCGCGTCGATCTGCAGGTGGAAACCAACCCTTACACGGGTGCGCCCCGCGTCTTCCCCGTCTCCCAGCGGCGACAGTGGAGCGGAAAACCTCCCCGCCTTCATGTGATCTGCGGCGGCGGCCTCGGCGCCGACACCCTACGACGTCTGCATGTGGCCGGATGTAATCTGTCCGTCGGCCCACTCAATCGCGGCGACTCCGACGCCACCCTCGCGCTCGCCCTCGATCTGGATACCGTACTCGATGAGCCTTTCTGCCCTATTTCCGCAAAAGCCGCCGCCGCAGCCGGGACCCTGGCGCTTCAGGCCGCCGCGCTGGTGGTGGCGCCTACCTGGTGGGGGCCCGGCAACCTGATCTGCCTGCAGCTGGCCCTCGATTGCTGCCGGCAGGGCCGACCGGTTTTTCTCATCGATCCGCAACAGGAGCGGGACTTTACGGAGGGACAAGCCTGGAGCCTTACAGAGGAGATCAGGTCGGCGGGAGGCCAGGTCGTGGAAGATGCGGAAGAGGTGCTGAAGCACTTACGGCGGGATGTGTAAAAAAGGGGCCAGCGGCGTATATGCCGCTGGCCCCTTCTAAGTTGTGCATAGTTGATGGGGTTACCGATCCGTGAAGCGTGGCGGCCGTTTCTCCAGAAAGGCGCTCATCCCCTCCTTCTGGTCCTCGGTGGCAAAGGCCAGGGCGAAGAGTTCCGCCTCATAGGCGCAGGCCCGATCGAAATCCATCTCCAATCCATTTTCCACCGCCTGTTTGTTCAATTGCAGGGCCACGCGCCCTTTGGCCGCCAGCTTCTCGGCCAGGCGCCGGGCTTCCGATAGCAGTTGGTCGGCGGGCACCACCCGGTTGACTAGGCCGATGCGAAAGGCCTCGGCGGCATCAATGCGGTCGCCGGTAAACATCATCTCCTTGGCCCGCCCCTTGCCCACCAACCGGGCCAGGCGCTGGCTCCCGCCAAAACCGGGCAGAATGCCGATGTTGATCTCGGGCTGACCGAAACTGGCCGTCTCGCTGGCCAGACGGATATCGCAACAGAGGGCGAGCTCGCAGCCGCCGCCGAGAGCAAAGCCATTGACGGCGGCGATGACAGGTTTGGGCCCTTTCTCGATGGCCGAAAAAGTCTTCTGCACCTGCAGGGCCAGACGGCGAGCCGCCAGGGGATCGAGCCTCAACAGGGCGCCGATGTCGCCACCGGCGGCGAAGGATTTCTCCCCCGCCCCCGTCAGGATAATGACGCGCACATGGTCATCGGCCAAGAGTTTCGTAACGGCCCGATCCAGCTCATCGAGAGTTTGCTCATCCATGGCGTTGTGCACCCTGGGACGATTGATGGTAAGAACCGCCACCCCCCTGCTGATTTCGACCAGCAAGTTTTCAAATTCCATGTCTCCCCCCTGCCGCATCGCTTCGCTCACGGCTCAAGTATTTTGACCAGGGTACGCCCGCGCACCTGCCCCTTAAGGATCGCCTCGATCTTTTCATCAAGCTCGTCGAGACTGCACTCGCTGCCGATCATTTTCAACCGTTCCGGTTTCCAGTCGCCGGCCAGCTTTTTCCAGACCTGCAGGCGCGTTTCCATGGGACATTGCACTGAATCGACGCCAAGCAGGGAGACGCCGCGCAGAATAAAAGGGAAGACGTTCATGGTCAGATCCGAGGAACCCACCAGACCGCAGCAGGTCACCACGCCGCCGTAGCGGGTAGCCTTGAGGGCCGCTGCCAGGGTCTCGCCGCCGACGGCATCCACCACCCCGGCCCAACGTTCTTTAAGCATGGGTTTTTCGGCCCCTTCGGTGACGGCGGCGCGATGGATGACTTCGCTGGCGCCGAGCTGCTGAAGATAATCCTCTTCCTCGCTTTTGCCCGTGGCGGCGACCACACGGTAACCCGCTTTGGCGAGGATGGCTACCGCCAGACTACCCACGCCGCCGGTGGCGCCGGTGACCAGGATGTCGCCATCGCCAGGCTTCACCCCGGCGCCGGCCAGCTTCCACACCGACAGGGCGGCGGTGAATCCGGCGGTGCCCAGAATCATACTCTCCCGCAGGGACAATCCCTCCGGCAGGGGAACCACCCACTTGGAAGGAACCCGGATGTATTCTCCGAAACCTCCCGTCGTATTCATCCCCAGGTCGTAGCCTGTCACCAGGACTTTCTGGCCGCGGGAGATAAGAGCAGTGGAACATTCGACGACCTCTCCGGCCGCATCGATGCCGGGAGTATGGGGATAATTCCGCGAAACCCCCTTGTTGCCAATGGCGGAAAGGGCATCTTTGTAATTGAGCGAGGAATAATGCACCTTGATCAGCACATCGCCTGGTGGCAACTCATCGATCCGACGCGATGTCAGCTTTCGGGTGAACTTCCGGTTCTCTCCTTCTTCCACCACCATGGCCTTGAACATCCTCTGCGACATGCGCTCAACCTCCTTCTCTTCAGGGTGTGAGATTACGAACGATTGGCCTCAAAGAGGCGATTCATGCTATCTTTTTCCGACCTGTTTTTTAATAGCCTAGGTGCTATGGCGTTTCACGTCAAGTTTCGCGTTCAAGGTGAAGACCGCTATTTCCCCTTCGGCACGGTAAGGCCCCGCATGCCGGGACAGGGGCCGGCATGCCATGCAGGTCCCCACTTCTCTGGTACAATCCATGGAGACCCTGAATGAAGGCTGACATGGAAAAATCAATGGCGACACTGGAAACCTGCCTGGACGCCGAGGGGGCATTCACCCTGAGCCTCGGGGGACGTCTTGATGCTTCCTCGGCCGGGCCGCTGTGGAAAAAGATGGAAAAGCTTTTTGCCCAGGGCGCGAGGGATCTGGTCCGTATCGATGTCGGCGACCTTGTCTACATCGACGGCGCCGGCGCCGCCCTGCTGGTTGAAATCAGCCGCCGCCAGCTGCAGGCCGGCCGGCGATATGAGCTCGTGAATCTTAATGATGAGTTCCGTCAGCTGCTCGACCTGTTCGATCCGGCCGACTATGTCGATGCCTATCCGAGCAAACCGGCCTGTTCGAACCTGCCCAGCGAGGTCGGCAGGGCCAGTGTCAGCCTCTGGCGCAACCTCATCACCCTGATCGCCTTTGTCGGCGAACTCAGCGCCGCCCTGGTCCATGCCCTGCTGCATTTCCGCAAGATCCGCTGGAAAGACACCTTTCTGATTTTCGAAGCCACCGGCATCAACGCCCTGCCGATCATCGCCCTGCTCAGCTTCCTGGTCGGGCTTATCATGGCCTTCCAGTCCGCTATCCCCATGCAACAGTTCGGGGTCGAGATTTATGTGGCCAACCTCATCGCCCTCTCCATGCTGCGTGAGCTGGGACCGCTGATGACCGCCATCATCCTGGCCGGCCGCTCCGGCTCCTCCTTTGCGGCAGAACTGGGCACCATGAAGGTCAACGAAGAAGTCGACGCCCTCACCACCCTGGGACTCGACCCCGTGCGCTTTCTGGCCATTCCCCGTCTGCTCGCCGCCCTGGTGGCCACGCCTCTGCTCACCATCTTTTCTGGCCTGTGCGGGCTACTCGGCGGCGCCGTTGTTTTGCTGGCCATGGGTTACCCCCTCGTCACCTATGCCAACCAGGTCATCTCGGCGGTCAGTCTGCAGGACCTGGTCAGCGGCCTGGCCAAGACCTTTGTTTTCGGCCTGCTCATCGCCGGCATTGGCTGCCTGCACGGCCTGCAGGCCGAACGGGGCGCCAGCGGCGTCGGCAAAGCGGCCACCAGAGCTGTCGTGGCCGGGATTATCCTTATCATCGTGACCGACGGCATCTTTGCCGTGGTCTATTATTATCTGGGTTTTTGATCATGGACGACCCACAGAACGCCATCATACAAGTCAGCAACCTGACGGCCGGCTACGGGGATCAGGTCATTCTGAAGGACGTTTCCTTTCAGGTGAACCGGGGCGAAATCTTCATCATTCTCGGGGGTTCGGGTTGCGGCAAAAGCACCCTGCTCAAGCATATGATTGGCCTGTATGCCCCCCTGTCCGGCTCCGTCCTGCTTAATGGCAAAGACATTGTCGGCGCCCAGGGGGACGCGCGACGGCAGATTCTGCAACAGATCGGTGTGAGCTATCAGAGCTCGGCTCTCTTTGGCTCGCTGACCCTGCTGGAAAATGTCTGTCTGCCCCTCGATGAATTCACCGCGCTGCCCGCAGCGGCCAAAGATTTGGTGGCGCGCATGAAACTGCGCCTGGTCGGCCTGCAGGGCTTCGAGAATCATCTCCCGGCGGCCTTGAGCGGCGGGATGCAGAAAAGGGCCGCCATCGCCCGGGCTATAGCCCTCGACCCGGCCATCCTCTTTCTTGACGAACCTTCGGCCGGTCTCGATCCGGTCACCTCGGCCGAGCTCGACCTGCTGATACGAAATCTGGCCCAATCGATTTCCAGCACCTTTGTCATTGTTTCTCATGAACTTCCCAGCATCTTCGCCATTGCCGACCATGTCATCATGCTGGATAAAGAGAGTAAGGGAATCATCGCCGAGGGGAACCCCGTCGACCTGCGTGACCACAGTGAGGACCCTCGGGTACGTCGCTTCTTCAACCGCGAGGTCACCTGATTCAAGCCGGCACCGGACCTTGCTCCGGTAATACAGGCAGGAGTGTTTTGAGCCATGAGTGAACGCGCCAACTTTTTTAAAATAGGCCTCTTTGTCATCAGCGCGGCAACTATCGTCGTCGTGGGCATTGTCGTTCTCGGATCCAACGTCCTCTTCCGGCATCCCATTGTCATGGAAAGCTACTTCGATGAAACGGTGCAGGGGCTTGATGTCGGCTCTCCCGTCAAGTTCCGGGGCGTGCAGATCGGACGGGTCGAAACCATCACCCTGGCCGGCAACGAATACCCTACCGCCAAACGCTATGTGTTGGTTCGTTTCGCTCTCGAACGGGATGCCTTTCAGCTTCAGGCCGAGCGCATGAACACCGAACTGCTGCACAGGGAGATCGAAAAAGGCCTCCGGGTTCGCACCGCCGCCAAGGGCGTTACCGGCACGGCCTTCCTGGAAGCCGACTATCTCGATCCCGAGCGCAACCCCACCCTTTCCATCGACTGGACCCCGGACTATCCTTACGTCCCTTCGGCCGGCAGCGTCATCACCCAACTCGGAGATTCCGTCAACCGCATTCTTTTTGCCCTGGAGAAGATTGATCTCGAAAGACTGATTCTGAACATGGAAGAGTCCATGCTGGCCATCGCCGGCCTGGCTCGCGACACCAACATGAAACAGATCAGCCACCAAACGGAGTTGCTGCTGATGGAGATTCGCCGCACCAACAGCAACCTCGACCAGATGGTGCAGGGCGTTTCCGCCGAACTACCCGCCAGCCTGGCGCAGCTGCGGCAAACGCTCAATCGCCTCGACAGTCTGCTGGTCAGCCAACAGCCGAACGTGGAAGAAACCCTGGAAAATCTTCGCGTCCTCAGTGACAACCTGCGCTCCCTCAGCGAAGAGGCCAGGGCCTACCCCGCCCATACACTCTTCGGCGCCCCGCCAGCTGCCGTATATCCAGGAGAAGCCCCATGAGACCTCGACTGCTATCCCTGTTTCTCATCACGGTGGCCCTGCTCAGCGCCTGCGTGCAGGTCGACAACAAAATGCTGGAAAAGAGCCCGCCGGCCAGACAGTTCTACGCCCTGGAAGCTGTCCGTCCACTGCCTGCCGCCACCGGGCAGGCCGACAGCGTTCTGCGCCTGGCTCCCTTCAGGCTTGCGCCACCCTTTTACGGCAAAGGATTCATCTACCGTTTGGATGAACACCGCTATCAGAGCGATTACTATCATCAATTTATCGCGGACCCGGCCGCCCTCATCACCGCCGCCACCGAAAAATGGCTTGCGGCGTCAGGACGTTTCGCCGCGGTGGGCAGCGCTGTCAGCCGTCTTGAGGCGGATTGGCTTCTTGAAGGCACGGTCGATGCCCTGTACGGCGACTTCCGACAGCCCCAATCCCCCCGGGCAATTTTGGAACTGCACCTGCGTTTACTGGACACCAAGGCAGACCGGCCTTCGGTTCTTTTTCAGCATCGCTATACCGAATCCCTCCCCTTTGAACCCGGCCCCCCCGCGAATCTCGTAAAGGCCTGGAACCAGGGCCTGATGGAAATCCTCATGCAATTCGAGCAGGACATCGCCGGAAGCAACTAGGCCTGCCGCGCACACGAAAAAAGGCAGTGCCACCAGAGGCACTGCCTTCAATAAAAATCATTCATGTCTTTTTTCTCTCCCGATTATCTGACTATTTCATTTTTTTCCTGAGTACTGCCGCCCCGATCAGACCGGCACCAAGCAGGATGAGGGTTGACGGTTCTGGAACAGGCGCCGGACCATCATTGGTGTCACCGTTGCCGTCATCGATGACGCCGTTTGTGGGTTCTTCGATGAACTCGTTATCCAGTTCGGTGGCGACCCCCACCAGATCCATAGTGCTATATGAGGCAACAAACATATCCGGTTCCACGGCGGCCGCTGCAATTTGCGGCTCGTCGTAGGTATAGCTCGATGTGAGATAAGTACCCCAAATCGAATCATAACCCAGGGTAATACTGTAGCACCATGCCGAGCCCGACAGGAACAGCGCCATGGCAAACCCAGCCAGAACAACCTTAAGCAGACGATAGCGTTTCATTCTTTTTCACCTCCCTTCTTAATTTCCAAAATTTTCAATCTGTAACTTCTTCGTGGCAAGATTCATTCCACAACCTCAACCCCTTGATTTGACTTTACTTTATAAAAGGCGAACAGTAGACGTCAACTAAGTCAACACGCATTAATGAGTTTGACTTTGTCTCTATGGTTATTAACCAGTTGATTTCATTAAATAAAAAAGCTCGTTCTTAAAACACATACTTTATTCCAGCATCAATCTGGCTTTTTATGTAAGATTTTTCGACAATGTTTGGAACCTAACTGCCAACATCACATCAAAACACCTCAAATATTACCGAAACAGCACATTTATAAAGAGCGCACATTGACAAAGTGCCTTCCTTGATTATCGTAATACCATGTGAAAAAAGATTCGAATAAGGGAGATTTTTCAAACAACTATTCATTCTTTGAACATGTAGTCCAAAAGATACAATTAACGCGAAGGCAGGGGGCCCAAAATGAAAAATCAAAAGAGAGGATTTATCGGGATAATACTTGGCCTGGCTTTACTGCTCCTGTGCGGATGTGGTGGAGGGGGCTCCGACCCACCCCCCATACCCCCGGACGACACCGTGAACAAGGATCCACTGGCAGGGTCTGAGATTGACGGTTTAAACTTAGAACAGCCTGGTCGGCCTGCTGTTGCCACTGACGGAACCAACTTCTTAGTGGTCAGCGCAACCACTGCGGCGGACGGCACTAGCACCCTTATTGGTACACTTGTGGGTGCACTAGACGACGCCCCTTTCATCGACACTACCTACCCTGACGATTGGACTATCATTGCCAACCTCCAGAACAACGCCACCTCGAGTCGACCCGCGGCTATCTTCAATGGCACCCACTATTGTGTTGTTTTTCAGGACGGCGGCCACATTTACGCCCAGCTGATTGACTCAACAGGTACGCCAAGGGGTACAAAAAAGGAACTTTCCACCGGCGATGGCAACTTTCTTCCCGTCATGGCTTACGATGACGTCCACCAGCAAGCCTTGATCGTCTGGGTCAAGTACATGGATGACAGTGTCAATTATTATGATCTATACAGTGCCCTTATTAAATTTGATAATTTTTCCTGGCTAATTGAACCACTAGGGATAGAAAGCTCTCTCCTTGGGGACCAACCCGGTGACCAGAACGAACCGACCGTCGCCTTTGACGGCATCAACTACCTCGTACTCTGGCGTCAGTGGACCGATACCAGCCAAGACATCACGATAGCTAGTGATATCTATGGGGCCAGAGTCGAAGCCGCCAACGGAACAGTGATCGGGGGTGAATTCGCTGTCTCAACTGCGGCCGAGGGACAATCTGAACCGAAACTGGCCTTTGATGACACAACCCCTGTTGACCCAAAATATCTCGCGGTATGGAGTGACCTGCGAAACGCCACCACAGGATACGACATCTACGGAACTCTCATTTCAACAACCATTACACCTGTTGTGAGCAACGACTTCCCAATAAACAAGTCCACTGTACCTATTCAGAACTTCCCCACGGTTACTTGGGATGGGTCTAACTTTTTTGTGGCCTGGGCTAATGTTGACATAATCAATTCGAATGAAATTAATCTTGCGAATACTGGCATATTCGCCGACTTTGTGACACCAGATGGCATTGTGAACAACCCTGACAACCTTGGGTTGCATGTCAGCGGACAACCAGCAGAAGCAGCACTATACATTTACCCCGTTGTCTCTAATTATCTGGCCACCTGGGTCGAACTAACCTTGGACGGACAAAGCATTCTCGGCACCTGGGCCATTTTCCAATAGTTATAGGTGCATCGTCAGAACGACGAGAGGCGGAACCAATCGGTTCCGCCTCTCGTCGTTCTGGTCGAAAAATGACTTTTATTTCCCCCGTCGAACCTCTCTCATCTCGACCACCTTCTCCCGCGCCCCCCGTATCCGCTGCATGAACACCTCGCAAGCCGCGCACTGCTTGAGCTCTTTGGCGCAGGCGGTATTGGCCCGTTCCCAGCAGGGCTTGGTGCGATCGATATAGGCTGAGCAATGAGCGCGTTTGTCGGGATCGCAGGACTTGATTTCCCAGCAGGGACTCAGATCGAGGAGTTTTTTGAGACCGGGGATGCTGATGCCGTCGTCGTGGATGAGGTCGCGCAGGCACTGGATCCATTCAATATCGTCGTTGGAGAAGTAGCGCTTGCTCCCCTGGCGGGACGGCTTGACCAGGCCTTCTTCTTCGTAAATGCGAATGGTTCTTGGGTGGACGTTGAGCAGCCTGGCGGCTACGCTGATTGGGTAGATAGGATCACTACTTGCTACTCCCATAATTGGTACCTCCCGCGTTTGCATTTCTGTGGGAGCCCAGGGCGGCAATGTTTCTGGAATTTTGGACTTACACGAATCATACTATACCAATTTTATAAAATCAAACACTGTTTTGATTTTACTTTATATGATATACCTTGTCATAAATCAAATGCGTGTACTTAAGCGGTGACAGGCAGATCAGTGCTTGTTAATACTTGACCAAAAGGCTACAACATCAATCTAACATCATGTTCTAATTGTTGGAAAGATAAATTTTAATCATGATGCGTAAAGGACGGATATTCCCCTGTTCTTTTTTTCTGGCAGGGAGATCTCTGCGCCAGTGACCACCGAGAAGTTCCGCGTTCCTTGATTTTCAAGAGGACGCGACCTACTATAGGCGACGGGCTATCCCTTAAAAAGCATGTCAGCCTTGCTGAGAACATTCATGACCCTGGAAGAGGAAATCACAAAAGAAGGTCGCCGGCTCGGTTTTGCCGCCGTTGGATTTACCTCGGCGGCAGAGCCCGAAACGCTGGATATCTATCGACGCTGGCTCGACAGCGGAAGCGCGGCCCGGATGGACTATCTCCAGCGCCATGCCGACCTGCGCGCGAGCCTGGAGCAGGTAGCTCCCGGTACGACTTCGGTCATTGTGGTGGCGGCGCGCTACCCCGGCAATGCGCACCCCGAGGCTGGCGGCATCTCCACCTACGCCCGGGGAAGGGACTATCACAAGGTCGTTCGCAAGAAACTGAAGCAGCTGGTGGCCTTTCTGGGAAATAAGGCCGAATTGAAGGTAGCGCGCATCTGTGTCGACTCGGCGCCGGTACTGGAGCGGGAATGGGCGTTGCGGGCCGGTATCGGCTGGCGGGGGCGGCAGGGGCAAATTGTCAACCCCGACTTCGGCTGCGGCTTTGTCTTGGGAGAAATCCTGGTCGATCTGCGCTTGCGCCCCTCGACCCGACTCCCTGATCGCTGTGGGCACTGCCGACGTTGCGTCGAGGCCTGCCCGACGGGGGCTATCGATGGGCAGGGGCTGGTCGATGCCAACAGGTGCCGCTCCTATCTCACCATCGAGCACCCGGGCGAGATAGCTCCCGAGCGACAGAAAGACTTAGGTCCGGCTCTCTTCGGCTGCGACCTCTGTACGGCTGCCTGCCCCTGGAACCGCTTCGGAGAGGAAATGGTCATGCCTGAACTGATTGGCGAGGCTCCTCCCAGCCCGGAAGACTTTCTCGAGATGACTGAAGCGACCTTTCAGGCACGTTTTCAGGGCACCCCCCTCTATCGCACCGGTTTGGCACGCCTGCAGCGAAATGCCACCATCGTCCTAAAAAATCGCCAATAAATTGCCCCTCACACCTCAGACCTCACCCCACACAGACACGGCTCAATCTCCTCCGGAGGAACCGGACGACCAAACAGGTAGCCCTGCCCCTGGGGACAGCCGTGCTTTTTCAGGAAATCAAACTGTTCTTCTGTCTCCACCCCCTCGGCTACGACATTGAGGTTCATACCGCGCGCCAGACCGATTATGGAAATGGCGATGGAGGCGTCGTTGGCGTCAACGGTGACGTCTCGAATGAAGGATTGGTCAATTTTCAGGGCCGAAATGGGGAATCGCTTGAGATAGCTCAGAGACGAATATCCTGTGCCGAAGTCATCGATGGAGCAATGGACTCCCATTTCCGCCAGTTCCTGCAGGATCGCAATGGAGGCGTTGATGTCGGCCATGATCATGCTTTCAGTAATCTCCAGATGCAGGTATCGGGGTTCGAGAGCCGAATCTTCCAGCGCCTTTTTGACCATATCGACCAGGTCGCGCTGACGGAACTGGCGCGCTGAAATATTCACCGAAACAGGCACACGGGCGCATCCGCGATCCTGCCAGAGCTTGTTCTGCCGGCAGGCGGTGCGCAGCACCCACTCCCCGATCGGGACGATAAGGCCCGTGTCTTCGGCCATGGGGATAAAACTATAGGGAGGCACCAGGTCCCCCTTCCCTCGGCGCCAGCGGATCAAGGCTTCCATCCCCACCAACGTGCCGCTTTGCAGTTCGATCTGGGGCTGGTAATGGAGCAGCAGTTCTTCCCTCTCAAGGGCATTGCGCAGATCCGCTTCGAGGATCAGGCGATCGCGGGCATGGGAATCCATATCGGGCATATAGAACTGATAAAGATTGCGTCCCAGTTCCTTGGCCCGGTACATGGCGACCTCGGCCGCCATGATCAGGCTGTCGCCGTCGTCGCCATTTTCGGGAAAATGACTGATACCGATACTCGCCGTCGGATAAAACTGCAGATCGTCCAGCGCCATCTCCCGGGTCAGGCTGAACTGGATCTGCTGGACGATCTCCGAAACCTTGTGGATATCGGTGATATCTTCAAGCAGCAGAATGAACTTGTCGCCGCCGAAGCGGGAGAGGGTATCGGCCCGCCGGGTGTGAGATTCAAGCCGCAGAGCGACCTTGCACAACACGCGGTCGCCAAAGGCATGCCCCATGGAATCGTTGATGGTTTTAAAGCGGTCGAGGTCGAAGAAGAGCAGGGCCAGCTTGCTGCCCGTGCGCCGCGCCCTGTCAATGGCATGCTGCAGGCGATCATGCAGCAGCACCCGGTTGGGCAGATGGGTCAAGGGATCGTAATAGGAGAGATAGTTCAGGCGCTCCTGGTTTTCACGCAGGCGGCTTTCCGCCTGGGCCCTTTCGGTGACGTCGGTGGAAAGGCCGATAATGCCCATGACCTTTCCCGTGGAGATTTTCTGCGGGCTCCACAGGGTTTCAAAGATCCGTCCCTTAACCTCATTGCGGGCGGAGAATTCTTCACCCCCCAGGGCTCTGCTGACGTAATGCCGGATCTGGTGGACATCACCGTAAAGGTCGAAAACCGACTGTCCCACCACTTCGCCCGGTTTCAGGCCCATGCTGGCCAGAGCGCGCCCTTCCGACATGGTGAAGAACCCGTCGGCATCCAGGGCCCAGAGGATGATCGGCGCATTGTTGACGGTAGTACGGAAGCGTTCCTCGCTCTGACGCAGCAGCTCTTCGGCATGCTTGCGATCCGTGATGTCCTGCACCATGGCGATGGCATGATCGGGATGCCCTTCATCATCCAGAATCCAGACAACGGTGACATGACCCCAAACCACGCTCCCCGATTTGCGAACGAAACGCTTCTCATAATCAAAAGCCTGCAGATGACCCGCCTTGACCTGCTCATAAAAAAGGTGGGTCATTTCCCTGTCGGCGGGGTAGGTGACATCATCCACCGCCATCTGCAGCAGTTCCTCTTCGGAATAGCCAAGAAAACTGCTCATACGGGGATTGACCATGGAAAAGCAGCCGTCTTTCGTCAAGGTGTTCATGGCTGCCCCCGTCGAATCAAAAATCAGCCGGAACCGTTCTTCGCTTTGCTTAAGGGCTGCTTCCGTTCGACGGTGTTCCTGTACTTCGTGGCGCAGGTCCTGGGTACGGGCGCGCACCTGCTTGCGCAAGGTCCAGAACCACAGAGCGGCCAGGATGGTAAGCCCCAGCCCGACGGCCAGTAAAATAATCCCGTAGCGCACCAGGTCGCGCATGGGCACCCGGCTCGGCTCCAGCCCTCCCAGCCATTTGTCATAGAGAGCCTGGTAGGTGCCATCTCCCTTGACGATGGCCAGGCCCTCACTGAATCGGGCCAGCAGCTCTTCCTCCCCCTTTTTGACGGCAAAGCCGCCGTATTGGTCCCAGAAAGGTTCGCCAACGGTCCGCATGTTGTCCAGGCCGAGACTGTGAACCCAGTGCAAACCCGAAAGACGGGAGACCAGGGTAAAGTCATAGTGCCCGTCGGCCACCAATTTCAGCGCTTCAACCTGGCTGGGCGCCAGCGCCAGATTCTCATCGAACCCCTGCTGAACCAGATAGTCATGACTGACATCGCCGCGGTTGACCACAATACGTTTGCCGGACAAATCGGCGAGGGTCTGCACGGAAGGGGAATCACGGCGGGCAAAGATGGCGTAGTTGACAATGGTATGGTGGGGGCTGAAATCGTAGAGCAATTCGCGCTCGGCGGTACGCGACATCATCTGGATCACGTCGAGCTCGCCCTTGTCCAGACGTTGGCGGGTCTGGTGCCAGGGGGCCAGACGAACCTCCACGTCGAAGCCCATGGCTGCGCCTACGGCCCGGGCCAGCTCGACGTGAAATCCGCTCGGCTCCCCGCTGGCGGGATCGACAAAACTGTAAGGGGGGAAGTTGTCGGGGCCACCGACGAGAATGGTACGGGTGCTCTCCGCCAGAGGCGGGGACGCCAGCAGCAGGAGAAAAAATGAAGACAAGACCAGGGAACGCAGCAGTCGACCAGGGAACCAGTGAGCCTTCATGCCAGTCTCCAGAACAGGGGCATGCCGCCCCGAGAATCACTTGGGCAGGAACCGGAAGATTGGACCATGTTAGTGAACCCCCGGTCATTCTGCAACCTTTTTACTCGAAAATAGTTCATCCGGTTCACCCCATTACCGCTGCGGATCGCCTCCGCGGTGGCATTTGACATCCCGCCCCTGCCTACTACAATGATTAAGAGAGGTTCATCACAAAGAGATTCCTTCGCAAAAACAGCAACAAAGGAGGCATGCCATGGCCAAAAAAGAATCAAGGGACGTCCCGGTCGTCGAATCGAAAAAATCACTTATTCCCTTCGATGACATGGAGCGCTGGTTCGAAGATTTTTTCCGTCGTCCCATGGACATGGAAAGGTGGTTTGAAGACGCCTTCCGTCGGCCCTTTTTACCTCCCGGCTTCCGTCACCGCCTGCGCGCCGAGCTCACCGAGATCTCCCCTTCGGTGGACATTTATGAGGAAGGGGACAGCGTGATCGTCAAGGCCGAAGTTCCCGGCATGGAAAAAGAGCACCTCGACATTCGGCTGACGGGGGACACCCTGACCATCAGTGGCGAGAAAAAGACCGAAGAGAAGGTGGAAAAGAAAGATTTCTACCGCATCGAACGCTCCAGCGGCTCTTTTTCCCGCTCGCTGCGCCTGCCGGCCGAAGTGCAGACAGACAAGGCCAAAGCCAGCTTCAAAAACGGCGTCCTCGAAATAATCCTGCCCAAAACCGCTCAGGCCAAGGAAAAAGTCAAGAAGATCACCATCGAGTAGTCGAACCCAGGTTTTACACGCGAATCAGGCGGCCGTCATATTCCATAGAGAATCTGACGACCGCCTGTATCTTATCCTTTCCGTGTCACAGCCAATGCCGCAGAACTCAATAACGGCCGAATTCGGCATCGTCCAAAGCAATCACAGCCTTGGGCTCAGGTCTGGCGGCCTGCGAGCGAGGAGGCGTCTTTTTGACTGGCGGACTCGGTTTGTCATAGCCCAAAAATGCCGGAGTCGAAGGCGCCTCGACGGGGGCAAAACGGGACTGTTTGCCGGCCAGCATAAAGCGCGACAGCATCTGACGCAGCTGTTCCGCCTGGCTGGAAAGCTCCTCGGCGGCGGCAGCGCTCTCTTCGGCGCTTGCCGTGTTCTGCTGGGTCACCGTGTCGATCTGGCTGAGGCCCTGATTGATCTGGCTGAGGCCCTGGGCCTGCTCATTGCTCGCCGCGGCAATTTCCGCCACCAGGTCCGTCACCTTGGTGATACCAGTGACGATTTCCGACAGGGCACCGGCGGTCTTGTCGGCGATATCCGCCCCGTTTTCCGCTTTCTTGACGGAACCTTCGATCAGATCGGCCGTTTCCTTGGCCGCCTTGGCGCTGCGGGCGGCCAGATTGCGAACCTCCTCGGCAACCACAGCGAAGCCCTTGCCGTGCTGCCCGGCCCGGGCCGCTTCGACGGCGGCATTGAGGGCGAGCAGGTTGGTCTGGAAAGCGATCTCGTCGATCACCTTGATGATCTTGCTGATATTCTGGCCCGATTCGTTGATCTCGCCCATGGCGGTAACCATCGCCTGCATGTGAGCGTTGCCCTTTTCGGCGGCACCCCGCGCGTGAGCGGCCAACTGGTTGGCCTGGGAAGCATTTTCGGCATTCAGGCTGGTCTGGCTGCCCATCTCGGTAAGAGAGCTGGTGATCTCTTCGAGACTGCTGGCCGATTCGGTCGCCCCCTGCGAGAGGGACTGACTCGAGTCAGAGACCTGGGCGCTGCCTGAGGCAATCTGCTCGCCCGCCACCTGCACCTGCCCCAGAATACTATTGAGATCGCGAGCCACCTGGGCCAGGGCGTTACGGACCACGTCCTGATCGTCACGGGGAGTGACCTGGAAGGTCAGATCGCCAGAGGCCAGCTGCTGCAGAGAAGCGACGACCTCATGCTGCAGACTGTCGGCGAAGGCATCCATGGCCTGCGCCATACGCCCGATCTCGTCCGTCTGGGAGAGATTGAGGCGAGTATCCAGATGCCCCTTCTCCATCTCTTCTATCATGTGTACGGCCCGGCCCAAGGGGCGCGATATACCGCGGGCCACAAAGATGACCAAAGCCAGCGCCAGCAGAATAATGGCCGCCACCACCACCGCCACGCGCCAGAGAATGGCAAAAAGCTCGGCTTCGATATCGTCGAGATAAAGGCCGGCGCCAATCACCCAGTTCCACTCGGGAATGAGCTTGACGGCGGATATTTTCGGCACGGGGTGTTCGGACCCGGGTTTGTTCCACTCGTACTCGACAAAGCCGCCGCCTTTTTCCTTTGCCACCTGGGCCATTTCTACGAAGAGCGCCTTGCCGTTGGGATCTTTGTTGCCGGAGAGATCCTTGCCGTTGAGTTCAGGGGAGATGGGGTGCATGACCATGCGCGGCGACAGGTCATTGATCCAGAAATAGTTTGTTTCATCGAAGCGGGTATGGCGTATGGCCTCCATGGCCGCTTCCTGGGCGCCTTCCATCGACATGTTGAGGGCGGCGGCCTCTTTGGCATAATGATCGACCACGCCCCAGGCCGTTTCCACGGCATGGAGGACTTCCACCCGCTTGGCCTCATAGAGGTTGGCCCTGGCCCGCAGATATACCCAGCCGATGACCATCGTAAAAATGAGGATGATAGCCAGGCTCAGTCCGAAAATTTTCTGTGCAACTTTGATGTTTTTCATCTTTTCCTTCTCCTCCCATCCTTAGGCATGGGGTTTGTTTTTGCCGTCTGTTCCGATTTCAGAAATCACGCACAAGGCGTAATGCCTCTGAATTGTTTTCTTTTTCGTCGCTGCCTTGCGGGTGATTTTCAAGCAGGTATTTCACGGTTCCGACCACCTCTTCCGGCCCACAGAAATATATGCCGCCGGAGGGGGGCTGCAGCCGATCAAGAATCCCCTTTCGGCTGCTCTCGCCACCATGGTTGACGACCAGCAGGGGCATTTGCCGGCGGATTTCCTGCAACATGACCAGCTCGCGAAGGTCACCAGCAGCAATGGCAGCGCTGTCCACCAGAATGAGATGGAGAGGAAAAGCGTTGATCCGGCAATTATGGAGATAGTTGACCCCTTCCATCACATCACGGGCCAGACAATAACCGTAGCCACCAAGCTTCATCAGGAAGGTCAGGTTCCGACCTTCCTGTGCCGCCTGACAAATCAGCAGGATCTCTTTTTGTTTTTTGTAAAGCATCCATCACCCCGTGACCACTCACTTGCACGCCAACCCTGACATAGCAAAGTGGGTGCCAAGCGCACGATCGGAGCGCAAGACTCTGTTTTCACATGTGTTTTTACCTGAAGGGGCAATAAGGCGAAGTACCGACACTCATAACCAGGGCTATGGAGACAGGGCGAATCGGATAGGCAACAGGTTGATTTAATAGAATTTTTGCTCCTATAACCACAAGTGGGTCGATAACCCAGGTTATAGGGCTTTAGAGGGGGTATTCTGAAAACCAGTTCTCTTCTTGAGTCGTTTACTCAGTGCCGGCTGGGAGATGCCGAGCAGACGCGCCGCGATGGTCTGGTTGCCCCCGGCCCTGGTCAGGGCTTCGTCTACCAGGATGTCGCCAACCTGCTCGAGAGTGGGGAGGGGGTCAAAAAACTGCACCCTGACCCCATCCGGAGCTGTCTTTTCTGCCGGAGCCATGGCCGTCTGCGCAGCCTCGTCCCGAGGGGACATGGCCCTTTTGAAGGCTGCCATGGAAAGGACCCCGCCTGCATGAAGGCTCAGGGCGTCATAGACCATGGCCCGCAGTTCACGCACATTGCCGGGAAAAGCATAGGTGGAGAGAAGCAGGGCGAGCTGCTCGGGCGGGGTGGGACGGCTCTTGCCGAGAGCGGCGGCGGCTTCGGCCAGAAAGTGTTCCAGCAGGAGGCGAATATCCTCCTGGCGCTGGCGCAGGGGAGGAATCTCCAATTGGTGCGCGCAGAGGCGATAATAAAGATCCTTGCGAAAAGATCCTTCGGCCTGGCGCCGCGCCAGGTCCTGGTTGGTGGCGCAGATGAGTCGGGTCTGTACGCGACGGGGACGGTCCGAGCCCAGGGGATAATACTCCCCTTCCTGTAAAAAACGCAGGAGTTTGATCTGAGAGGACAGACTGAGATCACCAATTTCGTCGAGGAAAAGCATACCTCCCGCCGCCTGCTCGACCATGCCGCGGCGAGGCTGATCGGCCCCGGTAAAAGCTCCCCGCACATGGCCAAAGAGGGTATCGGCAAAGACCTGATCATCGAGCCCGGCGACATTGACGGCAACCCAGGGTCCGTCAGGGCAGGCCAGACGATGAGCGGCTCTGGCGAAGAGCTCTTTGCCAACACCGCTTTCTCCGCGAATAAGAATCGGTTCGCGACTGGCCGACACCGCCTCCAGATAGGAGAAGAGCGTGCGCATTTTCGGGCTGCGGGTCTGAATCTCAGCAAAGGCCTCGGGGGAGTCGACGCCACCGTGCAGCATCCTCTCCCGCAGGCGTTCGAGTTCATCCTGCATTTCCCGCTGGGCCAGAGCTCGCTTGACACCGGCGACCAGACGTTCAGCCTCGGTCGTCTTGACAAAATAGTCAAAGGCCCCGGCCTTGATGCAGCGCACCGCGGTTTCAAGCTGGTTGAGTCCGCTGAGAATCAGCACCGGCAGCTGCGGAAAATCGGCGGTGATCTCGGCCAGCAGCTCTTCTCCGCCCCGGTGGGGCATGGTCAGATCGAGCACCACGGCACTGATCTGCTGCCGGCCTAGAATATCCATCACCTCACGACTGTCCTGACAGAGGAGGACATTGTTGATTTTGCCGGAATATTCCAGAGTGAAGGCAAAGCTTTCCAGCCAGGATCTCTCGTCATCCACGAGAAGAATGGGATGTTGCGGATACAGAGGGTCCGTCATCGCGGCGACTCCTTGGCGACGGGGAAGGCGATGGTGACCACTGTACCTTGCCCGGGCGTCGAATCGAAGGTCAGCTCCCCGTCGTGTTCTCTGAGGATGCGGGCTACGATGGAAAGCCCCAGGCCGGTCCCCCCCTGTTGGCGCTTGGTGGTGAAAAAAGGTTCCAGAATGTGAGCAAGATTCTTCTCTTCGATGCCGCTGCCCTCATCAGCGACACGCAGGATGATCCGGTGCCGGCTGCGGTCATAACAGGTTTCCACCCGTACGGCCCGGTCACGATCGGGCAACGCCTGGCAGGCATTCATGATGAGGTTGACCACGACCTGTTCGATGCGCTGGGAAGCACCCATGAAGGTGGGGAGAGGTTCCGTGTAGCTGATGGAGAAATGATCGGTCGACACCTTGATGGTATTGTCTGCCAGGCGCACGGCAAACTGTACGACCGCGTTAAGATCGACAGGTTCAAGCACGCTGAGATCGCCCTGGCGGACAAAATCCTTAAGGTCTTCGACGATGCCGCGGATACGGCGGCTGCCCTCCAGAATCTGCTCATACATGCGGGGGATCTGACTTCGCAGGCGAGAGTAGGGTAGCCGACCCAGCGTAAAATCTCCTTTTTCCGTCTGTACTTCGTCAAGGATACGCTGCATATCATCCCAGGCCTCCTGCAGTATGGGCACATTGTGCAGGGTAAGGGCGTTGGGGTTGTTGACTTCATGGGCGACCCCGGCGGCCAGCTGACCGAGGGAGGCCAGCCGCCCCGAACGTTCGGTTTCCTGGCGCATACGGACTTTTTCCGTCACGTCGCTGGTGACATGAATGATATGGGCAATCTCGCCGGCTTCGTCCCGCATGGGAAAAGCTTTGACGCCCCAATAGCGTCCATCAGGCACCTTGATCAACTGGTCTTCGGTCTGGCCGGAGACAAGACAGCGCAGAACCGGGCACTCCTCACAGGGCTCCCCTCGCCCATGCCATCTTCCATAGCAGGTCGGACTCGACGGGTTGCCGCAGGGACGACTGTATTCCAGGTCTGTATCCTTGTTGCTCCAGCCAATGCGCAGATCAGCCGTTAACAGAGTAATACGGTCAGGGATGGCATGTATCAGGGTCCGAAATTCGAGATCCCGCTGCCGGGACAGTTCTTCGTAGGCCCGCAGCTCATCCTCGGTCCTTTTACGCCGGGCGATCTCACGGCTGAGAGCCGCATTAAGACCGATTCTGCGTTGGCCGCCCGCGGCGGGTTTCAACGTCTTACGATTGAAGGGACTTCGATGGCGCATGATCGCGAGACCTTTTCATCCAACAAACAACAGAAAGCAGCCATGGGCGCCGGTGGATACCTGTCAAAAACCCGTCACAAACGGAACCTTTTCCCGCGTGGGGGGAACAATGCAAAAAACCTGCCCAGGATTAAAATGGAAGTCCTTTCCGACAGGAAAGTCGGAAAGGCTGTAGAAGACGTGACGCTATTGGCCGGAATAAAAACAGAAGGCTTCAGGATGGGTGGCCCTCATAAGAACCGATTCCAGTTCTTCGGCCGCAAGAGGATGACTGAAATAGAACCCTTGAATTTCATCGCATTGACGTTCTCTGAGAAAGTCGAGCTGGGATCGCTGTTCCACGCCTTCGGCCACCACTTTGACACGCAGGCTGTGGGCGAGGGCGATGATCGCTTCGGCGATGGCGGCATCGTCGGGATGAACATCGATCTCCCGCACAAAGGATTTGTCGATTTTCAGACGATCGATGGGAAAGTGCTTGAGATAATTAAGGGACGAGTAACCGGTGCCAAAATCGTCGATGGCCAGCTGCACACCCATCTCTTTGAGAGTTTTCAGGGTATGCCGGGTGGCGCCGGCGTTCTCCATGAGGATGCTTTCCGTCAACTCCAGTTCGAGACAAGAGGCAGGCAGACCGGTTTCTCGCAGTACATCCTTGATGCTTTCCAGCAGCCCGCCTTCCCTGAATTGTTTGCCGGAAAGATTCACCGCCACGCGTAGAGGGAAAAAACCCGCCTCCTGCCAGGCCTTGTTCTGCCGACAGGCCGTTTCAATGACCCAGCGTCCAATGGGAAGGATCAGACCGGTCTCTTCGGCCATGGGAATGAACTGACCCGGGGAGATCACTCCCAGATCGGGGTGCTGCCAGCGCAGGAGGGCTTCGATCCCCGTCATTTTCCCGGTTTTCAGGCACAGCTGGGGCTGATACAGGAGAAAAAACTCATTGCGCTCCAGGGCCCGACGCAGATCGTTGGCCAGCAGCATTTTTTCCAGGGCCTGTTCATGCATCTCCGAGGCGTAAAACTGAAAGTTGTTGCGACCCCGTTCCTTGGCCTGATACATGGCCGTATCGGCATTTTTCAGCAAGGTTTCCGCATCCAGCCCATCGACCGGATAGAGGGCAATGCCAAGGCTGCCCGTGGTGAAGACCTCCCGCCCTCCCAGCGATATGGGCTGGGAAAGGATATCGAGGACCTTGTGCGCGACATCGGCGACGACGGCTTCGTTGTTTATTTCATCCAGCAGCAGAATAAACTCATCGCCACCCAGGCGTGCCACGGTGTCGCTCTTGCGCATACAATCGTTCAAGCGGCCGGCAATCACCCGCAAGAGGTGATCGCCCGAATCATGGCCGAGGGTGTCATTGACCGCTTTGAACTGGTCGAGGTCGAGAAAGATTAACCCCAGTTTTAATCTGTTTCGCCCCGCCTTGGCGATCATCTGGCCAAGGCGGTCCCGTAACAGAACACGGTTGGGCAGGCCCGTGAGCATATCGTAATAGGCCAACCGCTCGATCTGGTTCTGCGCCTTTTTGCGCTCGGTAATGTCGTCGAAAATGATAGCAACCTGACCCGGCGAGGGACAGATGGCGGAAAGAGCCAGTATTTTGTCGGAAGGCTCGTAAATTGTTTCGAGGTGTGCCGGTCGGCCACTTGCCACCACCTCGACAAAGGCATCCAGCAGCAGCGGTCCGTTCTTGGCGTCAGGAGGATAGATCTGGGAGCCCAGTCTTCCCAGCACCCGGTCGCGAGGCAGACCGAGAATGCGCTCAAAGGCCGGATTAACGTCCAGAAAACGATAGTCTATCGCCTTGCCGGCCTCATCATAAACGAGCTCTTTCAAGGCCATGCCTTCATGCATGGTGGCATAGAGGGAGCGATAGCGTTCTTCGCTCTTCTGCAGGCGTTCTTCGGCTTCTTTCCGAGCCGAGATATCGATAAAGCTCTCCAGGAACATCTCGCGCCCGCCGATATCTACCCGGGTGACGGTTTTAAGCACTGGTGAGTGCTTGCCGCAGGAAGTCACCAGAACCTGTTCCGAGTTGTCTATGGTCCTGCCGCCATCCACGGGACAGCGCCCGCGCAGGGCCGGGCAGATGAAGTCATGACAGACCTTGCCGATCATGTTCTCGGCCCGCTCTCCCACCAGGCTGGCCGCCGCCTCATTGACCAGTTCAATCTGCTTGGTGTGGGGGTCGATAACCATGATCCCCGCCTGGACGCTGTTGAGAATGGTCTTCAGCCGGGTTTCGGCTTCACGTAGCGCCTGTTCATTGCGTCGGCGTTCGGTGATATCCGTACAGACGAGTATGACCTGGGCGATTTCGCCCTGCTGGTCTTTAAGGGGGGTGGCAATGACATGGTAATTTCTGCCGCGGGAGACAAAATCGGCCTGCTCGATCACCTGCTTTTCCGCCATCACGCGGTCGAAAACGCATTTCTGCGGGTGGGTCTCGACAGGGCACATCAACTCACGCAGATTGCGTCCGATCATCTCCCCGCTGTCGGGAAAAAAGAGCTCCTGGCTCTTGCGATTGTAGGCCTGCAACCGCATCCCGTTGTCAACCACCAGGATAGCGGCGCCGGCGGAATCGAAAATGGCCTGGATCTCGTCGTGGGCCAGGGCCAGCGTCTCGTTGGTTTCTTGCAGGTGTGCCAGAACTTGCGTGAACGATTCGGCCACGATGCCGATAGGGTCGACCTGCACCAGAGTTTCGTCGTCCAGTTCCTCCGCCCGCAACGGCAGAGTGCCGATGACTTCCAACAACTGATTGGTCTTGCTGCGCACATAGGTGCTCAGGGCTTTTTCCCGCGCCCGCAGCGAGAAAAAGTCTTCCATCAGCTGTTCTGTACCCTTCAGCGGCCCTTCGGTCAGGTCGATGATGTTGGCTCGGGTTTCTGCGGATTTTTTTGCCATGAATGTGTCCGCCTCTTATTCTTTTTCGGTGATGCTCAGTCGATAATGGGCCCCTTCTTTGTCCACCGTGACGCCATAACCCATATTCTCCGCCGCTTCGGCAATGCGCGTTGTTGAATCCCGATTATCGGACAGCACCTCCAGTACCAGTGTTCCCTGTCGCAGCGCCGCCTGATGGATGTTGATCTCTTTCAACGCGACCAGCAGAGTGGAGGGGCAGATCTGGTTGCGAATATCGAGCTTCAGGATTTCCATATGGTCCCTCCACCAGAATGGACGCGCAGGATCAGCGCAGGACAACCTTGACGAAAAGCCGAGAGCCCAGCCAGGCGCCGGGGAACAGCCCCAGGATGAAGAGCAGGCTCTGGGTAACCAGCAGGGGACCGCCACCCATAAGATGCCAGATGTTGCATCCCGGTGCCAGACGGGACGCAAGCCCCATGACAACTCCGCCCAGAACAGCGGAGAAAGCCTGCCGCCAGGGGAGCTTGAAAGAGAGATGAAATTCGCCGAGAGTCATGGCCGAGGCGGCAGAGCCCAGGACGATACCAGCGATAAGAGGAAACTGCAACAGTACCACGCCATCAAGAGTAGGACCGCCACCACCATAGAGCGGGCGGCCACCGAAACGATCCACGGCCATCAGCGTCTCGGCCTGGAAATAGGCGAGGCCGGCCACGTGCTCCGGGAAAAAAAGCTGTTCCATCCAGCTCCCCATCTTGGCATAGGAGGTGGTCACGCCCAAAGGGGCTCCCAGTAGCCAGCAGGAGGACACGCCAATGAGGGCCAGCAGCAGAGCGGCTTTCCAGGGCTGAAGGTACCCGGAAACCACCGTAGGTCTCTCCATGGCTCTCGTTCGGAACCAGCGCCCTATGGGAAAGGCCAGGATGACGGCAAGCCCAAGGACCATCGGTGTTGTCGTCATCCCCAGATGCACCGGCAGAGTTTTCCCCGCCAAGGGCAGCTTGAGATGATCGGTCACCACCATCCAGGCCGGGTGAATTTCGGCATAGAGAACACTGCCGACAAGCAGTCCCAAAAACGCCAGCAGACTCGGAAATCGTCCGGCGCCCATCTTGTAGAGCGTACCGACGACGCATCCACCGGCCAGCACCATGCCGATGCCGAAGAAAAAACCGCCCAACAGATTGGTCAGGGCCGGGGTTTTATAGAGGACCTCCATGGTCGGAAAAAGCCCGGCCAGACGGCCGGCTTCGAGGAGCACCATGCTGGACGCGATCAGTAGCAGCAGACTGCGCTGCATGCCGTGCACACCCGCTAGAAAAACGTCGCGGAACATGCCGGCGATACAGAAGTCGGCACGATGCATCACCACACCAGCAGCCAAACCCAGCAGCAGAGAGGAGCCGACAATCAGAAAGGTATGAAACGTCAAAAAAGCGACCTCCTCGGGTAAAGGTGCGATCATGCAGACATCTATTAGCAAAAACTCAGCCAATAGAGGAGCACATCATCATATCCATTGATTTCAAAGGACTAATATGATTTTAATCCTAAGTGCGCTGGGTGACTCGATGGCGATCTGTGGAAATCCCCTGACCGAGACCGTGAAAAAGCGGCATATGCCGCCTCATTCCGCGCAAAGAAGAGATTCAAGCCGATACAGCTTGCACTTTGACCACCTTCGATTAGAATCAGAAGATATCGTACACTATGCCGAAAAAAGGAGGGTTCCATGAAAAACATCCAGGTTCAGGTGGTCTTTTACAGCATGTACGGTCATGTCTACCAGATGGCCGAAGCCATCGCGGCAGGTGTGAATGAAATCGAAGGGGCCGAAGCCCTGCTGCTGCAGGTTCCAGAACTCATGAACGAAGAAGCCCTGAAAGCCGCCGGGGCGGCCAAGACCCGCCAGGCCTTTGGCCACATTCCCGTGGCACGCCCGGAGCAGCTGGCCGACGCGGACGCCATCATCTTCGGTACCCCCACCCGTTTTGGCAACATGTGCGGTCAGATGCGCAATTTTCTCGACCAAACGGGCAAGCTCTGGCTGGAGGGAAAGCTCATCGGCAAGGTGGGCAGCGTCTTCACGTCGACGGCGACTCAGCACGGCGGCCAGGAAACGACCATCACCAGTTTCCACACCACCCTGCTGCACCACGGCATGATTATTGTCGGGGTACCCTATTCGGAGCAAGGGCTGCTCAACATGACGGAGATCTCCGGCGGCACCCCTTACGGCGCCAGCACCCTGGCTGCCGGGGATGGCTCGCGCCAGCCCAGTGAAAACGAGTTGGGCCTGGCCCGCGCCCAGGGACGCCGGGTGGCGGAAATCACCTTGAAACTAAGCCGGTGACCTCAAAACCCAATTAACGCAAAAGGCCGCTTCCATAAGGGAAGCGGCCTTTGCACCAACAACGGCGTTTTTATCAGGCAGCTCTTACCTGCGTTGTTTCCCGCGCCTCCTCATGGTTTTCTTCCTCCACTTTTTCCTCATGCTCCTCGACTTTCTCCCATCCTGTCCACATAGGGACAATATGTGCCATCACGGTATGACCCAGGGTAGCCAGATAAACATGGGTGAAGAGAAAGGCGCATAGAGCGCAGGCCAGCAGAAAGTGCAGTCCTACCAGAAACTTCAAACCGCCAAAGATAAGGACCAGCTCGCGCAAAGGGGCGATATTCATCAGCAGCAGACCGGAGACGATGACCAGGGGGACCAGGATCATCATGATGACCAGGTAGGCCGACTTCTGCATGGGATTGAACTTGTTGTCCGGGGTGGTGTGGTGTGGGTTCGGTTTTCCCCGGAAGTAATTGAAGAAGTAGAACACCCCTTGCCGCACGAGACCGCGCTGCAGATCGTCCTTGCCCGGCAGATACAATTTCTTCAGCGTGCCGGCGACCACCAGGTAATAGAAAAGCCACAGGCCGAAAGAGATCGCCACGACAACCCCGGCCGTATTGTGCAGTCGGATGGCGGCCCGATAGCTGCCGAAAAGGTTCACGTACTCGGGAAAACGGATCTGGATACCTGTCGCGATCAGGGTGATAATACCCAGGGCGTTGAGCCAGTGCCAGATGCGGACAGGTGTCGGCTGCAGATAGATCATTTTTGCTTTCATGGCTAGTGCCCCTTTCCTTGGCGTTTGCTTCGGGTCAGGAATCGCAGCGTCCCGTGGCCGATGGGCATGATCAGACCACCGGCGATGATGGCCAGTCCGATGAGGTTCAACGAGGCGTTGCGCGTAGCCCCCACCATATAGAAATCCGGAGTTCCGTTAAGGGCATCGAGAACGGCCCCTTCCTCTACAGGCAGCCGACTGTAGGAGTTGTCGGCCCGGGGAAAAGCGACGTAACTGCTCTGCATCGCCTCAGGTCCTGAGGCATGGCAGTAGGAACAGTCCCAACGATTCTCCAGAATCTGAAAACTGTGGGTCACCTGCTCCGGCATCATCATGCCTTTAAGACGGATTCCCTCGTTTTTCAGGTCGATCCGTGAATTGAAGTCTTTCAGTTCGGCCAGGGAGATATGGCCGTCCTCATTGGTGTCCAACAGACGGTCGATATTGTCGCTGCCGGCCAGCTTCTGCAGCTCACGGAAAGGTGCCAGCTCAAAGTCACCATAACGGGGGTCACTCTCCCGCTTGATGATATACCAGGTGATGACATACTCTTCCGAGCCGGTGTGACAAGCCACGCAGGCAAGCGCCCCGATATGCAGCTCAGCCTGGGGCAGCCACTGCGCATGACTACGGATGGAATCGGCTTCCAGGTGGCAGGTATCGCACTGCTGGTTCATGTCATGGCCTGAAACGGCGGTCGGATCATGGACGTTATGGGGATTGTGGCAGTCCGTGCAGGCGGCGTAGTCGCCGTGCATGCTGGCGGCATACTCTTCATGAACCTCGCCGTGGCAGTCATTGCAGCTGGCCTTTGTGGGTACCAGACCGTCATCGGGGTGCGCTTCTGCCACACTGGCATGACAACTGGTGCAACCGATCTCCGCATGGGCGGTATGGTCAAACTGCTCGGCCTCGATGACCAGGTCGGCTCCGACCATATCCGCCTCGGCATGGCAGCCGAGACAATCCTCATTCTCCATGGCCCAGCCCGATGACACCATCAGACTTAGAACCATCACGCTCATCAGTCCTGTTCTACTTATCCATTTCAACACAACACGGCCCTCCTTTAGTTGACCACGCGACGAATTAACGTAAAGCGACCCGTCTGGCCTTTTTCTTCTTTTCGCTCCATTCGTCCAGCAGGGAACGGAGCCCTTTTAAGGCCGCCATGAGCTGAGCCACCACTACCAGAGCGCAATACGCGAGAAAAACCCAGATGACCAGACCGCTGGCCCCATCGGGGACAAACGAATTAGCCCAAGCCGATGTGGCTGTCCCCAGCATCCCTATTGCCAACAGACTAAGAACCGCTGCTTTCATACTCTTGCCTCCTTTTGCGCCCCAGGAGCTGCGGCGGCCAGGGATTTTCATCTGCTTGCGGCCGCCGCGGACTGCCTTTGGCGATCTGACGTGCGCTTATTCATTTATTTGAGATTTCGCGACCTTGGGGGAAGGGCTGAAAGCCCCTTTGACCAAGCCAAACAGCATCATGGCAGCGGGGAGAAGCTGGGCGACCACGATCAGGGCGCAGAAGCCGAGAAAAACCCAAACGACCAGTCCACTGGAATCTTCCCGACCGGCGGCGGCCAGGGCCGGAACGACAGAAACGATCCACATACTTGCGGCTGCCGACAGAATACGCGTTGCTTTCATGACATCCTCCTCTATTGTGGGTTGACAGATAACTTTCTGGCGTGACCGCCAGCGAGGCGGTTTTCCAGTTCCTCAAAAGCACATTTCAAGGCCAGCCTGATTTCCTCGCGGTCACGGGAATCCAGGGGCTTAAGCGCGTGATAAAAGATGCCATCCCGCCGGATCCGGCGTTCCATGGCCAGGGAAACCTCGTTGGACATGAGAATGATGGGAAGGTCGCGGTTGAGCATTTTAAAGAGCGGGATCAGATCGGCGGCGGCCAGTTCGTCAAACTCACTGCCCAGCAGCACCACCTGGACGTTTCTTTTCAGAATGTCCCTCAAAACACGGGCCGCCGAGTTGGTCGCCACCACCTGATAGCCGGACTCGATGCAAAGGGCGGCCATCTGTTTTCTGACGGCGGGATCTTTATCGGCTATGAGAATCGCTCTTTCCATCATGGCATCCTCATTTCATCTGGGGTTTGCGGCCATAAACTATCCGCCGCATTATCCTGAACCCTGTCCAGCCAACCTTCATCGCTTGCTTCGTCTTGTCTTGTCTTCCTGAAATTGCACCGCTTGTGCCAAAACCACAAACCGTACCGTACAAATACCTATATCACTGAAATTACAACGCTTTAAACACTGACAAGCCAAAGGTACTATCCTGATTATTGGTCGGCGACGTATGAATAAACTATACGTTGGCCGCTTCCAAGACGAGCTGCTGCAAGCCCCAGAGTGAACAACGGCGGAGGAAGGTCCCTTGAAGACGGGGGTAGGATCGGTAAGACTCTTGGATTTAAAGGGTTTTCAAAGGAGTGGTGTCAGCCTGCCCCGTCTGCCCCCCCAAAAAAGGAGAGGTGCATGATCCAATTGTTCACTGTGCCACCCCAATAAGGCCAACCCACTCTAGACTCAGCCAACACACGGATATTGTGTCTGTTTTTATCCAGGACTACCGCATAGGCCAGATATACAGTTAACGAAAGAGAGTACCGGCAGGGGACAGCAGAGATGGACGGAGTGATAAAAAAAGGAGGGACAAAGGAGTTCTGCGGGGACATCAGGATGGATTCGAAGCCGAGCGCACGAATTGATAAAGCAGCTCTTTCTCTTTGGCAAGAGCGTGCTGGGTTTCAGACCAGGTTCGATAGTGTTCAAGTCCGAGGATAGTGAGGCCGGCGATGAAAACCGCCCAGAAATTGCCCTTCAGTGCATTGCCGGCCCAGTAGAACAGATAAAAAGCTCCCAGATAGCCCAGATGCGGCCACCCTTTGTAGACCCCCGTCCCTTTGGCCATGCGCGCCAGCAGAATCGTCAGGGCGGAAAAGCTGTACACCGCCAGGGCAAGACTGATCAGATTGGCCGGTGGCGGCGCTCCCAGCAGTTTTCTCGTTTCCAGAGAGAAAAGGTCGTACAGATCAAAGGACTGCGCACTGGCAAAAAGGACGCTCACCAGCACAAAAGAGAGGATGGCCCAGAGCCCGGTCCGGGCCCGGCGCTGAAGAACACCGATGCTCTTTTCGATCTGGGCGCGCCGCTGCTCCGGCGTCAGGAAACCATTTTCCGGCGAAGGGGTCTTCACATCAGGCCTCCGGAGTTACTGAGGGTTTCTCCGGCGAAGTGCTTTGCGCCGCTTCGAATGATTCATTTTCGTGCAGTCGAGCTGCCAGTCCATGAATAGAGCGGCCCAAAAACGCGACTTCGGCATTCTCGTCGGGCAGGGGATGGTTCAGTTCACCTTTCAGTGTTTTTTCACTGAAATCGAGCAGGTTTTTGATCGGCTGCAGGACATTCCGATGCAAGAGAGCGGCGACACCGCCAACGGACAGGAGCAGGATCATCAGGCAGAAACCCACCAGTCCCTGGCCGAGCGTGGCGAGGGTGGCATTCAGCGGCTCCTCCGAGATACCGATATCCAAGGTGCCCAGCACCCTCTCCTGTTCCGAATGGACGTGGCACTCACCAGCGAAGCAGCTGGGTTCATTGTAGATAGGGACGGTGATGGCCATGACGTCCTGACCAGCCTCGTTAGTATAGCGCCGGGTCCGTTCGTTCATGCCCAGGGTGGCCAGAGGGACTGGATCACTGTGGCACTGAACGCAACCTTCCGCCTCTTTTTTCACCATCTGATTGATTTCGGACTGGTCGGAAGAGAAGGTGATGATCCCCTTCTTGTTGAAGATGCGCAGATGCACCAGGTCCTTGCTTTCCCCCACATACTGGATGGTCGCGGCGAGAGATTCCCGGTCTGATTTCAACATGCTGTAGCGCGTGGCCTTGACCACCGTGTTCGCCAGACTGTTCTGCTGTTTGATCTCATCCGCCACCATGTTCTGCCGGTTGTAACTGTACAGCAGGATACTGCACACGACGACGAAACCGGTGACGGTGAGAGCAACGGGGACGATGGCTTTGAACGACAAGCTCTGTCTCATGATGAACTCCCTGCAGGATGAACCTGGTGGCGACTTTGCGCTCGTTTCAGGCCTACCAGGTAATTATATCGGCAAGACTCACGATGAAAACCGGGACTCAGACAAAAAACCCTCTTTGGAAGAGGAGGGTCCTTCGGCACGATCCGAGAATTGTCGACGACGCCAATCGACGGCTCTTTGAGTCTGATAGAGAATCTGCCCCGGGGTGAAGGGCTTGGATAAAAAGTCAAAAGCCCCGGCCACCATAACTTCTGCGGCCATCTCTGCCGTGGCGTACCCGGTGACAATGAGCACAGGCACCTCGGGTTGCAAGCGGCGAATCGCTTTGAGCACCTCGATTCCACTCATTCCAGGCATTTTCAGATCCGTTATGACAAGGTCGAAGGAACACCTCTGAAGACACTCCAAAGCCTGCACGCCACTGCATGCCACCGTCACCTGCTGTCCGTCCCGCTCAAGAACCTTCTGCAGACCGTTTCGGATCACCTGTTCGTCATCGACAATCAGAATATGCGCCCGGATCATAACCGCAACCGCTTCCTCCTACCTTCCGGCAGGTATTATCCCCTTCCCCAAAGTGATTCTCCCCCATGCTTCATAAAGCATCGAATGTGCCAAGGTGGCCTCGACAGAACAGGCAGTTCATAACATCCTGTTTTTATGTGTTTTTCAGTTCAGTTTTCATAGACTTGTGAACAGCGGGAGGACCAATGAATAATTTATTCATACAGATGAGCTCCCCCTTTCGCCCCTCCTGTCCTTGTTTCTGTCGTCTAAGGTGCTGAAACAAATAGACCGTTGGCATTATGCGCTCCTGTATGCAGAAAATATACGTCATCCGGTTCTTTGCCGTCCCACCGACGGGAGACAAAACGACGTTGCTGCTCACGCCGCTCCAGGCTGGATTATTAGGGCAAAAACCCCATTGCTTTTAGGGTTGAATTTGGTATTGTTTAACGAGTTTTTTTGCATATTCCGCCACCCGCCGTCTCTCCCTGACCCGCGGAAATTTTGTTGAATTGAGGGAGTTATACATGAGAAAAGGCGATGCCAACATCCTGGTTGTGGATGATGAGAGTGTTATCCGTGAAGGGGTGCGGCGAATTCTGCTGCAGGAGGGCTACCAGGTCGAAACCTCATCCAGCGGCAACCTGGCCCTCGAGCGCATGCAGTCCGCCGATTTCGACCTGGTCATTACCGACCTGAAAATGCCGGGGATGAGCGGTATGGAAGTGCTCAAGGCCATCCGCATTCTGCAGCCGGACGTACCCGTTGTCATCATCACGGGATACTCCACGGTGGAAACCGCCGTGGAGGCCATGAAATTCGGCGCCTTCGATTACCTGGCCAAACCCTTCACCCCTGAGCAGATTCTCCATTTAGCCGAATCCGCCCTCAAACACCGCATCACGCAGATAGAAAAGGCGGTCCGGGGAGACTCTCCCGGCAAGCACCCCGGCTTCGACCTCTTCGTCGGGGAAAGCCGGCAGATGGAACGCGTCTACCGCCGGATCCTGCAGGTCGCCCCAACGGACAGCACCGTGCTCATCACCGGGGAAAGCGGCACGGGCAAGGAACTTCTGGCCCGCGCCATCCACAACCACAGCTCCCGCAAGGATCAGCCTTTTCTCGCCGTCGACTGTACATCCCTGGCGGAGAGCCTGCTGGAAAGCGAGCTTTTTGGGCACATGAAAGGCTCTTTTACCGGCGCCGTACAGAGCAAGGTGGGGCTTTTCAAGGTGGCCGACGGCGGCACCCTCTTTCTGGACGAAGTCTCCAATATCAGCCTCACCACGCAGGCCAAACTGCTCCGGGTGCTGCAGGAAAGGGAAATCACTCCCGTCGGCGGCAACAAACCGGTTCCCATCAATATCCGGCTCATCGCCGCCACCAACCGTAACCTGCGGGAGATGTGTGCCAAGGGGGAGTTTCGCGAGGACCTCTTCTTCCGCCTCAACATCATCCCCGTCGACCTCCCCCCTTTGCGGGAACGGCAGAGCGACATTCCCCTGTTGACCCGATTTTTTCTGGAAAAGTTCGCCCGCGAACTGGGCAAGGAGATCCGTGGACTTTCACCGGCTGCCATGGAACACCTGAACCAGCACGCCTTTCCCGGTAACGTCCGCGAACTGGAAAACATCCTGGAGCGCGCTGTCGTCCTGGCGGAAGGATCCGTCATCGAAATCGACAACCTGGAGCTCTCCGGCCAGACGAAGGAGGACGGCGCCCCTTTCTGTCAGTTCATTCCCAAAACGGCGGAAGAGCTGAAAGAGACCAAACAGAAGATACGAGAGATGGCCGTCATGCCGGTGGAAAAGGCTTTCGTGCTGGACGCGCTGGAAAGGAACAACTGGAATGTCACCCGGGCGGCGGAAGAGGTCGGCATGCTGCGCCCGAACTTTCAGGCCTTGCTGAAGAAGCAGGGCATATCCATTCGGGACAGGCTTCCTGGCTGACGCAGCACCCTCTCAGCCGGCGGTTGCTGCCGTGGCGGGGTTGCTGAAGGGCAACGTAATGGTGAAGGTCGTCCCCTTCCCCTCCTGGCTGGAAACCTCAATCTGGCCGCCATGATTTTCCACGATTCCGTAAGAAACGGACAGGCCCAACCCCGTGCCGCGATTCTCCTTGGTCGTATAGAAGGGATCAAAGATGCGGGCCAGATTCTTTTCTGAAATACCGCACCCCGTATCGGAAACACGAATAAAGACTCCCCGCCCTTCGCTCTCCACCCCCGTCGTGATACTCAGACTGCCATCCCTTTTTTCTTCCATGGCCTGACTGGCGTTGATGAGGATATTCATGAACACCTGTTCCAGCTGATTCGGATCAATCAGCACCTGGGGCAGTCCCTCACCATATTCGCGCACAATACGGATATTCTGGAAATCCGCCTGCCTTTCGATCAAGGCCAGCGTTCTCTCCATGACGGTGTTGATGGACTCCGGACGTTTGTGCGGGATGGATTCCCGCGAAAAACCAAGCAGCCCCCGCACGATTTCCGCACAGCGCTGCGTCTCCCGCACCACCACGGCGAGGTCGTCTTTCAGGCCGGCATCCAGGCGGGGATCGCTTTCGATCATGGAGGCATACATGAGAATCCCGGTGAGGGGATTGTTGATTTCATGGGCGATCCCGGCGACCAGTTCGCCGATGGTCGCCAGCTTCTCCGAACGGACGAGTTTCGACTGCATGGACTGGATACGGGCGGTGCGTTCTTCGACCTTCACCTCCAGCGTGTTGGCCCACTCTTTAAGCTCCTGCTGCGCGGCCTGAAGATTCTGGGCCATGTCGTTAAAAGCCAGAGCCAACTCGCCGATTTCATCGGATGGCACGGTGGTGATGCGGCTGTCCAGCTCGCCATCAGCCAGACGTCGCGTATGATAAAGCAGCCGATTGACCGGCACGTTCACCAGTTTATGGGTCAGAAAAGCCAAGCTGAGGGAAACCAGCAGCAGCACAAAGGCCGTAAGGAGAACAATCTGATTGCGGCTGGCAGCAGCCTGAGCTTCCATCCGATCCATGGGAACAATGACATCCAGGGTACCGAGGACCGTGGCACTGGCCGGATGGACATGACAGGCGGCGGTGTAACAACTCGGCTTATTGTAAATGCCCTTGGTCACCCCCAGAAAATTGGTGCTCCCCTCGGAAAAAAATCGGGCGCGCCCCTCCGTCGGCACATCGGAGTGCGGCGGCTTGTTGTCGATATGACAGCCGTTGCACCCTTCGGAATCGACGTCCAGGGTGCTGCCGACTTCTTCCTTGGCGGTGGAATAGCTGATCACCCCATCTTTGTTGAACAGCCTTATGCGGGAAATCCCCTCCTGGGCCCCGACCTCTTCCATCATCTGGTAAACACGGGCGCGATTATCCACCAGCATCTCGTAGTGGGTCGTGCTGAGCAGGGTCTCACTCAGATGCTCGACATGCTCGATGGCGTTGTCCGTACTCATGTTCCGTACATTCTTGATCGTCATGAAAGCAAAGAAGCTCATGGCGACCAATACCACGGCGCTCGTTCCCAAGGTGAATTTGGTGCTCAGTTCCAATGACATGAGAACTCTCCGCGTGAATGATGGTTCCTTTGGGCTGACGGCCGGAAAAAACAATTCCTTTAAAGGTACCTTTTTTTTCGTCAGGAACAAGGGCTTTCCTGTTCCCTCCCCCCTCAAATAAAAAGACCGCCCGTTACTGTCGGGCGGTCTCTGAGAGCTTGCTGCGAGGTGGGTGGCGGCCTAGGACTTCGGCCCCCAGTCACTGGTGTGGCGGACAATCTCCCCTTCGATGAGGTAATAGACCTCCTCAGCGATATTGGTGGCGAGGTCGGCGATGCGTTCCAGATGGCGGGAGACGGTGAGATACTGGGTGATGTGGTCGATACTGTCAGGATTGCGGCGCATCTCGGCCTTGATGAAGGTAAAGTTCTCGGCGTGCATGCGGTCGACCTCGTCATCGAGGCTCTGCACCTCTTTGGCCAGAGCGACATCGAGACCGACCAGGGAGTCGAGGCTCATCTTCAGCATCCGCTGGGTCTTGGCTGCCATGGAGAGGTAGTCGAAGGGGGGCTCCAGCCGGCAGATGGAGGCCAGCGCCACGGTGCGTTCGGCGATATTGGTGGCCAGGTCGCCGATGCGCTCCAGATCGTTGTTGATCTTGAGCACGGCGACGATGAAGCGCAGATCCACGGCCACGGGCTGATAGAGAGCCAGCGCCTTGAGGCACTCCTCCTCGATCTCCACTTCGAGATTGTCGATCTCGGTGTCACCGGCGATGACCTTCTCGGCCAGCTCCAGGTCACATTTCTCCAAGGATTCCACGGCCTGGTGGACGCTCTCCTCCACCACGGCGCTGAGCCCCAGCAGCATCTTTTTCAGCGTATCCAGTTCCTTCTGCAGATGTATGGTCATAGCCTGATTCTTTCTCCTTAACCGAAGCGGCCGGTAATATAGTCTTCCGTCTGTTTATTTTTAGGCTTCATGAAAATGCCGTTGGTTTTGCCGTATTCGACCAGAATGCCTTCGTACAGAAAAGCCGTATAGTCGGAAACCCGGGCCGCCTGCTGCATGTTGTGGGTGACAATGATGATGGTGTAGTTCTCGCGCAGTTCGCCAATGAGCTCTTCCACCCGGGCCGTCGATTTGGGGTCAAGGGCGCTGC
Source organism: Desulfuromonas sp. AOP6 (assembly GCF_009731355.2). Taxonomy (GTDB): domain Bacteria; phylum Desulfobacterota; class Desulfuromonadia; order Desulfuromonadales; family SZUA-540; genus SZUA-540. Next base: position 2,780,461 of record NZ_AP022810.1, read on the forward strand.
AGGGTTCGTCCATGAGGATGACCTCGGGATTGACGGCGATGGCGCGGGCGATGCACAGGCGCTGCATCTGGCCGCCGGACAGGCCGAGAGCCGACTGGTGCAGGCGGTCTTTGACCTCATCCCACAGGCCGGCGCCTCGGAGACTCTTCTCCACCGTCTCGTCAAGGCTGGCCTTGCTCTTCACGCCGGCGATGCGCAGCCCGTAAACGACGTTTTCATAGATCGATTTGGGGAAGGGGTTGGATTTCTGGAAGACCATGCCGACGCGGCGACGCAGTTCGATGACATCCATGGCCGAAGAATTGATCTCCACCCCGTTGAGCGTCATGCTCCCCACCACCCGAGTGCCGTCCACCAGATCGTTCATGCGGTTGAGGCAGCGCAGAAAGGTGGATTTGCCACAGCCTGAAGGGCCGATGAGAGCCGTAACCTGGCGTCGTGGGAAGGCGAGACTGATATCGTGCAGCGCCTCGGCAGAGCCATAGTAGAAATTGAGGTTTTTGACCTCGATGACGGGATCGTCGATGGTAACGAGTGTGCTTTTTGGCATGAACCTGTCCTCTATCGGTGTTTAGAAGGTACTGTAAGTGTAGCGCTTCTTCATCTTGTTGCGCAGATAGATCGCCACGCTGCTCATGAGCAGCACGATGAGCACCAGCAGCAGGGTGGTGACAAAGACCATGGGTTTGGCGGCCTCGACGTTGGGCGACTGGAAACCAATGTCGTAGATGTGAAAACCCAGGTGCATGAATTTGCGATCCAGGTGCAGATAGGGAAAATTGCCGTCCAGCGGCAGGGCAGGCGCCAGCTTGACCACCCCGGTGATCATCAGGGGAGCTACCTCGCCGGCGGCCCGTGCCATGGCCAGAATCAGACCCGTCATAATACCGGGTGAGGCCATGGGCAGCAGCGTGCGCATCAGGGTCTGGAACTTGGTCGCCCCCAGCGACAGCGAGCCTTCGCGTACCCCGGCGGGAATGGCGCCGAGAGCTTCCTCGGTGGATACGATCACCACCGGCACGGTAAGCAGCGCCAGAGTCAAGCTGGCCCAGAGGATGCCGCCAGTGCCGAAGGTGGGGGTCGGCAGCTGTTCAGGGAAAAAGATTTTGTCGATGGTACTGCCAATGCCGTAGACAAAGAAGCCCAGACCGAAGATGCCATAGACAATGGAGGGGATACCGGCCAGATTGTTGACGGCGATGCGCACCAGGCGCACGACGACACCGTCTTTGGCGTATTCCCTCAGGTAAACGGCGGCGATAACCCCTAGGGGGAAGGTTACCAGGGTCATCAGGAAGATCAGCATGACCGTGCCGAAGATCGCCGGGAAAAGGCCGCCTTCCGTATTGGATTCCCGCGGTTCGCCAAAGATGAGCTCCCACAGCTTGCCGGCGTAGATCAGGGACTTGTCCACCCAGGACAGCGCATTGGGTTGGTAAAAACGTACAATGTGGCTGCCCTCGATCTCTTTTTCCTGACCGCCGGCATCGGCCACCACGATCTTGTAATCCGTCAGTTCCGCCGCCTTTTTCCCCTGTTGCGTCACGATCTGCTCGAAATCTTCCCGCAGCATGGCCTGCTGCTGCCGCAGTTCCACCAGACGGGAGTCCGAATCATCCACCCCCTGGTAAACCAGTTTGAGTTCCTGCTGCCGCAGCCTTTCCATTTTTCTGTTCAGCCGCCCCAATTCTTCCCCACTTCGCACCAGGGGCTTTTCCAGCTCCTCCACCTGGGCCAGCATCTTTTCCAGGGGCTCGATCAACGGCGCCCGGGTGTGCTCGCCGTCCGGGGTCTGCACGCGGATGAGGGTCCCATAGAAATTGCCGTACTCATCCCGTTCAATGACCGTCACCTCATCGGGATAGTCTAGATGGGCGATGTCCGCTTCGTCGATCCAGCGGAAATCCAGGCCGTACAGGTCCCGGTTGCCGATCTTGAACTGAATCCGTTCCCCCTCGCCGGAAGCGGTCGGTTCCCGTTTGATGATCTCGCCGATAACGGTCTGGCCGCTGTGCAGCCGGGCCTTCGCCACATCAGAGGGCCAGAAGACACCGAGACCATTGACCAGCACCACGACGATGAGGGTCGCGGCAATGAGCAGGGTCATGCCCAGGGCCACACCGGTGGCCCAAACGAAGGGTTCTCCTTCACGCCAGTACTTTTTCATGCAGTCTGTCCTTTAAAACCGGCCGTATTTCTTGCGCAGCCGCTGCCGAACCACTTCGGCGATGGTGTTGAGAACGAATGTGAAGAGAAAGAGAATAACGGCCGACAGAAAAAGCACCCGATAGAGCGTACTGGCCACCGGCGCCTCGGGGATTTCGACGGCGATATTGGCCGAAAGGGGCCGCATGCCGTTGAAGATGCTCAAGTCCATGATGGCCGTATTGCCTGTGGCCATGAGCACGATCATGGTCTCGCCGATAGCGCGGCCGAAACCGATCATGATACCCGCAAAGATGCCCGGACTGGCCGAGGGCAGAATCACCCGCCACACCGTCTGCCAGCGGCTGGCGCCCATGGCCAGGGAGGCAGCCTTCAGGCTGCCGGGGACGTTGGAAAGAGCGTCCTCGGCAATGGTGAAGATGATGGGAATAACGGCGAAGCCGAGGGCGAAGGCGATGATGATGTTGTTGCGTGGATCATAGCGCGTGCCCATTTCGGTGAAGAGCCAGAGACGAAAGTCGCCGCCGAAGAGCCAGGCTTCCACCAGGGGCCCGATGGCGAAGGCGGCCGCCACCGAGAGGACGATGACCGGGGCGAAGGTAAGGAACTCGAAACCCCTCTCGACTTTCCGCAAAGGACCGACTTCCCTCAGCTTCTGCCAGAGCAGGGAGAAGAGGATGAAGGAGGTCGGCACGAAGAGAAAGCTGAGAAAAATGGCCGTCACCGACTTTTCCACGATAGGCGCCAGCCAGAGGGCAGCGAGGAAGCCGATAATGACGCTGGGGATAGCGGCCATGATCTCCACCGTCGGCTTGATGTACTGCCGCAGTTTCGGATGGCCGAACTGGCTGGTGTAAATCGCCCCGAGCAGGGCCAGGGGGACGGCGAAGATCATGGCGTAGAAGGTCCCCTTCAGGGTGCCGAAAATCAGGGGCGTCAGGCTGAGCTTTGGCTCGAAATCCTCAGAAGCCGACGACGACTGCCAAACGTAGGCAGGCTCATCGTAACTTTCATACCAGACCTTGCCAAAGAGGGTTCGCCAGCTCACCTCGGGATGGGGATTGTCCACGGTCCAGGCCTCGAGTTGCCCCTTTTCATTAAGAGCAATAATACCGGTGCCCCGCAGATTGAGAGCGGCGGTGCGTAGGGGAGAGCTGCCTTCCAGGGTCAGCAACTGGCGTTCGCTGGTCATGTGATCGAGATAGACCGTCCCTTCTTCATCGAGGCTGAGCAGGGATTTGTCCCGGTGGGAGGGCGAGATAGTCCGCACAGCGCTGCCGCGATCGGCCAGAGTATGGATGCGGCGGAGTCTTTTCTCCCCGCCTTCCGCACCGGTGCGTACCGGGAACCAGGTGGTCAGCTGCCCCTTCGTATCCCCGACGGCGAGGGAAATATCGCCGAACACCAGGGTCAGAGCCGTGATGGCGCGGCGATCACGAAAAGCCTGCTGCCTCTCCACAAGTCGGGGGCTCCCCGCCTCGCTCAGGTCCCAGCGCAGCAACGCTCCCTGGTCGGTGCCGGCATAGAGAGCGTGCCCCTGGGTGTCCAGGGCCAGGGCAGTGAGACGATCCGGCTCTTCATCGCCTAGAACCGTGCTGAATTGCATCCGCTCCTCGTTGCCGAAGATATCGGCAGTCACCGCTTCCTGGGTGAGCAGCAAGCGATTGTCGCCCATGAGGCTGACGCGGGTGTGGGTACCCTCATTTGAAATCCGCCCCCGGGAAATTTCCGGCACCCCCCCCTCGGGAGCAGCGAAGACCCCTTCCCGGTCCACGGCTATCTCGAAGGTCCGGTTATGGTGCTCGTCCCACTGGGCCGAGAAGCGCAGTTGCTCGATGGACAGAACCCCGTCACTCCACAGCAGGCCATAGGCCTGGCGACCGAACTTTTCAGCAGCGACAATAGACGCCTCCGGCGCGCCGGGAGGATGCAGAGAGATCTGTTCAGAGACCTCACCCGAGGGCAGGTCGTAAAAGGTGAAGTCACCGGAAGCCGACAGAGTGAAAGCCGTCTCCAGGTATTCGTCAAGGCCGAGCGCCAGGACCGCTTCGCCCCCCTGGGAATCGACCGGATGGATACGGGCCACGGGCGCTGCCGTCGGTTGATTGAACAGGGGCAGAGAGACTTCCCCGATAAGGAGCAGGATGAAAATAACCACAAAAATAATGGCCATGCCCCCAACGGTTATCACCCAGCGGGCAATACGGTCGCGTCGTTTGACTTTTTTCAGCAGCTTCTGATCCATATCCATCCATCCAGAATCCTGAACATACATCTACCTGCCTCCCGGTTTGAGGTCCGGAAGGCAGGCAGACGGGTTGTCAGGGTTGATACCGGTTCCAGCCGGTCTATTTGAGCAGGTCGAGCTGTTGCTGAGCGGCTTTGGCGGGCAGAGGAAGATAGCCGTCCTTGACCACGACTTCCTGACCTTCCTTGGACAGCACAAACTTAATGAACTCTTCAAGCATCTTGGGCAGCGGCTCATTGGGCTTTTTGGCGACGTAGAGATAGAGCATGCGTCCCAGGGGGTATTTGCCACTGAGCACGTTTTCATAGGTAGGCTCATAGGCCGGGCCGCCTTTTTCCGACAGGGCGATGGCTTTGACCCCCGAGGTCAGGTAACCGATGCCCGAGTAACCGAGGCCGGACTTGTCTTCCGTCACCGACAGGACAACGGAGGCGCTGCCCGGCTGTTCCTTGACAATATCCTTGAAGTCCCCCTTGAAGAGAGCGTTATCCTTGAAGTACCCGTAAGTACCGGAAGCCGAGTTACGTCCATAGAGGCTGATGGGCATATTGGCGAGGGAACCGGTTACACCCACCTGGCTCCAGGTCACGATATCCTGAAGGTAGCCGCCTTTGCGGTTCTTGGAAAAGATGGCATCAATCTGCTGCAGAGAGAGCTCTTTGATGGGGTTGTCCTTGTTGACGAAGACGCCCAGAGAGTCGAGAGCCACGCCGATCTGCAACGGCTTGAAGCCATACTTGCTCTCAAAAGCCTCGATTTCTGAAGTCTTCATTTTGCGGGACATGGGACCGATCTGAGCGGTTCCTTCGATAAGAGCGGGGGGCGCGGTGCTGGAGCCCTTGCCTTCAATCTGGATGTTGACGTTGGGGTACTGCTTGCGGAACCCTTCGGCCCAGTAGGTCATGAGGTTGTTCAGGGTATCGGAACCGATGCTGTTGAGGTTGCCACTCACCCCTTGAGTCTTGGAGTACACCGGCAGGGCAGGATCGACCTTAATTTGGGCGGCGACTGCGGACCCACCGGCAAAAACCATGGCTGCGGCCGCTACGGCAGCGGCAAGAACCAACTTCTTCCAAACATTTTTTTTCATCTGTCTTTTCTCCTGATAGGGCGTTTTGAGATGCCGCTTAAACGCTTATAAGCGGCTACGGCGATAGTCCTGTTTCGTTCTTTACGGTCCGGATTGTGACTCGCTTCTGTTAGGGGATTGTTAGTCTCCCGTAAGAAGCTCATGAGTTTTCCAACCGATGAAACGGGGCTTCGCAGGACAGACTTCTGTGATTTAAACCCTTTTTGTTAGGAAAATATTAGGATGAAAGCACTATATCGCCCGTGGGGTCCCTTTCAAGGGGGCAGGCCGAAAAAGGACAGAAGCAGATATCCGCACGGTCCTCTCCTGAGGAACGTGGGAATTTTTCTGGATCTTGTGAAAAAAGGGGCGTATTTTAGCGCGCGGTTGGCAAGGAGGCGCTGAAGAGATGATGTGGGGGGCGGGTGTGCGGAAAGAAGGGGTTGATTGGTTGCCGGTGCTCAGCCTGGTGGCGGCCATGCTGTTGTGGGCCAGCTCCTTTGTGGCTCTCAAGCTCGCCTTCAGAAGCTATGATCCCATGGTCGTCATTTTCGGACGCATGTTTCTGGCCAGCCTCTTTTTTGTGCCCTTTATCCCCAGCTTTCGCCGTATCCGTTTTCGCCGGGGCGACCTGAAGTATCTGGCCCTTATGGCCCTGTGCGAGCCCTGTCTCTACTTTGTCTTCGAGGCCAGAGCCATGGAGAACACCACGGCGTCACAGGCCGGGATGATTACCGCCATGATGCCGCTGCTGGTGGCCATCCTCGCCTGGTTCTTTCTGCGCGAGCGCATCAGCCGCCTGACCCTGGCGGGCTTTCTGCTGGCCATCGTCGGCGCCGCCTGGCTGAGCCTGGCCAGCAGCAGTGACGCCTATGCGCCCAACCCTCTGCTCGGCAATTTCTACGAATTTCTGGCCATGATCTGCGCCGCCGGCTACACCGTATCCCTGCGCCACCTAAGTGCCGGCTACCCGCCCCTGTTCATGGCGGCCTTCCAGGCCTTCGCTGGCAGCCTATTTTTCTTTCCTTTCCTGCTGCTGCCGCAGACGGTTCTCCCCAGCGAATTTCTGCTGGTGCCGGCCCTGGCCATCGCCTACCTGGGCATCTTTGTCACCCTGGTGGCCTATACCTGCTACAACATCGGCGTCAAACACATCCCCGCCAGCCAAGCGGCGGTCTTCGTCAATCTCATCCCGGTCTTCAGCGTGCTCATGGCCATGCTCTTTCTCGGCGAGCGGTTAAATCTTCAGCAGCTGGCCGCCGCGGCTTTGGTCCTGGCCGGCGTCCTCATCAGCCGTCACGGCGGCCGCCAATCATCCCGCCAGACCGGCGCACCGGCAACGACCCCTTTGACCGAGGAGAGCGCCCTCAGTCAAACTGGGCCTTGAAGGCGGCCATCTCCCGCCGGAGGGTCTCTACCTCCTCACGCAGGGCGGCCACTTCGTCCTCGAGACGGACCATACGCTCCTCTTCGGCCCGCACCCGCAGGGTGGCCGCTTCGGCCGGCGCCTCGGAGCAGGCGGATTCCTCCGGCGGCGCCCCGGCGAAGAGGTGGGCGTAGCGGGACTCTTTACGCCCCGGCTGACGGGGGAGACAGCTCACCAGGGGCGGCTGCCGCTGTTCGAGCCCCTGCAGCACCTCCTCCACCTGCGCCAGCTCGCCGAAGGAGTACAGGCGCTCGCTGCGCCCCCTCACTTCCCCCACGGTCTGCGGTCCGCGCACCAGCAGCACGCAGAGCACGGCCAGTTCTTCGGGCTCCAAGTGCAGTTTCTCGGCCAAGGTATGACGATATTTGGGCACCCTCCCCCCTTCGCCGCTCTGCATGGCCAGCCCGCCATGACGAAGGCGCTCCAGCGCTCGGACCACCTCTGTTTCTTCCAGGGCCATCACCGGCTCGCGGTTGGTTTTCTGGTTGCAGGCGTTGGTCAGCGCATTGAGGCTGAGAGGGTAGTATTCCGGGGTGGCCATCTCTTTTTCCAGGAGACAGCCGAGCACCCGGGCCTCCACGGCATCCAACAGCATCTGTTCCATAATGAAATCTCCTCAATTTTTCTCGCGGGCGCTACCTGCCTGGCCTGATCCGTAAAATTTCCGCCGGAAGAGCCCGGATAAGGATATTATTGACCTGCCTCAAGGCAACGGCGCCCGGAACGTGTTTTAGTGGCCGCAAGATCGTCATTCCCAGGAGATTAGCATGCCAGAGAGTGAAACTATTGTCACCCTGCTGATTTGGGGACTCACCGCCGCTGGCTGTTTTTTCGGCCTGCGGTCCCGCTGGAAAAAGCGTCGCTCGCGCCGCCCATAAAAAAGGGCCGCCGGTATCAATCCCGGCGGCCCTCCTCCTGCGTTCTCTATAGTACGGAAGTTCAGTCTCTCCTGTCTTCACGGCGCTCCTGCTCGCTCTCCTGCTCCCGCTGACGTTCCCAGATCATGCGGCGGTCCCCGTCTTCACGCTGTGAATCGCGCTTACGTTCCATTTCCTCGTCGCGCTCGCGCATTTTTTTGCCCTCACCGGCAGACTTTCCTTCGCTTTTCTCATAGCGCATGCGCTCCTTGTAAGCATTGCGCTCCTGATTATGCCTCTGTTTAAGGGCTTCCTTGTCCGCTTTGTAGCGCTCTTCCAGCGCCTTGCGTTCAGCCTGATGCCGTTTCTCCAGGCTCTTGACGTCCGTATCGAAGGTCTGCTGCATTTGCTCCATCCTGTCCGGCTTGCCCTTGCCCTCCTTGGGAGCGGCGAAAACAGCCTGGGGCAGGGCGACAATCAGCATCCAGCAGAGGGTTGCGAGGAGTGCGGCTTGGACTCCTTTTCCATTGTTCATCATGTGAGTTCCTCCTTCGGTTTGAAGACGACAGCAAAAGACTATCTGTACATTCTAGCAGGCTTTGGGCGAAACGGAAGTCCACTCAGGGGAGCGAGGACGACCATCCCAGACGCTCCAGAAGATCGGCAAAAATGGGATCGAGAGGGGCCTCGATGACCAGTTGCCGCCCATCGAGAGGATGGGGGAACGCCAGGCGGGTAGCGGCCAGCAGCAGACGTTGGCAGCCGAAGTGCTCACGGAAAAAGCGGTTGTGGCGCCCTTCGCCGTATTTGGTATCCCCGATGATGGGGTGGAAGATATGCTTGAAGTGGCGGCGCAACTGGTGGCGTCGGCCCGTGCGGGGATGGGCTTCCACCAGGCTGTAGCGGCTGCTGGGGTAGCGCCCGACGGCAAAGGGGAGTTCGACCTGCGCCAGGCGTCGGTAAGAGGTCACGGCCTCCTGGGCCGGCTTGTCCGGCTGTACCGGATAATCGGCAAGACGGTCGGGCTCTTCCAGCAGGGGATGGTCGATGATCCCGGTCTCCGGGCAGACGCCGCGCAGTACGGCCAGGTAGGTCTTTTCCACCGCGCCGCGGGCGAAAGACTCCCCCAGGGCGCGGGCCATCTCGGGGGAGAGGGCGAAGAGCAGCACGCCGGAGGTCGGCTTGTCCAGACGATGGGCCGGGTAAACCGGTCGGCCCAGCTGGTCCCGCAGCAACTGCAGGGCAAAACGGGTTTCACGCCGGTCGATGGGGCTGCGATGCACCAACAGCCCCGCCGGTTTGTTGATCGCCACCAGGTGGTCATCGGCGTAGAGGATATCGAGCTTTTCACGGCCGCTGGGAAAGACCGCCATCAAGAGGTCTTCAGCAGCCGTCGGAGCACATGATGGAGAATGCCGCCACTGTGAAAGTAGGCGATTTCGTCGGCGGTATCGATGCGGCAGCGCACCGCCACCTCCTGCTGACGACCATCCTCATGGCGGATGACCAGTTGCAGGCTCATGCCCGGCGTCAGTTCCCCTTCCGGCGGCAGCAGATCGACCTGTTCACTGCCGTCGAGGCCGAGGGTCACCCGGGTGACGCCCGCCTCAAACTGCAGGGGGAGCACCCCCATGCCGACAAGGTTGGAGCGGTGAATGCGCTCGAAACTTTCGGCGATGATCGCCCTGATGCCGAGCAGCCGGCTCCCCTTGGCGGCCCAGTCGCGGCTGGAGCCGGTGCCGTACTCGGCGCCGGCGATGATGACCAGGGGCGTGCCTTCTTCGCCGTAGCGCATGGCGGCGTCGTAGAGGCTCATCTCCTCGCCGCTGGGAATATGGCGGGTGAAGCCGCCTTCGAGGTGGGGAACCATCTCGTTGCGCAGGCGGATGTTGGCGAAGGTGCCGCGCATCATGACCTCGTGATTGCCGCGGCGTGACCCGTAGGAGTTGAAGTCGGCCGCCTTGACCCCGTGTTTCTGCAGGTATTCGCCGGCGGGGCTGTCGGCCCGGATGCTGCCGGCGGGCGAGATGTGGTCGGTGGTGATGGTGTCGCCAAGCAGCGCCAGGATGCGGGCGCCGGCGAAGGCCGCTTCTCCGCGCTCCTGCTCCACGTCCAGAAAGAAGGGCGGCTCCTTGACGTAGGTGGAATCGGAATCCCAGGCAAAGGTTTTGCCTTCCGGCACCGGCAGGTTCCGCCAGCTTTCCTCGCCGCGAAAAACGTCGGCATATTCCTGATGAAACATCTCGGCGGTCACCTTCTCCACCGCTCGGGCCACCTCGGCGGCCGTCGGCCAGATATCTTCGAGATAGACGGGCTGGCCGTCCCTGTCCTCCCCCAGGGGTTCTTTCGACAGGTCAATGCGCATGGTGCCGGCCAGGGCGTAGGCCACTACCAGAGGAGGCGAGGCCAGCCAGCTGGCCTTGACCTGGGGATGAATGCGCCCCTCGAAATTGCGGTTGCCGGAGAGAACCGCGCAGACCGTCAGGTCCTGTTCGCGCACGGCGGCGGCGATAGGCTCGTCGAGAGGGCCCGAATTGCCGATACAGGTGGTACAGCCGTAGCCCACCAGCTGAAAGCCGAGGGCATCGAGGGGTTTCTGTAGATCGGCGGCGGCCAGATAGTCGCTGACGACTTTGGAGCCTGGAGCCAGGGATGTCTTCACCCAGGGTTTACTGGACAGTCCCTTTTCCAAAGCTTTCTGGGCCAACAAACCGGCGGCCATCATGACGGCCGGGTTCGAGGTGTTGGTGCAGGAGGTAATGGCGGCGATGACCAGGTCGCCATCCTGCAGGCGATAGTCTGCCCCTTTGACCTCAGCGGATTTTTCCTGGCCCGCGTCTGCCAGCAGCGTATCCATGGCGCCGGGCAGTTCGGGGAGCGCCACCCGATCCTGCGGTCGTTTGGGGCCAGCCACACTCGGCACCACCTGTCCCAGGTCGAGTTCCAGCACGTCGGTGAAGAGGGGGGCCGGCGTCTTGTCGTCCCGCCACAGCCCCTGCGCCTGGGCGTAGGCTTCCACCAGGGCCAGGGTCTTGTCGTCACGGCCGGTGAAGCGCAGATAATCAAGAGTCTGCCTATCCACCGGAAAGAACCCGCAGGTGGCGCCATACTCGGGAGACATATTGGCGATGGTGGCCCGGTCGGCGATGGGAAGGTGGTCGAGGCCGGGGCCGAAAAACTCGACGAATTTGCCGACGACGCCGAATTTCCGCAGCATCTGGGTAACGGTGAGCACCAGGTCGGTAGCCGTGACCCCCGCCGCCAGGGAGCCTTCCAAACGGAAGCCAACCACCTCGGGGATAAGCATGGAAATGGGCTGGCCGAGCATGGCCGCCTCCGCTTCGATGCCGCCGACTCCCCAGCCCAGGATACCAAGGCCGTTGATCATGGGGGTATGGCTGTCCGTGCCGACGAGGGTATCGGGATAGGCCAGGGCGCGGCCGTCCTCCTCAGCGCTCCATACGGTCTGCCCCAGATACTCCAGATTCACCTGGTGACAGATGCCGGTGCCCGGCGGCACCACGCGGAAATTGGCGAAAGCCTTCTGTCCCCAACGCAGCAGGGCGTAGCGTTCGTGGTTGCGCGCCATTTCGGCGGCGACGTTGGCGGCGAAGGCCTCAGGCGAGCCGTAACGGTCCACTGTGACCGAGTGGTCGATGATGAGATCCACCGGCACCCGGGGGTTGATCTTATCCGGGTCGCCCCCAGCACGGGCCATGGCGTCGCGCAGGGCGGCCAGATCCACGACAGCAGGGACACCGGTAAAGTCCTGCATCAGCACCCGGGCAGGACGAAAGGCGATCTCACGGGAGGAGGAGCGGGTCTTGAGCCAGGCGGCCAAGGCTTCGATGTCGGCGACGGTCACACTCTGGCCGTCTTCGAAGCGCAGCAGATTTTCCAGCAATATTTTGAGCGAGAAAGGCAGGCGGCTGAGATCTCCGAGTCCCGCCTGTTCGGCAGCGGGAATGCTGAAATAATCGTAAGTACGGCCAGCGACCGTCAGGGCCTTTTTCGTCTTGAGTGTATCGGCTTGTTGGGCGTGCATAGGATCCTCCTCTGGGCGGGTTCAACCGTTCCTCCCCCGTCACGGGATTAAAAGAACGGTTAAACCTTATCACGCCCAGAGCGGCCCGCAACTCGGAAAGACTAGGAACGAAGGTCTGAAGGAAGGATGATGGAGAAGGTGCTGCCTTTACCGGGGACGCTTTCCACGGCCACGCGGCCGCCATGGGTCTGCACGATGTGTTTGACGATGGCCAGGCCCAGCCCGGTGCCCCCCTGTTTGCGGCTGCGGGCCTTGTCGACCCGGTAGAAGCGCTCGAACAGACGGGGCAGATGCTCGCGGGCGATGCCGCAGCCCTGATCGATGACACGGATGACGACGCCATCGGCGCTCTGCCTCCCTTCCACCAGCACCCGACTGCCTTCGGAGGAATATTTGATGGCGTTGCTGATGAGATTGACCAGGGCCTGCTCGATCAGCGGAGGATTGAAGCGAGCCCGCAGACTTTCATCCACGGCCTGCTCTACCAGGATCTCCCGCTCCTGCGCCTGCATCTCGCAGGACTGGATGGCCGCTCGCACCACTTCGTCCACGGCCCCCGGTTGCAGGTCGATCTGATGCCGTTCGGCGCCCTGCTCAATACGGGACAGATCGAGCAGATCATCGATGATGGCATTGAGACGGTCGGCCTGCTTGCAGATGATGGACAGGAAGCGTTGGGCATCTTCCGGCTGGTTGATGGCGCCGTCGAGGAGGGTTTCGACAAACCCTTTGATGGCCGTAATCGGCGTTTTCAGTTCGTGAGAGACATTGGCGACGAAATCCCGACGCATGGTCTCCAGGCGGCGCAGACGGGTCACGTCATTAAGAACGATAAGGACGCCGATGCGCTGCCCTTGGGAGCCGCGCAGGGCCGTACCGTGGGCCTGCAGAAAACGCTCGGGGTCACCGTGAAAGACGATATCCCCCTCCACCGCTTCCGGGCTGGATAGCGCCTGGGCGATAAACCGCTGCAGATCGGCCTTGCGCACGACCTCCTGAATGCGCCGACCCTGGACCTCTGCGGAATCGAGAGTCAGCAGCTTTTCCGCCGCCCGGTTCAGGCGCAGGATGCGCTCCTCCGCATCCACCGCCAGAACTCCTTCCACCATGCTGGCCAGCACCGCCTCCTGCTCGTTGCGCTGGCGCAGCACCGTACGGATGCGTTCATCGAGCTGGGCGGCCATCTTGTTCATCGCTTCGGCCAGACTGCGCACCTCCGCCGAACCTCGCACGACCAGCGGCTGCTGCAGCTCGCCCCGGGAAAAGCGCTCAGCGCCCTGCTTCATCATCTCCAAAGGCTGACTGATGCGGCGGGAGACGAGCAGGCTCAGCAGAGCCGCCAGCACCGCCGCCACCACCCCGCCCAGGATGACCCGACGCAGCAGGGTGTCCAGGGTTTCGTCCAAAGCCGTGATCGCCATGGCGGTCCGTACCACGCCGGTGATGGCACCGTTCTCCGCCACCGGAAGAGCGACGTACATCATGTCCTGCTGGATGGTATGGCTGAAACGGACAGAGCGACCGGTGCTCCCCTGCATCGCCTCCACAACCTCCGGCCGCCCCGCATGGTTTTCCATACGGGCGGCTTCTTCGTCCGAGTCGGCCAGCACCACACCCGAGGGCATGATGAGGGTAATTCGCGTCGCCGAGTCCTGGCCTAATTCAGCGACCAGCGTTTCGAGATAGGGCGACTGGGAGACGGCGAAAAGCCCTTTGACCTGCACGGTGACCAGGCGCGCCCGGGCCATCAGATCTTCTTTTGTCTGCTTAAGGTAGGATGAGCGCAGGGTGTTGGAAAAATACCAGGTCAGCACCAGCAGGGAGAGAAGAATGATGAGCAGACAGGGAATATAGAACTGCCAGAGCAACCGCTTGGGACGCATCATGTTATTTTGCCTCGTGAGAAAGGATAATCAGGCCTTGAAACGATAGCCGACGCCACGGACCGTTTCGATAACCTTGCCGCAGGGGCCCAGCTTCTTGCGCAGTCCAACGATCTGTACGTCCACCGCCCGGTCGGTGACCGAGTAGTCGTCGCCTCGCACCGCATTGACAATCTGGTAGCGGGTGAAGACCCAGCCGGGACGACTGGCCAGAAAATGCAGGACGCGAAACTCCGTGAAGGTCAGTTCGACGGGCTCACCGCCGACCAGCACCTCGTTGCGGCCGGGATGGATGACCAGCTCGCCCATGCGCAGGACCTCTTCGGCCGCGGGGACTTCCCCCTCGCTGCGTCGTCGCAGCACCGCCTTGATACGGGCCAGCAGGATTTTGGGCGAAAAAGGCTTGGTGACATAATCGTCAGCGCCCATCTCCAGGCCCAGCACCACGTCCGACTCCTCCCCTTTGGCCGTGGTCATGATGATCGGGATATGGGCCAGGGCCGGGGTGTTCTTCAGCGCCCGACAGACCTCCAGGCCGTCGAGTCCCGGCAGCATCAGGTCGAGAACCACCAGGTCGAAGGGTTCCTGTCTAGCCCTCTGCAGTCCTTCTTCCCCGCTGATGGCGCCAGCGACCTGGTAGCCCTCCTTGGCCAGGTTGTAATGGATCAGGGCCAGGATATCCTCTTCGTCCTCGATGACCAGAATGCGCTCTTTGCTCATGGGTCCGCTTCTTTTCTCCTCGAAAATATCACGTGATTTTGAGGAATATAGGGCCGCTTTGTTAGAAACATGTGAGTTTTGAGGAAAAACTACGCGACGTAAATCATTTTGCGCGTCATGCCACCGTCTACTACAAAATTTTGACCGGTGATGAAGCTGTTTTCGGGGCGGCAGAGAAAAACGGCCAGCGACGCGATATCGTCCGGGGTGCCCACGCGCCCGGCCGGATGCTGGGCATGATCGGCTTCACTCAACTTTTCCTGAACCCGGACGGACTTTTTGGCCCAGCCGGACACGTCGATCCAGCCCGGACTGATACAGTTCACCCGTACCTGCGGCCCGAGACTGACCGCGAGGGCGTGGGTGAGAGCGAGAAGCCCCCCCTTGGAAGCCGCATAGCTTTCCGTGTCGGCCTCGGACATCAGGGCCCGGGTGGAGGCGATATTGAGCAGGGCGCCTTTGGTTTGGCGCAGGGCGGGGGCACAGGCGCGGGCGCAGAGGAAAGCGCCGCTCAGGTTGACGGCCAGGACCCGGTTCCATTCCGCCAGGCTCAGCTCCGTCAGAGGCCGGCGGATCATGATGCCGGCGTTGTTGATCAGCACATCCAGACCGCCAAAGGTGTGCAGCGTCTGCGCGACCAGGCTGCCGACCTCCTCCTCCGAGGCCACATCGGCTTGGAAAAAACGCACCTCCCCCGCCGCCTGCAGTTCCCGTTCGGTTTCTCGACCGGCTTCCTCGTCGATATCGGCGATCATCACCCGGGCCCCTTCGACCAGAAAACGCTCGGCCAGACCGCGGCCGATCCCCTGAGCTCCACCGGTGATGAGAATGTTTTTTCCTGCTAGACTCATGCGGTGATCTTCCTTTCTCTCAATCATTTTTTCCCTGTGGATAGAGGCGGCGATAGACGACCACGACCACAGCCGTCGACCCGATGGCCATCGCCAGCATTCCGCCGGCGGCGGCCGGATTGTTGAGCCAGGCTGGGTGGAGCAGCAGCACGCCGCCCAAAAGCAGCATCATTACACCCGACAGCAACTTGAGCACCCGGCCTTCCCACTGGCTGAGCTTGCGTGAGCCCAGGGTCCAGGTAAAGGCCAGGGTGATGGTCAACAGCGGCAGGATGTAAACAAGGTTGTAGAATGCAAGGTAGCCATAATACTGCCATGTTGTCAGTAGACGCAAGGTCAGCAGACGGGTATAGACCATGGGGAAGCCGGCGGTACAGAGCAGTTCGTAGGCATTGGCCGCCACAGCCAGCACCAAGGTGCCCGCCAGCACGGGGCCGAGTCGACGCTGGCCGAGCAGAGAGCGCATGCGGGCAAAGAGCTTCGGCTTGGCCTCCTCGGGAATGGACAGGCTTACCCCTTTTTTAAACCAGAAGAAGTCCTTGATGTTGATGACGGCGACTCCCAGGGCCACCAGCCCTGCCGTCACCGTAATCCAGGGCAGGTGGCCGGCCAGCAGAAAGAGATTCAGCCAGGCCGCCATGAACAGAAAATAGATAAAGCCGGAACAAAAGACGAAGGTACCGCCCACCACCAGCATCCACTGGCGTGAATGCGCATGCACCAACATGCTGAGGAGAAAAAAGAGGACAAAAAAGGCGCAGGGGTTGAAGCTGTCGAGCAGGGCGAGAACCAGAGTGATCAGCAGCAGGGAGTGGCTTTCACCGTCAACCTCTCCCAGCAGGGGGAGGCGAACGGCATATTCCTTCCCTGGCGATGCTGTTGCCGCCAACACTTCCGACCCGAGCCGCTGCGCCACGAAGGCTTCGACTTCACGGGCGGTCTCCGCTGAGAAACCGAACCACAAACGGTCATCGATGTGAATGGCCGGGGTGCTGACGGTACCGCTGCCGGAGTGCTCTGCCAAGGCAACCAGACGGTTGAAATGTTCCCGGTTACTCCAGACTTCGTACTCGATCAGCCGCAACCGGGGGTAGGTCGTCGTCAGTTTTTCAAGAAATGGCTTGGCCTCGGCACAGTGCGGACAGTTGGCGGCCCAGTAATAATGAAGGTTGAGGATTGCCGGCTCAGCGGAAGCTGACGGATCCTGCGTCCATCCCAGCGGCGGTATCCACAGGCTCGCCAGCAGCAACGCGTAGAGTCCCAGCCAGAAATGGTTTTTTCTTGTCATAAGGATCCTCTTTCAAGAACCGCTGCTCGGGTTTTCCCTGCAGACAAGTCTACCAGAAATCCGGATCTTCTCCTCCGGGCTGAAGCCTTCAGGAGAACTGGTATAATACAGATCAGTGTCACCCTCCTCCGATGAAAGGATTTACCGTCATGCCCCGCAATGAAAACTACTGGTATCCCGTCGACCAGATGGAACGTCTGTATGAATTGACCAGTCGGCAGGAAGAGAGCAAGGACATCCCTCTGCGCCGGGATGTGCGGTCTCTCGGCAAGATGCTCGGCACCGTCATCCGCGAGCAGGCGGGTCTGGACCTCTACAACACGGAGGAAGAGCTGCGGCAACTGGCTATCCGCCACCGTGAGCAATTGGCCAAGGCGGGAGCGGGCGCGCTGGAAGATCCGGTGGAGAGCGAGCTTATGCAACAGGCTCTGGCCCTGGTGCGCAATCTCTCCGTGGCCCAGTCCCACACCATCATCAAGGCTTTCGCCACCTTTTTCGAACTGACCAACCTGGCCGAGACCAACCACCGCAAGCGGCGGCGGCGGGCCGAACGCCTGCAGGCTGGCGCACCGGACAAGGCGGGGTCGATGCGCGGGACCCTGCTGCGGCTGCAAAAGAAAGGACTGGATCTCGACGCCGTCCTCGAACGCCTGACGCGCATCGAGATCATCCCGGTTTTCACCGCCCATCCGACGGAAGTCGCCCGCCGGGTTGTTCGCTTCAAACGCCGGCGCATCGGCCAACAGCTCGAAGAACTTGACCGACTCCCCCTCGGTGAAGCGGAAGTCCAACGGAGTCAGCAGGAGATACTCTCCGATATCACCGCCCTGTGGCAGAGTGACGAGGTGCGCCGCCGCAAGCCGACGGTAGGCGACGAGATCCGCATGGGCTTCGACCACTACCTCAATGCCCTGCTTCCACCGACCCATGAACTGTATCTTGACCTGGCCGCCGCCCTGCAGGAGGTCTACGGAAGGCGGATCGAAGCGCACGACCTGCCGACAGTGCTCCGCTACGGTTCGTGGATTGGCGGTGATCGGGACGGCAACCCCTTTGTCACCCCGGAGTCGACCATCGAGGCCCTGGTCCAGGCCCGCACCCTCATTCTGGGTCATTATCTCGAAGCCGTCAGCCTGCTGCAGGAGCTGCTCACCCCCTCCACCTGCCGGGTTCCCGTTTCCCGCGCCATCACCCAACGCCTGGAGGCTTACCGCCAGGCCTATCCTTTCTTCGAACAGAGCCTGTCCGACAGTTTCCCCTGTGAAAACTACCGGCAGCTGCTCGGCTTCGTGCACTACCGTCTGCAGGGAGCCCTGAGCCAACCCCGAACCGCCGAGGGCTACGACGTCGCCTCCGAGTTTGCCGAAGATCTGGAACTCATGCGGGACAGCCTGCGAGAGAACGGCGGCGAGCGTTTGGCAAGCCAATGGCTCGACCCGCTGCTGCGCAAGGTCGACACCTTCGGTTTCCACCTGCACACCCTCGACATTCGCCAACATGCCCGGGTGCATAGCCAAGCACTGCAAGAGCTGGCCGTCGGCGCAAAGGGTTGCACCGAATCCGCCGAGAACTTTCCAACACCCCCTTCCCGCCAGACGGAAGAGCTGCTTAAAGCCCTGCGCACCATCGCCGACCAGAAAAAACACGGCAACGCCCAGGCCATTCGCAGCTATGTCATCAGCGGAGCCAGCGGCGTGGCCGATATCCGTGCGCTGGTGTGGCTGTGTGAATTGGCGGGCATTGTGGTCAAAGGGAATAAAAGGGGGGAAGATCCCGGCCTGATGCCTGTCCCTCTGTTTGAATCCATCGAGGATCTGCGTAACGCCCCTGCCATCTGCCGCAGCCTGTGGACCGCCGCCGATTACCAGCCCTATCTCGACTCCTGGGGACGCTGGCAGGAGATCATGCTCGGCTATTCGGACTCCAACAAGGACGGCGGCATGATCACCAGCACCTGGGAGATTTTCAAAGCCCACCGTGCCCTGCATCGGGTCGCTGAGGAATGCCAGGTGAAACTGTGCCTTTTTCACGGCCGCGGCGGCACCGTGGGGCGCGGTGGCGGCCCCACCCACCGGGCCATCGTCGCCCAGCCGCCGGGGGCGTTCACCGGCACCTTCAAACTCACGGAACAGGGCGAAGTGATCAGCTTCAAGTATTCCGACCCCCAGTTGGCGCTGCGCAACCAGGAACTCATGGTCGCCGCCTCGCTGGAAGCGCTGTGCCCTTCTCTGCTGGACTGTCCGGATATTCCCGCCCGCTGGGAAGAAGCCATGGAAGAAATCTCCGGTTACGCCTTTGCTCGCTACCGGGACAAGATCGCCGAGAATCCCGACATTCTCCGCTACTTCGAACAAGCCACACCCGTCCTTGAATTCGAACTGGCCAAGATTGGCTCACGGCCCTCGCGCCGCAAAGACAGTCAGAGTCTCGACGACCTGCGCGCCATCCCCTGGGGCTTTGGCTGGATGCAGAGTCGCCACGTTATTCCCGGCTGGTTTGGGGTCGGTTATGCGTTTGAGCGCTTTATCGGGGAGGATCGCAACAGAGAAGAACTGCTTCGGAAAATGATGGAAGAGTTTCCGTTTTTTTCAGACATGATGCGCAACATTGAGCTGGCCCTGACCAAGGTCGACCTTCCCCTGGCCCGCCTCTACGCCGAACTGGTGACGGACAGCGATGTGAGGCAGCGCGTTTTCGATCTCTTTGTCGACGAGTTTAGCCGCACGCGCCGAATGCTGCTGGCTCTCACCGGTCAGCAGCGGCTGCTGGAAAAAAACCAGCCCCTGTCCCGTTCCCTGGAGTTGCGAAAACCCTACGTCGACCCCTTGAGTCTCATCCAGGTCGAACTGCTGCGTCGCAAGCGCTCCCAGGAAGAGGACGATGAATTGAACTATGCGCTGGCAGCCACCATCAACGGTATTGCCGCCGGCTTGCGCAATACCGGGTAAGGGGGTATCAAGGCTCCTCTTTCGCCAGCGCCTTGAGATTGGCCAACTGGGTGCGGCTGGTCGCCAGAGATTTCTGCGCCCCTTCGTGTTCGGGGGAAAAGGCAAGAATCTGCTCCCAGGTCCCGATTGCCTCTTCGAGCAGTCCGTTCCGGTATTCGGTCATTCCCTGCACCATCAGCTGCTCCGCGCAGAAGTCCCGTTGCCGGGCCAACTCTTCGATGGGCACCTCATCGCCGACGAGGGATGTCTTTTCCCCCTTTGCGAGGGACAGCAGATAGGCAAAGGTGGCCCCGGCCTCTGCATAATGCTCTTTCGACAACATCTCCTCCCCCTGCCCATAGGCGCCGGGCAGCGCCCGACTGAGAATCTCGGCGCTGTACCCCTTCGCGCTGTCACCGGCGAGACCCAAGGCAGCCAGGTAGTCCCCCTGAGACATAAGCTTTTGTTGCTTCCGAACCAGGGCACCTTCTCGATCCTGTCCCGGACCTGGAAAATCTTTCATTGAAAGAGGGGATGGGGCGGGTTTGTGTAGAGCACAGGAAGACGCCAGGAGGCTCAAAACTGCCAGCAGCGTTAACAGACAGATCTTTTTAAGGGGAAACTTCATAAACCATCTCCCATAAAGGATGGCCGCCGGCCCGCGTCGAATTCCGGAAGTATCTTGACGAACAGGTCGGTTAATTCGGGGGAAAACTGGCTGCCGCGGCACTTCCGGATTTCCCGTACAGCCGCATCCCGTGAACGCCCGGACCGATAGGGTCGTGAAGAGATCATGGCGTCAAAGCTGTCTGCCAGGGCGACAATCTGGGCGTGAAGGTGAATCTGGCTCCCCTTAAGACCAGCGGGATAACCGCTGCCGTCATAAAATTCATGGTGCTGCAGGACGGCCGGAATGTAGCGGTGAAGCGAATCGGCCAGCCCGAGGATCTCGGCGCCATAACTTGGATGGCAGCGTATGAGCTTCGCCTCCTGTTCATCCAGGGTTCCCTGCTTATTCAACACATCATCCGGGATGCGGATTTTGCCGACATCGTGTAGAAAACAGGCCATTTCCAGTTCTTTGAGCTCATCTGCCGACAACCCCAGTTTTTCTCCGAGAAGAAGAGAAAGCCCGGCCACCCGGGAAGAATGTCCATAGGTATACTGATCCCGCGCGTCGATGGCGGCGGCCAGAATGCGCACGGTATCGCTGTAGGATGACTCCAGATTCTCGGCATATTTCTGCAGACTATCCTTCTGCCCTTGAATCACCCCTGCCATCTCATTAAATCTGCGGGTCAGTTCCCCCAGTTCATCTCGGCTGCGCGGAACAAGGGTCACATGGTAATCCCCCTGCTTGATGCGGTTGACACCGTTAGCCAGCCGCTGGATGGGGCCGGTGATGATCCGCGACAACAGAATGGCACCAGCAACTCCCCCCAGCAGGGCGGCCACACTGATCCAGGCGATCTGATGGCGGGCGCTGCTGCGGCTGGCTTCCAGGTTGGCGGCATCGATGCCGAGAAAAACTTGACCGACGTGACTACCGGCGAAATGGACGCTGCTGGAAAACTCGTAGCCATCCACCCCGTCCTGGACAATCCGGCGAACCGTTCCATTCTCCCCCCGGTCCAGCAGCGCGCCCGGAACCAGCGTGTAGCTCTGCCCTGCCTTGGACAGGTCATTGTGGGCCAGAATCTTCCCTTCGGTATCGACAATTGCCAGATAAAGGATGTCCTGCTGCGAGTCCTTGATCTTGGCGGCCAGATTGTCGAGGGCCAATCGGTCACCTGAAAGGATACTGAAACCGGCCGGTGTCGTGGCGCTCAGGGCGATGGACTGTCCCCGCTTGACCATTTCCGCCACCAGGAAACGATCGAGGATGTTGATAACCAAAAATGCCGACGCGGCGGTGATAACGGCAATGAGCAGCAAAACGAACAGGGCCAGCTTGGCCCCGATGCTGCGGAAAAAAAGGGATACTACAAACCTCTTCATCTCCCCCCCCTCCTGCGGGTAGACAGCGATATTAGCGTAACTTTTTGCTTCTGGCAAACCGAAAGAACACCCGAAACGACGACTGGAGGAAAGAGGTGGGAATCACTGGCAAAGCGCCTAAAGAGCTTTAGATCTGTCAGAAGGGAATGAGGCTTTTGCCTGAACCGGAAGCAGTCGAGGGCGTCAGGTAAGCCAGACACTGTTCCTGCGGAAGGGGGCGACCGAAGAGAAAACCCTGACCCTGGTCGCAGCCATAATCCAGGAGAAATTCCAGCTGCTCCCGGGTTTCTATCCCTTCGGCTATAACCTCCAGATTCATGCTGCGAGCCAAAGCAACGATGGAAGCGGCGATGGAGGCGTCGTTGGCGTCCTTGGTGATATCCTGCACGAAACCCTGATCGATCTTGAGTTTGGAGATGGGGAAGCGTTTGAGATACGCCAGCGAAGAATAACCCGTACCGAAGTCGTCGATGGCCAGGTGCATCCCGCGCACCTTGAGATCAGTCAGGGTCATGATGACCTCGCCGAAATCTTCCATGATGACACTTTCGGTAATTTCCAGTTCAAGCCACTGGGGATCGAGACCTGTTTCCTCCAGGATCCGGTCGATCACGTCAACCAGATCGGCCTGACGGAACTGTTTGGCCGAGATGTTTACCGACATGCGAACAGGGGGGAAGCCCTGCTCCTGCCAGGCCTTGTTCTGCAGACAGGCGGTCTTCAAAACCCATTCACCGATAGGCAGGATGACCCCGGTCTCTTCAGCCAGGGGGATAAAATCACCAGGAGAGACGAGCCCCTGCTGCGGATGCATCCAGCGCAACAGGGCCTCCATGCCGATCAGTTCACCACTGTTGAGATCGATCTGCGGCTGATAGTGCAGTACCAGCTGATCGTTGTCGAGGGCTTTGCGCAGGCTTCCTTCGAGGGCCAGCAGCTCATGGGCGCGGGCATTCATGTCCGGGGTGAAAAACTGGCAGTTATTGCGGCCCTTGTCCTTGGCCCGGTACATGGCCACGTCGGCATATTTCATCAGTTCTTCAGGACTTTCCGTGTCCACGGGAAAGAGGCTGGCGCCGATACTTGCCGTCACGAAAAGCTCCTGCTCATCAAGATGCACCGGCTGCGTCAGTACACCCAGTATTTTCTGGGCGACAGCCCCCACGTAGGTGGAATCCTGGATATCCTCCAGGATAATGACAAACTCGTCGCCGCCCAGGCGCGCTACCGTATCCGAAGCCCGCACCCAGTAGCGTATGCGCTTGGCCACCTCGGTCAACATCCTGTCACCGGTCTCATGGCCAAGGGTGTCGTTGATCACCTTGAAGCGGTCGAGATCAATAAAAAGCAGGCCGACCATGAGGTTCTGCCGCCGGGCCTTGTCCAGGGCATGCTGCAGGCGGTCCTGAAAAAGGAGGCGATTGGGGAGATCGGTCAGGGGATCGTGGTGAGCCAGATGGTGCAGGCGCTGCTCGTTGTCGCTCAGCCTGGCCTCGATGTGCAGGCGGTCGGTGATATCGCGTGAAACCTCGATGATGCCGGTAAGGGTGCCGTCGACCTCCCGCAGGGGGGATGCTTCCACTTCATAAATGCGGCGCTCACCAATCTTGTGGGCATGCTGATGGATGACGGTGACCGGCTGCCCCGTTTTCTTGACTTCCTCCAGGGGGCAGGGGTGGTCGGAGCCCTGACAGGGCACTTCGCTGCCGTGGGAAACCTGATGGCAGCACAGACTGGTCATTTGCTGCAGATCCGACCTCAAATGCTGCCGCGCCGCCTTGTTCATCATGACAATGCGGTAGTCGGGCGCCACGACCATGATGGGGTCGACGACACCGTCGACGACGGCCTGGAGAAAAGCCCGCTCGGCGGCGATAGCGTCCTTGGCCTGACGCTGCTCGGTGATGTCGATGGCGATCTCCATACGGACCAGGCGGCCGTCCGGCCAGGTGATGGCGCGATCGATACACTGGTACCAGCGCTGGGTCACCGTGTTCTGAAATTCCCACTTCACCGGAGGCTGTATCTCGCCGTTTACCAGCAGCCGATCGTTGGTACAGAACTCACAGGGCCCGGCCATGTCTTTCTGCAGCACCTCGTAGCATTTAAGCCCCGGCCAGCCGTGTCCCCACAAGGCCTCACCGCTCTGGTTGATATACAGCAGATCGTGAGTCTCCATGTCAGCCACGTAGACCACGGCCTCCAGAGCATCGAAGATGGTACTGACCTGGTCGAACTGACTCCTGAGCGCCTGCTCGGCCTCTTTACTCTCGGTAATATCGCGAATGGAAAAGATGACGCCCTTAACGGCACCGCCATCATCGCGCAGCGAGGACAGGGAGATCTGGCCGTGAAACACGACCCCCGACCGGCGCAACATCCGAGTTTCCAGAACAGCTTCCCTGTCTCCTCGCAGCAGCCGGTGGATAGCTGCGGGGATGTCATCGCCTAAAGGTTCCGTGAACAGCTGAAAAACCGGAATCCCCAGGGCTTCATCCGACGAATAACCAAAAAGATCCCGGGCCCCTCGGTTCCAGGAAACAACCATATTATCCGAATCTGTCGTGAAAACGGCTTCGTGCACCTGTTCCAGGAGCTGGGCCTGTTCACGCAGCAAAGCCTCCACCTGTTTGCGTTCGGCAATCTCCATCCGCAATTCACGGTTTTTATCCTTGAGCTCTGCGGTTTTTCTCTTGACCAGAAAACGACCCCACAAGGAGGATGCCAACAGCAAAACGACCAGCACAGCGGCCAATGTCAAGACCCTGGGAAGCCAGGCCGGCAGGTGCATTTTTGACGGTTGCCCAAACCAGGTGTCCAAACTGCGATAGTATAGTGAGCCGGGATTCTGTTTGAGGCGGGTCAGGTGTCCGTCGATTTTTTCCAGCAACTGGGCATCGGCTCCCGGACGGGTGGCAAAGAGAATCTCGAAAGGGCTGACCAGAATGGAGGTCTTGCGAATCGGCTGGGTGTATTCATGAGGAAGGGCGTAGATGCGATTGACCAGACCCGCGTCCGCCTCGCCGTTGGCAATAGCACCCAGCACCTGGTCCGGTCCATTCAGCTCCAGATAATCGATCTGCAGCTTGAACGCCTCGGCGAGCTGGCGCAGGCCGTTGTCGCCGACATAAAAGACGCTGTCCTTCATGACCGCCACGGTTTTGCCGTCCAGGTCAATAATGGATTCAATAGAGGAGGGCGTAGAGGAGGAGACAAAAACCTGACCCCAGTCGGAGACCACGGGCTCCCTGGAGAAGGCCAGATATCGGCTCCGCTCCCGGGTGATGGCGATGGCGGGGAGCAGGTCGATCTCCCCCTTCTCCAATCGCGACAGGCACTCGGCCCAGGTTCCCCGCACGAATTCGAGCTGCCAGCCTTCCTGCCTGGCAATATGCTGAAGTAAATCGGGGAAAATCCCCTGCACGGAATCCGGTGTATTCTGGTCGGACAGAACAATGAGGGGAGGAATCGGGTAGACTCCCGTGCGCACAACCCGGGCCTCGGCCTGGCACAGCCCGGAAAAGAGCAGAAAAAGCCCGCCAAAGAATATGAGACGCCACGTTTTGATAGCCACGGACCTCGAAATCGCTGAGAGGAATTGTCAGCACCGGCTCAAAGAGAGCACCGGCGGCATCAAAAAAGAGTAGCACAGACCCTTTCGGCAATAAAAGCCTTCTTTTCGCCGTCCTTGCAGGCTTCTACGGCCTTTCGGTTTGAGCTGTTACTCGCACCTCAGCTTCCGGCACTTGATTTTCTGCCCCCGCTCCCTCTATGCTCCCAGCAGAGAGTGCATCATAACCCGGCGGAGGAAGCGCACCCATGTCTGAGATCATGAACCAGTTCGCCAGTGACAATTATGCCGGCATCTGTCCCGAAGCCTGGGAGGCCATGGCAGCGGTCAACCAGGGCTTCGCCAACGCTTACGGCAACGACCCCTGGACCGAAAGAGCCTGCAATCTGCTGCGGGAGTTTTTCGAAACCGACTGCGAGGTATTCTTCGTCTTCAACGGTACGGCAGCCAACTCTCTGTCGCTGGCTTCCCTCTGCCAGAGTTATCACAGCATCATCTGTCACGAACTCGCCCACATCGAGACCGATGAATGCGGCGCCATCGAGTTTTTTTCCAATGGCACCAAGGTCTTGCTGGTGGCAGGGCAAAACGGCAAGATCGACCTGGGGGAAGTGGAAAGGACGGTAACACGGCGCGCCGACATTCACTACCCCAAGCCGCGCGTATTGAGCCTGACCCAGGCGACGGAAGTCGGAACCGTTTACTCGGCGGCGGAGATGATGGCGGCGGGAGAAGAGGCCCGGCGGCTGAACCTGCACCTGCAGGTGGACGGCGCCCGTTTCGCCAACGCCCTGGCCTTCTTGCAGGTTCCCGCCAAGGAGCTTACCTGGAAAGCGGGCGTCGACGTGCTGACCTTCGGTGGCACCAAGAATGGCATGGCCATGGGAGAGGCGGTGATTTTTTTCAATCGCGACCTGGCCCGCGAATTCGATTACCGCTGCAAACAGGCAGGGCAGCTGGCCTCCAAGATGCGCTTTCTGGCCGCTCCCTGGATCGGTATGCTCAAAGACGGCGCCCTGTTGCGCCACGCCGACCACGCCAACCGCTGCGCCCGCAGCCTGGCCGAGCATCTTCGGGAAATACCCGGGGTCGACATCATGCACCCGGTGCAGGCCAACGCCGTTTTCGTCCAGATGCCGGAGTCCCTTATCGAGGCTCTGCACCGAAGAGGCTGGATCTTTTACACCTTCATCGGATCAGGGCACGCCCGCTTCATGTGTTCCTGGAAGACCACGGAACAGGACATCGACCGGCTCGTCGCGGATATTCACCGCCTGGCCCAGTCAGGCTGAGATCATTTCTCACTCTGGGACTTTTTGACCTCGGCCAGATAACTGAAGAGGTTCCGGCACTTTTTCAGACGAAAAAGGTAGACCTTCTTCTCCACCGAATCGCTTTTTTCAATGTCTCGAATGACCCGGTCGCAGGCGGCGGTCAGACTGTCCAGTTCTGAGACCGTCAGTCCTTCCGCCACAGCGGTCTGACCGCAGAGCCGGTCGAAATCGTCTTTCCAGGATTCGGCCTGCACTAAAGTCGCCGTCAGCAGCAGGCCGACCAGAACCCCCCATCCCCATCTTTTCATGATCACCTTCATCCTTTATTAGCGGGAAATGCGCGGATGGCACCCCTTGCAATCGTCCAGAGGGAAAGCCACCCGCAGGTGACAGACCCCGCAGAACTTGCCTTCGAGTATATATTCCATGGAAAAATGCTGGGTCGTCTTCTTTTTGACGTTGAAGATGTCCGGGTGGCAGTTGGCGCAATCGAGCCAGGGCGTATGCTTGGCATGAGGGAAGTACGCCGGTGGCACATAGGTCCATTCGGCTTGCAGCTCCAGCTCGCGGTCGAAATCCATCGGCTTCTCGTCCGCATGGAAAAGACTGTAGGCCGACCTGATAAGCCCATCTTCCAAAGCGTAGCCCCAGTGGATCTTGTTGCCGAAAGGCGCCGCCGGCAGGGGCCGGCTGAAAACTTCAAATTTCTCCGCATCCGTCGACCCGTAACCGGAATGGCACCTCTCACAGTTGCCTTCCGTATGTCCGAAAGCCCTCACACCGTCATGGCAGGAGCCACAGTAGAGCCCGTTACGGTTCTCAGCCTCGGTGATCTCCGTCTTGTTGGTGGCAAAGGCAAAATCGAGCTCGAAATGACAGACCCGGCAGCTGAATTTGGCGCGATGGCTCCAGTGGGGGAAGAGCACCGGTTTGATCTTGTTTTCCACCGAGGTTCGGCTGATCAAGACATTACCGTACTCGTGGGGGGCCGGCAGCGGCGGGAAATCCCAGTACTTCCCCGCCGCTGCCCCCGTTTCCGCCCAAAGGAGGCCCAGAACGCACCATCCCAGTATCCAGACCCATCTTGACCCTATCGTTGTCATACGCTATTTCATCCCTCAGGTCTTTGGCGCGGACGGACCGGCGGCCCTCCCGCGCCAGATTAATGCACCGGCTGGGTGTGACAGCGCTGGCAGTCGATATTGGGGAACGCCACCGTATCGTGGCAGACCCCACAGTATTTGCCGTTGAAGATGTCCTGCATGCTGTAGGCTTGGGCACTCTTCTTGACGGGAAATATCTCGGGATGACAGAGTTCGCAGCCGTTCCAGACCACGTGCTTCTGGTGTGACAGGATGATGTTGGGCATATTCGGCTCGGTGGGGGTCAGATCGAATTTATCCGGCTCTTTGATTTTGGCCCGGGAGATGGAGACACCCTCGAGGTAGTCCCTGACCGTGACCAGCCCCTCGTCTTCGGCCTTGAGCCAGTCGATGCCATTGCCGAAGCGCTCTTTGGGCATTTTTTTGCGGAAATCATAGAAGTTGT
Organism: Desulfuromonas sp. AOP6; assembly: GCF_009731355.2. Lineage (GTDB taxonomy): Bacteria > Desulfobacterota > Desulfuromonadia > Desulfuromonadales > SZUA-540 > SZUA-540. The sequence continues at coordinate 2,808,332 of NZ_AP022810.1, forward strand.
TCTTGAACAGCACGTTCTTGCCGTAAGAGTGGCAGCGATCGCAGTTTTTTTCCGCCTTGGCGACGGAAAAAGCTTCCTGGCCATTGTGACAGGCGCCGCAGTAGAGGCCGTTGATATTGTCCGTCTCCGTCATCTGCGTCCCTTCGGCGGTCATGGCGAAGCCGATATCCACATGACAGAGGCGGCAGGTGTACCTGGCCCGGTGTACCCAGTGTGGAAAAACGACGGGCGCGATATTCTTCTGCTCGGAATAGTTGTTCATGACCACGGAGCCGTATTCATGCAGCTTGGGGCGCTTCTGCTTCATGCCAAAGGTTTCCGCTCCAGCCACCCCGACCAGCATCGCCATAAGCAGCCACGCCATTAATCCGACAATCCTCTTGTTCATTCATTGGCCTCCTGCGATAATCACGTCTGATAAAAGGACAACGAAAGCCCTTATCGGGCCTTCATTACAATTTGTAAACTTTACCATCTTTTTTGTTTATGTCAGGAACTGGCTGAAAATAGCGGACCCAACCCCTGCCAAGAACCTCTTTTTATTGCCGCGCACGGAGATAAGGAATGTCCATGACCAACCGACCCACCACGATTTACCTCAAGGATTACACGCCACCGGCTTTTCTGGTGGAGAACACCGATCTGCATTTTGAGCTGGCCGAATCGAAGACTCGGGTCACGGCGACCTTGCGTCTGCGCCGCAACCCGGACAGCACCGACCCCGCCGCCCCGCTGGTGCTGCACGGGCGCGAACTCACCCTGCGGGATGTGATTTTGGATGGGCGGCCTCTGCCTGCGGCAGCCTATGCGGTCGACACGGAGACGCTGACCCTGGCCGGCGTGCCCGACACCTTCACCCTGCGGACCGTCACCGAAATCAACCCGCAGGCGAATACCTCGCTGGAAGGGCTCTATCTGTCCAGCGGCAACTTCTGCACCCAGTGCGAAGCCCAGGGCTTCCGCAAGATCACCTACTATCCCGACCGTCCCGACGTCATGGCGCCTTTCACCGTCACCCTCGTCGCCGACCGCGCCAAGTACCCGGTGCTGCTGTCCAATGGCAATCTATTGGAGAAGGGCGAGCTGGATGACGGCCGCCACTTCGCGCGCTGGCAGGATCCCTACAAGAAGCCGTCCTATCTCTTCGCCCTGGTCGCCGGTCAGCTGGTCAAAATCGAGGACCGCTTCACGACCCGCTCCGGCCGTGTGGTCACCCTGCAGATCTTCGTGGAGCCGCGCAACGCCGACAAGTGCGAACACGCCATGCGCTCCCTGCAGAAAGCCATGGCCTGGGATGAGGAAGTCTTCGGCCTGGAATACGATCTGGACATCTATATGATCGTGGCGGTGGACGACTTCAACATGGGCGCCATGGAAAACAAGGGGCTCAACGTCTTCAACTCCAAGTACGTGCTGGCCCGACCCGATACCGCCACCGATGCCGACTATCAGGGGATCGAAGGGGTCATCGGCCATGAATACTTCCACAACTGGACCGGCAACCGCATCACCTGCCGCGACTGGTTTCAGCTCAGCCTCAAGGAGGGGCTCACGGTCTTTCGAGACCAGGAGTTCTCCGCCGACATGACCTCACGGCCCGTCAAGCGCATCGAGGAGGTGCGCATCCTGCGCCAGGCCCAGTTCCCCGAGGACGCCGGCCCCATGGCCCACCCCGTGCGGCCTGAATCCTACGTAGAGATCAACAACTTTTACACGGCCACGGTCTACAACAAAGGAGCCGAGGTCATCCGCATGATCCAGAACCTGCTCGGCCGTGAAGGCTTCCGCCAGGGGATGGATCTTTACATTGAACGCCATGACGGCCAGGCCGTCACCACCGAGGATTTTCTGGCGGCCATGGCCGACGCCAACGGCGCCGACCTCGCACAGTTCCGCCGCTGGTACAGCCAGGCTGGCACCCCGGAGATCCACGTCACCACGGAGTTCGACCCGGCCAGCGGTGTCTACACCCTGCGCTGCCGCCAGTCCTGCCCGCCGACACCGGGACAGGAGAGCAAGCAGCCCTTCCATATCCCCCTGGCCCTGGGTCTGCTCGACCGCCAGGGCAACGACCTCCCCCTGCAGCTCGAAGGGGAGGCAGCCCCCCACGAAGCCGGCACCCGGGTACTCAGCCTGCGTCAGGAAGAGGAGAGCTTCCGCTTTGTCGGTCTTACGGAAGAACCCGTCCCTTCGCTGCTGCGGGACTTTTCGGCGCCGGTCAAGCTGCAGATCGACCTGGCCGACGCCGACCTCGCCTTTCTCATGGCTCGGGATGCGGACCCCTTCAACCGCTGGGAAGCCGGCCAGCAACTGGCCACGCGGGTGCTGCTGGGCCTGGTCGAGGATCTCCGTCAGGGACGCACGCAGGGGGAGGCCGACGTTTTCAGCGAAGCCTTCGGCCTGACCCTGCAGGATCGCGAGGCCGATCCGGCCCTGCTTGCCCTCGCCCTGACCTTGCCGAGTGAAACCTACCTGGCCGAACAGATGACCGTGGTCGACCCGGCGGCAATCCATGCCGCCCGTAAGGCCCTGCGCCAAAGTCTGGCCCGGCGCTGGCAGGCCGAACTGCTCGATACCTACGAGCGTCTGGGCGAGACCGGGCCGTACAGCATCGAGCCGGCGGCGGTGGGACGGCGCAGCCTCAAGAACGTCTGCCTCGCCTATCTCATGGCCCTGGAGGAGGATGAAACCGTCCGTCTGTGCCAGCGGCAGTTCGCGCAGGGGGACAACATGACCGACGTCATTGCCGCCCTCGGCGCCCTCGCCCACAGCCGCCGCCCCGAACGGCAGGCGGCGCTGGCCGCCTTCTACGGCCAGTGGAGGCAGGACCCCCTCGTTGTCGACAAATGGCTGAGCCTGCAGGCCACCGCCGACCACCCCGACACCCTGATGCAGGTGCGCGCCCTCATGGCGCATCCGGCCTTCAGCCTGCGCAACCCCAACAAGGTGCGGGCCCTCATCGGCGCCTTCTGCCATGGGAACCCGGCCGCTTTCCACCGGGAAGACGGCAGCGGCTACCGCTTCACCGCCGAGCAGGTGCTGGCCCTCGACCCTCTCAATCCCCAGGTCGCCGCCCGCCTTGCCGCTGCTCTCATCCGCTGGCGCAAGTTTGACGACGGCCGCCAGCAGCTGATGAAAGAACAACTGCAGCGCCTGCTCGACGCCCCCAGGCTCTCCCGCGACGTCTATGAAATCGTCAGCAAGAGCCTGTCGTAAGGCCGCACTCCCTTACGCCTTTTGAAAAGGATGGTCTCCATGGATAGAATCGTCATTATTGGTTGCGGCGATATCGGTCGCCGCGTCGCCCGCCGGGCCTTGGCTCAGGGTCAACAGGTGCACGGACTGGTGCGGGAAGAGGAAAAAGGCCAGGCTCTGGCAGCGACAGGGATTGTACCCCTGGTCGGGCACCTCGACGACCCCGAATCGCTCACCGGGCTGCCGCTGGCCGGCGCCGGCCTCTTTTACTTTGCGCCGCCGCCGGGGGGCGGCTTCAGCGATCCGCGGGTGCGGAACTTTCTGGCCGCCATCACGCCGGGGCAGGAGCCGGCCAAAATCGTCTACATCAGCACCAGCGGCGTCTACGGCGACTGCGGCGATGACCTGGTCACGGAAGAGACCCCGCCCAACCCGCAGACCTCGCGGGCCAGGCGCCGCCTCGACGCTGAAAACGCCTTCCTCGCCTGGGGAAAGGAGCACCAGGTCCCCGTGGTCATTCTGCGGGTCACCGGCATCTACGGCCCGGGACGCCTTCCCATCGCCCGCCTGACGGAGGGACACCCCCTGCTGCGGGAAGAGGAGTGCAAATCGACCAACCGCATCCACGCCGAAGATCTGGCCCGCGTCTGCCTGGCGGCCATGGATAAGGGGGAAGCCGGCGACATCTTCAACGTCTGCGATGGCCAGGGCGGTACCATGACCCAGTATTTTCTCGCCGTGGCTGACCTTCTCGGCCTGGCCCACCCGCCGCAGATTTCCATGGAGGAAGCCCGCCAGGTTATGGCGCCCTTGATGATCTCCTACCTCAGCGAATCCCGGCGCATGGACAACCGCAAGATGTTGGAGAAGCTGAAGATCCGGCTCGAATATCCGACCCTCGCCGAGGGGCTGCGAGCCTGTCTTGACAAGGACTGAGACGCCATGCCCCGCTGCCATTTTTCCCTCCATCTCGACCGCCAGCAGTTTCTGCGCTACTACCAGGGGCAGGTTCAGCAGATTCTGGTGACGACGGAGGAAGGCATGCGGGTGCAGTTCCCCGCCGCCCACCTGCGGCCCTTTCTGAGCGAGCGGGGGATTCAGGGCCGTTTTGCCCTGCACTATGAAGAAGGTGGCAAGCTTGTGCGCCTGGAAAGGATAGTCTGATGAGGAACCCGGCCGGCTCCGATGGGGACGATGAGCTGATCTGTTATTGTTTCCACCACAGTCGCGGCGATATCCGCGAGGACGTGCACCGACACGGCCACTCCACCATCCTCACCGCCGTTCTGCTCGCCCACCGGGAAGGACGCTGCCGCTGCGAAACCCTGCACCCCCAGGGCCGTTGATGCCTCGGTGATATCCGCCAGGTGGTGGATAAGGAAAACAAGGGGAAGTAAAAGAGAACGGGGGAGATGGTTACCCATCTCCCCCGCTTTGTGCATGGTTCCGACTGTTTCGACTTACTGCGCCGTTTCCGTGGTTTCATGGGTGGAAGGATCACGCAGCTGGATACGATCACGGGTGCTGTCCTTGTCCGCGATACCGTCGCCGGTCTGCTCAGCCGCACCCGTTTTGTTCTCATAGCGATACTGGTTCTGATGCTGGTAACGATTCTGCGACTGAGACTTGGTCATGGAGCCGGCGCCGTTCATCGAACCGGCCTGCGAGCGCGAAGCCCCCTGGCCACCCTGACCCCCTTTAGCCAGCGCGGCACCAGGACCGGCAACGGCGACACACACCACCAACCCACCAATGAGCATTACTTTTTTCGCATTCATCATTTACCTCCCTTTTACCTTCGTTAATTTTTTGCGGATGGGATCATCCATGGAATTGTTGATTTAGACGGTGTCCGCCCACCGAGGTTTACCTGTTGAGGAAAAAAAGTTTTTACGCCCTCCCGCTCGGCAGGTCGTTTTCACGACTTGCCCCTATCCCCCAATACCTGCTATAGATGAAACCTTTCACAACATCCCCTTTCCCGTTAGGTTTTGACGCTTTCAGGAGTCCACCATGTCCTTTGATCCCTCCCAGTGGAAACGCTGCGAGTTCGAGAACGTGCCCATATATGTCCGCGGCGACCAGCCCTGCTGGTTCGTGCCCAATCGCGCCGGCGACGAACTTTTGCAGCGCTGGCAGCGGGGAGAAGCCCCCTCCAGCTCGCAAGAGGCTGAACGTTTCCGGCAGAGGCTGCCGGACCTTCAAGGCGCTGGTTACGGCGGCCGTGACGCCATCCTCAAGACCGAACATTTGCGTGAACTCTGGTTTCATCTGACCAACCGCTGCAACCTGACCTGCCGCCATTGCCTGTTCACCTCCGGCCCGGCGGCGGCTGACGAACTTTCCCTTGAGGACGTGGGACGGCTGGCCGCCGAAGCGGTGGACCTCGGTTGCCGGGTCTTCGCCCTTACTGGCGGCGAACCTTTCGTCCACCCCCAGTTCGCGGCCATCGTCCGTGACCTGCTGGCCTACCGGGACACCCAGGTCGTCGTGCTGACCAACGGCCTGCAGCTGTCCCGCCACCTGGAGACAGCCGACTGGGATCTCTCACGCTTTCATCTGCAGGTCAGCGTTGACGGTCTGGAGGAGCGACACGACCGCATCCGGGGAAAGGGAACCTTTGCCGCCCTCGGCGCCGAGCTTGCGTGGCTGAAAGCCCGGGAACTCCCCTTCACCCTCTCCATGTGCGTCGAGCAGGACAATGTCGCCGATATGCCCGCGCTCATCGACTATGCCGCCGACGTCGGCGCCACCACTGTCCATTTCCTCTGGTACTTTGTGCGCGGTCGGGCCGCGGCTGAAGGCTTTGTTTCCCCGGACGAACTCTTCCACCAGCTGCGCCGGGCCGCCGCACGCGGCAAGGCGCGCGGCATCCGTATCGACAACCTGGAAGCGCTGCGAACCCAGGCCTTCGCCCCCGTCGGCACTGTCCAGGACGGCAGCAACAGCGGCTGGGAATCCGTCGCCGTCGGCCCTGACCGCCGCCTTTACCCCTCGGCCGCCACCGTCGGCATGGAGGAACTGGCCAGCGATCTTTCCCAGGGTCTGGCCGCGGCCTGGCGCCACGGTGAGTCTCTGCAGCGGCTGCGAGAGGCCACGGCAGCTTCACTCTCTTCTCCCTGGCGTTTTTTCACAGGAGGAGGCGATGCCGACCACAGTTTCTTCCATGGTGGCCGCTTCGTGGGCGATGACCCCTATGTGCCACTGTACGAAAAGGTCCTGCTCTGGCTTATCGCTGCAGAGGCTGGCGCCAGCCTCGACGACGACAGGCCGCACCTGCGGCTGAAGATGGGGGATGTGCTGGAGAATTGCGGAGCCCATGGCGCGGTTGCCCTTACCCACGCCAACTGCCTGCTGTCCCTGGCCAATCATGACAGCCGCCGCATCGTCAAAGACTTCTACGCCGCGGCAGTGGGCGACAGCAAAGAGGAGATTCTCAATCCTGTCTGCTATGACAGCGACCTTATCGCCCACATTCCCGCCGAGTTCCGCTTCCGCGGTTACGGCTGCGGCAGCCCGGTGCTGGACGCTGGTCTGCAACCAGGGGAGACGGTAGTCGATCTCGGCTGCGGCGGCGGCGTCGAGTGCTTTATCGCCGCCCGCCTGGTCGGGGCCGAGGGCCGTTCCATCGGAGTCGACATGCTCGATCCCATGCTGGGGTTGGCGCGGCGAGGAGCCCAAGGTGTGCGGGCCAACCTCGGCTACGACAATCTGACCTTTGAAAAAGGCTATCTGGAAGAATTGCCTCTGGCCGAGAAGTGTGCCGACGTCATCCTCTCCAACTGTGTACTGAATCTCTCCAGTCACAAGCGTCGGACCTTTGCCGGCATTTTCCGCGCCTTAAAACCCGGCGGCCGCCTCGTCGTGGCCGATGTGGTGTGCGACAGCGAGCCCGGCGGTGCCATCCGCAACGACACCACCCTGCACGGCGAATGCATCGGCGGCGCCCTCACCCAGCAAGACCTGGTTGGCTTGCTGGAAGAAGCAGGCTTCGCCAACATCCGCCTGCTCAAACGCTTCCCCTATCGCACCGTGCAGAACCACCCCTTCTATTCGCTGACCTTCGTGGCCCGCAAACCCGAGGCCGCTGACAGGGTGCGAGTCATGTACCGCGGCCCCTTCGCCAGCGTCACTACCAGCAGCGGCCAGACTCTCGCCCTCGGCAGGGAGGTGGAGATTTCCGCCAGCGAGGCATCCCAGCTCGGCGAGCAGATTTTCGTCTTCGATGCCGGGGGGGCCGTCAGCAACCTCGATCTCGGGGCCGGCTGCGGCTGCGCGCTGTCGCCGGAAGCCCGGACCGATCAAGCGGCGGTCCAGCCTTCGGCGCCGAGCACGATGAAGTACGGCAGCGGCTGCATGGTCTGCGGCGCTCCCCTCGACTATTTCCCGCAAGAGCGTCCCGCCACCTGCACCTATTGCGGCCAGAATTTTGCCGCCAACGCCAGCTGCATGCATGGTCATTTCGTCTGTGACGGCTGCCATTCACAGGACGCCCTGCAGGTCATTGAACAGATCTGCCTGGAGAGCCGCGAAACGGACCTGCTCGCCCTCTTCGACCGAATCCGCCGTCACCCGGCCATTCCCACCCATGGCCCTGAACACCACGCTCTGGTGCCGGCTGTCATCCTCACCACCTTTGGCAATCTCGGCGGTCCTATCTCCCCTGACCAGATCCGTGCCGGCATCCAGCGCGGGAGCAAGGTTATCGGTGGCAGCTGTGCCTTCCTCGGCGCCTGCGGCGCCGCCACCGGGGTCGGCGTCGCCTTCAGCCTTCTGCTCGAAGCCAATCCCCTCAAGGGAGTGCAGCGCCAGCAGGTTCAGCAGCTGACCCAGGAGGTGCTCTCCCGTATCGCATCTCTGAACGCTCCCCGCTGCTGTCGTCGCGACGGCTGGGTTGCCCTGAAAGCCGCCGCCGAGCTGTCAGGGCCGTTACTGTCGATCCCACTGCGGGCCGAAGCCGTCATCGGCTGCCACCAGCAGGCCGACAATCGCGAATGCATCGGCACCAGTTGCCCGCTTCACCAGAACCTCTTGGAAGTCCCCCTGCAGGCCCATCCAGGCTGAATACAAAAATCCATCCAAAATGAATGAGGCCGCCCCCAAAAGGGGACGGCCTCATTCACCGCGCTTCAGCTGGCTATTTAGCTACAGCCCGTGCAGCCGTGCATTTCCTGCTGGCAGCGCGGGCAGCTGCGCCAACCGGAATTTTCCAGGGTACAGCTGTACTGGAGACAGAGGCCTGGTTGGGCTGCATGGGCTTTAGGCACTGCACCCGTCAAAAACCGACCGGCGTTGACACGAAACGTCTCTTTTGACTCAAACTATGCCCCAGGTGTGTTGCTCAGGCCACAGTCAGAGGTTCGCGCATGGCTACAGAAGACCAAACGAGCCCGCACCTAACTCCCTGGAACCTCAAGCCCACCTCAGAAAATAACGCAAAAACGGGCTTGTTGGGCACATTACTTGCTCTTGAATCAACCTGCTGACTGTGGCCAAAAAGGACCTGTCCTGCAAACCCAGACCCAAGAGGCGAAACATGGTACCCATTATTTCCCGCATGACCGGCGTTTTTTTCTTCGGAGTACTGGCGCTCCTGCTGTCGCTAGTCACCGCTGCAGCCGTGTCTGCCGAAGACTATGACATTCCGTTGGCGGAGACCTTTCCCGGGCTCTATTTGGAAAGCAAAGGAAATTTGACGGGCTTGAGCTACACCGCCGACTCCAACGTCACCTCCTTTTTTGGCGCCAGCTTCCAGCTCGAGGACTCCATTGCGGAGGATGACATCTTTATTCCCGACGGCAGCTCCCTGTATTTGGAAGAAAAACAGAATTATTTCCTGGGAGCGGCCATCGACTGCTGCATCGGCCAGGATACCCGCCTGACCCTCAATTATCAGTGGAATCCCAAAAATGTCCCCGGCTTCATGGACGGCGTCAGCAACGGGGTTGACACCCTGGACGAGAGCTACAATATTTCTTTTGGCCTAAGCATGGCTTTCTGACCTGAGCTCTCCCCTTCAAACGCCAAAGGCCGGCTCATTGCCGGCCTTTTCTGTTTTTATCCCCTGCCACTTTTACTCAGCGACGCCTGATGGCATCGACGGGACAGACGCCTTCGCAGGTGCCGCAGTCGATGCACTGGTGCATGTCAACCTGGTATTTTCCATCGATGGGATGAATTGCCTGCATGGGGCACACCTCCGCACAGGCGCCGCAACCGATGCACTCTTCTGTTATCCGATGATGTCCCACGGGAAAATCCTTCCTGCCGGCGCGCGTTACCGCCGATAGTCTTTTCTACCCTGCCCGTTTCAGCAGACCGGGTAGTGTCCAAGCGCCAGTTTTTCACACAGGCTTGAAATATCGTCCAATTCCGCCTGCAGAATCTCTGCCGCCGGTTCCGACACCTCGGCCAGCCCGTACCCGGCCGCCAGGATCAGCTGCAGTGCGGCCATTTTCGGGTCGTTGATCGGCGAGCCGATGCGGCTGACCAGATATACGGCCGCCTCCTGGATGCCGTCCACCTTTTCCACCAGACGGCGGGCCACCCGATGGGCCAGCACGTTATAGATCTTGCCGACATGGCTGACCGGATTTTTGCCGGCCACGGCTTCGGTGCCCAGAGGGCGTCCGACCGAGATGAGGCCGTTGACGCGGTTTCCCCGTCCCACCTGCCCCGAATCGGCGTCCTCCGCCGAGGTTCCCAGCAGACTCAGATAGGTGCCCTGCTCTCCCTTCCCCGCCTGATCGAGGGCGTTGAAATAGAGGTGAACAGCCATTTCATGCGTCAGCGCCGAGACAAAACGGTCGAGTTCGGCGCCGATCTCTTCCTTGCGCCGGAAGTAGTCTTTTTCGGAAGCGACATAAGGGGCCAGCAGCGGCATGGCCACCGTCAGATCCAGCTCCTCGCCACGGCGAACCGCCATGATCTTGACATCTTCGCCGGTGTCAGGAAAGTGTTGCTTGAAGTCCTGACCATTGAGGTGATTTTCCAGTGCCAGGACCAACTGCTCGGTGCGGCTCAGGGGATAAAAACCTACAGCCGCCGAAGTGTCGTTGGCCGCCAGAATCTCACTCGGCCGGCTGAAAATACCTGTCAACTCATCGGAGCCGGGAGCCAGGACAACGCGACAGCGCAGGTGGCGATCAACCTCGACAGCCGGCAGATGTGTACGAAACCACTGGCGGGCCGCCTCCGTGGCAATTTCCTTGACGGGAATCCTGTCGCCGCCGTACGCCAGGGTGGCGCGGTCACCGATATAGAGATCCATGGGCCGTTGCACGCGCCCGCCGCCGAACCACTTGCGCGTACGCCCGGCCACCAGCAGGCCCTTGTCCACATTATGGTGGAGGATGACGCCGAAGCGCTCCCGATAGGCCTGGCACAGAGCCACGGAGACGGCGTCCATGGCGGCATCGCAGATGGAATCGGGATGACCCAAACCTTTGCGCTCGACAATTTCCATCGGACGCCGATCCATGATGGCAACAGGCAATTCTTCGACAACCAGGCGCACAGGGTCCTCCCCCTTCAGGCCGACAAAGGAGACGCAACTCTCCCGTCTACTGTATCCCCGACATCCGGCTTGTCAACCGACCCGACAGGGGTCGCAGGATTGCCATATCCCTCTCATTCTGTCATGATCGGGCAGTGGACAGGAGGTATGCGGTGCAGAACGACAGCGCTTACGAGCAGACCGTGGAAAAGGGGCCCGAACAGCCCGAGTGGGTTCGCATCCTCCCGGAGAGGACCTCTCTGGCCTGGGGGCGAATGCGCCAGTGGACCCTGGTTCTCTCTGCCCGCCGCATTCCTCACCGCCGGCTGAAAACGGGAACCGGGTGGCATCTGCTGGTGCCTCCCAGTTATTTAACCTTGGCAGAAAAAGAAATCACCCTTTTTGAACAGGAAAACCTCAACTGGCCGCCGCCCGCCGAGCATCCCGCCCTTGCCGACAACAGCCTGATCACCCTTTCCGTCCTTGGCGTTCTGGCCATCTTCTACAATGTAACCCTGATGGATATCCAGGCTTTCGGTCACGCGCCCGTCGACTGGATCGGCCTGGGCAACGCCGACGCCCACAAAATTCTGAACGGCCAATGGTGGCGGACCGTCACCGCCCTGACCCTGCACGCCGACGCCCTGCACCTGCTGGGGAATATCGGCATCGGCGGTTTTTTCCTCGTCCTTGTCTGCCGCCAACTTGGCTCCGGTCTCGGCTGGAGCCTTGTGCTGCTGAGCGGCAGCGCCGGCAATCTGCTCAACGCCTGGGTCTACCACAGCGACCATCGCTCCGTCGGGGCTTCGACGGCCCTCTTCGGCGCTGTCGGCCTGCTGGCCGGTATCCGCATGGCCCAGAAGCGTCACCCCCTGACTCGCGGGTGGCTCTGGCCCCTTGCCGCCGCTCTGGCTCTGCTCGCGCTGCTCGGCGTCGGCGACGAAAACACCGACATCGGCGCTCATCTCTTCGGCTTTATGGCCGGCATCATGCCAGGACTGCTGGCCGGCCGGCATCTGCGCCGCGCCGGCCAACCGTCGCCGTGGGTCAACGTTCTCCTCACCATTCTGGCTCTGCTGACCGTCTTGCTGGCCTGGACTCTGGCCCTTCATCTTTCAGCCTGAACTCCCGCCATCATCCTCACTGTATCAGCTTAACGATTTCCGGCTCAATCTGGGTGGGAGACAGCCCGGCCGAGGCCAGCACTTCGCCCCAGGTTATTTTCTGGGTATGTACCTCAGCGAAAATGTCGCCGGCAGGCCGGCCCGTCTGTCGGGACAGAAAGACGGCCAGCAGGATCTGCTGGGTGCCGGCCCCGCTGTCGCGCAGCGATTTCAGTTCGTCAGCCTCCACGGCCAGCAGACGACCGACGGTCTCGTCGGCGACGGCTGCCGCCAGCGCCGCGTCATCGCCGCCCTGCTGGGCGATGGCCCGCACCTGCGCTCCCACCGTATCCGCCGGCAGGGACAGCTCGCGGATTACCACCGACCAGAAACCCTTGTCGGCGCGGGCGTCCATGAGATCGCGGGTATGGAGGCCACTTCTCTCCGACAGATAATGGACCAGCCAGAGGTCTTCCCCGGCAATGCCCCCCATCCGGGCCCGAACTACATCAGCCTTGTTGAGGCTAAAGGCCTGGGCGAAGAAAGAGTTGTGGGTGGTGGCCAGCAGATAATCCGTCACCTTGTGCGGCTGCTCGGGGTCGTAACTGCGATCCTTGAAGCAATGACAGTTGATGGTGCTTTCACGGGCCGAGGCTGTAGCGGCCGTCAGCAGGGCCACCCCGACAAACAAAACAGCCAGGAACTTCATACGCATCCGTACATCCTTTCTGTTCAGGCGCCCAGGCGCGCCTCGTAGTTTTCCACCAGGCGGCGATAGTGCTCTTCCAACCCTTCCGCCGCCGAAGCCTCGGCCTGCCGGTAGCCCTCCTGCATGGCTGGGCGGACGTCCTCGGGGAGCACCTTTTCGGCCAGGGGGTAGAGGATGTTATCCTCCTTGTCGATATGGTCGCGCAACAGGCAGCCATAGCCCCGGGCGTTTTCGGCTATACGGCTGACCTGGCCCGGTTCGCCCTCTTTCGCCAGCTGGGCCGCCTCTTCCATGCCACGGACGAAATCGCGGCCCTGGTCGTGTGCCATCATCATGGCCGCCACCGGGGAATTCTCCTGGGGCATGCCGTTGGCCACCAGCGCCTTGAAGAGGACATCCTCTTCCTTGGCGTGATGGTAGCGGTCGGCGTAATTGCGAATAAAGCTAACCGCGTCGAGATAGAACTGCCAGTCGCGAAACTTGCCCTGCTCCAGCAACGCGGTATTCTTCTCCACCAGCGCGATCATGCGCAGGATAAGCTTGTGCTCCTCCACCATCACCTGAGTTACGTTGGTCATGATCCGTTTCTCCTTTCACCGTCCACGCCGATAACCACCACTTCGACCGGGATGTCCTTGCCGGAAGCTTCCAACGCCTGCTTCACGACCATAACCATACCACGGCAGCAGGGGACTTCCATGATAGTGATGGTAACGGATTGGATATCGTTGTGGGTGAAGATCTGTGTCAGCTTCTCCACATAAGGGCCGCAGTCATCAAGCTTGGGGCAGGCGTTAACCAGTACCTTGTCCTTGATGAAGTCCCGATGGAATTCCGCATAGGCAAAGGGGGTGCAGTCGGCGGCGATGAGCAGGTTGGCGTTCTGCAGCCAGGGTGCTGTCGGCGGCACCAGGGCCAGCTGGGTCGGCCACTGGCGCAGTTCCGAAGCAATTCGGCCGCTGGCCTCCTGAGAGGTGCAGGATTTCTTTTCGATGGTGCGTACATGGGAACCGGGGCATCCGCAAGCGAGATTTTTCATGGGGTGTCTCCTTTTACGTCGTTATGGTTACTGTTCGTCCAGATAGGTGTTGATTTCGTCTTCGATCTTCTGTTCCACCTCATCACCGAGGGCATGGATGCTGACCACGTCCTTGAGCAGGCAGATGCCCACACCGCAGGTCACGCAGCCGATGTCGTATTTCGCCAGGATCTCCCCGATGCGAGGATGATCCTTGAGAACTGTTCCTATTGGGGCCGTGCCGAGATCGTTTTTGAGTTGCATACTGTTTTCTCCTTTCGTCAGGGTGATTGCAGAATACCGGCAATCCACCTAGGGAAACATGACGCAGGTCAAAAATTGAAAAAAATGCGTAAATTCGGCTAATTTGACCTCGGTCAAAAAAACTGTCTCCGGGCTGACAGCCCAGGCGGGTGCAATCCGGGAAAAGTCTGTTATAGATTAAAACTGTCCGCTTGATTCCTGACTCTACCGGGCTGCATAGACCCAATCTTAAACACAGAAAAGAAGGAGGACTCGATGTTTTGCTACCAGTGTGAACAGACTGCCAACGGTACCGGCTGCACCAAAATCGGCGTGTGCGGCAAACAGCCCGACGTCGCCGCCCTACAGGACCTGCTCGTCTATGGCTTGAAAGGCGTCGCCTTCTATGCCAACGAGGCGCGCAAAGCCGGCAAGAAGGACGCCGAGATCGATCGTTTCATGCTGGAGGGGCTCTTCACCACCGTCACCAACGTCGACTTCGACGCCGAAGCCATCGTCAAGATCCTGAAAAAATGTGCGCAGATACGCGACAAAGCCAAGGCTCTCGCCGGTCCCGTGGCCGGAAACGTGCCCGAAGCGGCCCAATGGCAGCCCGCCGCCGACACCGCTGGCCTGGTCGAACAGGGGGAAGCCCACGGCGTCATGAGCAATGGCGTCGACCCCGACGTCAAGTCCGTGCAGGAAATCCTCATCTACGGCATGAAGGGCTATGCCGCCTACGCTGACCACGCCCTGATTCTCGGCCGGGAGAGTGATGAAATCTACGCCTTCACTCATAAGGCCCTGGCCGCCACCCTCGACAAGAGTCTCGGCCTGATGGACTTTGTCACCCTGGCCCTGGAGTGCGGCCGCATCAATCTGGTCACCATGGAGCTGCTCAACAAGGCCCACACCGACACCTACGGCCATCCGGTGCCTACCTCCGTCCAGCTCGGCACCAAGAAGGGCAAGGCGATTCTTGTGTCCGGCCACGACCTCAAGATGCTCGAAGAACTGCTCAAACAGACGGAAGGCAAGGGGATCAACATCTACACCCACGGCGAGATGCTGCCGGCTCACGGCTATCCGGGGCTGAAGAAATATCCCCACCTGGTTGGCAACTTCGGCGGCGCCTGGCAGGATCAGGCCAAGGAATTTCCCGACTTCCCCGGCGCCATCATCTTCAACACCAACTGCATCCAGCGCCCGGCCAACAGCTACAAGGACCGCCTCTTCACCTGGGGTCTGGTGCAGTGGCCCGACGTCAAACACATCGACGGCTGGGATTTCTCGGAAGTCATCCAGAAGGCCCAGGAGCATGAAGGCTTCGGCGACAACCCTGGTCAGGAAATCCTGGTCGGCTTCGGTCACAACGCCGTCCTCGGCGTCGCCGACAAGGTCATCGATGCTGTCAAGGGCGGTCAGATCAAGCACTTCTTCCTGGTCGGCGGCTGCGATGGCGCCAAAACCGGGCGCAACTACTACACCGAGTTCGCCGAAAAGGCCCCTGAGGACACCGTTATTCTCACCCTGGCCTGCGGCAAGTACCGTTTCAACAAGCTGCAGTTCGGCGACATCGGCGGCATCCCGCGTCTGCTCGACGTCGGCCAGTGCAACGACTCCTACAGCGCCGTGCAGATCGCCCTGGCTCTGGCCGATGCCTTCAAGTGCAACGTCAACGATCTGCCCTTGTCTATCATCCTCTCCTGGTATGAGCAGAAGGCGGTGGCAGTACTGCTGACCCTGCTGCATCTGGGCAT
This sequence comes from Desulfuromonas sp. AOP6, assembly GCF_009731355.2. Classification (GTDB taxonomy): domain Bacteria; phylum Desulfobacterota; class Desulfuromonadia; order Desulfuromonadales; family SZUA-540; genus SZUA-540. Next base: position 2,823,855 of record NZ_AP022810.1, read on the forward strand.
CAAGGACATCAAGATCGGCCCGTCGCTGCCAGCCTTCGTTACCCCCAACGTTCTCAATTTCCTGGTACAGAACTTCAACATCGGCCCCATCGGCAACGCCGAAGAGGACCTCAAAGCCGCCCTCGGCACCGCCTGATCGCCGAGGTGATTCCCACAAAAAAGAGGAGGAAGGCTCGCGAGCCTTCCTCCTCTTTTTTGTCTTTCGCAACCTGGACTGTTTATTTGTCCAGGTGCACATCCATCTGCGGGAAGGGAATGTTGAGCCCCACTTCCGCGAACTTCTTGTAAACCGTTTCGTTCATGTAAAAATGCACGGCCCAGTAATCCGCCGACTCGACCCAGGCGCGTACGGTGAAATTGACCGAACTGTCGGCCAAAGCTCCCACCTCAACGAAAGGCGCCGGGTCCTTGAGAACTTTGTCATGCCCGAGGAGCAGATTCAGCAGGGTCTTTTTAGCCAGATCGACGTCGTCCCCATAGGCGATGCCAAAGGTCCAGTCCACCCGCCGACGCGGTTCGGTGGAGTAGTTCACCATGGAAGAAGTGGAGAGACCGCCGTTGGGGATGATGATGGTCTTGTTGTCCGGCGTGGTGAGGATGGTATTGAAAATCTGGATTTCCTTGACCGAGCCGGCATAGCCCTGGGCTTCGATATAATCGCCGACTTTAAAGGGCCGGAAAACCAGGATGATGACTCCCCCGGCAAAATTCTGCAGCGTTCCCGACAGCGCCATGCCCACGGCCAGGCCGGCGGCGCCGAGAATGGCTATGAACGAGGTCATCTGGATGCCGACCATGCCCAGGACACTGATGACCACCAGCACCTTGAGCAGGGTCCCGACCAGGCTTACCATGAAGGGGCGCAGTGAGGGATCAACCTGCTTTTTATCCATCGCCCGGCCGACCATCCGGCCGATTGCCTTGGCCAAATAAAGCCCCACGACAAGCGCCAGAATAGCCCCGACCAGCTTGGGACCCCAAAGAATGAAGAGATTGATCAGAGTGTCGAGATATTCCCCCCCGGCTTTGAGTTGATCTTCCACATGCACCTCCTGTATTGAATGATTGAATCAGCCGGACATCCAGTCCGGCCCACGACCTCAACTTATAGCGCACATTCTTCCAAACTCAAGCTATTTACCTAATTTACCTCACATTTACACCCAAGGCTCGCCTGGTGATGAATGGTCTCTTGTGGATGCGGTCAGTCCAGCGGCAGATACTCAACCTGGACGATCTCCAGTTCGACCGGCCCGGCCGGCGCAGTGAAAGTCACCACATCTCCCTCCGCCCGTCCCAGCAGCGCCCGCCCGATGGGGGAGGCCCAGCTCACGTGACCTCGGGCGGCATCGAGCTCATCGACGCCGACGATGCGGTAGACCTTCTCTTCGCCGTCCTCGTTTTCCACCCGGATGGTAGCGCCGAAAAGCACCCGTCCCCTGGCGATTTTCCCCTGCTCCACCGGATCGACGATTGTGGCCTGCTCCAGGCGTTTGCTCAGAAAACGGATGCGGCTGTCATAGTGCCGCAGCTTGCGTTTGGCATAATGATAATCGGCGTTTTCGCTGCGATCGCCATTGCTGGCGGCCCAGGCGGCCGTCTGCACCATTTCCGGGCGCAGGCGGTAGAGGATATCCTTGAGCTCGGCCCGTAGCCGCTCGGCGCAAGCGGGTGTCATATAAATCGGGGTGGGTTTGCCAGTGGTCATGCGCTGTCTCTTCCTTTTGGGCGATGGTTTTTAAGGGCCATTCTAGGCTTTTTCAGGTCCGGCGTGAAGCCCTGGATGTGTAAAAATCCGCTGTGATAACTCCTTGTTTTTCTGCTATGGTTTATGCATGAGCGACGAACGCAAAGACCGACAACTGTCTCAAAGCGAGCTGATCACGACCCTGGCCCACTATTACCGGGCCGAATCCCAGCGCAGCCTGGCCTGGCGTGAACGGCTCGACCGCACCACCAACTGGGCTGTCGGCGCCACCGCCGCCTTTCTTGGCTTCGGCTTCAGCCATCCCGAGTTTCCCCATCCCTTCTTTCTTTTCGGGCTGGCCGTCCTCTACACCCTGCTGCTTATTGAGGCCCGCCGCTTTCGCTTTTACGACGCCTACGAATATCGGGTGCGTCTCATGCACCAGAACCTCATCTATCACGCCGTCGCCCACGGCACCCTGCGGGACGACCCGGACTTCGACAGCGGCGGCGTCTACTGGCGCGCCGAGCTGGCCTCCGACCTGCGTTATCCCCAGTACAAGATGAGCATCGCCTATGCCATCGGCCGACGCATCGCCGCCAACTATATCTATCTGTTCATCATCCTCCTGTGCGGCTGGCTGATGAAAATCAAACTGCATCCCCGCCCCGTCGCCAATTGGGAAGACTACCTGAACCAGGCTGCCGTCGGCAACCTGCCCGGCTGGTTCACCTTCACCTTCATGCTTGCCTTTCTCGCTCACCTGGTCGTCCTGCTCCTGCTCAGCCACAAAAAGCGCGGGGGACGGGATGTGCTCCATCCTTTCCGGGAACCCGAACCGGACTAACCCCTGAGGACCTCTGCATGCCCCCCTGTTCTTTACCCCTGTTTCGCCGGCGCTGGCCGGTCTTCGCTTTTCTCACTCTGGCCCTGCTGGTTACCGGTTGCGACCGGCCGCCCGCAACACCCCAGGTGGATGATCGCGCCTCTCTGCTCGATGCGAGCCGAGTTGCCCGCCTTGAGGCGTATCAGGAGCGACTGCGGCAGGATGTCGACATCTATTTCCAGCTGACTCTGCTGGCCAAAAGCCCGGCCGATCTCGATACGGAAGCCCTGCGTCTGTTCGAGGCCTACCGGCTTGGCAGCACCACCAATGGCGCTCGCGGCGTGCTGATGCTGATCGACCCTGTCGGCGAACAGGTGCGGCTGGAGATCGGCTACGACCTGGAAGGGGTTTTCCCCGACGGTTTTGTCGGCTATGTGGAACGGGAACAGATGGCTCCCTTCTTTGCGGCAGGACGAATAGCGGACGGCGTGGAAGCCACGGTGGAACTACTGGTAGGGCGGGCGCTGGGCGAGGTTCCCACCGACTATGGCGGCAAAACCAGGCTGGAACACCTCAGCGGCGGGGCTGGCGCCCGGCTGGCGACACCCATCGGCGGCGGCACCCGGGCGAAAGAGGCGGTGGAGGACCGCGCGTCCTTTGCCGCGCAACCCTCACCGCGGCAGACCCTGGAGCGTTATCTCGAGGTCCTGCAACGGCACATCAAGGATCCCGAGCTGGATCTATACACCCCGTCGACCCGCGAGTTCTTTCGTCAGTGGCTGGTGACCAGCGCCCAGCAGGACAACGAGCGCAAAGGTCTGGAGCAGTACCTCCCTCTGGCTGAAGAACGCATCAGCGGCACCCTCGCCGTACTACGCTTCCCCGTCGAGAACCGGCAGGCCTCACCTTACTTCTTTCGCCTCGCCGATGAAGGTTGGCAACTCGACATGGTCGTCATGAGCCAACTGATCGGCTTCAACCATAAGAATCAATGGTTTTTCCGCAGCCGGGCCCATGAATTCGCCTTCGCCTTTGACGACCTCCATTTCGATGCCAACGGCTTTCCCCACCGGCCCTAAAGGCTTCACCTGCTGAAGCTGTCGGGAACTCATGGGCTATCCGGGCAAGTCAGGGGTTCTCGCCAGCTCTCCAAGGCGACACCAGTCGTTTTTTCCTCACTGTTCTTCATCGGTTGAAAAAGGTGTGGCAAGGTCATCCACCATCTCCACCCGGAAGGTGCTGCCCCCGCCGGGAGTCTCCTCGACCCAGGCATTTCCTCCGTAAAGCCTGGCGATTTTTCTTACAGTGGCAAGGCCAATCCCCGTGCCGGCTTGTTTTTTACCACTTTCTCCTCGGAAGAACACTTCAAAGATGCGCTCACGTTCTTCGGGTGGGATACCGGGGCCCTGGTCCCTGACACTGAACTTGACCTTTTCGTTCTCACGCTCCCCTGTCAGCTGAATAACCCCACCCGAAGCAGCCGCGTAACGAACAGCATTGCCAATGAGGTTATCGAATATCTGAAAGAGCAGGCTTCTTGGCAAGCGGACCGTGGGTAATGAGCCCAGTTCCATAACCGCGCCCGATGACGCCAGACAGAAGGCACGTCCATGGATCACTTCATCGACGATTTCCTTGCTGTCGTAAGGCTCTTCCTCTTTCGGGACTTTTCCTACCTTGGCCAGCGCCAGCAAATCATCCATCAGCTTGGCCATATTTTCTCCGGCGGCGATGATTTCATCGAGATACTCCATGGCATCCTCATCCAGCCTGGCCCGGTAGTTCTCTTTGATGAGATCGGCGTAACTGACACTCACCGTAATGGGATTACGCAGATCGTGAGCGAGGATGTAGGTAAATTCCTCCAACTCCTGATTGCTTTTCTGGAGATTCTCTTCTGCCGATTTCCGTTCGACAACCTCTCGATTGAGATTGTCAATGGAGGTTGTGGACCGGCTCAGTTTGTTGGTCATGGCACTGAAGGCCGTCCCCAATCTCTCGACTTCCAGGACGCCTCTGACCTTCGCTTCCTGAGTCAAATCCCCGTTGGCGATTTCTTCCGTCACTTTCACCAGACTGTTGAGCGGGCCAACCAGCTCAGAAGCGAACCTCAGACAAATAACGGTGGCAAAGGCCCCTACGGCAATCGCGAAGCCGATCAGAGCAAGGACCATCAAGCGGACAGCCCGGTGAACATCTTCATGGGACCTGCTCAGAACAATGGCTCCGACGACCTCATGCGTATCGACGATAAGTGGCTTGCAGGCGACAACGTAGGGAACATCGTCGAGAAACAGCTCATCGTAAACCGTTTTGCGCTCCCGTAGTGCTCCCTCCCTGAAGGCCTTCAGTGTCTGGGTATCGAGGACAGAACTGTTATTGAAGGTGGTCGCCTGCAGCCGATCGCCGTCATAGACCGAAACATCCACACCATACCTGCGCTGGATCTGTCCAAGAAATTTTTCATCCAGCAGGTAGATGATTTCGATGACCCCCACGACATCATCTTTCTGGAGGACCGAAAAACAGACGCTCACCCCCAGGCCATGTTCGGAGCTCACCAGACTTTTCATGGATGTTCCCGACAGGCCGGTTTCAAAACCGTTTCGGTTGGCCTCACTCTGACCAGAGGAAGTCAGCGGATGTGACTGGGCTTGGACCTCGTCCTCTCTATCCAAAACTCGCACCGAATCGGCTTTGAGCAAATGTTCGAGATAGAGGGATAATCGCAGGATGGTTTGGTGGTCATTTTCCAGGAGAGCGCGAACCGTTTCCTCCTGTTCGAGCACGGCCTGGGTTAAATGCTGGACCGCACGGGAAAGCTCCGCGACTTCGAGCTCGAAATGGTGCAGGGCATCGCCCAGATTGCCCTCAAGGCTCTTGTGCTGATAGTCATAAAACAGAATGATGCTGGTGCTGGCCGTGATGAAAATCGCCGCCAGGATGATGGGGATAAAGGTAGCCAGCATCTTGTTTCTGAGAGTCATGCCCCCCCCACTGCAACCCGGAAAAAGGTCAAAGCCTTGCCTTCATAGCGCCAGCGGTACTCTGCGCAGTCACCGTTATGTATTTTAAGGATACCAGCCTGTCGATAACATGCTATTTATTGGGCGCTTTTTTACGTTGCGATCCGGGTAGTTTCCTGCAGAATTGAGCGAGGGAGGCACCCCACCGACGCTAAGGCAAAGAAAAGACGGGCTCTGGCAGATCAGCGATATCCTTCTGCCTGCAGAGAGAAGAGATAGGCATACTGGCCGCCAAGCTTCATCAATTCTTCATGGCTGCCGCGCTCGACAAGGTGTCCCTTGTCGATGACAACGATCTGGTCGGCCATGCGCACGGTGGAGAAGCGGTGGGAGATGAGTATCGTCATCTTGCCGCGGCTGAGCTCGCGGAAGTGTTCGAAAATCGTGGCTTCGGCGGCGGCGTCCATGGTGGCGGTAGGCTCGTCGAGCACCAGGATATCGGCCTGGGTTCGCATGAATGCGCGGGCCAGGGCGATTTTCTGCCACTGGCCACCGGAGAGTTCGCGACCGTTTTTAAACCACTTGCCCAGCTGGGTATCGTACCGCTGCGGCAGCTTGTCGATAAACTCTTTCGCCATCCCCATGTCAGCAGCCTGTTCCCAGCGTTGCCGGTCTTCGAAGTGCTCGATGTCGCCGGCGCCGATATTCTCGCCGACCAGAAACTGGTAGCGGCCGAAATCCTGAAAGATGACCCCGATGCGGGCCCGCAGGGCATCTCCATTCCACTGCTGCAGGTCGAGGCCATCGAGCAGAATGCGGCCGGAGGTGGGTCGATAGAGGCGGGTAAGCAGCTTGATCAGGGTGGTCTTGCCCGAGCCGTTCTCGCCGACCAGAGCCAGACTGTCCCCTGGTTTCAAATGCAGGCTGACATTCTGCAGGGCCGGCTCCTCACTGCCGGGGTAACTGAAGCTGACCTGCTCGAAACGCACGCCGTCCCCCGGCTGCGGCCCCTGCCGTAATTCGCCCTCAACGGCCGGAACCTTCTGCTCCAGGTACTCATACAGATTCGACAGGTAAAGATTGTCCTCGTACATACCGCTGATGGCCGACAAACTTGCCGACACCGCCGACTGCCCCTGCCGGAACAGCAGCAGGTACATAGTCATCTGGCCCAGACTGATATCGCCACGGATGGCCGACAGGGCAATCCAGCCATAGGCGCCGTAAAAAGCGGCGGTGCCGATGAGCCCCAGAGCGAAGCCCCAACTGTCACGGCGCAGGGTCAGTTTGCGATCTTCCGCAAAGAGTTTGGCGAAGATGGCCCGATAACGTTGCAGCAGTTTGGGCCCCAGGCGGAAGAGTTTGACTTCCTTGGCATAGTCTTCCCGCGCCAGCACCGTTTCGAGGTACATCTGCATGCGGGTTTCCGGCGAGCGCCAGCGAAAGAGGCGGAACTTGTCACCGGAAAATTTCGCCTCGGCCAGGAATTCGGGGATGCCGCCGGCCAGCAGGATGAGAACCGTCCAGGGCGAGAACTGCACCAGGAGGACGCCGTAACTGGCCAGGGAGATGCCGTTCTGGACCAGCCCAAAGGTGCGGGTAACCAGGCTCAAGGGGCGGGTCGAAGCCTCACGCCGGGCCCGGGTGAGCTTGTCGTAGAATTCCGAATCCTCGAAATGAGCCAGCTTCAACGTCAGGGCTTTTTCCAGAATCATCAGGTTGATGCGTTGCCCCATCAGCGCCCGCAGCAGCGCCTGGCACGTGGAAATGCCGCGCTGTGAACCTGCGATGAGGGCCACCACGCCTGCCTCGGCGGCCACGAGCCAAAGGATGGCCCGTGTATCGGCGCTGCCGGTGAGCTGATGCTGAGCGATGGCCGCTACCACGCCATCGACGATCAACTGACCAATCCAGGCGACGGCGGCAGGGAGCACGCCGGCGACCAGAGTCAGCGCGGCGAAGACCAGGGCCAGGTGGCGACTGGTCGTCCACACCAGCTCAAGGGCGCGGCGGCTGTAGCGGAAAAGGTCGAGAAGGTGCTTCGACGGGGGATTGTTTTCGGAGGACAGCGGCGGATTTTTCACGGGACATCCTGTTGAAAGTTAAAGGGGTGGCGCGCTGACAAGCATATCACGGACATTTGGGGTTAAAAAGGAGCAGATTTTTTGGGCAAAGGCCTCTAACAACCAAGGGGCTCTTTGGTGTATAAAGAAGTGCTGATTCCCATTCACGGAGATTGCCGTCATCCCAATGAAGCCGACTGCCCCCAACCCTAACTATGACTTCCGGCGCTGCAAATACTGCGGTTCTTTCGCAGCGCAGCCCCTCTATCGCCTGGCCCGTCAGACGATCTACCGCTGTTCGCAATGTGATTTTCATGCCCTCGACCGGCTTGATCCCATCGTTCCCAGGTCAGGCCACGACGAAGAAAAGCCTTTGGATGAACGGTCACGGCAGTATATGGAGAGACGGATGCAGGACGTCGATCCCCTGCTCCCCCTGCGCCTGCAGCTGGTGCGGGAGCAGCGGCCGCTGGCGGGAGCACGGCTGCTCGATATTGGGGCGGGAACGGGTCAATTTATGCAGCGGATGAGCGAGGAAGGCGTCCAGGCCCGCGGTCTGGAGCCCAGCGACCTGCGACGGCAGTTTGCCCACCTGAAATTCGGCCTGGAGTTGGAGGCAGAGACCGTCGAAACCTTCGGCACCCAGCAGGAGCACCAGAACGCCTTCGACCTGGTGACCCTTTGGGACGTTATCGAACATGTGAATTTTCCCGTGGAAACGCTGGAGGGAGCCCGGCACTGTCTCAAACCGGGAGGGTATCTTTTCATCGACACCCCCTCGCGGGATGCCCTCTCCTACCGCCTGAGCGAAGGGGCTTACCGCTTATCCGGTGGCAAGGTGACCCTCTTTCTGGACAGCTTTTACGAGCCGGTACCCTACGGCCACAAGCAGATCTTCCGACCGCAGCAACTGGTCGACCTTGTCGAGAAGGTCGGCTTTCGGGTCATCCGGCAGGACAGCGGTTTTCTCCCACCCGGCAACTGGCTGCAGTCCCTGCTCAGACCGCGGAACCGCATCGTGCTGATCTGCCAGCGTCCAGCGGCCTAGCCTCAGGACTCGGCCGCCTCAGCGCACCGCCGACCAGATCTTGCCGATCCAGCCTTTTTTCTCCCAGTTCTTTTTCAGTCCGCGCTCCAGCAGAAAGGGCGCATAGACCTTGTCTTCACCCATGATATGGTTGCTCAACCATTTGCGCAGAAAACCCAGCAGTTCAGGAGTGATCATCTTTTCCCCGCTCTGCACCTTGCGGTTGATGTCGACAACCTGAGCGCGCAACTCCTGGTGGTGAGCACAATGCGCTTCATAATCGGGATAGTTGAAAATCCGGAAGAGAGACTCCTCCACGGCAAAATGGACGATGGTGTACTGCATGAGCTCATTGAGGACATCCCTGGCAACCTGCAGTTTCTGCTCCCCTGAAATCATGGCGTCATAAAGACGATTGATCAGGTCGAGCAACTGCTTGTGCTGCTCATCAAGTTCCTCGATTCCCACGCTGATTTTGTCGTTCCACTCCATGAATGCGGCCATACCTGACTCCTTCCTGAAAGTTGACTTCACATCACAATTGATGACAATTCCGGTCTTATTTAACATGTCAGGAGAGACTTTTCAAGCCCTGGCCGTTTTTTATCGGTTGCCGCCTAAAGGAGAAAAGAAAAACGGGATTCTCTCAAGGTCGGTTTTGAGAAAATCCCGCTCATAAGGTGCCGAAATCAATACAGTCGGATCAGACCGATCAGGTTCCCTTGGTACCACTCAGATCCATGGTCATCTTGTAAAGACCGTTTTTGACCCGCACCAGGATTTTGTTCTCCAGCAGAATCTGGAAAGCGTTGACGACGGTGGGCTTGCTGGCACTCAGGGCTTCGGCCACTTCGTCGTAGGTACCGTGAAACATGAGATCGTCATCGAGATGGCTGATGATGTACTCGATGATCTGAACCCGCTTGCCGCCGATGGAGTTGAGCATCTTCAGCAGGAAATTCTTAAGATCGAGTTCTTTTCTCATCATCTTCTGTGACGCGACACCGGAAAGCAGCTCCAGCATTTCATAGAGGTTGAGCGGCTTCAGCAGGTAGCCGTCCGCCTTGAGGCGAATCGCGTCGAGCAGGTATTCCGATTCCGAATGAGCCGAGACGATGATGACGGCGATGCCGGGGTGCTGCTTCTTCACGGCCGCAAGAAGTTCGAGCCCCGTACTTCCCGCCATGCGCACATCGGTGAGCACGATATCCGGCGGTTCCTCCTCAATGGCCTGCAGGGCCTTTTCGGCGCTGGTGACACAGACGGTTTTTTTGCAGAAACTGTTCAGGGCCAGATACATCTGGTCCAGAGCGTCCTGCTCGTCATCGACGCAGACGATGCTTATGCTTTTCAGAGCTTCAAGATTCACAAGAGTTCTCCTCGCTTGTGGCTTTAAATTTCAGACAGATGCAGGCGCCTTGGTAGCGCTTGCCTTCGAATTCGAATTCACGATTTTCGGCCCACACCGCCCCCTGATCAAGGTTCTCGGCGATCTGCCGACACAGGTAGAGGCCCAGTCCCGTTCCCGAAGTATCCTCTTTGGTAGTCAGGTACGGCTCGAAAACTTTGTTCAGCAGCTTGGGCGGAATGCCGCCGCCGTTGTCCTGAAACTCCACAACTACCAAACCGTTTTCCTGGCGGGAGGACAGCAGAATCAGCCGATCTTCCTCGCGGCTGATCAGGGCGTCCTTGGCGTTCAGCAGAACATTGACGGTGAGCTGCACCAGATCGTTGACGAAACCGTGCGTATGAACGGGACCGTTGATGCGGTTCGCAACAAAAATGCGATCGCGCTCAAGAACCGGATGGACAATACCGATGGCGCGGCTGACCGAGTCGGACAGTTCGATAAGCTGGCGGGTCGTTCCCGACGTCAGCAAAGACCGCCAATCCTCGATGATGGTGGTCAGGTACTGGATGTTTCTGTTGGCCGCCCCCACCTGGTTCTTAACGAGGGCATCATCGAGTTTGCCCAACTGGCTCTGCAGCTCGATGTTCTGAATGGTCAGCGACAGGGCATTCAGCGGCTGGCGCCACTGGTGGCCGATATAGCTGAGCATTTCGCCCAAGGCGCACTGCTTGGAGCGATGGGCCAGTTTTTTCCCCTGGGCGGAGATGATCTGGTCGTATTTTCTGAAGCCGAAATAGCTGATGAGGAACATGACCAGGGAGGTGCAGGCAAAGAACAGGACCCAGAGGTAAAAGTAGCCCCACTGCCGATCCCGAAAATCCGTCATGTCATACGCAACCAGCAAAACACCAACCTGTTCGCCCAAGGGATTCCTAAGCTTCTGGCTGGTGCTGACGAGGTAATGCTCATGGCCGATTTTCTGTTCAATAAGATCTTGGGACAGGTCGAGCCTGTCCGCAATCATCTCAAAAAAAGCGACGTCACTTTTTCGCTTTTCATGGGCAAATATTGCCCGGTATGGCTCAAAAGCAGAGGAAAAACCCTGGTCGTCAATTACGAGACCACCATTGGCGATGATAGCGGTCTTGACATTACCCAAAGCCCCGCCCACCCTGAAATGAAACCAGTCTGGATGGATAGCGATTTCGACAGCACCAACCACTTTTTGACTGTCTGGGCTGATAACCGGCATGGCGATATCATAATGCAAAAGGCCTGTACCGGTTTCAAAGCCGTAAACCTTTTTTCCCGTCGAAAAGGCTTCCCGGAGGCTTATGGATTCGAGGCGATGATCATGGGGGCGAAAGACTGGATCGACCTGGTTAAAGAGCAATTCTCCCTCAAGATCAACAACCGCGATGCTGGCGACCGGCACGGAGCGATAGCGAAAATCGCTATAGACGTGCCCTAATGCCGCCTCAATGGCGATCTTGTCCTTACTGAGTATCAGGGTGGCAACCTGGTGTTCATCAACCAGCGAGTTAATAAAGTTGGTAATGCGCAAGTTGGTGTAGTTGGTCTCGCTGTCATGAATCTCTTGGATAATGCCGTTAATCTTTTGGGCAAAAAAATGATAGTCCCTTACCCTCTTATTCAGGTCCATCAAGGAAAAAAAGCAGAACATGCAGAAGGTCAGGATGAAGGTGACCCCCACGATGCGGTTCTTGTTTTTCTCAAAAAATCCGGTAATTAATGATGTCATCTACCGCATTCCCCCTCTTTTCCAGTTTTGACACCAGCCCCGATTGCCCGCCAAAAATAGCGGCATGCCTGACCAAACTACTGGTAACAAAAAATAAACCACTGGTCAAATCATTTCTCGACCTGCCTTCTTTTTAATTCCCATAAAGGTGACCGCTTCCATGCCGTCCCCGCCGCCCCCACACCATCTAACACATCCCTATGCAATTGTTTTTTAACATTTAAATCAAAAACCAACTTCGCCGACCTTCCGCAATACGCTCCGTTCAAAATAGCCTGAGCAAAGAAGTTTCTCAGCCATCCAAGACAATTCCAAAATCAACCATCAAACAGAAAGTACATTTTTTTCTTTGACACCTCTTTTTAGTTTTGTTAAACAAACCATAGTTTTATTTTTAGGGGCTACTCAAAAAGAACCCAACCCCTTCGCCAGGAGATGTCGCCATGAACAAGATCGCTCTCGCCGTCATGCTGCTCGGCACCCTCGCAGCTGTCCTGACTGGAACCGCCCACGAGTCGGACAGCAGCCAAAAAGCCAACACATTTAAAGTCAGACACATCCCCCTCACTCAAGAGTTCATCCAAGCAGGCACCCCCATCATCGACATTCGCACCCAACAGGAATGGAAGGAAACCGGAATTGTGCCTGGCTCCCACTTACTGACATTTTTCAACGAAGACGGCAGTCATGACGAACTGAAATTCATGAACAGACTCCTGAAGATAGCCGACCCCGAAACTCCCTTTGCCATCCTCTGCCGCTCGGGCAACCGCTCGGAAAAAGTCAGCCGCTTTCTGGCCAGCAAAGGCTTCCGGTCCGTCATCGACATTTACGAGGGGATAAAGGGCGGGATATCCCGCGGAGTCGCCCTTGAACCCTACACAGACACCCCTAAGCCCAAGGAGGTAAAACCATGAACTCCTATTGCGCCTGGTGCGGAAAATCCCTCGACAAGCACCCCTTAATCAAACACTGGAAAACCTGGACAAAAAGACTGACCGACGCCTACTCGGTGCTCCTCACTGGAAAACTGCGCCCCGAACGGGATACCCACGGCATCTGCCTGGCGTGCCTGAAAAAACACGAACCAGAACTCTACAACCAATACATCCAGACCCAGACCGTCAACGCCTAAACCAAAAGCAATCCGACCAACCCTTTAGGCATCAGAAAACCTGAGTCTGCTGCATAAAGACAAAAAAAATAAACCTTAGTAAAATTTTTTATTGACACCGTCAAAAGGTTTGATTAACTTAACCACAACAAGGTTAGTTTAGTTTTTACGGAATACGGTAAAGAAAATCTACAACCCTTAAATGAAGCCTTTCCCCATATTGTGAAAGGCAAAAGTCAACAGCCAAGTGTGTTCCCACCACGAGAGGAGAAAATCATGAAACGCAAACTGTTCCAAACCCTGATCGCCGCCATCGCCCTGGTCGCCATCTTTGCCGGTTCCGGTTTCGCCTTCACCGAAGGCACCGACTACCTGGTACTGGAGAAACCGATCCCCAACGCCCAGAACACTCTCATCAAGGTTTTCAGCTACGACTGCCCCTTCTGCTACAAGTACGATAAGGCCGTCACCCCCAAGGTAGTCCCCCAGCTTCCGGCCGATGTGACCTTCCGCCCCTTCCATTTGAAAACCAAAGGCAAATATGGCGAACAAGGAACCAAGCTCTTCGCCGTACTGCTCGCCAAGGATCAAGCCAACGGGCTTTCCGACAAGGACCTCTACAGCGACAAGTCCCTGCTGAAGAAGGCCAAGATGGCTTATTACCAGGCCTATCATGACAAGAAGGAGCGCTGGGATGCCGGTGCGGATGCTTATCTGAAAACCGGCCTGGATGCTGTCGGCATGAGCAAATCGGAGTTTGAGGAGGGGCTGAAGGATCCCAAAGCGCAAGCCCTTATTGCCGAATGGGAAGCGTCCTACGACGTAGCCAAGATCCAGGGCATTCCCGGCTTTGTGGTCAACGGCAAATATCTCATCTACACCAAGAGCATCAAATCCGTGGACGGCATGTTGCAGCTGATTAACGAACTGCTGAAGAAGTAAGGAGGCCTGTCGTGAAACTCATTCAACAGTGGTGGCAAGACCTCCGCTCCGAACCGATCCCGACGATTGCCCGATGGCAGGACAGCCGCTTTCTGTGGCTGCTGATGGCCGGCATGAGTCTCTTCATGGTGATCCTGGCCCACTCGGTCTTCCAGAAATGGCTGTACATGAAGCCCTGCGAGCAGTGCGTCTACATCCGCTTCGCCTTCTTCGCCATGGTTATCGGGGGCTTTGTAGCCGCTATTAACCCCAAAAACGCTGTCCTCAAAGTCATCGGCTACGTCTTCGCCATCTATGGCAGCGTCAAGGGACTGCTCTGGAGCCTGAAGCTGAACAAGATTCACCATGTAGCACACAGCGATGATCCTTTCGGGGTACAGGGCTGCTCCACCGACCCAAGCTTTCCCTTCGGCCTGCCCCTGGCCGAATGGTCCCCCGAGTGGTTCAAGCCGACGGGTGACTGCGGTTTTGACAACCCCATCGTTCCAGACGGGGCCGTTTTAAGCAGCATGCAGCAGTGGCTGGTCGATTTCTACCGCGACGGCTGGTATCTGTGGCCCCCCTCGCACTTCATGAATATGGCCCAGTGCACCGTCATCACCTTTGGTGTGATTCTGCTGGTGCTGATTATCTGCGCCGCCGCCTGGATCATCCACAGTATCCGCGGCAAAAAAGCAGGAGTGTAAATCAGTTATCTTTCCCTACCTGCTGCCACAAAAGGGTGGCAGCAGGTGAAGGGCTCTTACTCAAAAAAAGATATGGAGGCAACATGAAAATCGGGAAGACATTAGGCGCAGTCTTATTGGCGGCCCTTGTCGCCAGCATGGCTCCCAGTGCAGCCATGGCCATCGGTGGCGCCAGCGGCGCAAAAGTTGATTATCAGGTGCAAGGTCAGATTGGCGAAATCATCGTCAACCCCTATGACATCGCGCCCTTGACCGCCATCATTAAAAACGGCGGCTACCTCATCAAGGATGCCACAGTTCGGATCGTCCCAAAAAAAGACGGCCAGGAAATCAAATACAACGTCGCCCCCAAGCATCTTCTGACCCACGGGGGTATCCCGGTCTTCGGCCTCTATCCGGATCACGTCAATACGGTCGAAGTTGAATACTCCAAGCTGAACAGTGGCAAATGGGACCGCGTCAACGAGAGCTACACCATTTATGCGGCGCCCGTCTATTCAGAGCCAAATGCCACCAAGACGCTCAAGGCGGCCTTCTTCTCCTCGGCCAATATCAAAAAAGTCGACAGCGAATTCAGTGACCGGCTCTACTTTGTCAACAACTTCATGCATAAGGCTGGCAAGGGTACCCGTGTGGTCTGGAACAACCCCACCGGCGGCGCCTTGGAGTGGAACTATTATCCTCAGAATTTCATCATCGACACCAAAGGCGATATCCGCTGGTACATGAACGCAAATCCCATCTACGACCTGAAGTCCATCTACAACGCCGGCGTCATGATGGGATTCAAACAGAACGCCGACGGCGCCATGACCTGGGGTTTCGGCCAGCGCTATGTAAAGTATGACATCCTGGGGAAAGAAGTATTCAACCGCGAGCTGCCGGCCGGATACAACGACTTCTCCCACTCCTTTGACCTTTCGCCCAACGGCAATTACTTTTTGCGGGTCGCCAGCTCCAACCTCAAGCGCCCCGACGGCAAGAATGTCCGCACCGTCCGCGACGTCATTATCGAAGTTGAACCCAGCAGCGGCGCTGTGCTGGACGAGTGGCGGCTTTTCGACATTCTTGACCCCTATCGCGACGTCAATATGAAGGTTCTGGATCAGGGCGCCGTATGTCTGAATATTGACGCCAGCCAGGCGGGTCACACCATGAGTGCTGAAGATCTGGCCAAGCAAGACCAAAATGACAACTTCGGCGACATCGTCGGGGTCGGACCGGGCCGGAACTGGGCTCACATAAACAGCGTCGACCATGACGCCGAAGACGATTCGATCATCCTCAGCTCCCGTCACCAGTCGGCCATGATCAAGGTCGGTCGCGACAAGCAGGTCAAATGGATTCTAGGCAGCCCGGAAGGCTGGAAGAAAGAATTCCAGGACAAGCTCCTGACCCCGGTCGATTCCAAAGGCCGTAAGATCTCCTGCGGCGAAACGGGATCCAAGTGCCCCGGCTATGAAAACGACCAAGGCGGCTTTGACTGGACCTGGACCCAGCATACGGCCTTTAAAATCGACAGCAAATCCAAAGGCGACATTCTTTATCTGAGCGCCTTTGACAACGGCGACAGCCGCGGCATGGAGCAGCCTGCCCTGCCGAGCATGAAGTACTCCCGTGCCGTTATCTACAAAATCGACC
Organism: Desulfuromonas sp. AOP6; assembly: GCF_009731355.2. GTDB lineage: Bacteria > Desulfobacterota > Desulfuromonadia > Desulfuromonadales > SZUA-540 > SZUA-540. The sequence continues at coordinate 2,839,920 of NZ_AP022810.1, forward strand.
AGAAGAAAATGACGGTCGAGCAGATCTGGGAATTCGGCAAGGAACGCGGCAATGAGTGGTACAGCCCCGTCACCTCGCTGACGGAATACCAGACAGACAAAAACTCCGTCTTTGTTTACTCGGCCGTTGCCGGCGCTGATTTCGACATCGCTACCGGGGCGTTCCTGACCGACCCCAACCCGTTCATCATGGAATTCAAGTACGGGGCCAAGGAACCTTCCGTTGAAATCCAGCTCATGGATACAACGGGCTACCAGGCCATGCCCTTCAGTGTAGAGAAAGCGTTCGTCAAATAAAGGTGTGTTATCCCCCGGGCAGACTGTGATCTGCCCGGGGGTTTTTCTTTCACACAGGTGTTTTCGCCCCCCCTCCAGCTAATTCCGTTTTCCATATTCGAGATTTATTTCAATCTAGGAGCGCAAGATGAAGGTCTTTCGTTTTGTACCGGCCCTTTGCCTGCTGTTGGCTTTGTCTGTATGCAGTCAGGCCTTTGCCGATGGAGGCACCCCTAAACCATTCGGCTGCGTGGGCGCAGCCTTCGGACCGGCTGGCACGGGCTTCCCGGTCGGCAAATTCGCAGCGGTGGTTAACTACATGTTCGCTGAAACGGACGGCGTACGTTTGAATGACAACGAGATAAACGACAATGTCAAACTGACCAAACACGTAGGCATCATCAAGTTCCGTTACGGTATCGCCCCGGGACTGGACGTTCGCACGGCCACCCCCATTTACGATGTGGACGCCGATCTGCCGGGAGGACAGACAGCTCACTATGGTTGGCTCGGTGATACCACCGTGGTTCTGCACAAGGTGGTCATGAACCAAGGCAAGGGCAATCCCTTCAGTCTGGCTTTTGATCTCGGCGTCGTCCTGCCAACCGCAGACGGAGGACGGGACAATAACAATTTCACCGGGAATCAGGCCTGGGGCGCCGGGGCCGGTGTCGGCCTGACGTACTTCCTGGGAGCCAACCGCTTCGACCAGGAATTCAACTATTACACCTTCAGTGAAGCAGAGGACAACTACCGCAAGCCTGACCGCTTCCGCTGCTACACCGGTTGGGCACATGCCCTCAGCAAGTCCTTCGACATCGGAGCGGAATCGAACTTTGAGTGGAATGGTGAAAGTGAAACTTTTGACCAGAGTCAGGATGATGCCAGAAGGGAATGGTATGTCGGGCCCAAGATGGTCTTTAAGCACCAGCAGTCGGGAACGGTGCTGGGTGCATTGTTCACCTTGCCCGTATACCGAGACTACGACAGCCCCTGTCCTTCCGATGGGTACCGCTTTGAGCTTAAGCTGGTGAAAGTATTCTGAGCCGATTTGTCGGTTAAACCAAGGGTCACTCCCTTACTGGCAGAACAAGAACACAGCCGGAACCCCCATGAAGGGGTTCCGGCTTTTGCGTGGGGATGGCCCCTGCCTTGACAGGAAGAGCACAACAAGGTATCAAGGGGCGGTGGCAGCTCAGGGCTGTCCTTTTTTCCGTTAGTCTCTTTCAGAAAGGATTTAGCGATGTTCAAAGCCGCTGCTGGCGATACGGTCAAGGTTCATTACACGGGCAAACTCACCGATGGCACCCTGTTCGATACCTCGACGGACAAGGAGCCTCTGCAATTCATTATCGGCAAGCATGAGGTCATTGCCGGGTTTGAGGAGGCGGCTATCGGCATGGTCATGGGAGAGAAGAAATCCGTGGTTATCCCGCCGGAGAAGGGCTACGGCCATGCCAAACCGGAACTGCTGGAGCAGGTGGAGCGCAAGGATCTGCCCGAGGATCTGGGGCTGAAGGTGGGGGGGCAACTGGAGATTACCCGCCATGACAACACGGCCTTTTATGTCATGATCACCGAGCTGACCGATACCCATGTCACGCTGGATGCCAATCATCCCCTGGCGGGTAAGGATTTGGTGTTTGATATTGAGATGTTGGAGATTAAGCAGAAGAAAAAGTAGTGTTTTGTTGGAGGGGTTTTTAGAGTGCCCGGTTTTAAGACCGCCGGGACTCGCCCCGGCAGGCGACCTCCTTTTTGTTCAAGCCGACAAAAAGGAGGCAAAAAGCGGCTTTTTTATTGCTTTTGCGTGGCTCTGTAATCCGTTTGGGGCTCATTGCCAACCAAGAGGACTTCGACTTTGTTCTGAGGAAGAGCGAAAGGCCCCGGCTCACTGCGTTCACACGGGTTAAATTGGGCCGGCCCTGCGATGATTGTTCTGAGCTGTCCGACACAACCGGCTTTAAAAAACCTGATCACCGCAGTGTCTCCCCGATAATCCACCGCGCATCCAAATTAACCCATTTGAGAAACGTGTTTCTCAATGAGGCCTTTCGCTTTCAGGTGCCACGGAGTACCCAACGTCTAAAAAGCGCTGCCGCCTCCACGTAGCGGCGCCACCAGGCACAAGAAATAAAAGCGTTTCTTTTGGTTCCTTTTCTTTGCGCCCAAAGAAAAGGAACCCGGCTGTCGGGCCGGAACCCGACGGTTCAAGGTTCAAAAGATTTTCACCCCACCCACAAAACCAAAAAACAACCTCACCCCAACAACCCAGCCAATCGCCTCTTGCTGTCCTCAATAATCATATAAAGACAGGGCACCAGCACCAGAATAACCGCAGTGGAGAAGAGAATCCCGAAACCGAGGGAAAGCGCCATGGGAATCATGAAGCGGGCCTGCCGGGAGGTCTCGAAAATCATGGGCGCCAAGCCGCCGAAGGTCGTCAAGGTGGTCAGGATGATCGGTCGGAAACGGCGCTTGCCGGCGGCGTGAATGGCCGTGATGGCGTCCTCTCCTTCTTTCAATCGACGCCGGTTGGCGTAGTCGATGAGAACCAGCGAGTCGTTGACCACCACGCCCGAGAGAGCGACGATCCCCATCATGCTCATGAGGCTGAGGTTGTAGCCCATGAACAGATGACCGAGCACCGCACCCACCATGCCGAAGGGAATGGCGATCATGACGATGAGCGGTTGGATGTAGCTGCGAAAAGGGATGGCCAGTAGAAAATAGACGCAGAGCATGGCCATGACAAAGCCTAAAACAAGGCTGCGCATGCTTTCCTTGAGATCGGCCTGTCGCCCTTCGTATCCGAGACTCAAGCCGGGAAAGTCCTGGGCCAGTTGCGGCAGCACGGTGCTGTTGAGGGTCGCCATAACCTGCCCCGTTTCGCCGAGGGGCTCGACGTTGGCGCTCACGGTCACGGTGCGGCGGGCATCGCGGCGCGTGATGGTCGTATAGGCGCGGCCGCGCTCGACTTCGGCGATGTCCATCAGGGGGACGAAGGTTCCAGCCGGAGTACGGATCATCAGATGCTCCACATCGAAGATCCGCTGGCGTTGCTCCTCCGGCAGGCGGACGCGCACGGTGACCTCGTTGCGCCCCCGCTGCTGCCGCAGCGCCTCGACACCAGAGAAGGCATGACGCACCTGACGCGCCACCTCGCGCGAGGTGAGCCCCAGGCTCATCCCTTCCGGCTTGATGCGAAAATCGAACTGCCTCTTGCCCGGAGTGAAGCCGTCATCGACATCGGTCACGTTGGAAAAGTCTTCCAGCCGCAGGGCGAGAGCCTCACTGGCCTCCTTGAGAACGTCGATGTCCCGGTGCGACAGTTCGACGGTCAAAGCCGCCCCCGAACCAGGACCGCCTCGGTCCGATTCAAAGCGCAGGGACTCCAGACCGATAACCGTTCCCACCTTCTCCCGCCACAGGCGCGTAACCTGGCCCGTATTGATGGGGCGCACCCCGGGTTCGGTGAGATAGGCCCGCACGACCACCTGGTTTTCGTCAATTTCGGCCAGAATGCCTTCAAGCAGGCGGTCGTTCCCGTTTTCAGCCGCCACCGCTTCCATGCTCTCGACCAGACGTTTCTGCACCTCGACAGTCCTCGCCGACGGGCTGCCGACGGGCAGTACCGCCGTGACCAGGGCCAGGTCGGCCTCGACCCGCGGCATGAGGATCATGCCGATGCGTCCGCTCAGCGCATAGCCGCCGATAAGGAGCAGGGTGCCGAGCCCGATGGCCAGAGTCAACGAGCGCCAGCGTAGACAGAAATCGAGGGAAGGACCGTAAACGCCATCGATAAAACGCAGCACCAGCCGACTGAAACGCTGTTGCCACTCGTGCAGTCGGGCGGTGACGGGGCTGGCCGGCCGGCTGCTGGTGTGGGCCAGATGGGCAGGCAGGATAATCAGGGCCTCGACGAGGGAAACGAGGAAGACGGTGATGACCACCAGGGGGATGACTTTCCAGATTTTGCCCATGACCCCCGGCACGAAGTAGAGGGGCATAAACGCCACCACGTTGGTGAGGATGGCGTAGGTGATGGGTACCGCCACATCCCGCGCCCCCTGGATGGCCGCCGACACGAAGTCCATCCCCTTCTGCCGGTATTCGTAGATGTTCTCCCCGGCGACGATGGCGTCGTCGACGACAATCCCCAGGGCGATAATGAAGGCGAAGAGGGAGATCATGTTGATGGAGACCCCCAACGCCGGCATGAACAGCAGCCCACCCAGAAAGGAGATGGGGATGCCCATGGTCACCCAGAAAGCCAGTTTGAACTCAAGAAAAAGGCCGAGGACGAACAGCACCAGGCTGAGCCCGATGAAGGCGTTTTTGAGTAGAAGTTCAAGGCGCTGGCGGTAGATGTCGGAGCGGTCGTTATTGATGATCCAGTCGATACCGTCGGGCAGGTCGGTGGCGATCTCCACCATGGCCGTACGCACCTCATCGGAGACGCCGATGGGCGTCTGCTTGCCGACGCGGTAGACGTCCACCCCCATGCTCCGTTGCCCATTGAAGAAGGCCCGGCGATCGGTGTCCTCAAAGCCATCCGTCACTGACGCGATATCGCCGAGAGTCAGCACGGCCCCTTCGGCCGTGGTGATCAGGGGGATGTCGCTGAATTGGCGGCTCCAGTCGCGGCGGTCCTTGATGCGGAGCAGGATATCCCCACCGGAGGTCTCCACGGTTCCGCCCGGCAGCTCGATGGAGGCGGCGCTGATCCGTGCCGCCACATCGGCCAGAGTGAGGGAATAGGCCCGCAGATTCTCCCGGGAGATGTGGACGAGGATCTCATAATCCCGAGCGCCGCTCAGATCCACCTGGGTTATACCGGGATTCTGCAGCAGCCGATCCCGCACCTGTTCCACGGTCTCGCGCAGAGCCACCTCGCTCACGTCGCCGTAGAACTGCATGTTGAGCACCTCCCGGCGCCGCACGACCAGGGAAACCTGAGGTTCCTCGGCATCTTCCGGAAAGGTGACGATGCGGTCCACCTCCTGCTTGATATCCTGATAAACCCGCTGCTGGTCCACATCTTCGAGGAGTTCGATCTGCACGCTGCCGACTCCTTCGGCGGCCGTCGCCTGCAGTTCCTTGATGCCGTCGATGCCACGGACGCCCTCTTCAACAGCCAGGATAATCCCCTGCTCCACTTCTTCGGGGCTGGCTCCCGGGTAAGCGACGGTGATGGTGACGAGGTCGAGGTCGAACTCGGGAAAGACCTCCTGCTTGATGCGCGAGGTCATGAAGAGCCCCCCCAGCAGGAAGAAAAGCATCAGCAGATTGGGCGTGACCCGGTTGTACACCATCCAGGCAATGGGGCCTCGCAGCCTGCGTTCCCGAGGCTGGCTCATGGCGACGTTTCCTTGCCGGTGGGGATCGTGTCTTCTCGCAGGCGCAGTCGCATCCCCTCCACCGCGGCCGACAGATCCGTGACGACCAGCCGTTCGCCCTCTGTGAGCCCCTGGGGCACAAAGACCTCATCCCGGCCGCGGAAAAGGATATCAAGGGGACGGATTTCCAAACGGCCTTCGTCATCCATGATCCACACCGTATCGCCATCACGGACCAGACGGCGGGGAATATTCGCCGCCGTCTCGACCGAGTGACCGGCAATTTCGGCCCGCACATAGGAGCCGACCATCATCCGTGGGCTTTTGGCGTGGGCCTTTTGACGGGCCAGGGGATCAGCCACCTCCACCAGCAGCCGGGCCATGCGACCTTCCGGTTCCACGGCTGCGGCCAGGCGCAGGAGGTGACCCTCGCGATAGGCCTCTGCTCCCCAGGCCGTCTCGTCGTAGATTTTCACGGCGCTCCCCTTCTCTCCCGAAGTCTCGGGCAGACGGAGCCAGCGCAACTGGCTGACCGGCACGGAGAGCTCCACCCAGTAGGTGTCGGTTCCCACCAGTTCAACCAAGGCAGTAGCCGGCGTAACCCGGGTGCCAAGATTAACGTGGCGCGCCTGCACCACAGCGTTGAAGGGCGTCGTAATAGTCGTTCGTTCCAGGTCGATACGGGCCTTTTGCACACGGGCGCGGGCCGCGTCAAGAGAGGCTTTCAGGGTATCGAGCTGCGGTTGCCGCAGCATCAGCGCCTTCTCTTCATCGCTGACGTCCTCTCCCAGCAGTTCGTATTCGCGGCGGGCCACCATCTGGCGTCCCTGCTCCAGCTGAATCTCGGCTTCGACCCTGGCCACTTCGCTCTCCAGTTGGGCCACGGCGATGCGATAGTCGGTAGGATCGATACGCAACAGCCGCTCGCCCTTGGCCAGCATGCCTCCCGGCATGAATTGAGGGGCAATCTCGATGATTTCGCCGCTCACCTGCGGCATGAGCGTCACTTCGCGGGCCGGCTTGACGGTTCCCATGGCATGGATGAGGGTGCGTTGGGGCCCGACCTGAACCGCTTGAACCTCCACCAGGGTAGCCTGGCGCTCTTTCGGCTTTGGTTTGGCTTTGGGACCGGTCTTCATCAGCCAGAAGGCGATCAGCACGGCTCCGACCAGGATCAGCAACGGCAGCAGATAACGCAGCAGAAGGGAGCCCCGATGTTTAGGGCGGTCGGAGGAGATGTCACGTTCAGGTGCGGGTGGTGTCTCTTTTTCCATCGATTCAGCCTGTCTTGGTGTAAAGGCTCAGATACCTGTAATAAGTAACAAGCATTATTATGCGTCAAAAAAGTGCAAAGCCGCCTCAGCTCTCCGGCGCGTATGCTGTCATGTCCCACCCCGTCCCGAGGGCACGGCAGAGGTCGATACGGTACTGGATGAGAATACGCTGACCAGCCAGATAGCTGCGCTGCAGCTGCTGGTAGGAAAGTAAGGCGGAGAGGACCCGCTGGTAATCCTCGGCGCCGTTGAGGTAGCGGTCGCGCACGCGGTCGATGGCCTGCCGCGCCAGTTCGAGCTGACGCTCGACGCTGTCCAGGTATTCGAGCTGCCGGGCCTCCCCGCTCAGGGCATCCTCGACCTCGGCCACCGCCTGCAAAACAGTCTGTCCATAAGTGTGCAGACGCTCACGGGCCTGGGCCTGACTGCGCTCCACCTCGGCCCGCCGCTGGCCGCCGTCGATAAGCGGCGCTACCAGATTGGCCGCCAGCGAGGCCAGCCAGTTGTCAAAGAGGTCGTCGATACTCTCCGCGGTCGTTGAGACCCCGGCGGCAAGGCTCAGGCGTGGGAAACGTTCGCTGACGGCCGCCGCTGTGCGCTCATCGGCAGCCCTCACCTGAAACCAGGCCCGGCGCACATCGGGACGGTGGCGGACCAGTGCGGCGGGGACACCGGTTTCCGGCAGAGCGGGCAGCGAGATCAGTGCCGCTTGCGGCAGGGCCAGCTGCCCTGGGGCCAGCCCGGCCAGCAGATGTAGTCGGTTTTCGAGCACGCGTATCTGGAGGGCGACCTGAGCACGTTCCCCCACATTGGCTTCGATGAGCTGGCGCTGCTGCAACACATCGGCGATGCCCGTCTGCCCGGTGCGGAACTGCAAAGTGACCAGTTCAAGCACCTTGCGATTGGTCTCCATCTGTCCATCGAGCAGGTCGAGCTGGCCGTACTTCTCCATCAGCTCATACCAGCCCGCCGCCACCTGCGCCGACAAGGTCAGGGCCGCGGCCTGCAGATCCTCGGCGCTGGCGCCGGTATCGAAGCGGGCGGCGTCACGGGAAGAGCGGATGCGCCCCCAGAGGTCGACTTCGTAACTGGCGGCGAGGCCCAGGCTGTAGGTCTGGTCGCTGCCGGAGCGGCCGTTATTGTCATAGCGGGTCGTGGCAGCGCCGGCCTCTCCCTGCAAGGCAGGAATCAGTCCGGCCCCGGCTTTGCGCTGCAGGGCCTCGGCCTGCCGCAGGCGCTCCCAGGTGGCTTTCAGACTGAGATTGCCGGCCAGAGCCCGCGTCATGAACGCGTCCAGGGCCGGATCGTCGAAGGAGTGCCACCACATCTCCGGTAGCGCTGCTTCCCCCGTGGCGGTAAAAGCCGGGGGCAACTCCACAGCGCCTTGTCCGCCAGAACGTACAGGGGCGCAGCCGGCCACAACCATCACGGCAGCGAGCAGCAGAATCGCCAAGGCGCCGGCGCGCACGGATTTCCAGAGAAAAACAGATGGTTTTATCCGCATGGCGTTATTCCATTGCAACAGGGGTGGTCTCCTCAAATAGCCAATCGACTCAGAAGCTGAGATTATATAGACAAAAGAGCAAAATAGGAAGTCGAAGCGACCTATGCGACGGCCACGATTTTTGGACCCTGTCCACTTTTTGTGGGCATGCCCCTTAGCAACAACTCCGGTAGGATTCGGTTCTTTGCCCGTATCCCGTCATATAATACCGGTGGCCAAGGCTGCTTCCATACCAGAATGTCAGAATTTTTGACCAGGAAGCCAGTTAAGTTTTGTAAACCTGAACACAGTCGGGTTTTACACTTCTTTACAGCCCTGACCTCGCTTTTGCATTATGATAGCGGAAATGTTAACACGCTGGACGGGATGGCTTATGAATCGGCTGCTGGTCATTGACGACGATATCGAGCTCTGCGAACTGCTGGCGGACTACCTGGAACCCGAAGGCTTTTCCGTCGAGGCCGTGCACGATGGCGACAGCGGCGCCCGTCGGGCCGTGTCCGGCGAGCATGCCCTGGTGGTACTCGACGTCATGCTCCCTGGGCTGAACGGCTTTGAAGTACTACGCCGCGTCCGGGAGAAATCGCGCATTCCCATCCTCATGTTGACGGCCCGTGGCGACGATGTCGACCGCATCGTCGGCCTGGAAATGGGGGCCGACGACTACCTCGCCAAACCCTTCAACCCAAGGGAGCTGGTGGCTCGTATCCGGGCCATCCAGCGACGGATGCAGGCCCCGCCAGCGGCCGACCCTGAGGTGGCCGCACCCAAAACCCTGGCGGTCGGCGATGTGCAGCTCGATCCGGGTGCCCGTACCGCGACCCTGAGGGGAGTCCCCGTCGAATTGACTTCCGTCGAGTTTTCCCTCCTGGAAGCGCTGCTGGCGCAGGCGGGACAGATCATTCCCCGCGAAGATCTGGTCAAAAAGGTCCTCGGGCGCCGGCTCTCACCTTACGACCGCAGTATCGACGTCCATATCAGCAGTCTGCGCAAAAAGCTCGGCCACCAGGGCCCCGATGGCGACAGAATCAAAACCGTGCGCGGCATCGGCTACCTGTATGCCCTACCCACCGAGCCGACCTCAGGATCTGCCGATGCATAAACTCTTCATCAAAATTTTTCTGTGGTTCTGGCTGGCCATGACCCTCGTTGGCGCCTTCGGCATCGTCATGGCACTCACCAGCGATCCCTTTCGTCTGGACGTCGAACGCAAACGAGAGGCCATCCGCGCCCTTGGCCTGGAACTGGTCGAAGCTCTGGAGCAGGGCGGGCAAAACGGTCTCCTGGCAAAATCCGCCGAACTGCGCCAAAAGAGCGGGCGGCAACTCTTCCTGCTGCGGGGTGAAGGCATTAGCGTCGGCGGCGAAAGGCTGCCGCCGCGCGTCCGAAATCTGGCTCTGATAGCCGCCCAGACGGGTGAAATCCAGGTGCAGCCTGGGAAAAAGGGGGTTTGGGTGGCGCTGCCTGACATCGGCGATTACACCCTGCTGGCTCACAGCGCTCCCCCCAGCCGTCTGGAGCGCCTCCTCAACCCCTATCATCTGGCTCCGCGTCTGCTCGCCACCTTTCTGATCACCGGGGTCATCTGTTATCTCCTCGCCCGCTCCCTGACGGCTCCCATCGAAAAACTGCGCCTGGCCACGCGCAAAATCGCCGCGGGCGACTTTTCGACGCGGGTGCGCGCTGAAGTGCCCGGGCAGAACGAACTGGCCGATCTTGCCGACGATTTCGACCGTATGACCGAACGCGTCGAGACCCTGGTCGATGCGCAGAAACGGCTGCTGCGCGACATTTCCCATGAACTGCGTTCACCGCTGGCCCGCCTCCACATCGCCCTGGAGCTGGTCCGGCAGAAATCCGGCCCGGAGGCCACATCCCCCCTCGACCGCATCGGTCGCGAGGCGGAAAGGCTTAACGAACTCATCGGGCAACTGCTGGCGCTGACCCAGTCTGAACGCGTCCTTCCTAAGAGTGAACGGGTTCCCATCGACCTGCGGGATCTGGTCTTGGAGATTGCCGCCGATGCTGATTTTGAGGCCAGAGGCCATTCCCGCTCCGTCAGAGCCACGGCGACACAGCCGCTGCATACGGCAGGCAACCCGGAAATCCTGCGACGCGCCATTGAAAACGTGGTGCGCAACGCCATCCGCCATACCGTCGAAAACTCGGCGGTGGAAATCGATCTTCAGCAGGAAGTCGACGACGACGTCCATACCGCCGTCATCACCATCCGCGACCACGGCGCCGGCCTGGCAGAGCAAGACCTCACCCGTATTTTCGAACCCTTCTATCGAGTCAGCGACGCCCGTGACCGTCAGAGCGGCGGCACCGGCATTGGCCTCGCTATCGCCGAAAGGGCGGTGCGCCTCCACAACGGCTCGGTCACCGCCGCGAACGCCCAGGGAGGAGGACTGCTCGTCACCATTCGGCTCCCCCTGGATGCGGGGGAGGAGGGTTAAGCGTCCTTACAAAACTTAACCTTTTTGCCGACTCTCTTTACCCCCTCTTCAGATTAAACAGGGTAAGGTGCAATCATCGACAGGCGGCAATCAAACAGCCGCTCTCGCTATCTTTCAAAGGGCAATGCCCTGAACCCAAGGAGAATTCCCATGAAAAAAAGACTGATTGCTCTCACCTTGCTGGCCACCGCCCTCGGCGGCTTCGTCGTCGCTCCTACTCTGGCTCTGGCCGCCGACCAGAATCCTGCCGCCGAAACGAATCAGGAAGAGCGACGCTGTGGCAAACGCGGTTCCTGCAACGGTCCCTTTGAAGGCCGCATGGCCGCAAAGCTCAACCTGACCAGCGAGCAACAGGCGCAGATCAAAGCCATCGTCGAGGCGGAGCGGGAGCGCATTGCCCCGCTGCGCGAGCAGCAGCGTGAGCAACGTGCCCAACTGCAGGCCGCCATGAAGGCACAGCCCTTCGATGAGAACACCGTGCGTCAACTGGCTGCCAGCCAGGCCGATGCCCGTACCGAAATGATCGTGCATCGCGCTCGCGTACAGAACCAGATCAACGCCGTACTCACGGAAGAACAACGCGAGCAGGCCGAGCAAATGCGTGCCTCCAAGAAAGACCGGCGCTGCAACAAAGGTCATCGCGGATTTGGCTTCGGCTTCGACCAGCAAAACTCCTAAGCCGTCCTCTCCCCGACATTCGACGCCTCGTCACCCTCAATCAGGTGGCGGGGCGTTTTTTTTTGAGCGCTTGCCATCCTCTTCCGCCGGTTGACAAGCAGGGGAGCGGTGTTAGACATGGAAGCAGACCCGGTATACAGGGTCGCTAACACGGGAAGGAGACACGCATGGCAACGGAGCAGGAATCCATCCGCTGGTTTGAAGATCTGAGCAATGACGATGTCGCCCTGGTCGGGGGGAAAAACGCTTCCCTGGGCGAGATGATCGCCACTCTCAAGCCGGAGGGGATCCAAGTCCCCGACGGCTTTGCCACCACCGCCGCCGCCTACCGACGCTTTCTGGCGACCAACGACCTGGAAGAAAAGATCCGGCAGCATCTGCAGGACTACCGCCAGGGCAAGCGCAGCCTGCACCAGGCTGGGGAGGCCATCCGCACCCTCATCCGCCGGGGCCGCTGGCCCGAGGAGATCGCCGGCGCCATCCGCGACGCCTACGGGGAGCTGTGTCGCCGCCTTGGGGAGGATGAGGTCGATGTGGCCGTTCGCAGCAGCGCCACCGCCGAAGATCTGCCCGACGCCAGCTTTGCCGGCCAGCAGGAGACCTTTCTCAACATTACCGGTGCGGAGGAACTCCTCGACGCCTGCCGTCGCTGCTATGCCTCCCTCTTTACCGACCGGGCTATCGTTTATCGTGAAAACAAGGATTTCGACCACCTGCAGATCGCCCTGTCCGTTGGCGTGCAGAAGATGGTGCGCGCGGACCGTGCCAGCGCCGGCGTGATGTTTTCCATCGACACCGAGACCGGCTTTCCTGACGTCGTCGTCATCGACGCCGCCTGGGGTCTGGGCGAAAACGTTGTCCAGGGGGCGGTCACGCCAGACAACTACCTGGTCTTCAAGCCTCTGCTCGGCCAGGAAGACCTGCGGCCCATCCTGCACAAGAAGCTGGGCTCCAAAGAAAAGAAGATGGTCTACGCCCGCAGCGCCGGGCACACCACCCGCAACACCGAGACCTCCGCGAAAGAACGTCATGCTTTCGTGCTGACCGACGCGGAGATCCTGCAGCTGGCCCGCTGGGCGGTCATCATCGAAAAACACTATCAACGTCCCATGGACATGGAATGGGCCAAGGATGGCGACAGCAACGAGCTCTTTATCGTGCAGGCCCGGCCGGAGACGGTGCAATCCCGTCAGGAAGAAGGCGTGCTGCGCCGCTACACCTTGAAGGAGAAGGGAGAAGTGCTGCTCAGGGGGTTGGCCATCGGCGAGATGATCGCCGCCGGCAAGGTGCAGGTCATCAAGAGTGCCAGCGACATCGAGAGCTTCGAGGAAGGGAACATTCTGGTCACGGGCATGACGGATCCGGACTGGGTGCCGGTAATGAAAAAGGCCGCCGGCATCATCACCGATCATGGCGGCCGCACCTCCCACGCCGCCATCGTCAGCCGTGAGCTCGGTATCGGCGCCGTAGTCGGCACCGACACCGGCACCTCTGATCTCAAAGATGGGCAGGAGGTCACTCTCAGCTGTGCTGAAGGGGATGTAGGTATAATCTACGAGGGCCGCCTCGACTTCGAGCAAACGGAACTCAACCTGGAGAACCTGCCGCAAACCCGCACCCGCCTCATGATGAACATCGCCAGCCCCGCTGCGGCCTTCCGCTGGTGGCGCCTCCCCTGCCGGGGCATCGGCCTGGCCCGCATGGAGTTCATCATCAACGCGATCATCCAGGTTCATCCCATGGCCCTGGTTGAATTTGACAGACTGGATGACAAGTCCGCCAAAAAGCAGATCCGTGCTCTGACCCGGCATTACGATGACAAGAGCGAGTACTTTGTCGACCAGCTCAGCCAGGGGATCGCCACCATTGCTGCCAGCCAGTATCCCGAGCCGGTCATCGTGCGCCTCTCCGACTTCAAGACCAACGAATACGCCGAACTCATCGGCGGCCGCCAGTTCGAGTTTGCCGAAGAGAACCCCATGCTCGGTTTCCGCGGCGCTTCGCGTTATTACAGCGAGCGCTACCAGGCTGGTTTCGCCCTCGAATGCGCCGCCCTCAAGCGGGTGCGCGAGAGTATCGGCCTCGACAACGTCATCGTCATGGTCCCCTTCTGCCGCACTCTCAAAGAGGCCGACCGGGTGCTGGAGGTGATGGCCGCCAATGGCCTGGTGCAGGGGGAGAGAGGACTGGAAATCTACATGATGGTGGAAATTCCCGCCAACGTGGTGCTGGCGGAGAAGTTTGCCGAGCGCTTCGATGGTTTCTCCATCGGCAGCAACGACCTGACCCAGCTTGTGCTCGGGGTCGACCGCGACTCGGCCATTCTGCGGGAACTCTTTGATGAACGGGACGAAGCAGTCAAAACCATGATCGCCCAGGCCATCCACTCAGCCAAAAAGGCCGGCATCAAAATCGGCATCTGCGGCCAGGCCCCCAGCGATTATCCCGATTTCGCTGCCTTTCTGGTCGAAGAGGGGATCGACTCCATCTCTCTCAACCCCGACAGCGTTCTTGCCGCCCTGCATAAGATCGCCGAAATGGAGGCCCGGCTCGGCATCTGCCCACGCCGGCCGGCATAAGCTACCCTTTCCAAATTAAATCAGCCCGACCTGCAAACAACAGGTCGGGCCGAGAAGGAAAAAATGATTTCACCGGCCAGGGCGACAGGTTGCCGGCGCTAGAACTCGACGGCGATTTGAGCGGTCACCAGGTCACGCCTGTCATCATTGTCAAAGGTGCCCCGAAGATATTCCACGGAAAGACTCACCTGGTCACGGGGGCTCCAGGAAACGGAGCTGCCATACTGATTTTCCGGCTGATCGAAAAAGTCCTGGCTGCCTTCATAGCGCACAGCCACTTCCATGTTTTCCGCCACGGCGTACATGCCTTCCACATTCCATGTTTCCGGACGCAGACCATCATAGACCCCACCTCTGAAAGAGCGGACACCGCCAAGATACTCACCGGCCAGCTCAAAATTGCCGACTCCCAAAATCGCGAAGGCACTCCAGGCGGCTACACGACGCCCCCAGAGGTTATCGTCCTCCCCCAGAAGCTCGGCATCCGTATCGGCCAAATCGGCCAGATAACTGCCACCCAGGCTGATTCCCTCCGTGGGCGAGAGAGCAAGGCTCAGTCCCCAGTCTTCCAAGTGATTCTCGCCGCCAATTCTGTCGGCGTTTCCGTTGAAGACAAAACCGGAGAGATAGAACAGCTCGTTTTCATAGCCGGCCAGCAGAGCAGTAGCCCGTGTTTCACCCAATTCAAGTGTGAGAGGGTCGCTGATGAAATGACTGTTGAAGACACCAAAGGGGAGATACTGTTGCCCCGCCTTGGCTCGCCACACACCGCTGGTGAAATCGACAGTGGCCTCATCGACTTCGAGATCGGTGTCCCCCTGTTCGTATAGAAAGGAGACATTCACCGACAGGCTGTCATCGATTTCGGCCCCGAGAGCGAGAAAGGCGGTGGCGAGGATCATATCACTGCCCGATTCGGTCGGTTCTCCTTCGGGACGGAAGCGCTCGGCGAAGGCCTCGACTTCAATCAAGCCGGAAAGCGTAAGACGGTCGGCAATGCGCGTGGCCAGGCCCGCCTCCTGACGTTCAGCCAGGGTATGGTATATTTCCGCCTGGCTTTTCTCTATGGCCTGCAAGCGGTCTTCAAGCGAGGCATGGACCTGGGGGCCCTCCTGGGCATGGGCCGCTGTTGATACGAGCAAAAAAGATAAAAACAGGCTACCAAGGGACTTCAACGACATGACATCGATTATCCTTTTCAAAAAGAATCCGCAATTCGCCGTCACAAGTGACGGGCCAGGTTATTTTTTAGTGCAACTGCATCCCTCGCAACCGCAAGGGCCCTTTTTTCTGGTGAAGGAGCGGTAGAAAAGATATCCAGCCCCACCGAGAATGCCCAGCATCCAGACGACATCGACGATATCCATATTATCCTCCCAGTCCAAGGAGGGTACCCCCCTGGTAAATAATAAAAGCGACGCCCCAAGCCAGCATGGTCTGGTAGACAAAGGCAACCCCAAACCACTTCCAGGAGCCGAACTCCTGCCGCATGGCGATGGCGACCACCACGCAGGGCATGTAGAGCAGGACAAAGGCCATGAAGGCATAGGCCGACAAGGGCGTGAAGGCATTGCCGACGGCGGCTTTCAAGGGGGAAGCCCCCTCGTCCTCTTCAATGGCAAGACTGCTGACTCCGAAGGTGGAAAAAACAGCCGCCCCCGCGCCTTTCACCGCCTCGCCAAAGCTGGTAACGATTTCCACCAGGTCTTCGCCGAAAGTTGGCGTCTCTTCTTCAATGGCTTCCTCAAAGGCCCCAGGTGCGTAGATCTCTCCCATGGTGCCCACGACGATTTCCTTGGCAATGATGCCGGTGATGAGCGAAGAAGCCGCCTCCCAGTTGCCGAAGCCGACGGGCTCAAAGACAGGGGCGATCACCTGACCCGCCTGGCCGAGATATGAATCTTTTTTGTCCTCGACCCCCCAGGGGGTGTTCAGAAGGAACCACACGAAGATCGAAACAGCCAAAATGTACGTTCCCGCCTTGATAAGAAAGTGCTTGCCCTTCTCCCAGGTATGGAGGCACAGGCTGCGGAAGGTCGGCATACGATAGGGGGGAAGCTCCATGATAAACATGGGCGTTTCGCCGCGGAAAAGCGTCTTCTTAAAGAACAGGCCCATGACGATGGCCAGGGCGATCCCCATGACGTAAAGGGACCAGATCACGGTGCCGGCGGATGAGGCAAAAAAGACGCCGGCAAAAAGAACATAGACGGGTAGTCGCGCCCCGCAGGACATCAGGGGAATCAGCAAAGCGGTAAGAGCTTTGTCTCGGGGATTCTCCAGGGTCCTCGTGGCGTAGATTCCCGGCACGTTGCAGCCAAAGCCGAGGAGCATCGGGATGAAGGACTTGCCATGAAGACCGATCGTATGCATGGCACGGTCCATGACGAAGGCGGCGCGGGCCATGTAGCCGCTGCCTTCGAGAAAGGTGATAAAGAACATCATGGCGAAAATGACCGGGACAAAGACCAGGACGAAACCAACGCCAGCCATAACCCCTTCGACGGCGAGCGAAACCGTCCAGTCGGGTGCGCCTATGGCACCAAGCCCGGCTGTGGCCCAGCGTGCCAGGGGACCGGTGATCAGCCCGTCGAACCAGTCGGCAAAGGGCGTGGAGACATCAAAGGTAAGTTTGAAGACAAGCCACATCGTCCCCAGAAAAATCGGAATGCCCAAAAACCGGTTGAGAACGATACGGTCGATTTTTTCCGTTATCTCGACCTTGCGTAACTCCGGCTTCTGCAACACCTCCCGGGACAACCCGGAGGCCAGCGCATAGCGGGCATCGGCCATGATCGACTCCATGTCCTCACCGTGCGCCTTGCGCAAGTGTGAAAGCGCGCCGCTTACGGCCTCGTCCTCACTGAAGTTCACAGCCTTTTGCACATGGGAGTCTCCTTCCATGAGCTTGAAGGTGAGCCAGCGCAAAGGATATCGTTTATAGAGTTCAGGGCGCTTGACCTTCAGGTCAGCGGCGATCTTTACTGCGGCGTCTTCAATGTCGCCGCCATAATTGAGCTGCGCCGGAACGGCGGCAGCTCCCTTGCCGGCCGTCTCCAAGACGGTGCCGAGCAGATCATCGATACCTGATTTTTTGGTCGCTGCCGTAGGAACAACCGAGATCCCCAACATTTTTTCGATGGCGGGGATGTCGATATGGTACCCCTTGGCTTCGGCCTCATCAAAAATATTGAGCGCCATGACGACCGGAATACCCAATTCCAGGAGTTGGACAGTCAGGTAGAGATTACGCTCCAGGTTGGTCGCGTCGACGACATTAATAATGAGGTCGGGACGCTCCTGCACCAGATAGTCGCGGGCCACGATCTCTTCCTGCGTATAAGGGGAGAGGGAATACGTCCCCGGCAGATCGACGAGCCGGATACGCTGCCCCTTGTAATCAAAGGCAGCCTCTTTTTTCTCGACCGTCACGCCAGGCCAGTTGCCGACATGCAGGCGCGTTCCGGCGATGGCGTTGATGAGGGTTGACTTGCCGGCGTTGGGGTTGCCGGCGACAGCAACCGTGAGAACTCGCTGGGCCGATGGATGAGGAACAACGGCCTGATCCACTCCGTTACCGCCCTTGGTTTTCATTGCCGCGTTGCTCATAGGACAACCTCCACAGATATCCCTTCCGCTTCCTTTTTGCGCAGGGAAAGATTGTAACTTTTCACCGTCACTTCAATCGGATCACCCAAAGGAGCGACCTTGAGAACGCGAACTTCTTCACCGACCAGAACGCCCATATCCATCAGACGTCTTTTCAAGGGACCGATGGCCCCCATGGCCGTTATCTTCCCTGTTTGCCCGGGCTTGAGCTTTGCCAGATTCATGGTCATCTCCTTATCATGATTTTCATGGCCATGCCTCGACCCAAGGCAAGGCGTGATTCATCGATTTTGAGCAAAATCGGTCCGCCATCGTTGGTGAGCATCTGCACGGTTTTGCCAACCCGCAGGCCCATATCCTCCAGCCGCCCCCCTTCTTTTTGTCGGCAGCATTCATCGAGAAGAGCGCCTGGAATGCGAATCTGGACAATCTCTCCCTCTTCCCCGGAACTCAGTAACCCTAGCGGCATCATGCTCATTTCATCTCCTCTTTTTTGAAATTGAAAACGGTTGTCAAATTAAACAAAAAAAGAGACCCCCGTCAACAAGAAAATGAAAACTATTTTCACTTATATCTAAAAAGGGCACACCCTGCCGAGATGGCTCACCAAATTGTATTATCCTGCCTGAGCTCAAAAAAGATGGCGGCCCGCAGGAGAACCCTGGGGCCGTTTACTTCAGGAAAATTCGCTATTTCCCCGCAAAAGATGTCCGGCCGCATAGCGATTGAAACAGCCGGTGCGTTTGTCGTAATCGGCATCTCGCGGACGGTTTTACGATTAGTTCTTCAATGGAAGCACCCGGCTGCCAGCAGACGGGGTGATGGGGGAAGAGATTGGAGATTCAGGTAGGGATTCGAATCCCTGGACAAAAGCTACCTGCCGCCCCAGATGGGATCATCGGCGAACTGGGCTTCGATTCTGGCCTCCGGGTTCTGTTCGTAAAACTCCTGCCGCGCAAAGGAAAAGCGATACTCCCCGACATAGGCCATGAGCAGGCGATAGGCCGCGTTGACCTGGCGTATGGCCTCCGGATCTTCTGTGTTGCCCCTATCCGGGTGGTAGCGCTTCACCAGCTCTTTATGCCGCGCCTTGATTTCGGCCAAAGTTGCTTTTTCACCCATACCCATGATTTCACAGGCATGCTGCAATTCCGTAAAGGTCATATTACCCCCCCGTTCGCCAGCTCATAGTTTGGTCCCCCGCAGAATGTAGAGGGCCGCCTGGTCAGGTTCAGTGCTGGGAAAAATAGTCTGCCCGTCGATGCCCAGAAAGTATTCTCCCTGCACGGAAAACTTTGTCGCCATGGCCGCCTCCAGGTCGTTCAGGTCGGTGTGCCTGATTTTACGCACGTAGGAGTCGGCTTCGGCGAGTTTGCCCTGAAAAAAGGAAGAAGCCGGATTGAGCAGCATCACGATGACTCTGCCTCCGGGGCGCAGCACCCGCGCGGCTTCGGACAGCGCCCGCCGGTAGTCCTCCATGAACTGCAAAGAGACGATGAAGAGGATGACATCGAAGCGGCCGTCCTCAATCGGCATCTTCTCGGCCGAGGCGACGATGGTGCGCATGCTGTCCGGGGCACAGGCCAGGGCCTCTTTGGAGACATCCAGTCCCGTCACGGCGATACCCTGTTCATTCAGACCACTCTCGATGATGGCGGGACCACAGCCGACACTGAGAACACGGTCATCCGCACGCAGGTGTCTCAGCAGATAATCGAGTTCCGCGGCAAAGACCTTTCGCCAGAAGGGGCTCTGGCAGGAGGCCAGGTAACGCGCAGACTCCATGGGATGATTCACAGCAAGCTCCTTGACGGCCCGTCGCGGTCAACAGGGGACCGACAGATAAATATGCTAATAGCATTTGGCAGGGGCAGGAGCAAGCGGAGTTTTACGGTATTTATCTGGGGAATTGTATCCAGACGAGCCCGCAGGCCTTAAACTAAGCCGAAAAACGCCCGAGAGTGATGGCAACTCCATGAAAAACAGGTCCCGACTGCTATGCTGTACAAAATTCACGGAATCCATTACCGTGGGGGTCTTATAACGTAAATGTTCGATTATTTATTGGCCGCTGCCATTCACGTCGGGACCTCTCTGATGCACGGTGTGTAAAGGCGAAAAACTGCCGAAAAGTTGCCCCCTTAAGAGGATATGACCATGGGCTGTCCACAAAAACCGGCGCCGCAGCGACAAGCTGCCGGCCTTGAAGGTTTCTCCAGCACGTTGAGACGACACGGACAAAGTCTGACTCGCTCGACCTGCCGCATTTTGCAGGTCAACGTCGGTCTGCTCTGTGACCTGTGCTGCCGACATTGCCATTTAATGGCCGGCCCCGATCGCCATGAGATCATGAGCGCGGAAACCATGCAAGAGGTGGTTGATTTCGCCCGCCGCGGCGGTTTTGAGATAATCGATATCACGGGCGGCGCTCCCGAACTGGTGCCCGGCATCGAAGGGTTCGTTGCCGCTCTGGCCGAAATAACACCGCAGCTTATGTTGCGCTCCAACCTTACCGCCCTTTTCTCACCAGAAAGAGAGAAACTGCTGAGCACCTGTGTCAGACATAAGGTCGCTCTGGTGGTTTCTTTTCCCGCCTTGCGCGAAGCCCAGGTGGCAGCGCAAAGGGGCGCCGGGGTATGGGAAAAAAGTCTGGCGATGCTGCACCGTCTCAACGAATTGGGTTACGGGCGCGAAGGTTCAGGGCTGGAGCTCCACCTGGCAGTCAACCCGGGAGGGGCTTTTCTACCCGCCAATCAGGCGGCCACGGAAAAACGCTATCGACGCGAACTGCAGGCGCGCTGGGGAATCGTTTTCAACAACCTCTTTGCCCTGACCAACATCCCCCTGGGACGCTTCCGGCGCTGGCTTGAACGTTCTGGAAACTACGAAGACTATATGGAAAAACTGGCGGCCGCCTTTAATCCGGCCGTGATAGCGGGGCTGATGTGCCGCGAACAGATCAGCGTCTCCTGGGACGGCTATGTGTTCGACTGCGACTTCCACCTGGCGGCCGGCATCTGCCAGGGCGAAAAATCGACTCATGTACGTGACCTGGCGACGGCGCCACCCAAAGGCACCCCGATCGCCACCGCCGAGCACTGTTATGCCTGCACCGCTGGCGCCGGCTTTACCTGAGGGGGCGAAATCGCGACCTAGTTAGGTCGCATGTGCTTTCAACGAGGTGGCCATTTCAGGAAGGGATTTCCCCATGAAAGGCAACGGCAAAAAGATCCTCATCGTCCTGACCATTGCCGTATTGGTCACGTTGTTCTTTGTTTTCGACCTGCAACGTTTTCTGACCCTGCCTGAACTCAAAGCGCGGCAAGAGGCCTTCCAGCAATTTTACGCCAACAACAAAACGCTGACCCTCGGGTTGTATTTTGTTTTCTACGTCATCGTCATCGCCTTGTCACTGCCTGGCGCGGCCGTCATGACGCTGGCCGGAGGCGCCCTCTTCAGCTTCCTTCCCGCCGTCATCGTGGTCTCCTTCGCCAGTACCATCGGCTCGACCCTGGCGTTTCTCGTCAGTCGTTTTTTGTTGCGCGACTGGGTCCAATCCAGATTCCGCGAGCGCCTCAAAACCATTAACGCCGGCATTGAGCGAGACGGACATTTTTACCTCTTTACCCTGCGACTGGTACCGATTTTTCCTTTGTTCATGATCAATCTGGTCATGGGCCTCACCCCCATGCGTACCCTGACCTTTTACTGGGTCAGCCAGCTCGGCATGCTGCCCGGCACCGCCGTCTACGTCAATGCCGGTGCGCAGCTTGGCCAGATAGAAAGTCTGGGCGACATTCTGTCTCCGGAACTGATCCTTTCCTTTGCCATGCTGGGGATCTTTCCCCTGTTGGCCCGTAAAGGCGTCGACCTCATGCAAAAACGCCGAAGTCTCAAAGACTTCCCCAAACCTGAATCCTTTGATTACAACGTCGTCGTTCTTGGAGCCGGCTCCGCCGGGCTGGTCAGCGCCTATATCGCGGCGGCGGTCAAGGCCAAGGTGGCCCTGATCGAAAAAGACAAAATGGGCGGCGATTGCCTCAACACCGGCTGTGTTCCAAGCAAGGCGTTGATCCGGGCAGCAAAAATGCTTGCCTACGCTCGCCGCGCCACAGAATTCGGTCTACAGCAATCAATGACTGACTTTGATTTCGCCGACGTCATGGCGCGGGTGCACCGTGTGGTGAAAAAAGTCGAACCGCACGACTCGGTGGAACGCTACACGGCGCTTGGTGTGGAATGCATCAAGGGCGAGGCACGCATCACCTCACCCTACACCGTGCAGGTCGGCGAGCGAATCCTGACCACGCGCAACATCATTGTCGCTACCGGCGCCGAACCCTTCGTACCGCCCATTCCGGGTCTCGACCAGGTGGACTACCTGACCTCGGATAACCTCTGGCAATTGCGCGAATTGCCTCGGCGGCTGGTGGTACTGGGGGGCGGGCCCATCGGTTGCGAAATGGCCCAGGCTTTTGCGCGATTCGGTGCCCAGGTGACCCAGGTAGAGATGGCGCCGCAGCTCATGGGGCGCGAGGACTCTGATGTCGGGGCTTTTGTACGCGAGCGCTTCGAGGCCGAAGGGGTGCGGGTACTGACCGAACACGCCGCCACGGAAGTTCAGGTCAAAGACCAGGAGAAGATCCTGGTGTGTGAGCATCAGGGGCAAAAAGTCGAGGTGCCTTTCGACGCTATCCTGGTTGCCGTGGGTCGGCGCGCTCGCACAACGGGGTTCGGCCTGGAGGAACTGGGGGTTCACCTCAGTCAGCGCGGCACCATCGAGGTCGATCCCTTCCTGCGCACCAACTTTCCCAACATCTTCTGCGCGGGCGATGTGGCCGGCCCCTACCAGTTTACCCACACTGCCGCCCATCAAGCCTGGTATGCGGCGGTCAACGCCCTGTTCGGCGACTTCAAAAAGTTCCGTGCCGATTACCGCGTCATCCCCTGGTGTACGTTTACCGACCCCGAAATAGCGCGCGTCGGTCTCAACGAAGTTGAAGCCCGCGAGCAGAACATCGATCATGAAATCACGCGATTTGAGCTGGCCGACCTGGATCGCGCCATCGCCGAGGGCGAAGAGCACGGCTGGATCAAGATCATCACCCCGCCCGGCCAGGACAAGATCCTCGGTGTGACTATCGTTGGCACCCATGCCGGTGATCTGCTCGCCGAATACATCCTGGCCATGAAGCACGGTCTCGGCCTCAACAAAATTCTCGGCACCATCCACCCCTATCCAACCCTGGCCGAAGCCAACAAAATGGCCGCTGGTGAGTGGAAAAAGGCCCATGTCCCAGAAAAATTGCTGGCCTGGGTTGAAAAATACCACGCCTGGCGGCGCGGGTAGAAAGGGATATCCCCATAAAAACGGATACGATGTACTGACAAAAAAGGCCCGCAACACATGCTGCGGGCCTTTGCTTTGGCGTTTTTGCCAGAAAGTCAGGCGGTCGTGTTTTCCTTCTTCGGCTGTCGGTTACCGACCAGCAGGTAAAGACAGGGTAGCACAAAGAGCGTCAGCAGGGTTGAGGTGAGAACACCGCCGATAACCACGGTGGCCAGGGGTCGCTGCACTTCGGCTCCGACCCCAATGGACAGGGCCATCGGGAGGAAACCAACAGCGTCGGTGACGGCCGTAGCCAGTACCGGCACCAGGCGCTGCCTGGCCGCCCCCGTAACCGCTTCGAGCAGCGGCAGCCCTTCCGCCAGCAGTCCCCGGATCGCCGACACCAGCACCTGGCCGTTGAGCACGGCGATACCCGACAGAGCGATAAAGCCGATGGCGGCGCTGACGCTGAAGGGGATGCCGCGCATATAGAGAGCGAAGATCCCCCCTACCGCCGCCAACGGGATGCCGGTGTAGATGATGAGCACGTCCCTCAGGCGCTTCAGGCTGAAATAGAGGAGCACGAAGATCAGCAGCAGGGTCAGGGGCACCACCAGCATCAGGCGTTTCTGGGAGCGCTCCAGGTTTTCGAACTGGCCGCCCCATTCGATCATGGTGCCTTCCGGAAGCAAAACGCCCTCGGCGATTTTGGCCTTAGCCTCATCGACAAAGGAAGCGATATCCCGGTCCCGCACATTGACCTGCACCTTGATCAGCCGGCGTCCCCACTCGCGGTTGATGGTCGAGGGCCGCTCGACCTCCCGCACTTCGGCCAGGGCGCCGAGGGGGAGGACCGCGCCGGTGCGGGTGGGGATCAGGGTGTTCTCCAGCGCCTTCACATCATGGCGCTGCGCATCGGGCAAGCGCAGCACCAGCGGGAAGGAGCGCTCCCCTTCGAAAACTTCGCCCACCCGGGGGGTGCCGACGGCGGCGATGATGTCGAGGACATCGCGGGCGGCCACCCCGTAACGGGACAAGGCCTCACGGTCGACGGCAATCTGCAGGGTCGGCTGGCCGGTGATCTGCTCCACGGCCACGTCGGCAGCGCCCTGGACATCAAGCAGCAGATGTTCGACCTGCTCGCCCAGGGATACCAGGGTGTCGAAATTTTCCCCGTAGATCTTGATCCCCACATCGCCGCGGATGCCCGAGAGCATCTCGTTGACCCGCAGTTCAATGGGCTGGGTCAGCACCGAGCGGATGCCAGGCAGACCGTGCAGGGCCTCTTCCACCCGGGCGGCCAGTTCGGCCTGGCTGTCGGCCCGGGTCCATTGCCGGCGCGGATGCAGGGTCATGAAAATATCCGTAAGTTCCGTCCCCATGGGGTCGGTGGCGACCTCGGCGCTGCCCAGACGACTCCAGATGTGACGGATTTCATCGGGAAAAGCCTTGAGCAGCAGCTTCTCCATCTCGGTATTGTAGGCAATGGACTCGTCCACGGATACCCCGGCCAGGCGCACCACGCTGACCACCAGCGAGCCTTCGGACAGGCGGGGCAGAAATTCGCCGCCCAGACGGGTGGCCAGCAGGATGGAAGCGACCAGCACGACCGTGACCGCAACCAAAAAAGCCCGGCGCCAGCGCAGCACCATCTCCAGCAAGGCACCGTAACGGCTTTTGAGCCAGCCATCAACCTTGCGCTCCTCGACCCGCAGTTTTTTGGGCATGAACTGGAAAGAGAGAACGGGCGACAGGAAGATGGCCACCACCAGGGCGCCGAGCAGGGCGAAGATGAAGGTCCAGGCCATGGGCTTGAACATCTTCCCTTCAATCCCCTCCAGGGTCAGCACGGGCAGAAAGACGAGGACGATAATGCCCATGCCGAAGACGATGGGACGCACGACTTCCTGGCTGGAAGCCAGAATGGCATCGAAGCGTTCCGCCGGGGTGAGTTGCCGACCCAACTGCATCTGGCGTTCAGTCAGGCGCCGCAGGTTGGCTTCGGTCATGACGACGGAACCATCCACCAGAATACCGAAATCGATGGCGCCCAGGGACAGCAGGCTGGCGGCTATCCCCATCTCCTGCATGCCGAAGGCCGCGAAGAGCATGGCCATGGGAATGGTAGCCGCCACCAGCAGCCCGGCCCGCAGGTTGCCGAGCAGCAGGAAGAGCACGGCGATGACCAGCAGGGCCCCTGCCGCCAGATTGTGTTTGACCGTGTCAATGACCTGGTCGACGAGTTCGGTGCGGTCGTAGACCGTTTCGAGTAAAACGTCGGCGGGCAGGGCCTTCTTCACCCGTTCCAGGGCCAGCTTCAGGTCGCTGGTCACCTCGCGGCTGTTCTCGCCCATAAGCATGAAGCCAAGACCGAGGACCACCTCGCCCTTGCCGGCGGCGGAGACGGCGCCACGGCGCAGTTCATGGCCGATGGCCACCTCAGCCACATCGCCTACTTTCACGGCGACGCCCTGATAGGCAGTGATGACAATGCCGGCGATCTCTTCAACCGTGGCGACGCGGCCGAGGCCGTGCACCAGCAGGGTCTGACCGCCGGTGACTACCTGGCCGCCCCCTACATTGGCGTTGTTTTCGCGCAGGGCGGTGGCGACATCGCCGTAGGTCAGGTTGTATTTGATGAGAGCGTCGGGAGAAACGATGACGTGGTACTGTTTCTCCAGGCCACCCCAGGAGTTGACTTCCGCCACCCCCGGCACCTTGCGCAGCTCCGGCTTGACGACCCAGTCGTGCAGGGTGCGCAGCTCGTCGAGAGTTCGCTCCGGATGGTCAGAGCGCAGGACATAGTGAAAGACCTCGCCCAACCCTGTGGAAATGGGTCCCAGCTCGGGACGTTCGATCCCTTCCGGCAGCGAGACGCTGGCCAGCCGCTCCATGATGAGCTGGCGGGAATCGAGAATCGGCATCTCGTCTTCAAAGATGGCCACGACCTGCGAGAGGCCGAACTTGGAAATGGATCGGACATGCACCAGTCCCGGCAGGCCGGAGACGGCCAGCTCCACGGGCTGGGAAATCTGCATTTCGATTTCTTCCGGCCCCAGGGCCGGGGCGGTGGTGTTGATCTGCACCTGCACCGGAGTGGTGTCGGGAAAAGCATCGACGGGCAGGCGCAGCAGGGACCAGAGGCCGGCGGCAAAGGCCAGCACAAAGCAGAGGACGACGACCAGGCGATTGCGCAGGGCCGCCGCGATGAGTTTTTCCAGCATGGGACCCCCTTTCTAGTGATCGGCGCAGGACGCGCCCAGGCGCGCCTTGAGAACCTCGGATTTGAGTGCGAAACCCTGCCTCGACACCACCTGCTCATCCACCTGCAGACCGGCGGCGACCACGACGAGACCACTCTGCTGCGCCCCCGTGGCAATGCGGCGCAGTTCGAACAGGTCGGCATCCTCCTGAATGAAGACATAGGGGAAACCGTCGATGTGCTGCACGGCCTCGGCGGGAATGGTCAGATTCAGGCCTTCGGCCCCTTCGAGCAGGCGGACGTTGCCATACATGCCGGCCTTGAGGCGATGGTCGGGATTAGGCACTTCGGCCAGAGCAGTCAGGGTGCGGCTGCGCTCGTCCACCTGGGCGCCGACCTGAAAGAGTCTGCCGCTGAACACCGCGCCAGGCAGACCGTCGAAACGGGCCTGCACGGCGGCACCGGGCTGGGCTTGGGCGATGCGGGCCTCGGGAATGGCGAGTTCGATCCACAGGGTATCGAGGTCAGCCACCGTGAAGAGGGGGCTGCCGGCCTGGATGTTCTCCCCTGCCGCCGTGCGCACCTCGGTCACCACCCCGTTAAAGGGAGCCCGCAGGGCCAGGGTCGTGCTGGCCTCCGGCGACTGCATCAGACGGTCGATGTCGCGGGTAGAGAGGCCGAATTGCCGCAGCTGCTGACGATGCTGTTCACTGAGGCTCTGCAGCACCCGGTACTCGGCTTCGGCCTGCTGAAACTCCTGACGGGAGGTGATGCCGCGCTCCAGCAGATCCTTTTCCCGCAGATAGTCGGCCTCGGCCTGCGCCAGCCGGGCCAGTGCCCCGGAAAGCTCGGCCTGCAGGCGGGCGACCTCCGCCATGGCGACCTCGGCCAGCACATCCCCTTTGGCCACGGTGCTGCCCGGCTGCACGGGGACGCGCAGAACCACTCCCGTCGCCAGCGGGGCAATGGTGGCCAGCTTCGTGCGATTGAAGACCGCCCGGCCGGGGACTTCTACCCCGGCGGCCAGCGAGATCTGCTGGGGGCGGGTCAAGCGGATGCCGGCCTTGGCCGCCGCCTCCAGCGTCCCCAGACGAACCTTCATCCCCTGCCCCGGCTGCAGTTCGGCGAGATGGCTACCTTGGCAGAGGGCACATTCCCGTTCGATCACATTGTGTTCTAGACAGAGTTCATCCCCGTCTCCATGGTCGTGGCCCGCATGGGGATCGACGGTCTCGATCTGGCGATGGTCGTGGCCCGCATGACTGTCCACCGGCTCGCTATCGTGGTTATGACCGGCATGGGGATCGACGGCTTTGGCCTGGCCATGATCGTGGCCGGCATGCTCATCCACGGACTCCTTCTCATGGTCGTCATGCTCAGCGTGTTCGTCATGCTCAGCGTGGTCACCATGATTCTCATGGTCATCACAAGCATGGCCGTCGTCGCTGATCAGAGGCATGGTCTCTAGCTCCGGCTGGCCATGGGAGTCTTCTTCAGCATGGTCATGACCGGCATGAGAGCTGGCGTGCTCTTCGGCGGCGATGGCGCTGGGCGGCAGCTCGCCCCCCTTGAACAGCAGCAGACCGCCAAGCAGGGCCAGGGGCAACAAGAAAAAATAAGGGCGTTTATTCATCACTGACCTCTCTGGGTTGATACGGAGGTTAAGGTTTGGTCTTCATTGGCGGACAGGGGTTGACCGAGCTGCTTCTCCAGCTCGGCCCAGGCCTGATGATAGGTTTCCAGACTGTCGATATAACGGCTGCGGGTCTGAAAGAGACTCTGTTCGGCCTCCAGAACCTCGAGAAATCCGAATTTGCCGGCCTTGTAGCCATAGGTGATCGCCTCAAAGCTCCGCTGCACCGCCGGCAGCAGGGTCTGGCGCAACATCGCGGCCTCGGCCTGCGCCGCCAGCAGCCGCTGGCGAAGCGCCCCCAATTCGGTCCGCAGCGCCATTCGCACCTCGCGGGCCTGGGCCGCAGCCTGGGCCTGACGGGAGCGCGCCGCGCCGATGGTTCCCTGCTGACGGTCAAAGAGGGGCAGGCTGAAGGCGACGCCGGCCACCAGGGCCTGGTCACCGCTCTCCTCCATCTGCTTGGCACCCAGGCTCAGGGTCAAATCAGGAATACCGCTGGCCCGGGCCAGCTCCAGGTCGCGCCCGGCCCGCTGCCCGGCAAGACGTTGCCGCTGCAACGCCGGGCTCTGGTCTATTGCGGCCTCGATGTCAGCCCAGTCGGGCAACGGCGGCATCTGCGCAAGGTCGGCGTCAACGGCCACTTCCTCCGCCACATAGGTATCGTCGCCCCACAGAACCCGTAGCGCCATCCAGGCGGCCGCCTCTTCCTGCCGGGCCTGGACCTGGCGCAGCTGGGTTTCGGCGACCAGCGATTCCATCCGCACCCGCTCGATTGCGGCCGATTTACCGGCGGCGATGCGGTCGTCAACGGCCGCGAGCAGCTGAAGAGCGAGTCCATGCTGCTCAGTCGCCAACACCTGCCGCTGCTGGGCCGCGGCCACGGCGACAAAACGCCGGGTCGCCTCCGCCGCCACTTCGGCCCTGGCCGCGGCATAGTCGCTCTCGGCCAGGGCGACATCCGTGCGCCCCAGGGCTTTGCGGCCCGATCTTTTGCCGCCCAGTTCCACCTGTTGACTGAGCATGAGGGTCGTTTCGGCCCGCTGCGTGCCGGAAAACGCGCCGCTGCCGGCGAAATCCTCCATCTCGATGGCGAGTTCCGGGTTAGCCCACAATCCCGCCTGCCGCAGCTCTTGCTGCCGGATTTGAATTTCTTCCGAAAAGACCGCCAGGCGGGGATGGCTTTCCAGGGCCTTGGCCACCGCCGCCGCCAGAGTCAGCGCCGCCGGTGTCTCGGACGCAGGGCTGGCGATTTTGTGAAGTGATACTGGTGTCTGGTCGTAAGTCTGGGCGAGGGCAGTCGACCTTGGGCTGACATCAGTCCCCCAGGCGACGGGCGAGATGGCGACAAGCCCCACTCCGAGCGCAGCACCGAAAGCAACCAGAGCCTTCTTGGGCATGGTTGAACCTCCGTATTTCGTGGTTTTTTAGACAATTAAAATAAAGACAGACGCATCCCGCGGATTTCCAAGGAAACCGGGGGTCACGAGACAAAGGGGGAGGGATGGCTTAATTCAGGAGGACAACGGTGCGATGGATGAGAATGGACTGACTGAGGCGTGGAGGTGGATGAGCCAACAGATCGTTGGTGAGAATCGAGACAAAGACGGGAGCGGCAACAAAGGGCACAGGCAGGGGCAGTGCCGCCGTAGCAAGGTCGTCTGACTGCTGCTGGCGCGAAGAGGTCAATTCGAGGGTAGCCGGAATATCCAGACAGGGACCGCAGTGACTGTCCCCGTCAAAATGACTGGCCTCTTCTTCGTGATGGTCATGCCCGACAGGCAGCGGGCTCTTTTTAGGATTACAGGCCTTGTTACCGGCAAATTCGAGGGCTGTATGGCCGTCAGCGCCGATGCACAAGACGTAACCCTGCACACTCGCCTGCCCAGTCAAAAGAAAGACCAGCAGACAGACCAGCGCCAGCAGATATCGAGGGGGAGATGTTTTCATTAAATGGGATGATAACCGATGGCAGGATTAAAACGCAACCCGTCAGAAAAAGATTTTGCCCGCCCCCTTCTTTTTTTGCGCTAGACTTTCAGAGTATGCCAATACGACATCGGGAGGATTTGCCATGAGCGATCTGATTTTTGAAGAGAGCCGCTGTAAAGAACACCTTGACCACCCCGGCGCCGCCATCCGTCTGCTACTGGAGCCCAAAGATAAAGATCTCGGCGGTTTCACGGTCCGCCGCCTGCTGCCGACCGCCGATCTGCGCTCCGTCGGCCCCTTCATCTTTTTCGACCATCTCGGCCCGGCGGTTTTTGCACCCGGCCAGGGTCTCGACGTGCGCCCCCATCCTCATATCGGCCTGGCCACCATCACCACTGTCTTTGAGGGAGAGATCCTGCACCGCGACAGCCTCGGGCACGTGCAGCCCATCCGTCCCCACCAGATCAACTGGATGACCGCCGGCAAGGGCATCGCCCATTCGGAGCGGACCCCGGCCGAGCTGCGCCGGCAGGGGCACACCCTGCATCTTCTGCAGCTGTGGATTGCCCTGCCCGAAGCCGACGAAGAGACGGAGCCTTTTTTCACCCATTACGATGAGGGGGCCCTGCCGGTGGTCGAGGACGGCAACACCTTGGTACGGGTCCTGATTGGCGAAGCCTGCGGCGTCCGTTCAGCCGTCAAAACCCATTCACCGACCCTCTACCTGGACGTGAAAATGGCCAAAGGAGGACGCTTCACTCTTCCCGACGGAGTCGAGGAGCGGGCGGCCTACCTGGTGGACGGCGAGATTTCCGTGGCCGGCTGCACTGTTCCCCGCCACCATCTGGCCGTGTTTGAAAGAACGGCCGGCATCGAGGTGACCGCCCACCAGGACAGTCATTTCGTGGTCGTCGGCGGCGCCCCCCTGGGACGACGGACCATGTGGTGGAATCTCGTCGCCACCCGCAAGGAGCTCATTGAAAAGACCAAGCAGGCCTGGCGTGACGGCAGCTTTCCCCGGGTACCCGGGGAGACGGAGTTCATTCCGCTGCCGGAGTGAGCAGAGCTTTTTTACGAATCACCCCTCCATCAACAGGATGGCTTCGGCGACCTCCTTGAGGCTCTTGCGCTTATCCATGGCGATCTTCTGCAGCTTGCGGTAAGCCTCGGCCTCGTTCATCCCTTTGGCCATGAGTACGCCCTTGGCCTTGTCCACCTGTTTGCGCGTCTCCAGGGTCTCCTTGAGCTTATGCACCTCGTCCTTGAGGGTGGACACTT
The DNA here is from genome assembly GCF_009731355.2 of Desulfuromonas sp. AOP6. Lineage (GTDB taxonomy): Bacteria > Desulfobacterota > Desulfuromonadia > Desulfuromonadales > SZUA-540 > SZUA-540. The sequence goes on from NZ_AP022810.1 coordinate 2,871,008, forward strand.
CCACAAAATGGTGAATGGCCAGATCGACGGCGGCATAGACCTGTTCGGCCCGCAGGGGTTTGAGGACATAATTCATCACCCCGGCTCGGCGGGCGCGCTCGATCGTCGCGACATCGGCGGTTGCCGTCAGCAGCACCACGGGGATAGAACGAATCTTGCCTATTCTTTCGGCAGCCGTGATGCCATCCATAACGGGCATGGACACATCCATCACGATGAGGAGGGGATTTTTTACCCGGGCCAGGTCGAGGGCCTGACTGCCGTTTTCCGCCTCGACAATCTCATCAAAGCCGTAGTCGGCCAGGATTTCCGCCACCTGGCGACGCAGCATCGGTTCGTCATCAACGACCAGAGCACATTTCATAAACGTGACACCTCCTTGGGAATTGCTTTTCCGTTAATCTTTCAAATGCATTAACAATGCCTAAGTCTACCCCAGGCTCCCCAGGCTGGCCAGAGAAACAAAATGACGGCTCAATCCAGCGGGGCATACGCCCTTGATCATAAGGGCCGTTGAGCCGCAAGGACGAAAACCGGCCCGGCTGAGCAGCGGCGACAGGCCGCTTTCGACCAGAAGATCGGTAAAGAGAGGGGCAGCGGGATTAACCGCGTCCAGAGCCAGCCGCAGGAGCCGGCCGTTTTCCTCCAGGCAGCGGCTGGCCGAGTACCAGGGTCCCAGAACCTGTATATCCTCACCCTCCTGCACATGGAGACAGGAGAGGCCGGCAGCAAAAGTCTGGCCCCGCTCCGACAGGAAGGACAGCAGAGGACTGCGGGCTTCCTCCCAGGCCAGGGCGTCAAGCTGGCACAGCGCCTCGCGGCCATGGTGGGCAAAGGGCGGGAGGCCATTCCGCCTGGGCTCCGGGTCGTGCCGCCAGCGCTCGATGGTGCCGATCGACCGGAATCCGCGCTTCTCATAGAGGGGCCGGCCCAGCTCAGAGGCGGTCAGGATTATAGACGCTGAACCGCGCCGCTCCAGGTGTCCAACGGCAAAGTCGAACAACCTGCCCCCGGTGCCCTTGCCTCTTTCTTCCGAGGCCAGAATGAGGTTCCCTATCCAGCCGCTGCGAGGATGAGCCACCGTGGTGACGAAACCTCGGCAGACGCCCCCCTCAAGCAGGGCGAAGGCGCCGCCGCGCAGAGGACCGGCAAACAGGTCGATTTCGAGGCGGGGGACCTGCCAGCCTTCCTCCTTGGCCAGCGTCAGAAAAACCTGCCAATCGCTGGCGGTGGCGGAGCGGATCTCCATTTCAGGCCACGGCCTGGCACGAGGGCCAGAGAGTAAGCAGCTCATGGTCGCTCAAGGGACGTTTGCGCTGCTGGCTCAGTCGGCGAACACTGGGCAGCAGGCTGTCCGCCTGCTGCCGCGTGGCACGGATGCCCAGCTCCTGCAGGCGGTGAACGAGACCCTGACTCCCCGAATGCTTGCCGAGGACCAGGTAGCGTGACAGTCCCACCTCAGCCGGATCGAAGCCCTCATAGTTGCAGGGATTTTTAATGACGCCGTCGGCGTGGAGCCCTGATTCATGGGAGAAGACCCGCTCACCGACCACGGCCTTCCATTCCGGTACGGGCCGATGGCTGGCCTGCCCGACAAACCGACTGATCTCCACAAAACGGCGGGTGTCCATGTGCAGATCGATGCCGTTAGCGTGCTTGAGGGCCATGACCACCTCTTCCAGGGCGGCATTGCCGGCGCGTTCGCCAAGCCCGTTCACCGTGGTGTTGACGAAGCGGGCGCCGGCCCGGATCCCGGCCAGAGCGTTGGCCGTGGCCATGCCGAGATCGTTATGGGTATGGATCTCGAGATCAAGGTCGACCCGGTCCCGCAGGAACCGGATTTTCTCGTAGGTGGAGAACGGGTCGAGAAGACCCAGCGTATCGCAGAAACGGAAGCGGTCCGCCCCCATGGCGCGTCCGATCTCCATCAGTTCGACGACAAAGTCAAGGTCGGCCCGGCTGGCATCTTCGCCGCCGATGGAGACATACAGGCCATGCTCCTTGGCGAAGCCCAGGGCCGTCTTCAGCTGTTCTTTCACCCAGTCGCGACTTTTGCCCAACTTGTGCCGGATGTGGATATCGGACACGGAGAGGGACAGATCAACGGCCTGCACCCCGGTGGCCAATGAGGCCTCGATGTCGCTTATCAGGGCACGGTTCCAGGTGATCAGGCGGGCGCCAAGACCAAGGTCGACCAAGGCTCTCACGTCGGCCTGCTCTTCTTTCCCCATGGCGGGAATGCCGCACTCCAGCTCTCCCACGCCGATTTCATCCAGCATGCGGGCGATGCGAATTTTCTCCTGCCGCGAGAAGACCACCCCGGCGGTCTGTTCCCCGTCGCGCAGCGTGGTGTCGTCGATGATGACCTCTCTGTGCTGAATATCCGTTTCAACCGTCATGGCCGGCTCCTTCCCACAAAAAAAGCCCCGGGAAGCCTGTGGCCGTCCCGGGGCGTCGTTGCCCGTTTCCAGCGTCCTCGCTGGAGAGTGAGTTCACCATAGTGCTAAGCACAGGCTGTGCCATAAACGAATCCGAGTCTAAAAGTCACTGAGCCGGCCAGCACGGGGAAAAGGTCCCTGATGAAAAGCGTCCTCCTCGCCTTAAGTGATCAAAAAAGAGGCATCTGAAACGCCGGGTGCCATTGATTCAATCGGGTCGACTTAAAGAATGGGGGTCATTTCAGGCCGCAGGGGACCCTTCCGAGCTGGCCGAAGTCTTGCAAAGGTTTTTCAGCATAGCGCTGTCAAGCGCCTTGCCCGCCAAGGCTGACGTGGCAGAAAAGTTCCATCTCAACGAGGCGACGGGACTGATTTTAATCTGAAATCGCTGCTTTCAGAAAGGATCAGACTGTGGCCACCAAACCGAAGATCAGAGAGCTGCTCGAAGAGAGCGCCTGTTCCCACAACAAAACCAAAAAGACCTCCTGCAATGCCCCCACCCCCGGTGCAACCACGGGTGGATGTGCTTTCGAAGGGGCTCAGATTTCCCTCTTCCCCTATGCCGATGCCGCCCATCTGGTGCATGGGCCGATCACCTGTCTGGCGGCATCCTGGGAAACCCGCGCCACCAAAACCAGCCATACCGGGCGGGATTTCACCCAGATGGGCTTCACCACCGATATTTCCAACACGGACGTCGTCTTCGGAGGCGAGGAGAAGCTGCTCGCCTCCATCGATTACATCCTGAAACACTACTCCCCCGAAGCAATTTTCGTGTACGCCACCTGCGTCACAGCCCTCATCGGCGATGATATCGACGCGGTGTGCCGGCAGGCGGCGGAGAAATATGGCCTTCCGGTGGTGCCCGTGCACGCTCCCGGTTTCGTGGGGAGCAAGAACCTTGGCAGCCGTCTGGGGGGAGAAGCGGCGCTGATGCACCTGATCGGCACCCTGGAGCCGGAGACCACCACCCCCTTCGACATCAACCTGATCGGCGAGTACAACGTCACCGGCGACATGTGGCAGTACGCGCACCTGCTCGACGAGCTGGGCATCCGCATCCTCTCCACCCTGAGCGGCGACGGGCGGGTCCGCGCCATCCGCAGCGCCCATCGGGCCAGGCTCAACGTGATCGTCTGCGCCAAATCCCTGATCTCTTTGACCCGCAAGATGGAAGAGAAGTACGGTATCCCCCATATTTCCCTCTCTTTCTATGGCAAGCGTGACACCAGCGCGGGGCTGCTGGCCATCGCCGAGGCTCTCGGCGACACGGACCTGATCGAACGAACCAAACGACTTATTGTCCGCGAAGAGGCCGCCCTCGAGGAAAAAATCGCTCCCTACCGCGCGTTGTTTCGCGGCAAGAAAGCCGTGCTCAACACCGGAGGAAACAAAACCTGGTCCATTGCTGCGGCCCTGCAGGATTTGGGCATCGAGGTGGTGGCCACCGCCGTAAAGAAGGCGACCGAGGCGGACCGGGAGAAGGCGCGCGAGGTCCTCGGCGAAAAGGGGGTGCTGATGATGAATCCGGGCGCGGAGCAGGCCAGGATCATTGAGGAGAGGGGCGCCCATCTGCTGCTGGCCGGAGGCCGCAGCCTTTATACCGCCATCAAGAAAGGGATCGCCTTCGCCGACGTCAACCAGGAGAAGAAAAAAAGCTATGGCGGCTACAACGGTCTGCTCAATCTGGCCGAAGATCTGAAGAACGCGCTGGAAAATCCCGTCTTTAAAAACGTTGCCAAGAGGGCCCCATGGGAGAAATAAGTCATCGAAACACCAAACCGCTGCAGGTCAATCCCTTCAAGCTGTCTCAGCCGATGGGAGCGACTCTCGCTTTTCTGGGAGTGGACAGGTGCATGCCCCTGATGCACGGCGCCATGGGCTGCACCTCCTTCACCAAGGTCTACACCACCCGCCATTTCTGCGAGCCGATCGCCATCCAGACGACAGCCGTCACCGACATTACGGCGATTCTCGACGGCGGCGACACCAGCATCGTCGAATCGGTCAAGAATATCACCGCCAAGGTCAGCCCCAGCCTCATCGGCCTGCACAGCACCGGCCTCACCGAAACCAAGGGAGACGATCTGCGCGCCGTCGCCGCCCAGGTCGACTTTCCCCTGGTTTACGTCAACACCCCCGACTACGAAGGGGGGCTGGAGAGCGGTTGGGCCCTGGCTGCCAGGGCGCTGATCGAACAGCTGGTCGAGGCGACCGAAGCCATCGACGACGACAAGGTGGTGCTGCTCCCCCACGTCAGCCTGACCCCCATCGAGGTGGAAAAGATCAAAGACTTTATTGCCGCTTTCGGCTACGACGTCCTGGCGCTACCCGACCTGTCGACCTCCCTCGACGGCCATCTGGGAGAGAAGCAGGCGGCTCTCTCCAGCGGTGGCATCGAAGTGGAGCAGATTCGTACCCTGGGAGACGCCGGGCTCGTCGTGAGTGTCGGCGACTCCATGCGGGCCTGCGCCGAGGCGTTGCAAAAGAAAAACCCCTTCATGCGCCATCGGCACTTCTCCCATCTCAGTGGACTGGAGGAAACTGATGCCCTGGCGGCCTGGCTGCTCGCCGAGACAGGCCGGGAGTGTCCGCCCGAAGCTATCGTCCGCTGGCGCCGACGCTTGCAGGACGCTATGCTCGATGGCCATTTCTCCCTCGGTCAGACCCGGATTCTTGCCGTCGGCGAGCCCGATCAGCTTGCCGGACTCTGTCACTCGCTGCACGAAGCAGGCGCCAAAGTCACCGTCGCCATCAGTACCATCGACTCCCCCCAGTTGGAAAAAATCCCTGCTGGCAGGGTGCTGGTCGGCGACCTGGAGGATGCCGAAAACCTCGGGGACGCCTATGACCTGATCATCGGCAACGGCCACTGCGAGGCGCTGGCCCATCGGCTACACAAAGCCCTGGTGCTGCGAGGATTTCCCAATTGGGAGGAGGTAGGCAATCCGCTAAAACAGGATGTGCTGTATGAAGGCGGCGCTTTCTTTCTGTGCGAGTGCGCCAACGCCGCGGAAAAAATGCGGAGGCATGGTTAAGCGGGAAAAACGGAAAACACCAATACTGTTTGGTGGCAGTCTGCCGTCAATAAAGCGGCTGGAAGGCCGAAGCCTTCACAATCGCGTAAACGTCCGATCCCTCCTTGATTTCCAGTTCCCTGACCGCCTCGCGCACCAGTTGCGAAACGAGGGGGCGACCGCCGCAATCCAGTTCGACACCGATACGGTTGCCGCTCTCGAAGATCCGCGCAACTCGGCACGGCAGAAGATTACGGGCACTGCTCGCCTCGGGCCGGCCTTTAAAAAGGGTGACATCCTTGGAAGACAGCTGGAAGAGGGCAGATTCCCGGGAGGCACGCTCGGTGAGAATCAGTCGCTGTCCGCCCCAGTCGTAAGACCAGAGATCATCCACCGGCCGGGGGTGTTCCAGGGTCAGCAGGTTGATGTAGCCTGCATGCCGGCTCCCCATAAGGCTTCGGGCCAACTCCTCCGCTGAAGACTGGGAGAGCAGCCGCCCACCGTCGAAGAGCAGGACGTCATCGGTCATCAGGCGCATTTCGTTGAGGGAATGGCTGATAAAGATCAGAGGGATGCCGAATTCGTCGAAGACCGCCTTGAGATAGGGGATGATCTGATACTTGCTGCCGGCATCGAGTCCGGTCAGAGGCTCGTCCATAAGAATCAGGCGCGGGCAGGAGAGTACCGCCCGCCCCAGAGCGACCCGCCGCCGCTCCCCACCGGAGAGGGTGGTGACGTCGCGCTCCAGCAGGGGGCCGAGGCCCAGCACCTCGCCAAGGGCTTCGGGTGCGATACGGCGGTCGCGGCGGGGAATGCGTTTGTAGCCATAGAGAAGATTGCGGCGCACGTTCAAGTGCGGAAAGAGATGAGCGTGCTGGAAAACCACGGCGAGGCGCCGCCGCTCCGGCGGGATCAGCAGCTTGCGCCCCCCGTCGTAGAGGGTTTCCCCGTCGAGGCATATCAGGCCGGCGTCGGGGCGAATCAGACCCGCCAGCATCCCCATCAAGGTCGATTTACCACTCCCCGACTTGCCATAGACACCGATGCGCTGACCTTCCACGGCAAAGCCGGCCGAAAAGTGAAAATCCCCCAGACGTTTTTCCAGCGCGACTTCCAGTTTCATGAGGACTTCTCCTTCCCGGCGCGCCGCCGGCCGACCAGGCGTTCGTTCCCCAGCAGCACAGCCAGGGAAAGGGCAATGGCGACCAGGCAGAGGGTCAAGGCCTGAGCATCCCCACCGGGAACGGCGGTGTAGTCGTAGATGGCCAGCGGGATGGTCCGGGTCGAGCCGGCGATGTTGCCGGCGATCATGATGGTGGCGCCAAATTCGCCAAGCCCGCGTGCGAACATCAAAGTCGCGCCGGCCAGCATCGAGCGCCAGGAGAGGGGAAGAATCATGGTGAAAAGCAGATCGTGCCAGGGGGCACCCAGGGTCCGCGCCGCCGCGAGCAGGTCTTTGTCGATGCTCTCCATGCCGATGCGCAGCGACCGCACCAGCAGGGGAAAGCCGACTACCAGGGCCGCCAGCACCGCCGCTTTCCAGGTGAAGATAACCCGGATGCCGAGGGTATTGAGCAGCCCGCCGAGCCAACTGTCCTGCCCCAGCAACAGCAGCAGCAGATAACCGACTACTACCGGCGGCAGCACCAGCGGCAGATTGACCAGCCCTTCCAGCAACGCCTTGCCCGGCAGGCGGGTGAAGACCAGCACGGCGGCGACAGCGAAGCCTGCCGGCAGGGCCAGCAGGGTCGCCAAGGTCGCCACCTGGGCCGAAAGCCAGATGGCCTGATAATCGTTGCCGGTCAATTCAAACATCGGATCCTCTCCGGTCAGGGGCCTTTCGCTGTCACCAGGAAGCCGTGCCGCGCCAGGATTTGTCGCGCTGTTTCTCCCTGGAGGAAGTTGAAGAAGGCACCGGCAGCCGCATTTTCCCGTCCGCTCAGGGTCAGTGCCATGGGGTAGCTCACCGGAGCATGCAAAACCCCGGGAATTTCATAGAGAATCTGCGCCTTTTGAGCGAGGCGGGCGTCGGTGCGATAGACCAGGGCCGCGTCGACTTCGCCGCGCTCGGCGAGGACCACCGCCTGACCGACATCCTTAACCGGCACCAGGTGCTTTCGCAGGGCCTCATAGAGACCGGCGGTCGTGAGGGCCTGCTCGGCATACTCGCCGGCCGGGCCACTTTTCGGGTTGACCAGGGCGATGCGCTCCAGCTTCAACAGATCGTCCAGTCCGGTCAGGGGGGCCGAAGCCCGACCGATAACCACCAGCTGATTACCGGCCAGAACAGCGGCAGCCTGGTCGAGCAGCCCCTTTTCCCCCAGATAGTCGAGCCATTTACCGTTGGCCGAAACGAAGAGGTCAACGGGGGCTCCCTGCTCAATCTGTCGGGCCAGGGTACCGGAAGCGCCGAAATTGCTCGCGAAGCGGACCGCCTCAGCATCCAATGCGTACTCTTCGGTCAATGCTCCCATGACCTCGCGCAGGCTCGCGGCCACCGACAGCCGCACCTCGGCGGCCATAGCGGTGGAGCCAAGCAGGAGCAATCCCAGCAACCAGACCAGCGTAAGAGTTCTCATCATCACCTCCTTCAAACGGCCTGGGCGTGCAGGGCTTCCAGATCGATGTCCCGTCCCACCACCCCGGCGGCATCGGCGCGGCACTGCTTGCAGTGGCGAGCCTGGGAGAGGATCAGCTCGGCCTGGTTGCGGACCATCTCCATAACCGCTTCCGAAGGGGGCTCGATATCCTGGAAGAGCCCGATGGGGATCACGGGTATAATATTCATCATGCTCGCCCCAAGCTCCCTCACCTTGACGGCCAGCTCCAGGGTTTCGTGGTCATTGACACCCGGGATGTACACATGGTTGATCTTGACCATCAGCCCGGCCCTGGCCGCCATCTCCACCCCCTTGAGCTGCTGCCTGAGAAGAATTTGCGCGGCCTCTTCGCCGCTGAGACGCTGACCGTCAAGCCTGATCCATTCGGTGATCTTGGCGCCGGTTTCAGGGGTCAAGGCATTGATGGTGACGGTCAGACTGTGGATGTCCGCCTCCAGGAGCTTGTCCAGCATCTCGGGCAGGCGCAGGCCGTTGGTTGACAGGCACAGAGTCATTTCGGGGAAGGCTTCCCGTACCAGCGTGAACGTTTCAAAGGTCTTGGGATTTGCCAGCGGATCGCCAGGGCCGGCGATGCCGACTACCTTGAGCTGAGCCCCTCCGGCTTTCTCCATGTGGGCCTTGACCAGGCGTACCCTCTCAACGCCCTGCGCCGGGGTGAGCACCCTGCTGGTGACACCGGGGCGGCTTTCATTGGCGCAGTCGAACTTGCGCTCGCAGAATCCACACTTGATATTGCAGCCGGGAGCGACGGGGAGGTGAATACGGCCGGCCTTGCTGTGGTCGCCGCCGAAGCAGGGGTGGTCGGACTGAACTTTGGCTTTCATCATCGGGCACTGCTTGGCCATAACGGGTCTCCTTGGCTGGGGACGCAAAAAGAGCGCTCCCTGTTGTTGGTAAGCGCCCTTGCTGATTCCACAGCATAAAAAAGCCCCGAGGTTGATACCCCGAGGCTTCATTGCCGAGAGAGAAAATCCGGTACGTCCTTGTACCTGTAAATTGATTTAATCCATAGAATTGCGAATTGCATGCCAAGCTGTGGGGTGTCTAAAACAGGGGATGGGGAGTCCCCTTTCGGCTTTTCCTGCCCATACCAGAGGCAACAATGACAAAACGCGATCGTTTTTTGTGCAGCAACAAAGAGAGCTCCTTTCGAGCTCAGCTGGAACACCCGGATGAACGACAATGACAATGGTTGCCGGCATGCAACGCGGAACAGATGGCTTCCTCGATCGGTCCGGAGGCGCTGACGTGACGGATACCGGCCTTTTCCAGTTCCTGACGGGGATAATCGCCGATCTGCGCCGTCACCATCAGGGCGCAGCCATCCAGCGCGGCCAGGATGCCAGCCATGCGGCTGTGACTGAAGACATGATCAGGGTCAGCGGAGCAGAACTTGACCACCGGCACCTCGGAGATCTTGGCAGGTGAAGCACAGGATTCCCCGATTTCATAAATGTGAAATTTTTCCGCGTGACCGAAGTGTTGGTCGACTTCGGTTCCGCTTTTGGATGCTACCGCAATACGCATTTCAACCTCCTGAGTTCTACCGGAGTGAGGTCTTCCGGCACCTTGTCCGGAAGACCCGGGAAAACCCCCGTGCAGCGTTTCCTAAACTTCCATGGTCGTAAAAGTGAAACACTTTTTGGGGCAGGTGACGCCGCAACCGGCACAACCGATACAATTGTCGGAATTGACAATGGTCATGACCATACGGGTAGAGTCCGTCTCTTCGTCAACAAAGTCCTCAGGACCCAGCACCTTGCGGGAGCAGGCCTTGAAGCAACGGCCACAGCCGATGCATTTTTCGGGGTCGATCGTTTCGGCGAAGGTTGGCGTCCAGTCCTTGCCCCCCCGGGTTTTACCGGTCAGCAATGCCATGGTGAATCTCCTTTATTGGGGAATGGTGTTTTTCTGAATGGATCCGGTCTCAAGCTAACCCGGGACGTTCGCCCTTGAGCATAGCCTTCTGGAGCCAGGGTGGCGGGCTGCCGCGCAGAACCTCCTGCAGTTTTTCCACGACCGTGGTGATGGCCTCCTGGTCTTTGCTTTTGATCGGATGAATTTTTTTGGCAACGAGCCGAGCCGCAGCGGGCCCGCCGATCTCCGCCACATAGACCAGCGCACAGTCCGAAAGTCCTGAGCAGCGCGCTTCGATGCGGTCGGCTTCATCAGCGCCTTCGGTCTTGACCTGCACCACCCCACTGAACTCAGCCGCATCAGGACCGACTTCCCAGATGGTGAACTGCTCGGCGCGACCAAAGTGTTCGTTTACGTAAACCTTGTCGGTACTGGCAAATGCTACTTTCATGGTCAATCCCTCCCGGCCCGGTCGACCGACGATGACGAATCTGCTGGTGCGAATCATGGGGGTTCTCCCATAGGAGCGTGATTCCATCACGCCTTGGGCGCAAGGAATGGCGCCCCTTACCATTTTGGCTACCGCATCATCTCGAACCACTGGTCCTCGCAGGTCTCGTCTTTGATCTCAAGGAATTTATTGGCGATCATCGTCAGCATGCTGATCGCGCCGTTGTAGCCGATCACCGGGGTGCGGTGCAGGTTGACGCGGTCGATGATGGGGAAGCCGATACGGAACAGGGGAATCCCGGCGTCACGTGCCGCCCACTTGGCGTGGGTGTCGCCGATGATGCCGTCGACCGGATCGGTGACCAGCAGAGAACGCATGTGCCAGAGATCCTTGTTGATGTAGCAGGTACATCCTTCGCCGAACGGTGACGAGGCGAGCAGCGCGTCCATCTCCTTCTGGAACTTTTTGGTTGCCCGTGAGCAGAGCACATGCCAGGGACGGGCGCCCATCTCGAGCAGGAAGCTGACAATGCCGATCAGATAGTCGGGGTCACCAGCCACGGCGAACTTTCGGCCGTGCAGGTACTGGTGGGCGTCGGTCATGGCGTCGACCGCCAGGGCGCGTTCCTTTTTGAGCACCTCCGGAATCGGCTTGTCAAACAGGGCGCTCAGCTTGAGCAACAGCTCGTCGGTCTTTTTGATGCCGAAGGGCATCGGCAGCACCGCCTTCTCGCCAGTGTACTCGGATTCAATCCATTTCATGGTATTGACCGTCGCGTACTTCTGGAAGGAGATGGTCGCCTTGCCGTTGATCGACTCGGCGGCATCTTCAAGCTTGGTGCCGCCAGGGTAGAGCTTGTACTCGCCGTCGCAGCCCGAATCGAAGACATCGGAGACGTCAGCGAGCATGGTGTAGGGGATACCCATCAGCTCGCAAATCCGCTTGTACTCACGCAGGTTACCGACGTTGCCGTCGAAACCGGGGATGATGTTGAGTTTGCCGGTACATTTGCCCTCGACGCTCTTCCCCTCGGTGAGGGTCTGCAGAATACTCAGCAGCATCGCGTCGTAACCGTGGATGTGGGTGCCATTGAAGCTCGGGGTGTTGGCGTAGGGGGTCGGCACCTCTTCCGGCAGGTGCCCCTGCAGCTTGGCGTTCTTGATAAAGGCGGTCAGGTCGTCGCCGATGACCTCCGGCATACAGGTGGTATAGACGGGGATCATCTTCGGCTTGTAGAGGGCGTAGGCGTTCGCCAGACCCTCGAACAGGTTGTTCTGGCCGCCGAACACGGCGCCGTCCTCGGTCATGGCGTCACAGGTCGCCGCCGCCGGTTCGCGGTAGTGGCGGGAAAAAGTGCTGCGGAAATAGGAGGCACAGCCCTGGGAGCCGTGCACGAACGGCAGGGCGCCCTCGAAGCCGGTCGCCACCATCTGTGCGCCGAGTGGCTGGCAGGCATGGGCCGGGTTGACCACCAGGGCGGTGCGGGCAAAGTTCTTCTCTTTATACTCTTCCGAATTGATCCATTCCTTGACCCGGTCGATCTCTGACTCTGGGGTCTCGGTCACAAATTTGATGGCTGTTTCTGCGCTCATGGCGTAAATCTCCTGTATAACGGGGTGACTGTAGGGGCGCAATTCATTGCGCCCTTTTTGTTTTCGAAACCGGGCGTGATAAATCACGCCCCTACATCGCGTCACGGTTTAAAACGGGCTTTTGACCAATCCCCAGGTCGGGCTGTTGATCGCCATGTCGATATCACGGGCGAAGATCTTGAACCCTTCGTAGCCGTGATACGGGCCGGAGTAGTCCCAGCTGTGCATCTGCCGGAAGGGGATGCCCGCTTTCTGGAACACGTACTTCTCCTTGATACCGCTGCCGACCAGGTCGGGCTTGAACTCTTCGACGAACTTTTCCAGCTCGAACTCGGAGACGTCGTCGTAGATCAGGGTTCCCTTGGCCATCTCCGGAGCGGTGCGATCGTAGTCGTCCTGGTGGGCGAACTCGTACCCCGCGCCGGTGATCTGGATGCCGAGGTCCTCGTAAGCGCCGATGGTGTGTCGCGGGCGCAGGCCGCCGACGAACAGCATGGCGGTCTTGCCGTCGAGGCGCGGCTTGTACTCGGCGATCACCTCGTCCATCTCCTTGCGGTACTTCTTGATCACTTTTTCGACGTTCTTCTTGATCTTGTCGTCGAAGCGCTCGGCGATGGCACGCAGGCTCTCCTCGATCTTGGTGGGGCCGAAGAAGTTGTACTCGAGCCAGGGGATACCCCACTTCTCTTCCATGACCTTGCACATATAGTTCATCGAACGATAGCAGTGGATCAGGTTGAGCTTCACCGCGTGAGTGGCGCCGATCTTCTCGACCTCGCCATCGCCGGTCCAGACCGACTTGACGTTGAGACCGATCTCTTCAAGGATCGGCTTGGCCGCCCAGACGTCGCCGCCGATGTTGTAGTCGCCGATCAGGGCTACGTCGTAGGGCCCGGGCTCCTCCCGGTACTGATACTTGCCGATGATGTGGTCACGGATCGAGTCGTTGGAGATATGGTGTCCAAGCGACTGGGAAACGCCGCGAAAACCCTCGCAGTTACAGGGGACCACCAGCTTGTCGAGTTCGATTTCCATTTTTTTGGCGACGGCGTTGATGTCGTCACCGATCAGGCCGACCGGGCACTCGGAGAGGATCGACATCCCCTTGTTGAGCGGAAAGAGTTCATCGGCCTCACGTAGCAGGGTTTCAAGTTTCTTGTCGCCGCCATAGACGATGTCACGCTCCTGGAAGTCGGAGGTGAAGTCCATCGGGAAGGAGGTGACGCCCGGGATGCCCTGCATCAGGTTACGACGGGTTCCCCAGCTGTAGACACCGCAGCCGATCGGACCGTGGGAGACGTGGACCATGTCGCGGATCGGTCCCCAGACCACGCCCTTGGCACCGGCGTAGGCGCAGCCGCGCTGGCTCATAACGCCCGGAACGACCTTCTTGTTCGACTTGACCGCGCAGGGGGAGGCACTCGGCTCGTTGGCGCCGAGGTGCGGCGCTCGCTTCTTGGCGGCCTTGGCCGGCATTTCAGCCAGGGTCTCCGCGATCAGTTTTTCGGTTTTTTCCTTTGTCACGCCCTTGATGGGCTTTCTCTCAGCCATAGGGTGTCTCCTTTAAAAACGGTGAGGGGTCAGGTGTTAGGAGTAAGGGGGGAAATCTTTACACATCACTCCTCTCTCCTCACAGAAATTAAGCGTTCTCCGCCTTGCCAACCACCGACTCATCCTCCGCCTCCATGATGCCAAACTCCAGCAGCAGGTCTTCGAGCTCTTCCATCTCCAGAGGGGTCGGTACGACGAACATCTTGTTCTCGACGATCTTCTGGGCCAGGGTGCGATACTCCTGGGCCTGCTTGTGCTCCGGCGAATACTCGATGACGGTCATGCGGCGCAGTTCGGCGCGCTGGACCTGGTTGTCACGCGGCACGAAATGAATCATCTGGGTTCCGAGCTTCCTGGCCAAAGCTTCGATCAGGTCGGCCTCGCGGTCGGTGTTGCGGCTGTTGCAGATCAGGCCAGCCAGACGGACGCTGCCGGAGGAGGCGTATTTGACGATCCCCTTGCAGATGTTGTTGGCGGCGTACATGGCCATCATTTCGCCGGAGACGACGATGTAAATCTCCTGGGCCTTGTTCTCGCGGATCGGCATGGCGAAGCCGCCGCAGACCACGTCACCGAGGACGTCGTAGAAGACGTAGTCGAGGTCGGGGGTGTAGGCGCCCTCTTCTTCGAGGAAGTTGATGGCGGTGATGACGCCGCGACCGGCACAGCCGACGCCCGGCTCGGGGCCGCCCGACTCGACGCACATGACGTCGCCGTAACCGCGCTTGCAGACATCTTCCAGTTCCAGGTCCTCCACGGTGCCGAGTTCGCGGACCTTGTCCATGACCGTGTCCTGGGCCTTGGCGTGCAGAATCAGGCGGGTCGAGTCGGCTTTGGGGTCGCAGCCGATGATCAATACCCTTTTGCCGAGAGAGGCGAGCCCGGCCACCGTGTTCTGCGTGGTGGTGGATTTGCCGATGCCGCCTTTGCCGTAGATTGCGATCTGACGTAGCTTTTTCTCTTCCATGATGATGTCCTCTCTTTTCCGTTGTTGTTGGTGCTGCCTGTCAGCGACAGATCCAGGGCGGCATCCCCGTTGATGTGTCCAAATCCGCCTTGCGGCAGGCGGCTAAAATGACAGAGCCCCATTCGGAAAATCCGGATGGGGCGCCAGTGCCCGGCGGCTCCGTCATGGGACCGCTATAAGTTCTTGCAGAAAAAATAAAACGCCCGGAGGGGATATCCCGCCGGGCGCCGTTGCCTGCTTTACTCAAGACACCGCTTTGTGTCTCGGAAAAAGTTTTTGGTTTTGTCTTCCTTTCTGCAGAAGGCATGCCAGATGTGCATCGGAGTCCCTCACCTCGGGTGGCTGATCCCTTCTGAACCGCTTTATTGCAAGCCATAGTCCAACTTTCACCCCCCGCTCGCAACCGCCAATTGTCCTGCGCGGCGGCCCTCGTCGCAGGGGCTACGTGCTTAAAAAACAAGCTATCCTGCCCAAAAAAACACCCCCGCCCCCGCTGCCTTCTCCTATAAGTCCCCGTTTTTACGTCAATGCCCGGCGGCATGAAGCTTGAAATGGCTGAACCAGCCGGAATCAATGACGCTCCGGCCCCTAAAAACAAGGAGGTTTTAAAATGGACATGGCTGTCGAATCCCTGGTTCATAGCGGGGACGTACTCTTTCTCATGCTCGGGGCGGTCATGGTCTTTGCCATGCACGCCGGATTTGCTTTTCTCGAAGTCGGCACCGTCCGGCGGAAAAGCCAGGTCAATGCCTTCGTCAAGATTCTTACCGACTGGTCGGTATCGACGGTGGTCTATTTTGCCGTCGGCTTTCCTATCGCCTATGGCATTCATTTCTTCCACCCGGCCGCGGATTTGCTTGCCGCGGATCAGGGCTACCAACTGGTACGATTCTTCTTTCTCCTCTGCTTCGCCGCCTGCATACCCGCCATCATTTCCGGCGGCATTGCCGAGCGGGCCAAGTTCTGGCCGCAGGTAGCGGCCGGAGCCGTTTTTGCCGCGGTGATCTATCCCCTGTTCGAGTCGCTGATCTGGGGGCAGAACAGCTCTGGTCTTCAGGCTTTTTTCGAGCAGAATCTCGGAGCCCCTTTCCATGATTTTGCCGGCAGCGTGGTGGTTCATTCCATGGGAGGGTGGCTGGCCCTGCCCGCTATCATCATCCTTGGCGCCCGCAAGGGACGCTTTGTCAAAGGACAGAGCCGGGCCATTCCTATCAGCAACATTCCCTTTCTCGCGCTGGGCAGCTGGATTCTGGCCGTCGGCTGGTTCGGCTTCAACGTCATGAGCGCCCAATCCCTTACCGGCATATCGGGGCTGGTCGCCCTGAATTCGCTGATGGCCATGGTTGGCGGCGTCCTCTTCGCCCTGGTCGCCGGTCGCAACGACCCCGGCTTCGCCCACAATGGCGCTCTGGCCGGCCTGATTGCCATCTGTGCCGGATCGGACATTCTGCATCCGATCGCCGCCTTTGTGGTCGGTGGCATCGGCGCCCTGATTTTTGTTTACGGGTTCCAGTGGGAACAGGAAAAACTCAAGATCGACGACGTGCTCGGGGTCTGGCCGCTGCACGGCATCATCGGCACCTGGGGAGGCATTGCCGCCGGCATTTTCGGCTACCCCTTGCTGGGCGGCCTGGGAGGCGTCAGTTTCCTGTCCCAGGTGGCGGGCAGTGTACTGGCCATTTTCTGGGCTGTCGCCATGGGCACCTTGGTCTACGGAGCCCTCAAGAAAATATCCGGCATCCGCCTCCAGGAGGAGGAGGAGTTCCGTGGCGCCGACCTTTCCATCCACCGCATCGATGCCTATCCGGAAGAACACGTCAAATAACGTTTTTGGAGGCAGGGGGCCGCATCAGCTCGTCTCTCAGGAAATGGAATCCACCTTCAGGGCAAAGGTCAGATCGAGACCGGCCAGAGGGTGGTTGCCATCCAGAGTGATGCGGCCTTCCTGCACCTGGATGACGCGCATGGGCAGCAGGTCCCCGTTTTTCAGGGTGAGTTCCACCCGCTGCCCGGGCTTGGGATGGGACCCGGCGGGGAGCTGATTCTCGCTCAAGGTCAGCAGATTTTCCTTGCGATGAGGGCCGTAGGCTTTTTCTGCGGGGATAAGCAGATTCTTCACCTCGCCTGCGGCCATCCCTGCCACCGCCTCTTCCAGAGCGGCAAAGACCTCGCCGGCACCCAGAACGAAGGACAGGGGTTCACGGTCCGTGGTGCTGTCGAAGATGCGGCCGTTGTCGAGGGTGCCGATGTAGTGGATGGCCACCCGGTCGCCGCTGTGGGCTCTTTTCATCATGTCTCCTTTCGGCTGATGATCCAGAATCGATCGTCGAAATAACGCGCGAGGAGGGGTCTGACCTCTTTCCACGACAACCCGCCACCTCCGCAGCCAGGGCGCGGCACGACGATACGCGTCCACCCCCGGCCATCGGCCAAATCCCTGAGCTGCTGGCACGAGCGCTCGATGATTCGGAGGTCGGGAACCTCGTAAGGACTGTTCTCGACCGGAAAACTCACCAACCCCTCCATCGGTTCGAAAACCCGGTTTCCGTTGTTACCAATAAACAAACCCAGAGTTGCCGCAAGGCTCGGGAAGCGATCCCGGGCTTCACGGGCGCATCCCCTCGGCATGGCGCACTCCCCTTTGGGGGTAACGAGCCCGCCGGTGGTGATGGCGATCACGCCGTTGCCGAAATAATCCCAGAGTTCCCCTTCGATCTCCTGCATGCCGCCTACCCCTTGAGAATGTGACGCATGGTCTCGTAGAGGGCATCGTAGACCTCCTCGCGAGTGGAGATAAAGTCGGGGATGTCGTTGTTGAGAATATCCTCAAGATGCTCGAGAACCAGCCCATCATCGGACTGCAGGGCATCCATTACCGCCGTGAACATGGGGAGTACTTCGTACAGATCATAGCGGTCAAAGGGCCGAGGATCCGGTTTGCCGGTGAACTTGGGTTGCTCCCGGGTTTCTTTTTTACGGGGATAGCGATACTTCAGGTCCGAGGGTTTGATCATAACGCCCATGAGAGGTCCTCCTTGTGGTCAGGATCCGCAACCGGAGCAACCGGATTTCTTGCAATGCGGGACAATTTTTGGGGTGAGACTGTCAGGGTCACCAAGGCAGGCAGCGATGCTTTCGCGCGTCACCTGCCAGACGCCGTCGATTTCCTTTCCGGAAAGCAGGTTCTGCTTGAGCATCATCAGGATACGCACCGGGGTGGTGTTCAGTTCCCGGGCGGCTTGAGCCACGGTCAGCCGGGAAGACGGACAGGATGTTTCGGTCATGGGTTATCTCCTTGTCAGCTGCTAAAAAAAAAGCCTGCACGAAACCACAAAGGTCTCTGCAGGCGCCATTGCCTGTATCTTCGTTCGCCTTGACCGGACGATTTATCGAGGCCACCAGGGGTGCGGACTAAAATCCCCGCTGCGCCAGAGGGGAGAGCAGCGTAAGTTTTCTGGCCTTCTCTTCCACCTCCACACGGGTGGCACGATCGAGCTGCTTAAGCCACCTGGCAGGAATCGAGGCGGGCCCGTAGAAGGCTCCGGCGATCATGCCCGCGATAGCTCCCGTGGTGTCGGCATCCCCTCCCTGATTGACCACGCCGATCAGGCAGTCCTCAAAGGTGGCGGTGGTGAAGAGATAGTGGAACACCGTCTGCATCGTCTCCACCACATAGCCGCTGGCGCGTCCTCGGTAGGTACTGAAACGGAAGGTGGGGAACTCGCTGCAGAGCGGCTGGGTTTCTCCGTGCATCTCAAAGCGGTCGGCCCCGAGCAAGGCCTTCTGTACCATCTTTCCGGCAGTCAGGCACGCCGCGTCAGACAGCGGGTGGTGGTGCGTCAGATGGGCCTGTTCCAGGGTGCAGCGCCGAAACAGATCCTCGTCACCCAGGGTGTAGAGCGCGACCGGAGCCATTCTCATCACCGCCCCGTTTCCGGCGTCCCAATCATTCTGAGGACGCTGGATGGTGCCGTTGAGCATATAATCCCGGATCCCCTTACGCACCGTGGCGCCGATGTCCACCGGCTTGCCACGCATCCAGGCGACGAATTGGTCGGCAATTCCCGTCAGGTCCCAGGTCCCTGCTTCTTCGATGGCCCGGGCGATACACAGGGACATCTCCGTATCGTCCGTCACCTGCCCCGCCTTGAGGCCGAGCCAGCCACCGCCAATAATCTTACGGTGCACCCCGTATCGGTGGGTGATCTCCGCCGGGGTCATGAACTCGGTGGTAGCGCCCAGGGCGTCACCAATGGCCACCCCCAGAAAAGCTCCTCTGGCCCTCTCCAGGATCGCCTCCATGGCACGGCTGCTCTGTTCCGTCATGCGCTCCCCTGTTCAGCCGCCGGTAAGAATCTTGATCTCAAAGTCCCCGCCGATGACCAGGACTTCTTCTTCGCCCTTAAGCAGCGCCCTGGGAAGCAGATCACACCGGAAAAAGATTTTGGGCGTCGGCACCTCGACCTGCATGACCCGTGTACCAAACTCCCAGGCCCGCTCAAAATCGGTGGTGAAAGAGGTCAGGTTGTTCAACCGGATCAAATGCCGGTTCTTGCCCAAGGGCTTGAGAATGCGCTGCTCTGAAAAATCCTGCACGCCGCGATAGAGGGTGCAGTGCCCCAGCCCGCCTTTTTCCCTCTCCAGCTCATATTGACTGAACTCATAGAGCAGATCGAGCTGCAGTAACAGAGCACTGGTGCGCGCCGAGCCCTTCATGCGTTCGGTCAGGTAACGGAAATAGGCCTCGCCATGGATATCCTCGATCGGCCCTTTGTGATAGGTGGGGGGCAGACCGATGCGACTTTCCACCCAGCCTTTGAGAACGGCCCCCTCGATGGAGTTGGCGTCGAACATCCATCCCCGCAGAAAACGCAGATAGCTGTTTTTCAGGCTTTTACGTCCTCTTTCCGTCGCCTGTTGCTCCCACTGATGCAGCTGAAAGCTGACATCCATGTAGTCATGAAACTGCAGACCGCGCTCTTCACGGGTTTCCAGACAAGCCAACTGGTCAAAGAGCCGACGGTGCGCCGCGCGCACTCCCTGAATCTCCAGCCGCTGCGGATGGCTGTTGAAGGCCGGGGAGGCGATCACCCAGGGAGGCAGATTACATCGATTGATGGCTGCGGACGAAAAAGCCACAGAACGCTCCCATGCGATAAAAAAACAGCCAGTGCGTGCTGAACCTTTAATCACTGTGGTGTGAAAAGAGTTACTAATAACCCCAATAGACCGCTTTTACACCGTCTGCTTATAATGCTTTCAAAAGGCGTGCCTTATGTTCATGCGACAACCTTCTTTTTAGACACGACCACGCCATGGGGGGATTAAAGCTCTTGACTCCATCCGCCTATGCGGATACATTCTTCCCATGAAACAGACAGCCAAACAATTCAAGGCTCTCTCTGACGAAACCCGTCTGCGCATTCTTTCCTTGCTGGGCGCTGGTGAACTGTGCGTCTGTGATCTCATGGCTGTTCTCGAGCTGCCCCAGTCCACGGTTTCCCGCCATCTGGCCACTCTGCGCAATGCGTCCCTGGTGGAGGACCGTCGCCAGGGGGTATGGATGTACTACCGACTGACAGTCGATGACAGCTTTCTGCTCGGATTGTTGGAAAAACTGGCCATGACGCCTCAGGGCGAAGCCGATCGGGCAGCATTGCAGGACTTTCTGGTTCAAAAAAAGTCGAGCTGTTCCTGATTTTTTTTAAAGCAAAGTATCCGCTTATGCGGATTCTCGATGAGATTTATGCGCTTAATTCACCGAAAGGAAATCTCTGTGAAGAAAAAAGTTCTTTTTCTCTGCACTCACAATTCCTGTCGTTCTCAGATGGCTGAAGGGCTGGTCAATCACGATCTCGGTGACCGCATTACCGCCTTTTCCGCCGGCACCGAAGCGACCCGGGTCAATCCGCTGGCCGCCAAGGTCATGGCGGAGATCGGTATCGACCTCTCCGGCCACTCCTCCAAGACGCTGGATCAATTTTTTGCGGAATTTTTCGATTACGTCATCACCCTGTGCGGCGACGCCAATGAAAAATGCCCCCTTTTTTTCGGCGGCGTCGAGCGTCTGCACATGGGCTTCGAAGATCCTTCCCGGCTCCCCGGCAGCGAAGAGGAAGTTCTCCCCGAGTATCGCCGGGTCCGGGATGAGATCCGCCAGGCCATGCAGAAATTTTTCACCAAAGAATTACCGTAGGGGCGTGATTTATCACGCCCTGATTCATCACGCCCGCTTGTTGCGCCCCCTACGCATCGTCATCATCGGCCGACACAGGGCGCAATCAAAAACCAGGGCGCCATGAATGGCGCCCCTACAAAGGTTTATTTTATGTCTTCGACCCTCTCCAAAAGACTCTCTTTTCTGGATCGTTACCTCACCCTGTGGATTTTCGTGGCCATGGCGGTGGGGGTCGGCGCCGGCTGGCTGATACCCGGTGTCAAGGATTTCGTCAATATCTTCACCGTCGGTACCACCAATATCCCCATTGCCGCCGGCCTGATTCTGATGATGTACCCGCCCTTTGCCAAGGTGCGCTACGAAGAGATGCCCGATGTCTTCCGCAACAAGAAAATCCTCGGCCTTTCCCTGCTCCAGAACTGGGTGATCGGCCCCATTCTCATGTTCATCCTGGCCATCATTTTTCTGCAGGGCTACCCCGAATACATGGTCGGCCTCATCCTCATCGGGCTGGCCCGCTGTATTGCCATGGTCATCGTCTGGAACGAACTGGCCGACGGCAACAGTGAATACGCCGCCGGGCTGGTTGCCTTCAACAGCGTCTTTCAGGTGCTCTTCTTCAGTGTCTACGCCTGGTTCTTCATCACCGTCCTGCCGCCCTTTTTCGGGCTCGAAGGAGTGGTCGTCGACATCACCATCGGGGAAATCGCCGAAAGTGTCTTCATCTACCTCGGCATTCCCTTCCTGGCCGGCGCTCTGACCCGCCTGATCGGGGTCAAAATCATGGGTCGCGAGCGCTATCATGCCGAGGTGGTGCCGCGCATCAGCCCCATTACCCTGATCGCCCTGCTCTTCACCATCGTGGTGATGTTCAGCCTGAAGGGGGATCTCATCGTGCAGATTCCGCTGGACGTGGTGCGTATCGCCATTCCCTTGCTCATCTATTTCGTGCTCATGTTCCTGGTCTCCTTCCTGATGGGCAAAAAGGTCGGCGCCGACTATAGCAAGACCACCACACTGGCCTTTACCGCCGCCAGCAACAACTTTGAACTCGCCATCGCCGTGGCCATCGCCGTTTTCGGTCTCAATTCCGGCGCCGCCTTTGCCGCCGTCATCGGGCCCCTGGTGGAGGTACCGGTGATGATTGGGCTGGTTCATGTCGCGTTCTGGTTCCAGCGCCGTTATTTTGGCGGCAAAGTCACTTTTTGATTTTCCAGCCGGCAGTTTTCGGCCGCACAACCACCTTCCTTTGCGAGATGCCTCATGAACTGGAAACAGGAATGGAAACCGCTGACCATCATCATCGCCGTCTTTGCCGCCTGCTATTGGCTACCGGTGGACTGGCTGCAGGCCAGTCGCCGGGTGGAAAACGCCCTGTGGGAATCGCTGCATCTGGTCAAATGGTACGCCCAGGAACACGTCCTTCTCTGCCTAGTGCCGGCCTTTTTCATCGCCGGTGCCGTCGGCGTCTTCGTCAGCCAGGCGGCGGTGATGAAATATCTCGGTCCCAAAGCCAGCAAGCCGCTGGCCTACGGCGTCGCCTCCGTTTCCGGCACCATCCTGGCGGTCTGCTCCTGCACCATATTGCCCCTCTTCGCCGGCATCTACCGCATGGGAGCTGGGCTCGGTCCGGCCAGTGCCTTTCTCTATTCCGGCCCGGCTATCAATATCCTGGCCATTGTGCTGACCGGGGCTGTACTCGGCCCCGAAATGGGTCTGGCCCGTGCCGTAGGCGCCGTGACTTTCGCCATCGTCATCGGTCTCCTCATGCACCTGATTTTCCGCCAGGAAGAACTGGCCAAGATCGACGCGGCCGCCGCCATGCCCGAGCCCGAAGTGGCGCGTCCTCTCTGGCAAAATGGCCTCTACTTCGCCAGCATGGTTGGCATTCTTGTCTTCGCCAACTGGGGGAAGCCGGCCGACCCCGTCGGCCTGTGGCACGTCCTTTATGAAGGCAAATGGATCATCACCTCGCTGTTCAGCCTTGCCCTCGCGGCCATATTGGTAGCCTGGTTTCAAGTGGGTTTGGTGCGAATGCTGGTGGCCGCCTTGCCCGTGGTATTTCTGGCCCTCGCCTTTCCAGAGCAGCCGATCCTCGCCTTTGTTGCCGGCTTCCTCGGCCTCTCGGTCCTCACGGCCAACGGCAAGGATGAAGAGGGTGAACTGCAGGAGTGGTTCTCCACCAGTTGGGATTTTGCCAAAAAGATTTTGCCCCTGCTCTTCTGGGGCGTGCTGGTGGCCGGCGCCCTGCTCGGTCGCCCCGACCATGAAGGTCTCATCCCTTCCGGCTGGATAGCCGGCCTGGTGGGGGGCAATTCTCTCTGGGCGAACCTATTTGCCTCGGTGGTCGGCGCCTTCATGTATTTCGCCACCCTGACGGAAGTCCCCATTCTGCAGGGGTTGATCGGCGCCGGCATGGGCAAGGGCCCCGCCCTCGCCCTGCTGCTGGCCGGCCCGGCCCTTTCGCTGCCGAACATGCTCGTTATCCGCAGCGTCATGGGCACGAAAAAGACGGTGGTCTTCGTCGGCCTGGTCATTATCATGGCCACCATTTCTGGCCTGCTTTACGGTGCCATCTTTTAATTCGACGTGCACCGCGCATTCTTCACCTACTTAAAAAAGGAGACAAACAATGAGAAAAATCCAGATTCTCGGCACCGGCTGTGCCAAATGCAACGAATTGGCCGCCAACGCCAAAGAGGCTGCGCAGACCCTGGGCGAAGAGGTAGAGTTTGAAAAGGTCACGACCATCAACGAGATCATGACCTTCGGCTGCATGACCACGCCCGGCCTGGCCATCGACGGCAAGGTCGTTTCTCAGGGCAAGGTGCTCAAGCCCGAGCAGATCGTCAAACTGCTGCAAGCCTGAATCTATTCGCACCCTCAACCTGCCGGGAGGTTTACCGATGTCCATGCGCACCCTTTTTGTCCTGGCTTTCACGACCTTTTTTGTCCTGAGCCTTACCGCTTGCAACCAGGCCGATTCCGCCGGTGCCAAGCCGGATACTGCCCCCGCCCCCGGGGTGGCCACCGGGTTGCCGCGCCTCGTTGATCTGGGCGCCGACAAATGCATTCCCTGCAAAATGATGGCGCCGATTCTGGATGAACTGCAAAAGGAGTATGCCGGCAAGATGGACGTGGTGTTCATCGACGTCTGGAAGAATCGGGAGGAGGCCACCCGCTACGGGGTTCAGCTTATCCCCACGCAGATTTTTTATGGTCCCGACGGCAAGGAACTTCACCGGCATCAGGGCTTTATCGGCAAGGAAGACATCCTCGCTACCTGGAAAAAACTCGGTTTCGACTTCTAAAACCGTTCCCGTGGTCGATCTGGCGGCATCCTCTCCAGGCAAAGGACTTTACCGATGGAATCCCTCTTTATCGCCCTTACCCAAGCGGTCACCGGCTCGCCGCTGCTCGCGCTTGCGGCCGCGCTGGCCTGGGGCGTTCTCAGTGTCGTTCTTTCCCCCTGCCATCTGGCCAGCATTCCCCTTATTGTTGGCTTTATCGACGGCCAGGGAAGGATGACCACGAAGCGGGCTTTTCTCATCTCCACCCTGTTTGCTTTCGGCATCCTGCTCACCATCGCCTTGATCGGAGTCATCACCGCCTCCGCTGGACGCATGATGGGCGATCTGGGCCCCTGGGCCAACTGGTTCGTCGCCGGCATCTTTATCCTGGTCGGACTGCACCTGCTCGACCTTATCCCCATGCCCTGGTCGGGTCCCGGCCAAGTCGGCATGGCACGCAAGGGGATGCTGGCGGCCTTCCTGCTCGGTCTCATTTTCGGTATCGCCCTCGGGCCCTGCACCTTTGCCTACATGGCTCCGATGCTTGGCGTCGCCTTCAGCCTGGCCGCCGACAACATGCTATACGGGGCCTCGCTCCTGCTCGCCTACGGCATCGGCCACTGTGCCGTGATCGTGCTGGCGGGCACCTTCACCGAAATCATCCAGCGTTACCTGGACTGGAACGAAAAATCCAAAGGGGCGGTCATCCTTAAAAAGATTTGCGGTATTCTCGTGATAGCGGGCGGCCTGTGGCTCATCTACAGCGCCCCCTTTTAACTGGAGGGAAAAACATGAAAACTTGGGCAAAGTACACCCTGATGCTCCTCGGTGCGACTCTGCTGTTCGGCACCACAACCCTGGCCGCAGAGCCCATCTCGCTTGAGGATTATCTTCTTAACTACACCTATGAATCCCGCAAGGACATGAAGGCAACCAGCGGGCAGGTGATCGACTGGGTCGAGGATGGCAAGGCCGTACTGGTCGATATCCGCTTCAAGGAAGAACAGCAGACCTGGGGGGTCAACTTCGGTCTGAAGATCCCCCTGAGCGAGCTTCCGAAAAGGCTGAACGAGTTGCCCAAGGACAAGATCATTGTCGCCGCCTGCCCCCACAAGGACCGGGCCATCATCGGCATGGTCTACCTGCGCACCCAGGGCTTCCAGGCCCGCTACCTCACGGACGGCCTGATCGGCCTGATGGAAAACCTGCGTGGAGAAGATGCCTTGTATTTTCAGGAATTGCTCAAAACGCCCCAGCCGTAAGGTTGCCCAGAAGTTCTGCCGGCATAAAAACAACAAGGGCCTACAGCGAATGCCGTAGGCCCTTGATATTAATTGGCTCCCCGGGCCGGACTCGAACCAGCGACAGGGTGGTTAACAGCCACCTGCTCTACCGACTGAGCTACCGGGGAATGTGTGACAGGCTGGGAATATACTGGATTGCCCTGGGGCTGTCAAGTTTTTTGTGCCCTATTTTTTCGTCGTTTTTGCATCCTGGGAACACCCTAGCGGCCACCCTTTTTCAGATCAACGAGAATCAGTTTGGCCACCGCTTTGAGGGTCTCAAAAACCCCTTCACCTGTCGTGGCACAGGCCTCGAATTCTGGCACATTGGTTGGATTGAGCAGGCTGCGGAGCTCTTCCAGGGACGAGACGTTGGGAAGGTCCCTCTTATTGTACTGCATGACGAAAGGCAGGTTTTCGAGTTGATAACCTTGTTCTTCGAGGTTTGTCTTGAGGTTCTCCAGGCTCTCGATGTTGGCGTCGAGGCGTTCTTCCTGGGAATCGGCGACAAAGACAACGCCGTCAACCCCTTTGAGGATGAGCTTCCGGGAGGCGTCGTAGAACACTTGGCCCGGAACGGTATATAGATGAAAACGGGTCTTGAATCCGCGAATTTCTCCCAGTGCCAGCGGCAGAAAATCGAAGAACAGCGTCCGCTCCGTCTCCGTCGCCAGAGAAATCATCTTCCCTTTGGATTCAGGTGCGGTCTTCTGGTAGACGAACTGAAGATTGGTCGTCTTGCCGCAAAGGCCCGGTCCGTAGTAGACGATTTTGCAGTTTATTTCGCGTGAAGCGTAGTTGATAAAGGACATGCTGGCCTACCTCTCAGCTGAAGAGGTTATCAATGTCATCGTCGGTGATTTCGGCAAAGGGACTCTGGAAATCGCCACTGGATTCCATCTCCTCTGCCTTCTTTTCCAGGTCCTGAAAAATATCACCTAACTCATCACTGGACTTTTTGACGCGGAGACGAACCAGCCCCAGTGAACTGCGCTGGTCGAAAATCACGACCAGAATAACCCTTCCGGCCACAATGGAGATATGCAGATTATCTTTTTCGCCCTCGTGAAAAAGAATAGAGAACTCCTTCTCGCCGATGAGCTTGGCCAATCCGCCCGTCGCTGCAATATTCCCGGCGGTCAAAGAGGCCAGACTGGTGGTGTCCAGGTGCTCCGTCTCGCCGACGGCGGTGATTAACTGGCCATTTTTATCAACCAGAAAAATAACCTTGGCGTTGGCTTCACGCAGCAGCTTTTCAATCGTTGCATTGATTCTTTTCAATTCCTCATCATACATGACGAGCGATGATTGTGGGCCAAACATGCCAATGCTCCTTGATAAGGTTTGCGCACCAGCGCATTTTATAACATCTATACCCTTAACTATCAAGGTCTTTTAATGACTTAGACAGAGGAAGCCGTGCCTCGAAATCACGAAAAATGCAAAAAAAAACTCCCGGCAGTTTCCTGCCGGGAGTTTTAAATTACCGAGTTATACCTCAGTCTTTTGTGCCGCAATCAACCTGCATTTCAGCCAGCTTTTTGTAGAGATCGTAGCGAGCGGCTGTTTCCCTGTTGGCCTGCTTCATCAGCCGAGCAGCCACTTCAGGCTCTGCCTTCTGCAACACCTTCCAGCGATTTTCCCCTGAGGCGAACTCCTCAAAGGTGATGCTGGGCTCCTTGCTGTCAAGTTGCAGCGGGTTCTTGCCTTGGTCGGCCAGGCGCGGGTCATAGCGGAAGAGTGGCCAATGACCGGAGTTAACGGCCTTTTTGCACTCATCAACGGCGGTCGTCATATTGATGCCGTGGGCGATACAGTGGCTGTAGGCAAGGATAAGGGAAGGTCCGTCATAGGAATCAGCTTCCAGCATGGCCTTGACAACCTGCGCGGGATTGGCCAGGGAGACCTTGGCGACGTAGATGTTGCCGTAAGTCATGGCGATCATACCGAGGTCTTTCTTCGGCATGCGCTTGCCGCCGGCGGCAAACTGAGCCACGGCGCCCAGAGGTGTTGCCTTGGAGGCCTGGCCACCGGTGTTGGAGTAAACCTCGGTATCGAGAACCAGTACGTTTACGTTCTCACCAGAGGCGAGGACGTGGTCGAGGCCGCCGTAGCCGATGTCGTAAGCCCAGCCGTCGCCGCCATGAATCCAGACGGACTTCTTGACCAGGTAATCGGCCACGGACAACAGGTTTTTGCTGTCCGCGTCAGGGCACTTCTCCAGAGATTTCTTCAGCTTGGCGACACGGACGCGTTGCGCCTCGATCTCCTCCTGATTTGTCTGCGGCGCTTCTTTGATCTCCTTCATCAGAGGGAGACTTTCCTTGCACCCTTTGCAGTCACAAGAGGACAGCTTATCGACAAGCTCAAGAGCATATTCAGTAAACTTGTCGATGGTCAGACGGAAGCCAAAACCAAACTCGGCGTTGTCCTCGAACAGAGAGTTGCTCCAGGCCGGACCGAGACCGTCCTTGCGCTTGCTCCAAGGCGTCGTCGGCAGATTTCCGCCGTAGATGGACGAACAACCCGTGGCGTTGGCGACAACCATGCGATCGCCGAACAGCTGGGAACAGAGCTTGACGAAAGGCGTCTCGCCACAGCCCGCGCAGGCACCGGAGAACTCGAACATCGGTGGCAACAACTGGCTGCCCTTCACAGAAGCCCGATTGAACAGCGCCGGATCGGTGTCGGGAAGACCAAGGAAGAACTCGAAATTTTCGCGTTCTGTTTCACGCAGGGCGACCTGCTCAGCCATATTGATGGCTTTGTGGCCTTCTTTAGTCTTGCTCTTGGCGGGGCAGTTGTACACACAGGCGCCGCAACCGGTACAATCTTCGACCGCTACCTGCAGGGTAAACTTCTTTCCTTCCACATCCTTGCCTTTGGCATCGCACGACTTGAACGTCTTGGGAGCACCCTTGAGGTCACTCTCGTTGTAGATCTTCATGCGGATAGTCGCATGCGGACAGACAAAAGAGCAGATGCCGCACTGGATGCACAGCTCCTCATCCCAGGTCGGCACAGAGACAGCGATATTGCGCTTTTCGAACATAGCCGTGGCCGTGGGGAAAGTACCATCGGCGGGCATGGCGGATATGGGCAGTTTGTCACCCAAACCATCGATGATGGGGCCGAGGGTTTTCTGCACAGACTCTGGAGTACCGGCCCACTTGCCAATCTGCATCTCGATGGTGCTGTCGGCCTTGGCGGGAACCTTCACTTCCTCGACGTTTTTGGCGCCGGCATCGGCCGCCTCGTAGTTCATCTTGACGACCTTCTCGCCCGCCTTGCCATAAGACTTGTCAATGGCGTCCTTGATTTCCTTGAGGGCCAGATCGAAATCGATGATGCCGGAAATCTTGAAGAAGGCCGACTGCATGATGACATTGATGCGGGGTCCGAGACCGATCTTGTTCCCCAGGTGAACACCGTCAATCACATAGAACTTGAGCTTTTTGTCGATGATCTGCTGCTGCACCTGTTTGGGCAGATGGCCCCAGACCTCATCCTTGCCGTAGGGGCTGTTGAGCAGGAAGGTCGCCCCCTGCTTGGCGCGGCCGAGCATGTCGTACTTTTCGAGGAAAGAGAAGTTGTGGCAGGCGACAAAATCGGCGCTGTCGATCAGGTAGGTGCTGCGAATGCCCTCTTTGCCGAAGCGCAGATGGCTGGTAGTCATGCTGCCGGCCTTCTTGGAGTCATAGACGAAGTAGGCCTGCGCGTTGTTGTCCGTATTTTCGCCGATGATCTTGATGGAGTTCTTGTTGGCGCCGACGGTGCCGTCGGAACCGAGACCGTAGAACATGGCGGCATAGACGTTCTGGGGCACCTTGAAACTCGGATCGAAATCGAGACTCTTGCCGGTAACGTCGTCCTTGATGCCGACCACGAAGTGATTCATCGGCTTGGCGGCACCGAGATTGTCGTAAACGGCCTTGGCCATGGCGGGGGTGAATTCGTAGGAGCCGAGACCGTAACGGCCGCCGACGATGGTCGGATAGCCGTCGAAGGAGAAGGTTCCCTCGGACATGGCCTCACCGATGGCGGTCCGCACGTTGTGGTACAGAGGCTCGCCCATGGAGCCGGGCTCTTTGGTGCGGTCGAGAACGGCGATTTTTTTGACCGTCTTGGGCAGAGCCTTGACGAAAGCTTCTGTCAGATAAGGGAGGAAGAGGCGCACTTTGAGCAGGCCGACCTTTTCACCCTTGGCCGTGAGATGTTCGACCAGCTCATGGATGGTCTCGCAGGAAGAACCCATGGCCACGATGACCCGCTCGGCGTCAGGAGCGCCGACATAATCAAACAGATTATACTGGCGACCGGTCAGCTTGGCGAATTTGTCCATCTGGGCCTGAACGATGCCGGGCACCTTGTCATAGTAGGAATTGACCGTCTCACGCCCCTGGAAGTACACGTCGGGGTTCTGGGCAGTGCCACGCAGAACCGGATGATCGGGCGAAAGGCCGCGCGCGCGGTGAGCACGCACCAGTTCGTCATCGATCATGGCCTTCATGTCGTCCATGGACAGGGCTTCCACCTTCTGGATTTCGTGCGAGGTGCGGAAGCCGTCGAAGAAGTGCAGGAAGGGGATGCGCGACTCGAGGGTGGCGGCCTGGGCGATCAGGGCAAAGTCCATGACCTCCTGGGGATTGTTGGAGCACAGAAACGCCCAACCGGTGGAGCGGCAGGTCATGACGTCAGAATGATCGCCAAAAATCGACAGGGCCTGCGCGGCAATGGCGCGGGCGGACACATGGAAGACCGTCGGCGTCAATTCGCCGGCAATCTTGAACATGTTGGGGATCATCAGGAGCAGCCCCTGAGAGGCGGTGAAGGTGGTGGTCAGGGCGCCGGCCTGCAGGGCACCGTGAACAGCACCGGCAGCGCCACCCTCGGACTGCATTTCGACGACCTTGGGAATCGTACCCCAGATGTTTTTTTCACCCAGGGCGCTTTTAGCGTCGGAGATCTCACCCATGACCGATGAAGGCGTAATGGGATAGATGGCGATAACCTCGTTGGTTGCATGGGCTACATGCGCCGCCGCGGTATTGCCGTCAATATTTACCATAGTGCGCGACATGAACTCCTCCTTTTGCGTGTTAATGAATCTGTACCCGACGCTCCCTGGCCGCAGGTTAAAAAGAACCAGGCCAACAGAGGAACTACCGGCTTTTCACAAACTTTCCACCCAAATGACCCGAAACGCCAAGACGCTTCGAAAAACTGTAACAGTATAGCAAAAGATCAGACAAGAGCAGGAGCTAAAGATCCCGGCGGCCTTCTACGGCCCGGTTCACCGTCGCCTCATCGATATACTCAAGGTCGCTCCCCATGGGGATACCATGGGCCAGCCTGGTAACCCTGATGCCCAATGGAGAAATCTGTCGGGCCAGATACAGCGCCGTCGTTTCTCCTTCCACCGAAAAATTGGTGGCAATCATGACCTCTTTGACCGATTCCCCTTGCAGGCGACTCAGGAGCTCTTCAATCTTCAGGTCTTCCGGCCCCACGCCTTCAAGCGGCGAGAGAGCACCATGCAGAACGTGATAGCGGCCGCGAAAGGAACGACTGCGCTCGATGGCCATCAGGTCCTGCGGTTGCTCAACCACACAGAGCAGGGATTCATCGCGCCCCGGATCTGTGCAGATGGGGCAGGGATCCTCTTCCGTTACGCCAAAACAGCGGGAGCAGAAACGAATTTTCTGTTTCAGCTCCCGGATGGCATCGGCAAGGGCCTCGGACTCCGAAACGGGCTGGCGTAGAACATGAAAAGCCAGGCGAACAGCGGTCTTCTGACCTATTCCTGGCAACTTGGCCAATTCCGCGACGAGCCGGGTGAAAGACGGGGTGGAGTTTAGCATGGGAATCTACAAAAATCCAATAATTTAAAATGGTGTTTTATTTTTTTAACAACACAAAAATTATATTTATCGAGGGTTAAAGCCAGCCGCCTGCCCTTAAAACAAACCGGGAATATTCATGCCTCCGGTAATCTTGGACATTTCCTCTTGCATCATGTCCTGGCTCTTCTTGATCGCCTCATTGACGGCGGCGACCACCAGATCCTGAAGCATCTCGATGTCTTCGGGGTCGACAACGCCCTGATCGATTTTAAGGGAGATCAACTGCTGCTTGCCGTTGACAACAGCGGTGACCATGCCGCCACCGGCCGATGCCTCAACCTCGCGCTGAGCCAATTCCTCCTGCATGCGGGCCATCTTCTGCTGCATCATCTGGGCCTGCTTCATGATATTTCCGAGACCTTTTGACATGACGAATATCCTCCTTGTAATGAATCGCGGGTGCGAATAGTGTGGTGATTAATTTCCTGCAAAGAGATAGGCCAGACGCCTACACAAAACCCTTATCGATGGGCTTTACCTCGCTGACCTTGCCTTCGAAGATCTCAACAGCCGCCTTGATCATGGGGTGCGCCAGAGCGTCGTTGCGCAGACGGTTTTTGCGGTCGGATTCCTGAGCCTGACGCTCCTGAACCAAAGAGGGTGGTGCCTTTTTTTCGCCGGCAACGGGGGATAGTTTGATGGTGACAGGTTGGGCGAAATATTCACTGGCAAGGGTCGTGATCACCTCAAGCGTTTCCGGATCACGGACCTGTTCAAACATGAAGGAGGCGGCCACATAGCCGATTTCAAGAACGGGAAGCTCCAGGCGCAGGAGGCTGCCATTTTCAAGCAGAGTCGCGATCAGGGGGCGACGGGCACGGACATGCTCAACCAGCCCCTGCCACCCTCCCGGCGCTGAGGCCTGAGGAGCCGGGGCTTCAGCCTTTTTTGGCAACTCCTCCGGAACCGGCGCTGGGCGCTCTGGCTTCTCAGGAGTCGGTCGGGGAGGGGTTTGTGGCAGTCCGCTGGCAAGCAGACGCTCAAGGTCCTCGATCTTGCGTACCAGGGCTGCCACGCTCTTGACCTGCGGCATGTGAGCCAGACGAACCAGGGCCATCTCTAGGATCAACTTGGGATAAGCCGCCGTGGCCAGCTCCGCTTCGGTGCGGATGAGAATGGTCAGAATACGCTGCAGCTCTTCAAGTTCGCAATCTCCAGCCAGCCCCCGGAGTTCCTGCAGTTCGCTGGAAGTCACCTGCAAGAGCTCACCAGGCTCCTCAACCACCGCGATAAGCACCAGGGATCGGAGAGTCTCCACCAGCTCCTGACAGAATTGCCGAAAAGAATGGCCCAGATTGTCCACCTGCCGGACAACTTCGAGAACCCGGTGGCCATCCCGGCCCAGCACGCCCGAGACCGCATCCATAAGAAGACGGCGGTCGACCATGCCGAGAATCCCGAGAACATCCTGGTCTGCTACCTCCATGCCACAAAAGGCGACAATCTGATCGAGAGCCGACAGCGAATCACGCATGCTGCCTTCCCCCTGGCGCGCCACCAGCCCGAGAGCCTTGTCTGACATCCCGATCCCCTCCGCGTCGACAATCTCGCGCAGGCGCTCAGCCACTTTCGGCTGAGAGATTTTCCGAAAATCGAAACGCTGGCAGCGGGAGAGAATGGTAATGGGTATTTTATGGGGTTCGGTCGTGGCAAAGATGAACTTGGCATGCTCGGGCGGCTCTTCAAGCGTTTTCAACAGGGCGTTAAAAGCATTGATGGAGAGCATGTGGACTTCGTCGATGATGAAAATCTTGTAGCGGGAGCGAGAAGGCAGGTAGCGGATATTTTCGCGCAGGGCGCGAATATCGTCGACGCCCGTATTGGAGGCCCCGTCGATTTCCAAAACATCGACACCCTGTCCGCTGGTGATTTCGACACAGGAAGGACACTGGTTGCAGGGAGTTTCAGTCGGCCCCTCAGCGCAGTTGAGCGCCTTGGCCAAAATGCGCGCAGCCGAGGTTTTGCCAACACCGCGGGCGCCAGTAAACAGAAAAGCATGATGAACGCGGCCGGAATGTATGGCGTTGGCCAGAGTGCGACTGACATGCTCCTGCCCAACCAGGTCAGAAAAGCTCTGGGGTCGCCATTTGCGAGCCAGTACCAGGTAAGACATGAGGGATCAGATCTCCGATAAGAGGGGAGAAAGGAGAGAGCAGAAACGCCGGTGGGATTTGCCGGCACAAGTGACAGCCAGGCACCCCCGCGGCACACGGCTGAGGTCGTTGCCGCTGCTCCCTTCCGGGCCTGACGGGGTTGGCGACCGTCCGTTGCGCGGGACCCGGCTGTCACTTCTAACGGCAATAGGAGGTAGTAGAGGAATCCGCAGGACTATTTTCTGCAGCTTAAAACTGGCGGAGAGGGAGGGATTCGCCCACTCTGTCACCGCCATCACGGCGGCTCAGGCGTCGGCTCCCCTACGCTCGCTGACGCGGACATCCTGTCCGCTTTTCTGCCACCGGCAGCGCTCGCTCCGCTTCGAATCCCGGTATCTTGTTGCTTAAAACTGGCGGAGAGGGAGGGATTCGCCCACTCTGTCGCCGCCATCACGGCGGCTCCGGCGTCGGCTCCCCTGCGCTCGCTGACGCGGACATCCTGTCCGCTTTTCTGCCACCGGCAGCGCTCGCTCCGCTTCGAATCCCGGTATCTTGTGCTTAAAACTGGCGGAGAGGGAGGGATTCGCCCACTCTGTCGCCGCCATCACGGCGGCTCCGGCGTCGGCTCCCCTGCGCTCGCTGACGCGGACATCCTGTCCGCTTTTCTGCCACTGGCAGCGCTCACTCCGCTTCGAATCCCGGTATCTTGTGCTTAAAACTGGCGGAGAGGGAGGGATTCGAACCCTCGGTACCTTGCGGTACACACGATTTCCAATCGTGCACCTTCGGCCACTCGGTCACCTCTCCGCGGAAAACGAAGATTACACAAATGGCTCGGCCCTGTAAAGCATTTTTTTCCCTGCTGTTGACAGCATTTTCCCCTGCCTGAAAGGCAAAAAAGCGCCAAAATATCCCAGCCTCTATTGCATTCCCTTTTGGCAATGCTACTGTCAAAGAACAATGCCATTTTAAGGAGCGCTATTTTATGATGATTCGCGTCATCTACCATGATGGCCGTCAGGATGTCGTCAACAGCAGAGAATTGGACGGATTGATCGCCAGCGGGAAAATCCATCAATTTCTTCGTCAATCCGGCTGGGTCATGCCTGGGTATGATCCCATCCGACGGATGACGCAAACCATCAAGCAGGAAGATCCCCGCCGATCACCCTGATTCGAGGTACCCCAAACCGGCTTTCAGCATTCAGAAAAAAACATCCCGCCAGGCAGCAGCCGAACGGGATGTTTTATGGATAAGCGAAAATAAAAAATAGAGGCGTTCAGTCTTCCTTCTTGTCGTCGGATATTTTTTTCTTCTCGTCCTCTTGCTCTTCGTTCTCTTCCTTGATTCCCTGCTTGAAGTTACGCAGACCTTTTCCCAGAGCGCCGCCGACCTGCGGCAACTTTCCAGCGCCGAAAATGATGAGCACCAATGCAAGAATGATGAGCAGTTCCTGAGTTCCGAGACCGAACATGGTTTAGAATTCTCCTCTATGGGGTGTTTCAGTGAAGCATACACTCCTTGCGGATAAAGCTCAACAGCCATTTATCGCGTCACCTTCTACGATAAAAAGGGCCGGCATCGCTGCCGGCCCTTCGAGGTGGTGCTTTCAAGTTCGTATTAGAACTTGACGGTCAGAGAGGCATAGCCGTCCCATGCTTTGTCCACAACGGGAAGCATGGAGTAAGCGGTGCCATTTATGACATCGTCGACCTTCTGGGGCTTGCCGACGGGAGAACCGCTGCCGGTGTACTCGTAGTCATAGTAGATGCCGCCAACCTTGATGAACATGTTGGGGTTGATATCAAAGATGTAGTAAGCCTCGCCAGCGTGGCCGCGGGTGGCCAGCTTGCTGCCCATGACATCATCCTGGGCCTGGGTGAAGGGAGTCCAGAACTCGGAGCCGTAGTTGTACTCCAGGCCGAACTTACCAAGGGGGGCAGGAACTTGGACGCCAGCATAGAACCCATAACCATCTTCGGTATCGCTGGTAAGTGCGTTGCCGGTAGGCACCATGGCAACATCACTGCCAGTAGGCGTCATGCTGATAGACCCATCTGCGGCCATAAAAGCCATTTCTGGATCGCTAATCATACCGCCAAACATATTGGCCTTGCCATTGGGGTCCATACGGGTCCAACCCAAGGAACCAAACCAGTTGACGCCATTCATTTCCTCGCGGGCAAACCCAATGCCGCCAAGAATGATGTCACCAATATTCTCGCGGGCCTGTAGACGAGCATTCAGGTTAACACCAGGCATCATTTGGCTGGCAAGGCTTGGGGGCAGGAAGGCCGTTGGCACGGCAAATACACCCTTGAAACCATCCGTGACGTCTTTGGCCATAAACGCGGTAACCTGCAGGAAGTTAGTGCCGTCGTTCAGGGCATCGATATTAAAGCCACCCAGATGAGTATCATCGAGATCGATCTGGTTGAAGAGCTCGCCATTGCCATATTCGGACTCATATCCCTGACCGTAGCAGAACCGCACAACCTGGCCTTCGATACCAGTCACTTCGCTCAGATTGTAGCCGATGGTGATACCGTCAAAATTGAAGTTAACGAGGTGGCCAGAGGGGGTACCGCCACGCAGCTCGTTTTCACGATACTGACCAGGGGGGCCATAGGTCGAAGGACGGCGACCGATGGAGAGATAAAAATTGGAACCACCGATGCTGTTCCAGTCGAAATAGGCGCGCTCAACCCGCAGCCAGTCGCCAGTGGTATTGCCACCATCGCTACCGTCCATGGTGAAGGAGCTCCAGGAATCGAACACTTTGGTCCCGGTGGAATCGCCCCAGTTTTTGTACATGGCAAGACGGCCAGCGAAATTCACGTTGTCATACACTTTGGCCTTCATGTTCAGACGCAGGCGGGTGGTGTACAGGATGTCGTTGTCGAGGTCCTTGGATTCTCTTTTAAAGGTGGTCGGATCGACCATATTAAAATTGAGAAATCCATCCCCATCTGTGTCCATAAAGGGCGGCTGAACATTGGTGACATCCTTATAATGCAGGGTGTCCGCCTTGACGCGCAGGTCGCCAGTAAACTCAATACGGTCGAGAGCAGTGTGCTTCTCGGTCTTGTCAACGCGTCCGGAGAGGTAGTCGACTTCGTCGGTCAGTTCTTCGATCTTCTTCTGCAGTTCCTCGATGCTGGTAGCTGCCAGAGCCGTGGCAGGCGCTACGAGCAGGGCGGCCAGCAGAATGGCCATCAGTTTACGCATTTTGTGCCTCCTTGGTTGATGGAATCAACGTGGTTGTGTGGTGCCGTGCAAAAACAATCCCTGCCCGTATCGACGGGCAGGGATATGTCAATTAACCGCAGGTCTGGGGCTGGGGCCCGTCAGCAGCGTGATCGTAGAGGAACTGCTGGATGTCGAGCAGGTCTTTCTCACTGATGCCTTCGAAAGCCTCAGGCTTGGCGGAATGCTTGTCACGCTCGAAGAAGCGATCCCATTGGGCCATGGTTTTGCTCAGAGGGGTCAGGTTGCCACCCTCGGCGCCTTCAGTGTGGCAGGCCTTGCAGTTTTTCTTGTACAGATACTTGCCTTTTTTGGGATTGCCGCCGGTTACAGCAAAGGCCGAGGTGGCCATGAAGCCTACCAGCGCCAGAACAGCTGCTGCTTTCATCACCTTGTTCATACTTAATCTTCCTCCATTGCTTCTTTGTTGTGGCGACTGCGCACCATACACGGTCGCCAGCCTTCAAACGGGTTCTTGTTAACACCGGATCAGTCAAGAATCAAGCAAAAACTCCCTACATATAGATACCGGAATATAACGATCAAATAAAAGCGATATATAAATTGCCTCAGATATGCGAACCGCTATATGGCGAATACACGCTTTATGCCAACAATGGAGACAATCCAACTCCCCCTGTATTTTCAGGAACTACCCCTTTTTTAATCTTTTCCAACCTGCGCGACTTACGCCATATGGCAACGCTTCTCGTGAAAACACCGGCCATAACACGAAAAGCCCGCTTGTCTCTCAAACCGGCCCTTGATCTCACACAAAAAATCCTTCTTTTTCCCGCCAGTTGCCCTTTTCCCGCTCGGGCTTTCACCTTGACATCGCTTGGCAGTATTGCTAACGTACCCTTTTGTTTGGCTGGTTTCCTCTATGGCCTTAGGCATTTATCCAAGTATTCAGGTTCTGGCCTATGAAAGTGCTTGTTTCCGACAATTTCTCCCCCGCCGGGCTGGACGTTTTCAAACAAGCCGAAGGCATTGAACTCTGCTATCATCCCGGACTATCCCCCGAAGATCTTCTCAAGGAAGTTTCCGACGCCGATGCCCTGGTCGTGCGCGGCGGCACCCAGGTGACCGAAGAGGTTCTGTTGGCCGCCTCCCGCCTCAAAGTTATCGGCCGGGCCGGAATCGGTACTGAAAACATGGACCTGGCCGCCGCCAATCGCAAAGGGGTGGTGGTCATGAACACCCCTTTCGGCAGCACCACTACCACAGCGGAACATACCATCGCGATGCTGATGGCCCTCGCCCGGCAGATTCCCCAGGCAAGCCAGTCGACCAAATCCGGTTCCTGGGAAAAGGATCGCTTCACGGGTGTGGAGATCGCCGGCAAGACGCTGGGGGTCATTGGTGGCGGCAAGATCGGTCGCCTGGTCATTGAGACCGCCCTCTGCCTCAAGATGCGCGTGCTGCTTTATGACCCCTACCTGTCGGGCGAAATGGCGCGACAACTGATGACCGAGCAGGTGGAACTCGACGACCTGCTGCGGCGCGCGGACTTCATCACTCTCCATGTGCCCTTAAACAGCGAAACCGTCAATATCCTCGATGAGGAAGCCCTTGGAACGGTCAAGCCCGGCTGTCGCATCATCAACTGCGCCATCGGTGGGCTCGTCGACGAGGAAGCCCTGGCCAGAGGAATTCAGAGCGGACGTATCGCCGGGGCGGCGCTCGACGTTTTCAGCAAAGAACCGCCCCTGAAGGACAATCCCCTGCTTTCTCTTCCGCAGGTTATCTGTACCCCTCATTTGCGGGCGGCGACAACGGATGCCCAGATCAACGTCACGGTCCAGGTGGCGCGGCAGATCGTTGATTTTCTCCTGCGGGGCAACATCGTCAATGCCATCAATGTGCCGTCTATCAGCGCCGAACTACTGGCGGCAATGAAGCCTTACATTGACCTGGCCGGGCGGCTTGGCTCCTTTCAGGCACAGCTGTGCGCCCGCGGCCTGGAGAAACTCACAATAGAATACGCCGGCAGCGTCACCGATTTCCCCACGGAGCCCTTGACTCTCTCTCTGCTCAAAGGACTGCTGACGCCGATGATCGGCTCGATGGTCAATTATGTGAATGCGCCGCACCTGGCCGAAGAACGAGGGATTAAAGTTCTGGAGACCCGCAGCAAGACTTCGGAGGGATTTGCCAACATGATCCGCCTGACGGTCCATTGCGCCGACGGGGAACGTTCCGTCTGCGGCGCCCTCTTCGGCGAAAGCGACTACCGCATTGTCAGAGTGGACGATTACCCGGTAGAGGCCGTGCCCGATGGGCATATTCTTGTCCTGCACAACGATGATCGGCCTGGCGTTATCGGCTTTATCGGCCACACGCTGGCAGAGGCCGGCATCAACGTGGCCATGATGAACCTCTCCCGCCGGAAGATCAAAGGGAGGGCCATCTCGCTGATCAATGTCGACAGCGAAATACCGGAGGCGGTTCTGGAAAGCATGCGCAACAACACCCACATTTTATCCGCGGTGCAAGTCAGGCTCTAAATCGGACCACCGCTAAACGGACGACCGCCGGAGTCACAGGACTCTTCGCCTACAAGATTTCAGTAACGGATTTAAACCATGCCAATTCCCGATAACGCCATCGAGGCCATGCTCCCCAAAGGGGTGAAGGATTTCCTTCCGATCAAGGCGGCCAAGATCGACTTTCTCCGCAACAGCCTCCTCAGCGTCTTCAATCAGTGGGGCTTTCGTCCTGTCATTCCGCCCTCTCTCGAATTTCTCCACGATCTGGAGCGCGGCATGGGGGCCGGACTGCGGGAAAAGACCTTCCGTTTTGACGACCGTCAGAGCGGCAAGCTGGTGGCCTTCCCCCCCGACATCACTCCCCAGGTTGCCCGTATTGTCGCCACGCGCATGCGTGAGCTGCCGTTGCCTCTGCGCCTGTGCTATGCGGGGCGGGTTCTGCGCCACACGGAGATGCAGGCCGGCAAGGACCGCGAAATCTTTCAGGCTGGCGTGGAGCTGATCGGCCTGGAAAGCCCGGAAGCCGATGCCGAAATGATCGCCATGGCCGTTGAGTGCTTCAAAAACCTTGGCGCCGCGGAATTCACCATCGATATCGGCCAGGTCGATTTTTTTCGAGGTGTAATGGAAAACCTGCCCGTTTCCGGCGACAAGGCCCGGCAGATCCAGGCCGCCATCGCCCGCAAGGACAATAGCGGACTCAAAGAGCTTTTAGTTGGCTTATCCCTGACAGACCAGGCTCGCGAGGAAGTCCTTGCCCTCCCCCGCCTCTTTGGCGGTCGTGAGGTTCTGCAGAAAGCGGAAAGAGTCGTCAGCAATGATCGTTCGCGCAAAGCCCTGGCCGACCTCCAAAAGGTCCTGGAGATACTGGAAGTTTATGGGGTTGAGGATCATGTCACCTTTGACCTTGGCGAACTGCGCGGACTCGACTACCATACGGGAGTGACTTTTCAGGGCTTTCTCACCGGTTTCGGCCGCGCGGTCTGTTTCGGCGGCCGCTATGACAACCTGACGGCGGCCTACGGTTATCCGGCCCCGGCCACGGGCTTTGCCTTCAATCTGCTCAACCTGCTCTTTGCCCTCGACAAGCAACTGGACGATCGGGCGGTCCGCCAGACCGACGTACTCATCTTTCAGTCCGGCCCGGACAAGGAATTGGCCCAGCGCGTGGCCCAGACGCTGCGGAAAAAAGGGCTATCCGCCGCTCGCGACATCATTCCTCGCGACCTAGAAGGTTCTCTGGCTTATGCCCGCAAAATGAATTTCCGGTATGTTATGGTGCTTTCACCGGCCCAGGACATCCGCCTCATCAATGTAATGGACGGTTCCGATAAATCGGTGTCCTATCAATCGATCCAGGACGAAAGTTTCGTTCTTTAAGTCTCATCAGGAGAAAATCAATATGGCTAATGTAATTATCGTAGGCGCCCAATGGGGCGATGAAGGCAAGGGCAAGGTCGTTGATATTTATACCGAGTATGCCAACGACGTCGTCCGCTACCAGGGCGGCAACAACGCCGGGCACACCCTGGTCGTCGGTGACGAGAAAACCGTCCTGCACCTGATCCCCTCCGGCATTCTGCACGAAGGCAAGCGCTGCATCATCGGCAATGGCGTGGTTCTTGATCCCGAGGTTTTCATTCGCGAGATCACTAATCTGAAGAAAAAGGGCTATCTCAAGGACGACAGCCAGCTGGTAATCGACGGCAAC
The DNA here is from genome assembly GCF_009731355.2 of Desulfuromonas sp. AOP6. GTDB lineage: Bacteria > Desulfobacterota > Desulfuromonadia > Desulfuromonadales > SZUA-540 > SZUA-540. The sequence continues at coordinate 2,911,696 of NZ_AP022810.1, forward strand.
GTGCATATCATCATGCCCTATCACCGGGAGATCGACAAAGCCCGCGAGATCCGTTCCGGCGCCCGCAAAATTGGCACTACCGGTCGGGGCATCGGGCCGACCTACGAAGATAAGATCGGGCGCCGCGGCATCCGTCTCAACGACCTGATCAAGCCGCAGGCCTTTGCCCGCAAACTGAAAGAAATCCTGCCCGAGAAGAATTTCTACCTGGAGAAGTTTCTGGGGCAGAGCCCTTTGTCCGAAGAAGCCATCCTGGAGGAGTACAGCGGCTACGCCCAGGTTCTGGAAAAATACCTGGGCCGCGCTTCCCTTATCCTCAATGAAAGCATCGATGCCGGGCACAACATCCTGTTCGAAGGCGCCCAGGGCAGCCTGCTCGACATCGACCACGGCACCTACCCCTACGTCACCTCCTCTTCAACCATTGCCGGCGGTGCCTGCACCGGTTCGGGCGTCGGTCCCCGCTTCATCGATGAAGTCATCGGCATCTCCAAAGCCTATGTCACCCGCGTTGGCGAAGGGCCCTTCCCCACCGAGCTCAATGACGAGATGGGCGAAAAGCTGCGCCAGGTCGGGCAGGAGTTCGGCGCCACCACGGGCCGCCCCCGCCGTACCGGCTGGTTCGACGCCGTGGCCCTGCGCGAGGCCGTGCGCACCAACGGCCTGACCGGTCTGGCTATCACCAAACTCGATGTCCTCAACGAACTCGATACCATCAAGATCTGCACGGCCTATTCCTACCAGGGCGACATGCTGGAGACTTTCCCGCAGGATCTCGATGTCCTCAACGACTGCAAGCCGGTATATGAAGAGATGGAAGGATGGTCTTCCGACCTTTCAGGCGTGCGCACCTACGATGATCTTCCGGAGAAGGCCCGCGTCTATCTTAAAAAGCTCGAAGAGGTCACCGGCTGCCCCATTGCCCTCGTTTCTGTAGGGCCCCGGCGCGACCAGACCATCCAGGTGAAGAACCCGTTCACCGCCAAATAAAGACGATGTACCGAGGAATTTTTTAAAAAAAGGAGTTGACTTCCCCGAAGGGTTCCAGTATAAAGTCATTCCTGTTGCACGAGCCGCTAGCTCAGATGGTAGAGCATCTGACTTTTAATCAGATGGTCGTTGGTTCGATCCCAACGCGGCTCACCAAGTCAAACCGTACACAGCGGGGTCATTTCCCGCGGGGTACTTGCAAGTTCAAGTCCCTATCGTCTAGCCTGGCCCAGGACACCGCCCTTTCACGGCGGCGACGGGGGTTCGAATCCCCCTGGGGACGCCAAATGAAAACAGCCCTGTCACCGTAAGGTTTCAGGGCTGTTTTCGTTTTCTCTTGATTCTATCTTCCATGACGGTGACCAACCTTATGACGCACACTTCCCGGGTAGTCGAAATCTTTTCGGACGGGGCCTGTTCCGGCAACCCCGGCCCTGGTGGTTGGGGCACGCTTCTGCGCTATGAAGGACAGCAGAGGGAACTGTCCGGCTTTGATCCCCACACGACCAACAACCGCATGGAGATGATGGCCGCCATTGCCGGCCTTGAAGCCCTCAAGCGTCCCTGTAAGGTTCACCTGACCACCGACTCCCAATACCTGCACAAAGGCATGACGGAGTGGATTCAAGGCTGGATTCGCAAAGGCTGGAAAAACTCCAAGAAAGAAGAGGTTCTCAACCGCGACCTCTGGGAACGCCTGCTGGCGGCCGTGAACGGGCACCAGGTCACCTGGGCCTGGGTGCGCGGCCACGCCGGGCATCCCGAAAATGAACGCTGTGACGAATTGGCTCGCGCCGCCATTGTCGAAGGCCTTGCCCGGGCGCGCTGACATCTCCCATTTGACAAACCACCACTTTGTGGTATTGTTCCAACTGGCTGTTTATTCGGTCGTTTACAGTCGTTCTTGCACCGATCCTGGCTGCCCCTTCAGCGGGTATCCGCCAGAATCCCGTATCCTCGGAACCAGGCAACGCGGATCCTATCATGCCCTCATCTTCCGCCCATATTCCTGCCTTGCCGGCAGGTGGAGAACTCGCGCCCTCTTTCGAGGCCCTGCTGTCTCTTGGGCTTTATGCCGCCATCGCGCTCTTTCTGGTCGGCGTGCTCCTCTTGCTGGCCTGGGCCCTGGGCCACAAAACGCGCCATCCCGTTAAACAGCAGCCCTATGAATCGGGCATCGCTCCCACCGGCAGTGCTCGTCTGGGTGAGCCGGTGCCCTTTTATCTCGTGGCTATCTTTTTCATCGTTTTCGACGTGGAGATCATCTTCGTCGTTTCCTGGGCGGTGGCCTACGACCTGCTGGGCTGGGCCGGTTTCTTCCAGATCACTTTCTTCATTGCCATGCTCTTTGTCGGCCTGCTCTATTTGTGGAAAGCCGGCGGACTCGATTGGGGCCCCAGCGCCATGCGTCGAAAGGGGAGGAAACCGTGAAGGAGAACATTCCGCCAGGCATTATCCTCACCACCCTTGATGACGCCATCAACTGGGGACGCAAAAACAGCCTCTGGCCCATGTTTTTCGGCCTGTCCTGCTGCTTCGTCGAAATGATGACCAGCATGACCCCGCGCTTCGACCTGGCCCGCTTCGGCGCCGAAGTCCTGCGCGGCAGCCCCAGGGAAGCCGACCTCATGGTGATCGCCGGCACTCCTTTCAAGAAGATGGGATCGTCCATCCTTCGGCTCTACGAGCAGATGGCCAACCCCAAGTGGGTCATCGCCATGGGCAGTTGCGCCAACTCGGGGGGCATGTACGACACCTACAGCGTCATCCAGGGGGTAAACCAGATCATTCCCGTGGATGTTTATGTTCCCGGCTGTCCTCCCCGCCCCGAGGCCTTCATGCAAGGACTCATGCTGCTGCAGGACAAAATTGCCCGGGAGGAACGCCCGGCGCGGCCCGTGCTCGGACTGCCCGGCGGCAGTGAGGGCACCACCGTGCCTGTTCTCATGGACGGTGTCAGCAAGAGCCGCGACACGCGCGGGCCCGGCTACGGTTCCAGCCCCATTCGCGGCACCTCCCAACAGCCCCCCGACTTCCGGCTAAACCGCGCTGACAAAATCTGGCGACCTTCACAGCCTCAAGTGGAATTTCCTCGCACCGACGACCTGATTGGCGCGGTGCGTGAGCGCTTCGCCGAGGCCGTTAGTCTTGATCCGCAGGGGGCCGACATGCCGACCCTGACAACCTCACCGGAAAAGGCGCTTGACGTTCTGCGTTATCTTAAAGAAGAAGCCCCGCAGAAATACCGTCGCCTGGAGGACATCGCCGCCATCGACGAGTCGGCGCGACGGGTTCGCCCTGACCACGACACCACTCTGGTCTATCACCTGCTCTCCTTCGAGACACAGAGCTACCTCCGTCTCAAGGTCCCTTTGCAGGGAGAGCATCCCCAGGCGGCCAGTGTCACCGGCATCTGGCCCTCAGCCAACTGGTATGAACGGGAAGCCTACGACATGTTCGGCATCTCATTTGGCGGGCACCCCGATCTGCGGCGCATTCTGATGCCGGATAGTTGGCAGGGGCACCCTTTGCGCAAATCCCACCCTTTTCGGGCCACGGAGATGCCAGCTTATACGGCGGCCACGGCCGCCGCCATGGCGCCCCGAGACGGTGGTGATTTTTTCAAGGGACGCCCCGTCGGTGAGGATGAAGGGACCATGATCCTCAACGTCGGCCCCCACCATCCGGGAACCCACGGGGTACTACGCCTCATTCTGAAACTGCGGGGCGAGGAAATCGACGATATCGACGCGGATATCGGTTATCACCACCGGGCGGCCGAGAAGACAGGGGAGCGTCAGCACTGGAACCAGTTCATCCCCTACACCGACCGCATCGACTACCTGTCGGGCGTCATGAACAACCTGGCCTATCTCTATCCTCTGGAGACTCTGCTCGGGGTGGAGGTGCCGGCGCGTGCCCAGACGGTGCGCATCATGCTGTGCGAACTCTTCCGCATCGCCAGCCACCTGGTCTGGCTCGGCACCTTCGGCAACGATGTCGGCGCCATGACCCCCGTCTTTTACACCTTTGAATCGCGGGAAAAGGTTTTCGACATCGTCGAGATGATCACGGGGGGCCGCATGCATCCGGCCTGGTTCCGCGTCGGTGGCCTGCCCGACGACCTTCCCGATGGCTGGAGGGCCGTGGTCGACACCTTTACCCGGGATTTTGCCGCACGACTGGATGAACTGGAGAAGATGTTCAGCAACGGCCCCATCTTCCGCGCGCGCACCGAAGGGGTCGGGATGCTCTCCGCCGATGAGGCCCTCGACTGGGGAGTGAGCGGGCCGAACCTGCGAGCGACGGGCCTCGCCTGGGACCTGCGCCGCGCCATGCCCTACGGCGGCTACGACAGGTTCGACTTTGAGGTCGCCACCGCCAATGGAGGGGACTGTTACGCCCGCTACCTGGTGCGATTGCAGGAGATGCGGCAGAGCCTGAATATCGTCAGACAATGTGCTGAAAAGATGCCCGGGGGACGCTGGGTTACCGACGACTACCGCTACGTCTATCCCAAAAAGGCTGACGGGCTGCGCGATATCGAGAGCCTCATTCACCATTTCGTCAATCTCTCCCGTGGCCTGACACCACCGGCGGGGGAATGCTACCGGGCCATCGAATCGAGCAAGGGGGAATGCGGCTACTACCTGGTCAGTGACGGCGGCAACGTCCCTTACCGTCTGCGCATCCGCACGCCGTCCTTCGCCCACATGCAGACCTTGCCGCTACTGAGCCGGGGCTGGATGGTCGCCGATCTCTTCACCATCCTGGCCTCCATCGATTTCGTCCTGGCCGATCTGGATCGCTGATATGGCACCTGAACTGCTGAGTCCACAAAAACTGGAAGAGTTTCGAAAGCGCGTCACTCGCTTGGAGCACCCCCGCGAGCTGGTCATCGACGTTTTGCGTGCCATTCAGGAGGAATACGGCTGGGTTCCGGACGAAGGCGTGGTGTTGACGGCTTCCCTGTTGGGGCTGTCACCTTTACAGGTGGAAGAAATCGCCACCTTCTACGACAAGATATTCCGCCAGCCGGTGGGACGGCGGGTTATTCACGTGTGCGACTCCATCTGCTGCTGGAGCCGGGGGAGTGAAGGAATCGTACGTCATCTACAGGACAGGCTCGGCATCGCCCTGGGCGAGACCACCGCTGACGGGGCCTTCACCCTGCTGCCGACCTGCTGCCTGGGGGCCTGCGGCCAGGCGCCGGCCATGATGATCGGTTTTACCCTCTATGGACACCTGGACGCGCAGAAGATCGACGCCATTCTGGCGGCCGAACGAACCGGGGGCACACCATGAAAAAACACACCCTGCTCCTCTTCAAAAATCGGCGGCCCGGCGAATGCGTCTTTTTGGAGGAATATCGCCGACAGGGAGGCTACACGGCGCTGGCCAAGGCCCTGAAGCAGATGGACCCCGCCGCCGTGCGCGACGCCGTCAAGGCCTCCGGCTTGCGCGGCCGCGGCGGCGCCGGCTTTCCGACCGGGGTCAAATGGTCCTTTTTCCCCTCGGAGCAGCCGGGACAGAAATACCTGGTATGCAATGGCGACGAGATGGAGCCGGGGACCTACAAGGATCGCCAGTTGCTGGAAGCCGATCCGCACCAGCTGGTGGAAGGGATGATCCTCGCCGCCTACGCCATGCAGATCCCCACGGGCTTTATTTTTATCCGCTACGCCTATCGCCAGGCCATGCACAACCTGGAGAGAGCCATCGCCGAAGCGGCGCAGGCCGGCCTGCTGGGCCAGAACATCCTCGGCTCCGGCTTTTCCTTCGACCTCCATGTACACGGCAGCGCCGGGCGCTATATCCTCGGCGAGGAAACGGCCCTGCTCAACGGTCTGGAAGGCAAGCGCGCCAACCCCCGCTCCAAGCCCCCCTTTCCAGCCGTTCGCGGCCTCTTCGACAAGCCGACCACGGTGAACAACGTGGAGACGCTCGCCAACATCCCCCATATCATCCAGGGCGGGGCCGACTGGTTTGCCGGCCTCGCCTATACGGAAAAGGGGGCCGGCACCAAGCTCTACGGCCTCTCGGGACACCTGGAGCGCACCGAATGCCACGAGCTGCCCATCGGCATCACCCTGGGCGATCTCATCACCGAATACGGCGGCGGCGTCTGGAAAGGCCGCGCCTTCAAGGCCTGCCTGCCCGGCGGGGCCTCCACCCCCTTTCTGACCGCCGAACATCTGGCCGTGCCGCTGGACTACGAAGCCCTGGAACAGGTCGGCAGCCGCCTGGGGACGGGCGGGGTCACCGTCTTCGATGACCACACCTGCATGGTCGCGGCGACCCTCAACCTCAACCGTTTCTTTGCCCGGGAAAGTTGCGGCTGGTGCACGCCCTGCCGGGACGGACTGCCCATGGTATCCTGGCTGCTGGAAAAAATTGAGAAGGGGCAGGGAAACATGGACGATCTCGACATGCTGCGCGGCCAGGTGCGCAACATCAACGGCCGCTCCTTCTGCGCCCTGGCCACGGGAGCGATGGGGCCGGTCGAGAGCCTGCTGCGCCTCTTTGAGGAAGAACTCGTTGACCATATTCGCCGGGGTCGCTGCCCCCTTGCTAACTGACGATGTGAACTGCCATGCCGACACTGACCATCGACAATCTGACCATCACCGTCCCTGAGGGCACCAACGTGCTGCAGGCCGCCGAGCAGCTGGGCATCGTCATCCCGCACTTCTGCTACCACGCCGCCCTCGGGGCGGTGGGCGCCTGCCGCCTCTGTGCCATGACCTTTGTGGACGGCCCGGTCAAGGGGGTGCAGATGAGCTGCATGGTCGAGGCCAAAGATGGCATGGTCGTCTCGACCTCGGATGCCCAGGCGCAGGAACAGCGGGCCCACGTCATCGAATGGCTGATGATGAATCATCCCCACGACTGTCCAGTGTGCGACGAAGGCGGCCAGTGCCAGCTGCAGGACATGACCATCGCCGGCGGCCACGGCCTGCGCCGCTATGGCGGCAGAAAAAGAACCTTCCGCACCCAGGATCTCGGACCCTTCGTCATCCAGGAGATGAATCGCTGCATCCAGTGTTACCGCTGCGTGCGGACCTATCAGGACTATTGCGGCGGCACCGATTTCGGCGTGATGGGCAGTCGTCAGCGCCTCTTCTTCGGTCGCTTCCAGGACGGCTGCCTGGAGAGCCCCTTCTCGGGCAATCTGGTGGACGTCTGTCCCACCGGTACCTTCACGGATAAAACCTTCCGCTACCGTTCCCGCGTCTGGGATCTGGAGGAGGCCGCCTCTATATGCCCCCACTGTTCCTTGGGCTGCGCCACCATCCCCGGCGCCCGTTACGGTGAGCTGCAGCGCGTGCGAGCCGGCGTCAATCCCCACACCAATGGTTACTTTATCTGCGATCGGGGGCGCTTCGGCTACGGCCACGCCAATCATCCCGAGCGCCGCCGCCGCCCGCGCCTTGGCGGCGCCGAGGTCAGCTGGGAGAAGGCTCTCGCTGCCCTGGAGGATCGTCTCGCCACCATTCGCCGCATTCATGGACCCGACAGTATCCTCTTTGTGGGCTCCGCACGTGCCAGCCTGGAGGCCAATGCCCTGTTCGGCCAATGGGCCGGCAGACAGGGCGAGAGGCGCCTTGTCTACGAGGTTCACCCCCAGCGCGACCGGGCTGCCCGTCATACCGCCGCCCTGCTGGGCGATCACGCCCGCAGTCTGGCGGATATCCGTCAGGCCGACTTCGTCCTGACGCTGGGCTGCGACCCGATCGGGGAAGGCCCCCTTCTCGCCCTGGCCATCCGGCAGGCCGTGCGGGCGGGGGGGCTGGCCGCCAGCATCGACCCCCGTCCCGTCGATCTCTGCTGTCCGGCCGCGCACCTGCCCATGCCGCCCCAGCGCCTGCTTGAGGTGCTGGCGGCGCTGCGCACCAGGGATTTTTCCCGATTTGCCCGTCAGGAAGCAAGCTTCCTCGAAGGGATTGCCAGTCGCCTTGAGCGGGCGCAGCGCCCCGTCATCGCCGCCGGCGCCGATCTGCTTGGTGGTGACGGCGTCCGCGCGCTCTTTCGCACCCTGGCAGCCTTCTCGCCCACCGATCGCTCCTGCGGCGCCTTTGTGCTGCTGGGCGGACCCAACAGCTACGGGGGCGCCTTGCTCTCGCAGGGGGAAGATACGTTCGACCACCACCTGAATGCCATGCTTAACGGCAGCGTCCGGGCCATGGTGTGCCTGGAAACGGATCCTTTCAGCGAGTATCCCGATCCGGCCCGGGCGGGGGCGGCCCTCTCGCGCCTGGAGTATCTCGCCGTTTTCGACTCGCTCCCCACGGTTGCTTCTCGCCATGCCGACCTGCTGCTGCCCACCACGGTAACGGCTGAAGGAGAAGGGATCTTTGTCAACAATGAGGGGCGGCCTCAAGCCTTTCAGCCGGTGTTCTCGGCCGGCCTTTCCCTGCGGGAGACGGGCCAGGGCAAGCACCCGCCGCGTGAATTCACCGAGCCAGGTGCTGACGAGCAGCCCCGGCAGGCCTGGGCCATCCTGGCCGATCTTCTGGGATTGAAGGACTCGCTGACTGCCCTGCGCCATCACCTTGCCACCCAGAATCCCCTGTTCGCGGCCCTAGCCGAACGTCCAGGGGAACGTCTGTCAGCGCCTGCGGCCGCTGTGGCCGAAAGCACCGCCCAGCCGCTGGAGTGTGTGCCAGAAAAGGCCCTGACCCTGATACCTGTCGAATCCCTTTTCGGTTCCGAGTTGCTGGCCAGCCTGTCGACGCCCCTGCAGCTCAGAGACACCGACCCCTATGTGCTGCTCCATACCGAGGATGCCAGGGAGCGCGGCCTGCGCGAAGGAGACCGGGTTCGCCTCTCCTCCTCCCTGGGCCATTTCAGCCTGACTCTGCGCCTTTCTTCCCGGATGGCTCGGGGCGTCGCCCTGGTGCCGCGACGGCGCGGCAGCGGCATCGAGCTGTTGGTACCCGGGGGGCCGCGGCAATACGGCTGGCTGGAAACGGAGCCGGGAGGTCCGCCATGATGGATATGCTGCTGACTCTCGCCCTGATTCTGGTCAAGCTCCTCCTCATCTTTGGCGTCGTTCTGACCCTGGCTGCCTATCTGGTGCTGGCCGAGCGCAAGATCCTCGGACGCCTGCAATTGCGTCACGGCCCCAATCGCGTCGGCCCCTTCGGCCTGTTACAGCCGCTGGCCGACGTCATCAAGCTGCTTACGAAGGAGGACACGATTCCGGCCGGCGCCGACCGGCCCATCTTTCTGCTGGCGCCCGGCCTCACAGCCATCACGGCCCTGCTCGCCTTTGCCGTGGTCCCTTTTTCGCCCCCCATCACCCTTTTCGGCCGTACCGTTCCTATGGTCGTGTGCGATCTGAACATCGGGGTGCTCTACTTTCTCGGCCTATCGTCCCTGGCCGTCTACGGTGTGGCCTTGGGCGGCTGGGCCTCCAATTCCAAATACGCCCTGCTCGGCTCCATTCGCGGCCTGGCCCAGCTCATTTCCTACGAACTGTCCATGGGACTGGCCATCGTGCCGGTGGTGCTGGCCACGCGCTCCTTCTCCCTCACCGATATCGTCATGGCCCAGGCGAACATTCCCTTCGCCCTGGTGCACCCTTTGGCCTTTCTGATATTCTTTATCAGCATGCTGGCGGAATCGAAGCGGGTTCCCTTCGACCTGCCCGAGGCGGAAGCCGAGCTGGTGGCCGGATTTCACACGGAATATTCGGGTATGCGTTTCGGCCTCTTTTTTGTCGGCGAATACATCAACCTCATCATTCTCAGCGCGATGATCACCGTCCTCTTTCTCGGCGGCTGGCATGGCCCTCTGCTGCCGCCGCTGGTTTGGTTCGTCGGAAAAGTTCTGTTCATCTGCTTTATCTTTATTTGGATCAGGGGCTCGTTGCCACGGCTGCGCTACGACCAGCTCATGCACTTCGGCTGGAAGGTGCTGGTGCCCCTGGCCCTGCTGAACGTCCTCGTTACCGGAGCGGTACTGCTCTGGCTGGGAGTCTGACATGTCCCTCTGGCGCGACATCCAGGGTACGCTGCAGCCTTTCTGGGTCACCCTGCGCAATATGATGCGAAAACCGGTAACCCGGCAGTACCCGGAAGAAAAAACCGTTCCGTCTTTCCGCTACCGGGGCCGCCTGGTCCTGACGCGCGATCCCCAGGGTGAGGAGCGCTGCGTCGCCTGCCATATGTGCAGCGCCGCCTGCCCCGTCGACTGCATTTCGATGCAGGCGGCCGAAGCCGAAGATGGCCGCCGCTACGCCGCCTGGTTCCGCATCAACTTCGCCCGCTGCATCTTCTGCGGCCTCTGCACCGAGGCCTGTCCGACCCTGGCCATCCAGATGACGACGGATTACGAGTTCGCCAAGAGAGATCCGCTGCACTTCGTCTATGAGAAAGACGACCTGCTCATCCACGACGGCGGCAAGGATCTCCACTATGATTTTTATCGTCATGCCGGCATCGGCGTGGCCAACCCCCGGGGAAAGAACGCGGACGAATATGGTCCCGTCGACCCCCGCAGCCTGCTGCCCTGAGGTAATCACATCATGGCGACCGCCCTCTTCTACATTTTGGCCCTCACCGCCCTGGCCGCCACGGGCATGTGCATCACCCGGCGCAATCCCGTGCATGCGGTCCTCTACCTGGTCAACGCCTTTTTCGCCCTGGCCCTGCTCTTTTATCTGCTCGGCGCCCCCCTGGTGGCCGCCTGGGAGGTCATCATCTACACCGGGGCGATCATGGTCCTTTTTCTTTTCATCATCATGATGCTCGAACTGGCCCCGGACCAACCCGTGCAGGGGGCAGGCTGGCGTCGCTGGGGACCGGTCGTGCTGCTGTCCGGCGTGCTGCTGAGCTGCACCCTTCTTTTGCTTGGCCTCGACAGCAGCGGTGCCGACGGGTTGCCCCATTTCTATGCTTCACCGCGCACCTTCGGCTACGCCCTGTTCAAGGAATACCCTCTGGCCGTGGAAATCGTCTCTTTCCAGCTGTTGTTCGCGGCGGTGGGCGCCTACTACGTGGGACGCGTCGACAGCAGGAAACAACGTCCCGAAACGGAAAGGGAGGACGCATGATCGTGCCTCTCTCGCATGTGCTCGGCTTTGCCGCCGCCCTCTTTCTCATGGGACTCGCCTGCACCCTGGCGCGGCGCAATCTGATCATGATCCTCATCGGCATCGAGATCATGCTCAACGCCGCCGGTCTGGCCTTTATCGGCGCCGCCGCCTTCTGGCGCCAGGTCGACGGCCAGATTTTTGTCATTTTTCTGATGGCCATGACTTCAGCCGAAGTCGCCATTTCCCTGGCTATGGTCGTCTACCTGCGTCGGCAGAAGACCAGCCTCGAGGCCGACGCTTATGACGGGATGAAGGGATGACCCACTCAACGCTGCTGCTCATACCCCTCGCTCCACTTATAGGGGGGATCCTCAACGTCCTTTTCGGCATGCGTCTGCCGCGCCGTCTGAGCGAATTTCTGGCCGTGGCCGGGGTAGCCGCAAGCGCGCTGCTGACCCTGGCCGCCTGGCCCCTGGCCGGCGGTGAAGGTACCCACTTCACACTTTTCACCTGGCTGCAGAGCGGTACCCTGCAGATTCCCTTTGAGCTCCTTTTCGACCCGCTCTCTGCCCCCATGGCGCTCATGGTCACCTCAGTTTCCACCCTCATCCACCTTTACGCCATCGGCTACATGCAGGGTGAAGAAGACTATGCCCGCTTTTTCGCCCTCCTCAACCTGTTCGTCTTCGCCATGCTCCTCATCGTGCTGGCCGATAATCTGCTGGTGCTCTTTCTGGGCTGGGAAGGGGTAGGCTTCTGTTCCTATGCTCTCATCGGCTTCTGGTATCGGCAGGAGAAAAACGCCAACGCCGGACGCAAGGCGTTTCTCGTCACCCGCGTCGGCGATGTTTTTCTCGGCATCGCCATCCTCTGGCTGTTCGACCTCTTCGGTACTCTCTCCATCAGCGCCATCAACAGCCAGGCCGCCGGGCTCGCTGCCGGCGTGCTGACCCCCTTGGTCATCCTGCTTCTACTGGGGGCCTGCGGCAAGTCGGCCCAGCTGCCCCTCATGACCTGGCTCCCCGACGCCATGGCCGGACCCACTCCCGTATCGGCCCTCATTCATGCCGCCACCATGGTCACCGCCGGCGTCTACCTGCTCTGCCGCCTCTTTCCCCTCGTCAGCCTGTCAGCCACCGGCATGGCCCTGATCAGCGCCGTCGGCGCCTTGACCGCCTTTTACGCCGCCACCTGCGCTTTGGCCCAACGAGAGATCAAAAAAGTACTGGCCTACTCCACCATGAGTCAGGTCGGCTACATGTTCCTCGGTGTCGGCTCCGGTGCCGTCGCCGGCGCCATGTTTCATCTCTTCACCCACGCTTTTTTCAAAGCCCTGCTGTTCATGGCGGCGGGCTGTGTTATTCACCTGTGCGCCCAGGAGAACGACATCTTCCGCATGGGTGGGCTGGCCAGAAAAAGCCCGCTTGTTTTCATTCTCTTTCTGGCAGGGGCACTGAGCCTGGCCGGCGCGCCTTTGAGCAGCGGCTTCTTTTCCAAGGACAGCCTCCTCGCCGCCGACTACGCCCTGCACACCCCTTTTTACACTGGACTGCTTGTCCTGGCTGTGCTGACGGCCCTGCTGACAGCCGTCTACACCTTTCGCCTGCTTTACCTCGTTTTCGCCGGAACGCCACGTTTTTCTGGTGAGCCGCACCACCTGCCACGGCTGATGACCTGGCCTTTGATTCCTCTTGCCATCGTCGCCGTCGGCGGCGGCCTGATCAACCTGCCCGAGTTCTACGGTGGCCATGCCTGGCTTTCTCACTTTCTAGGCTCTCTGGCCGGCGCCCCTGTTCACATCAGTCACACGGAGGAAGGATTCATCGCCGCTCTCGCCGCTATCCTCTTCGTGCTCGGCTGGCTGCTGAGCCGCCGGCGCTATCAGGGAGACCTCCCCGAGGAGACCGGCCCGGTCTGGCGGTTTTTATTGTCCGGCTGGCAGGCGGATACGCTCATTCGCAAGGTTTTGCTGCACCCCTTCGCCTCTCTCGCGCGTTTTTTCTGGCAGGGGACGGATAGATCCCTTATCGATGGCATCCTTCACAGTCTCGCCCGGGGCTGTCAGCTTGGCGGGGACCGACTGAGAGCCTTGACCAGTGGTCGGCTTTCCCACTACCTCGCTGCTGTCGCCTGGGGATTATTACTGTTCATGCTCTTTTTTCTGGTGCAGGTAGCCCAGAGCTAGCCTGTTGCATTAAGCCTTTTCCTGACGGTTTGCCATGGAGACCTCGTTGCCTTTACTTTCCCTGCTAGTGTGGCTGCCTTTGCTGGGAGCCCTGACCTGCCTGCTGCTGCGTCCTTATACCGGGGCCGGTCGCTGGACAGCCCTGGCTGTGACCACCGCCGTTTTCTCCCTGAACCTCTGGGCTTTCCTGGAAAGCCGCGGCCTCGACGGTTGGCTCTGGCAGGAAGACCATGCCTGGATCCCCCGCTACGGCATTCGCTACACGCTCGGTATGGACGGTCTTTCCCTGACCCTGACCCTGCTGACCGCCTTTTTGCTGGTCATCGCCGTCCTTATTTCCTGGCGCCTCGACGTCCACACGCATTTCTTCTTCTCACTGCTGCTCTTGATCGAGAGCGGCATCATGGGCGTTTTTCTCGCTCTTGATCTGGTTCTCTTCTATCTCTTCTGGGAGGTCATGCTCATCCCCATGTTCTTCCTTATTGGCGTCTGGGGGCATGAGAACCGCCTCTACGCCGCCGTCAAATTCTTTCTCTTTACCCTGGCCGGCAGCCTGCTTATGCTGCTGGCCATGATCACGCTCTACCTTGTGCATGGAGACCAGAGCGGGCATTACACCTTTGCGCTGGCATCCCTGGTGGACACCCAACTGCCACCGGCCCTTTCCTGGTGGCTCTTTGGCGCCTTTTTTGCCGCCTTTGCCGTCAAGGTGCCCCTCTTCCCCCTGCACACCTGGCTGCCCGACGCCCACACCGAAGCCCCGACGGCCGGCTCGGTCATCCTGGCCGGGGTGCTGCTCAAAACAGGGGTCTACGGGCTGCTACGCTATGGCTTTCCCCTCTTTCCCGAACCGGCCAGGGCAAGCCTGCCCGTGCTGGGCGTATTGAGCCTGATCGCCATTTTTTATGCCGCCTGGATCGCCTACACCCAGAGCGACGCCAAACGGCTGATCGCCTACTCCTCGGTAGCGCACATGGGTTTCGTGATACTTGGGATAGCGGCCTGGAACACGACGGCTCTGGAGGGGAGCCTGCTGCAGATGGTCAATCACGGCATCACCACCGGAGCGCTCTTTGCTCTTATCGGAATGATCGACGCACGCGCCCACACCCGCGAAATCTCAGAGCTGGGAGGGCTGTGGGCAAAGGCTCCTGTTCTCGGTGCCTTTTTCCTCTTCTTTGCCCTGGCCTCCCTCGGGCTGCCCGGCCTGAACAACTTTACCGGTGAAATTCTGATCCTGATCGGCACTTTTGCTGTCCATCCCCTCTGGGCCTCTCTGGGGCTGGTGGGCGTGCTCTTTGCCGCCATCTACATGCTCAGGCTCGTGCAGGGCGTACTCTGGGGACAATCTCACAGTACCCAGGACTGGGGGGATATTTCCTGGCGGGAGACGCTCATCCTGGCGCCTCTTGCCCTGCTCGTCCTCTGGCTTGGTCTTTACCCACACCCTTTTCTTGAACCCCTGCGGGAACCCGTACAGCGTCTTTTACTGGAATCCTCGTTGAGAGGTCTGGGAGGACTGCCATGACCCTGCTGGAACTGCACGCCCTCCTCCCCGTTCTGCTGCTGGCGGCCGGCGCCGTTGCCCTGTTGCTGGCCGGAGCCTGGCAAGCTCACTATGTCACCGCCATGACGTACGGCGTCCTCATCGCTCTCGGAGCAGCCGCCATCGCGCTATTTTATGAACCGGCCACCGCGTCCACGGCCTTGGGCCTCTTCACCATGGACAGCTACAGCCGGTTTTTCGCGGTCCTCTGGTCTTTGCTGGCCGCCCTCACCCTCCTCATGTCCTTTCGCTACGGGCAAAGGCACTATTTTTTGGGTGGTGAATATGCCGCCCTGATTCTCTTTGCCGCCGCCGGCATGATTCTACTGTCCAGCGCCTCCTCCTTCTTCGGCCTTTTTCTCGGCCTGGAGACCTTCACTCTCGTCTTTTACATCCTCATCGCCTTCCACAAAGGTTCGCCTTTGGGGGCAGAGGCCGGCCTCAAATACCTGATCATGGGAGGAGTGGCCACCGGCCTGCTCGCCATGGGGATCGCCCTGATCTATGCCGCCACGGGCACCTTTCATTTCGACTCAGCTTCCTTGATACCTGTCGGCGATCAGGCCCTGCGTCCCCTGCTCCTCGCCGGTTGGGCCCTGCTGCTGGGCGGACTCGGCTTCAAAACGTCCCTGGTCCCCTTTCACCTCTGGACGCCTGACGTCTACGAGGGAGCCCCATCGCCGGTAACCGCCTTGCTGGCTACGGGATCCAAGGGAGCCGTCTTCGCCGCCCTGGTTCTGCTCTTTGCCGGCAGCGATTTGACCGGATCCCCTTTGGGCAGCCTCCTATGGCTGCTGTCCGCCCTCTCCATGGCAGTCGGTACCCTCTGCGCCCTGCGGCAGCACAACCTCAAGCGCATGCTCGCTTATTCCTCGGTCGTTCACATGGGCTATCTGCTGCTGGCCCTCCTCCCCGCCGGGAGCAACGGCTCGGGGGCCATTCTTTTCTATCTGGTCGCCTACAGCGGTGCCACTCTCGGGGCTTTTGCCGTGCTTACCGTGTTCTCAACCGGCGAATCCGAGGCGGCATCCTATGATCATTTCCGTGGGGTCGGGTATCGACAGCCGCTGGCAGCCCTGGTGCTGCTGATCTGTATGCTCTCCCTGGCTGGTATCCCCCCGACGGCGGGCTTCATGGGCAAGTTTTCCATTTTTTACGCCGCCATTGAAGGAGGGTATACAGGTCTGGCCCTCATTGGTATACTCAGCTCCCTGATCTCCCTTGCTTATTATCTGCGGCCCGTCATGGTCATGTACATGGCGGGCACAGAGGATGGTATGACGGTCACCGAAACATCGTGCTCGGCCGCTGAAAAATCGGTCCTGATCCTCTGTTTGCTGGTTACATTGCTGCTGGGTGTCTATCCTGGCCCTCTTTTCGATACGATCGCCCTTATTCTGCCGTGAACCCTGAACCAGGAGAATTGCCATGGAAAACCGCATCGCACAATTTCTCAAGGCTGATACCTTCGCCGTCGCCGGCGCTTCCACAAATCGGGACAAATATGGCAACAAGGTGCTGCGCTGCTACCTGCAGAACGGCAGAAAGGCCATCCCCATCAACCCCAGAGCGACTGAAATCGAAGGAATCCCCTGCGTGTCCTCTGTGGCAGAGCTTCCCGCCGAGGCGAAGAGCCTTTCCATCATCACCCCGCCGAAAATAACCGAACAGGTGGTCACCGCCGCCATCGCCAAAGGCATCGAGAACATCTGGATGCAGCCCGGCGCCGAGAGCCCTGCCGCCATCGCCCTTTGCGAAGAAAAGGGCATCAATGTCATTGCCGATGGCAGCTGCCTGCTCGTTGTCCTTGGTTTTCGCGATGTTTGAGCTGATCCTGTGCTCCTGTGCTCTTCCATAGCGCCGTCATGAAAAGGTCCTCTTTTTTCACTCTGGCCAGCTTTTTGATTCTCATCGGCTTGGCCGCGCTGACCCTACGCCCGTCGGAACCTTCGCCACCGGTCAGCCAATTTACCGGCCTGACCATGGGGACTACCTTCACCGTCACCCTGGCCGGTGACATCGACGCAACCACACTCGATGCCATCAAGCAGGAAGCCTTTGCCGTACTGGAGGACATCAATCAAAAGATGTCTACCTATCTCCCTTCCTCCGAGGTAAGCCGTTTCAGCGACGAACAGACCACGGAGTGGATGCCTGTATCCACCGCGACGGCAGAGGTCGTTGACCTGGCTCTCCGCATCGGAGCCGAGACCGCCGGCGCCTTTGACATCACGGTTGGCCCCCTGGTAGATCTCTGGGGATTTGGTCCCGTCTCCCGGCCTGACCTGGTGCCCGCCCCATCGGACATCGACCGTCTGCTGGCAATCACAGGCTACGAGAAGGTGGAATGCCGGCTGGCGCCACCGATGCTCCGCAAAGTCGATCCCAGGCTGCGTATCGACCTCTCCGCCATTGCCAAAGGCTATGCCGCCGATCGCGTCGCCGCCCGGCTTCTCTCGCGCGGCCTGCATGATTTCATTGTCGAAGTCGGTGGGGAAGTCGTGGTCAGGGGTGCCAAAGGGCCGCAGACTCCCTGGCGCATCGGCATAGAATCACCCTTGTCCGACCGGCGAGAGATTGGCGATGTTCTGAGCCTGCGGGATATGGCCATGGCCACTTCGGGCGACTATCGCAACTACTTTGAAGATAACGGTCGGCGTTATTCGCACACGATCGATCCACGCACAGGATACCCTATCGATCATGCCCTGGCCGCTGTCACCATCCTCGACCCTTCCTGCGCACGGGCCGATGCGCTGGCCACCGCCTTTATGGTGCTCGGACCCGACCAGGCCTTTTCCTTGGCAGAGAAGGCCAACATTGCCGCCTTACTCATTGTCAAAACCCCAAGCGGCTTTGTCGAAAAACGCAGCAAGGCCTTTCAGGCGAAAGCACCTCAATCCCTATAAGGATTTTTCCTTTTACCCGTTAAAAACAAAAAGCCCCGGACTGCTACACAGTCCGGGGCTTTTTGTTTTTGAATACGAGGGGAATCAGGCTTTGCGAACCTCGACTTTGACCAGGTTCTTCCCCTGCGGCATGACCTGTTGGATGTTCAGGTCGGCGAAGTGATAGTTGGCAAAGAGCAGATCCTGAGGAATCTTGTCGGTCAGACGAGCCTTGCTCGTGGCCGACCCCAATGAGGAGACGACCTGAATCTTATCCCCATCGGCCACCTGCAGAGTGGCGGCTGTGGCCGGATTCATCTCTACCCAGCCTTCGGGAGCAATTTCGAGATTGGCCGGGCTGTGGGTGGTCAACAGGTCGAAGTGGAAGAGATTCTTGCCAACGAGGAGCTGCAGACCCTCTTCAACGTCACCCTGGGTGGCCGCGATGAATTGCAGACTCTTTTCTTCGGGAGCGAAGGGCAATTTCCGGCAAGGCTTACACAGTCCCTCTCCGGCAAAACAGAGGTCACCGTAGAGACTGGTGAGCTCTTTTGCCTCACGCAGCAACACCTCGGTATTAATCTTGTCGGTACGCCGGCTGACACGGTTGTACAGTTCGGCGAGAATAGTCCAATCTTCACGGGCTTCGCCGACGGGCTCAATAGCCTGCCCCAGGCAGCTGATACGCCCGTCCAGAGCGGTAACGCTCCCCGTCTTTTCGGCAAAAGAGGCACCCGGCAGCACCACATGCGCCAGCTTGGTCAGTTCGCTGTCCAGAATGTCCTGAACGATGAGGAAATCAAGCTTTTCCAGGGCCTTACGCCAACGAGCACTTTCCGGAAAGGAGACCAGCGGATTGGTAGCGGCCAGGTAGAGAGCACGGATGTTCCCTTTTTCGATCTGTTCCAGCATCTGCAGAGCGTTGTAGCCATCCTGTGGCAGAGCGGTACGCCAGGCGACATCGAACTTGCCACGAGCCGCGCTATAGTCCTGGAAGCCGGGCAGGAACTCAGGGCAAACGCCCATATCGAGAAGACCCTGCATATTGCCTTCTTCATGCACAGGAAAGAGACCACCGATATCGCCATGCAGGGCTCCGCACACCAGGGCCAGAGTGACAATCGCCCTGGTCTTGTCGCCAGCATTCGCTGCAGTCAGAATATCCCGGCCGAAGATGACGGACACGCTTTTGGCCTGTCCGAGATGTTCGGCGGCTTCCTCCAGGAACTGGCGGGAGACCCCCGTCTCTTTGATCGCCTTGTCGAGATCGACGGCGGCCAGTGCCTGCTTCATATCATCGAGGTTGCCCACAAAGCGGGTGAGGTAGTCCTCGTCTGCCAGGCCTTTGTCGAGAATGAGGCGGGTCAAGGCGTTAGCCAAGGCCACTTCACTTCCGGGCCGGTAGCCGAGGAAGGTGTTGGAATGACGGCGCAGCTTGACGGAGCGCATGTTGGCCACCACCAGGGGCGCATCGTTTTTACGGCAGGCTTTTTCGATCTGCCAATCGACGGCGGGAGCCTCGGCGGTCACGTCAGCTCCAAAAACCAGTACCGCCCTCGACGATCCAATCTTACCGAGGGCATTGCTGCTGCCGGCGTAACCGAGCGTTTCCCGAAGGGCCTTATAGGCCTCCAGCACACCGAAACGGGCGCCGGAATCGATATTGTTGGAACCGATGGCCACGCGGAAGAGCTTCTGGAACAGGTAATTCTCTTCATTGGTCAGGCGGCCGGAGCTCAGGCCGGCAATAGCGGCGGGCCCGGACTCCTTACGGATCTGCTGGATTTTGTCGGCGACCGCACCGAAGGCTTCGTCCCAGGAGACGTGAACGGTGGACTGTTCGTCCTTCAGACTGGGGCGCTGCAGCCGCTCGGGAGAGTGAATGAAGGCATGGCCGAAGAAACCGCCGACACACAGGTTGCCATTGTTGACAGTCCCTTCGTCTTCGGAAGTCAGGCGGTAAACCTGGCCGTTTTTGACATTGATATCCACCTGGCAGTGACTGCCGCAGGTCGTGCAGACGCTGGCCTTCCTGGTCATTTCCCAGGGTCGGGACTTAAATTTGAAGGGTTTTGAGATCATGGTGCCGGTAGGACACACGGCGACACAGTTGCCGCAGAACTCACAAAGATCGAGGTCTTTGTCGATAAAGGTTCTGTCCCCCTTGTCATTGACGAAAAGGGCGCCGGAACCGATAGTTTCGTGACAGACCTTGACGCATTTTTCGCAGAGCACACAGCGGTTGGGAACCTGCTGAATCAGGGGCCAGCCGTTGATAGCCTCATGATTGACGTCCTCGGCCGTAAAGGGTTGGGTCGTGACCTCGAGATCAAAGCAGATATTCTGCAGATCGCACTCACCGGCGGCATCGCAGACCGGACAATCCAGGGGATGGTTGACCAGCAGCAGCTGTACAATTTCCTTCCGGATCTTTTTGAGACGTTCGGACTGGGTGGTGACTTCCATCCCATCAACGACCCGGGTATTGCAGGCCGTCATCAGCTTGTCTACACCCTTGATCTCGACCACACAGACCCGGCAGGCGCCCGTGGGAGACACTTTCTT
The DNA here is from genome assembly GCF_009731355.2 of Desulfuromonas sp. AOP6. Classification (GTDB taxonomy): domain Bacteria; phylum Desulfobacterota; class Desulfuromonadia; order Desulfuromonadales; family SZUA-540; genus SZUA-540. The sequence goes on from NZ_AP022810.1 coordinate 2,931,909, forward strand.
CAGAAAACAGAGGGTTGGAATCTTGATGCCGACTTTTTCGGCAGCCGCCAGAATGGTGGCCCCTTTTTCTATCTGGACATCTTTTCCGTCGATCTTGAGATTGACCATGGACTCATCACCTTTGGTTTATCTGGGCAGCCCCTTCTCCGATCCCTGGCAGCGCGAAAGCCCAGGGTACGTTTTTCAGGGCAATGACTAGTTGACCGCAACCATCCCAACGCGATAGCAACGCAGACAGCGTTCCGCCTCGGCAACCGCCTGGCTCTCGGGCATGGCCAATTCGATTTCGTCGTAGTTCGTGGCCCGTTCCGCGCCATTCACCTTGGGCTGGTGCTCACGATGAAGGCCACCGAGAATACCCACATTTTCCTTGTCGTTGAAGACGCCGAACTGGTTGACCAGATCTTCCATGGCGTCCTCGTCATCAAGATAGGCCTTCCCTTCGGTAAGATAGCGGTGCATGGCCCGGGCCGCCCGGCGGCCGTGACCCACGGCAACAACCACGGTCATGGCTCCGTATTCGCAGTCGCCGCCGGCAAAGATCCCTTCGCAGTCGGTCATCATGGTGCCGCCCTTGGTGACAATGCTCTTCCAACGGGTCTGCTTGATGCCGAAGTCATCTTCACCGAGATAATCGAGATCGGGATCCTGTCCGATAGCGGGGATAACCAGTTCACAGGGAATAACATATTCGCTGCCGGGAACAGGCTGCGGACTGCGACGGCCGGATTCATCCGGTTCGCCCAGTTCCATTTTAATGACCTCGACGCCGACCACACGGTTATCCTCGGTGACCAGGCGGGTGGGATTGCGAAGAAACTCGAACTTGACGTTTTCTTCCTCGGCGTCATCGACCTCGTAGGGCTCGGCCGGCATTTCCTTGCGGGTACGCCGGTAGACCAGGATCGATTCCTCGGCTCCTTCACGCAGCGCCACACGAACACAGTCAATGGCGGTGTTACCACCGCCGACAACCACGATGCGTTTGGGCGTTTCAATGGGCTGACCCAGCGCCACGGCCCGCAGATAGTGAATGCCACCGGGGGAGAATCCGTCGTAGCCTTTATCCTCGCCTTCAACACCCATGGGCTTTGATTTAAAGGCGCCTGTACCAAGGAAAACAGCGTCGTACTGTTCTTTTAGCTGGCTCAGCGACACATCGCGCCCCAGTTTGACACCGTACTCGATCTCAACGCCGAGGGAAGCCACGATGTCGGCTTCGCGCTGCAGGAGATGACGAGGCATGCGATAATCGGGTATGCCGACGGCCACGGTGCCGCCCGGCTCGGACAACATGTCGATGATCTTGACCTTGTGCCCTTCGAGAGCCAGATAGTAGGCGCAGGTCAAACCCGCGGGGCCGGCGCCGACCACCATGATTTTTTTACCCGTGGGCGCCTTGGGAACCAGCGGGGGCGCCTGGTGATGCATCCACTCGTGGTCAGAGGCGACACGCTTGAGAACCATAATGCTCACCGGCTCATCAACAAGCGCGCGACGGCAGGCTTTCTCACAAGGATGGGGGCAGACCCGGCCGCAGACGGCCGCAATCGGCATGTTGCGACGAATAGTGGAAAGAGCGTCGGTGTAGCGCAGTTCCTTGATTTCTTCAATGTAGGCGGGAATATCGATATGAGCCGGGCATTTGTCCATACAGGGAGCCGTCAGCTTATCCTGGTAGGACTTGGCGGGACCGGGGGTCCTTTCGCCATTGATATAAGCCTGATAATCGTCGCGAAAATATTTCAGCGTGTGAAAAACCGGAACGGCCGCTGTCATGCACAGGGTGCATTTGCATTGCTCCAGCAGCGAGGTCAGATCCTCCATGACCTGGAGATCTTCCTCCTTGCCCTGGCCAGCGACGATGCGCGCCAACGCATCCTGCAGAACCTTGGTAGCCCGCTTCCCGGGCGTACACTTACCGCAGCAATGCTTCTCCTGGACGCGCTTCATATATTCGGCGGCCATGGCTACGACATCGGTATCCTTCTCCATGACAACAACGCCGTCCCAGCCCATGAATGCACCGATCTTACCTTCGCTCAGGTAGGTTTCGGGCAGCTTGAGCTTCAGGGAGACGCCTTCCGCAGCCTCGCCGCTGCGATTGTCTACAATTTTTCCTTCCCAGCTGGAAAATACAACCTGAGCCAAATCGACCTCCTGTTAGACCCCTCTTAGCGACAGCCAAAGGGGGACGCAAAGCCCCAAACAAAAGGGGAAAACCCCTCGTTCTTCGGCGCCATCCCCCTTCTATTTTGTATACAGTATGCAGGTAAATACCATAAGCGCGTCAACCAAATCAAGGGAAATTTTACCCGGAATTACCGGGGTTCACGCAATAACAGCTTGGAATGACGATTTTTTCTGCATGCCTCCCGAGCCGAAAAACAGCCTTTGCCGAAGCGTTCGCCTCAGGGGAAGGGCGGAAAGGGTGAAGCAATGAACCAGGTTTCCGCCGCCTTCGGCTTCAGCCCCGCATAGGCCCAGTCCAGCTCAAAAGCGAAAGTCTTGACCGAAACGGACGGCAGCAGAAAATATTCCAGCGTCATGCGGGTAGTAGCCCCTTGCCCGCCAGCATCCAGGTCAATCGTTTCGACCCGCACGTCCGTTATCTGCAGATCCCTCATCTCGGCAAAAACGTCCACAAAGGCATGTTTCTTATCCGCATCATCGAAATAGCGGGCAGCCCCGTTAAAATCTTTCCAGCGTAGACGCTGGGCGAAGTCATAAGCGGCGGGGGTCAGATCATCGGAAATCCTCGGCACAGCGGCACAAGCCGACAGCACGGCTACCATGACACACCCGCATAGTACCTTTATCCATCCTGGCATTTTTGCGCTTCCCTTCCATCGACACCTTGCATCCAGGCAAAGCTCGGGTAAAGTTGACCATCGAGGATTAAAAACACCATGGCTTTCGGAGCACCCCATGAAAGAGGTTGAAATCTACACCAAAAACTATTGCCCCTACTGTCACCGGGCTAAAGAACTGTTGCGCATCAAAGGGGTTCCTTTCACCGAACATGACGTGACCACTGATGCGGAGACAGAGCGGCAAATGCAGCTGCGCTCAGGCGCCCGCACGGTTCCCCAGATTTTTGTTTCGGGAACCTGCCTGGGTGGCTGCAGCGAACTCTTCGAATTGGACGAGAAGGGGGAACTGGACCAGCTCCTGGACCTTAAACCTGCTCGGAACGGATCTTCTTGAGCAACTCCATGGCCAACTCAACGCGACCAAAGGGCGGCATGAGATAATAACCACCCACCTTTCCTCGCCCCCACGCAATCAACTCGCCGGCAATGTTCATCCCCTCCAGAACGCCAGCCTCTCCCGTCTTGCCCCGCATCCGTTCACGCACCGAATCCGGCAGCACAATGCCCGGAACTTCGTTGTGAAGAAACTCGGCGTTTCGCTCACTGACCAGAGGGAGAATGCCGACCAGGACAGGGATATCGTAAGGAGCGGTGCGCTCGACAAGACGCGCCAGGATGTCAAGAGAATACACCGGCTGTGTCTGCACGAAACGGGCCCCGGCCTCGATCTTCTTTTCCAGTTTTTTAAGTTGTCCTTCCAGATTGGCGGCATTGGGGTTGAAAGCGGCGCCGACAAGAAAATCGGTGCTGCCACCCAAATCCGCGCCCAGCAGGTTTCGACCGGCATTCAACGCACTGAGAAGTTTGAGAATGCCGATGGAATTAAGATCAAAGACGCTGGTGGCACCGGATTCGTTGCCAACGGAAACAGGGTCGCCGGTGACAGCCAGCACGTTGCGGATACCCAGATGATGGGCTCCCATCAGCTCTGAATGCAGGCCGATGAGATTACGGTCGCGGCCGGTCAGGTGGACAATCGCCTCGATGCCGACCTCTTCCTGGATGATACGCGCCAGGGCGATATTGCTCATGCGGATGCGGGCCAGCGGATTTTCCGCCAGACTGATGGCATCCACACCCGCCTTCGACAGCATGCGGGCGCCCACGAGAATTTTCCCCGTCTGCAGCCCCTTGGGAGGATCGAGCTCGACCGTGACGACGGGACGGCGTCCCCAGTGAGCAAGGAATGTCGGTCGCGCCGGTACGGACGGGGAAGCCGCCGGTGGCGAGGGAGCGGCGGTGTGGGCCACCGGCTCGCGCACCACCGGGCTGAGGCCGGCCACGGCCTGGGCCAGGGCCCGGATATGGTCGGGACTGGTGCCGCAACAGCCGCCAAGCAAAGAAGCGCCCACGGCCACCATGTCCCGACCCATGGCGGCAAAATACTCGGGAGTCGCCAGGTAGATGTAACGACCATCGACATACTGGGGAAAACCGGAATTGGCAAAGGCCGACAGAGGCAGATTCGACACCTGCGCCATGCGCTCCAGTACCCGCAGGATTTCACGGGGGCCGGAGCCACAATTGGCGCCGATGACGGCAGCCCCGGCCGCTGTCAGACGGCGGGCCACTTCCTCGGCGGAACCACCTTCCCGCGTATTGCCTTCCTCGACAAAAGCCATCTGGGCCACCACCGGCAGCCCCAGGGATCTGCCGACGCCGACAGCCAGCTCCAAATCATCGATGGATGAAAAGGTTTCGAGCAGAAAGAGATCGACCCCACCCTCGGCGAGGGCTTCCATCTGCTGCCGGAAAATTTCTTCCTTCTCGGCGACACCCAGGTCGCTCTGCTCCCCCTTGGGACGGATGAGCGGACCGACGGAGCCTGCCACGAACCGATCGGCGCCGGCAGCCGTTCGTGCCAGCCGAGCGGCCGACTCGTTGATGACCCGCACCTTTTTTTCGAGCCCGACCGTCCCCAGCCGCAGGGCGTTGGCTCCAAAGGTGTTGGTCTCCAGCAGCATGGCGCCGGCAGCGGCATAGTCCCGGTGAACCTGCTCGATCAGCGCCGGATTGATCAGGTTGAGGTATTCGAAATTGGCATCCAGAGGTACCCCGCGAGCGTACAAAAGGGTACCCATGGCACCATCGCCTACGATAACCTCGCTGGCAAGACGGTCAAGAAACAACTGACTGCGTTTTGAAAAATGACTCATTTTTATGCTTCCGGACAAAAAACAGGCCCGTGATCAGGCACGTTCCCTGACGATGGCCGTATAGAACAGGTGACCTTCCGATTCGGCGACAGAGAGAGAAACCTCCAGATAGAACAAACTGCCATCCCGCTTCCTGCCGGGGACCTTATGCAGACTGCGCACCAGCGCTCCGGCCTCTTCCTTGAGATAGGCGGTAATGCCGACCTCCTGCAGAGAGGTGCATTCCTCGTGGATGAGCTTTTCCACACTGACCCCGATAATCTCCCGTTTGCTGTACCCGAACATCTTTTCAGCCCGGCGGTTGAACAGAATGATCTGCCCGTTGCTCAGGAAAGAGACGATGCCATCGCGGGCAGTCTCCGTCAGCACCCTGAAACGCTTCTCCGATTCTTCCAGGTGTTCGGTCTTTTCCCGCAGATGATCGTTGAGTTCATTGAAACTGTCCACCAGCAGGCCGATCTCGTCCATGCCGCCTCTGGGAATCTTTTTGTCGAAACGTCCCGTCCGGATGATCTCCCGGATCACCAGGCCCAGCCGCGCCAGGGGCCGCGTCACCGCGATGCGGATGAGGGCGCCAAGGAATATCAGCAGGGCCAGGAAGATGCCCCCGGAATAGAGGACGTCCGTCCCCATGTTGGCGTAAACCTGCCGATAAAGGCGGTCAAGGGGGATACTGACGGAGGCGGCGCCGATGGCATCGCCAAGCTCATAATGATAGGCCTTATCCGTTTCGGCAGGGAACATCTCCCGAATAAAGTCCGGGGCCCGTCCGGGATCGCCGTGACACTCCAGGCAGCTGGTGTCGGCCTTGAAGGAATGGAGGTAGCGGAAGACCTTTTTGCCGTCCATATCGACGACATCGTAATGCTCCTGCAGATCCTGACGCTGGCGCAAAAGGTCGAGGACACGGAGCTCAAAATCATCAGGGGCGTTATTGGCGTTGCGGTAGCGGTCGGATACCTGGCGAATGGTATAGCCGATATCGCGGCTGACCAGTTCGCCGATTCGGGTCGAGGCGACCACGGGAACCAGACCGTAGCGTTGTTTGGACAGCTCGACGCCGCCTTCCAGCAGCTGCCCCGAGAGATATTCGCGGGTCCGGATCGCCTCGAAAGCGACGATTCGTGCCTTTTCCACCGCTTCAGCCAGAATGAAGGCCCGCTGCTGACGGAAATTCAAAAAGGTGAACAGACTGAAGAAGCCAAGCAGGATCAACAGAATGATGATGCTGATCTTGGTGAACAGACCAAGGTTTCTGAACTGAAGCATGGCGCCCCCCCGGAATTCAAGTTCATTTCATTCTAGCGGCTTGGCCAGGCCTTGCAAGGCGCTCGCAACAAGGCTAGGCCACAACGGATTGAGCGTTCTCCTTGAGCCGTCGGATGGTGGCCCCATAATCGTCCGTGCCAAAGACGGCGCTGCCGGCCACGAAGACGTCGGCGCCGGCGGCGGCGACTTGACGGATGTTGTCCGCCTTGACGCCGCCATCCACCTCAAGTTCGATGGACAGCCCGCGCCGGTCGATCATCTGGCGCAGGGCCTCGATCTTGGTGAGGGCGGCGGGGATGAAGCTCTGGCCGCCGAAGCCCGGATTGACGCTCATGACCAGGATAAGATCGACCTCGTCCAGAATCACTTCCAGGGTCGAAACGGGCGTCGCCGGATTGATGGACACCCCCGCCTTCTTCCCCAGGCTGCGGATCAGCTGCACGGTCCTGTGCAGATGGGGAACGGCCTCCTGGTGAACCGTCAGGATATCGGCGCCGGCCTCGGCGAACTGGGGAATATAGAGATCGGGATTCTCGATCATCAGATGCACGTCGAGAGGCAGCGAGGTGGAACGGCGGGCCGCCTCCAACACGAGGGGTCCGATGGTGATATTAGGGACGAAATGTCCGTCCATCACATCCACATGCACGTAATCGGCACCGCCGCGCTCAATGGCGGCAATCTCCTCTCCCAGCCGTGAAAAGTCGGCGGACAGAATCGAAGGGGCAATCTTGACCATGGCAAATCTCCGGGTTCAGGGTATTGAATCAGCTATGCACTGGGTTTGCGATAAAAACGGGCCGCAAAAAAGGCGTCCATCCCGCCGCAGCGCTGGGGCGTGGTGCGCAAGGCGCCCCGCTCGTCAAAGAGGGGTGCCCAGGCGGCAGGGGTCTCCTGGCGCAGGTCTTCAAGGACGAAATCGGGATGGCTGGTCAGAAAGTCGTCCACAACCCCCCAGGTCTCCCGGGCGGTCAGCGTACAGAGGGAATAGAGCAGCCGGCCACCGGGACGCACCAGCAGGGCGGCATTTTGCAGAATGGTCCCTTGCAGGTCGGCCAAAGCCTGAAAATCGGGCGGCGTAGGCCGCCAGCGGATTTCCGGGTTGCGTCGCAAAACGCCAAGACCGCTGCAGGGGGCGTCGACGAGCACACGATCGAAGCTCCTCTGCTCCAGAAAGTCAGGGAAACAGGACATATCCCAGGCTTTCGCCTCAATGCCTTCGCACCCAAGCCGTTGCGCGCCTTCCAGGATCAGACGCACGCGCTGGGGGTGAAGATCCAGGGCCAGCAGGCGGTTATCGTTCCCGGTCAGTGCCGCCATATGGGTCGTTTTGCCGCCGGGGGCGGCGCAGGTGTCGAGCAGGCGCTGGCCGGGGCGAACATCGAGCAGATGGGATATCAGCATGCTGGCCTCATCCTGCACCTGAAACCACCCTTCATCCATGCCGGCCAGGGGAGAAGCGCCCCGACGGGTGACGACAACCCCTTCGGGCGCGTACTGACAAGGCCGCACTTCATGGCCAGCGGCCCGCATCTTCTCCAGAAACGAATCCCGGTCCAGGCGCAGGGTATTGACCCGCAGGGTGAAGGGGGGCTGCCCCAGCATGCTCTCGGCCAGGGCCATCGCCTCGGCGGCTCCCCAGTCTTTTATCCACAGTTCCGCCAGCCAGCGGGGCACAGACAGTACGTGCTCCAGATAGGCCCTTTCCTTTTTGGTACGGTCGGGCCATTGGATTTTCTCGCGCTGGCGCGCCAGGTTGCGCAGAACGCCGTTGATGAATCCCGTGGCCCTCTCCAGATTCTCACTGCGGGCCAGTTCGACGGCCTGATTGACGGCGGCCGAGGCCGGAATCCTGTCAAGCTCCAGAATCTGGTAGGCGCCCAACCGCAGCAGCCAGAGCACCTTGAGTTCGAGCTTTTTGAGGGGTGTTTTGCAGAGCTGGGACAGGGCAAAATCAAGGCGGCCGCGCTGGCGGAGCGCGCCATAGACCAGCTCGGTGGCCAGATTCCTGTCGCGTCCGTCGAGACGTGTATTTTTCTCAAACGCGGCATTCAGGGCGAGATCGGCATAGGCGCCGTCCTCGACACGCAGGAGAATATCCAGGGCTATTTTTCGGGGGTCGGATAAAGGCACGTATTTTTCCAAAAGCCGATCAGGTACCGAGAAGGCCCGGAGGGGACGGCCGTGAAAGAGGGGACAACCAGGTTTTTGGTGGGGCCACTATAGTGAGGCGGGGCCGAAAAATCAAGGCTCGCCGGATATGACGTGTTCATCCAGCGCCGCTTCCACCTCATCCAGCCAGATACGCGTGTTGAAGCAGGGACCTTCGGGCCGGTGATTGAGGATGCCGATAACCGGCAGGGGGTAAGCATCGCGGATCCCCGAGGTCAGATCCCGTTCGCAGGCCACGGCCAGGATGAACCGGGGCCTCTTCTCGACGATAATCTTGCGGGCCAGCGTGCCGCCGGTGGCCACGGCGATGTCGATCCCCCGTTTCTGCGCCAGGGCGGCCAGACCGCTGATGTCGCAGCGCCCGCAGCGCACGCACTTGTTGACATCCCCAGTAATTTTGATGGCACAGTCAAACAGCTGAATACAGTGCGGCAGCAGAATGAGCACCTTTTCCGGCGGCACCCGCAGCTTTTTGGAACGCACGAGCTGATTGTTGAGGGCGATAAAGGACTGCTGCAGAGAGTCACGATCAATCCCCACCAGGCGCCCCACGGCGATGATGGCCGGGAAGAGGTACTTGATGACGATCCCCCGCAGCCGCTGGGAGAAGAAGAGATCCCGGCCGGTCAGGAGGGTGAGGACGAGCAGAAGCAGGCCGCCGACGATGAGCAGGCAGAGCAGGCCGAGCACCACGCCGAGAACCACGGGAAGCAGAGGATGCAGGGTGCGCAGACCAACGCTGGGGACCCACCACAACAAAAAGGCACCGACGAGAACCAGTGCGCTGGCACCCGCCAGCAGACCGATAAAGAGGCGTTTGCCAGGAGCGAACCCCTTTTCCTGGCCGGAAGAAACACTCACGTCACAGCTCCAGTCGAACACCGGGCTCAAGGGACTTGCCGCGCAAAAAGTCGGCGGCGGACAACCATTTTTTCCCCGGCAGCTGCAAAGAGCGGATATAGAGGGAATTCTCGCCACAGGAAACGAGGATGCCCCGTTCGGTGGCGGACACGATGGTGCCCGGCAGGCCTTCCACCTCCGCGTGGGGAAGGGTGTCGGCGATCTTCAGCATCTCGCCCCCCAGAAAGGTATAGGCGCCCGGCCAGGGATGCAGGCCCCGCACCAGATTATGGATGGTCTCGGCGTTCTGCGCCCAGTCGATACGGCCATCCCCTTTGTTCATCATGGGAGCGTAGCTGCTCTGACTGTCGTCCTGGGCTTCGGGCTTCAGTTCGCCGGCGCAGAGCTGGCGCAGGGTTTCTTCCATGGCCTCGCGGCCAAGGACGGCGAGGCGGTCATGAACCTGCCCGGCGGTCTCCAGCGGCCCGATGGGGGTCGCACGCTTGACGAGCATATCCCCCGTATCCAGGCCCACATCCATGAGCATGGTGGTGACCCCAGTCTCCTTCTCACCATTGACAATCGCCATGTTGATGGGCGCGGCGCCGCGATAGCGGGGCAAGAGGGAGGCATGGACGTTGATGCAGCCATATTTGGGAATATCCAGAACGCTTTTGGGCAGAATCTGTCCATAGGCCACCACGACGATAAGGTCAGGGGCCAGCTCCTGGAGGACAGCCACCGCATCAGGACTGCGGAGTTTTTCCGGCTGATAGACGGGGATCTGGTGCTTCGCGGCCAACTCCTTCACGGGGGGCGCCGCCAGTTTGCGGCCACGACCCTTGGCCCGGTCAGGTTGCGTAAAGACAGCGCACAGGTTCACCCCGGCCTCAATAAGCCCTTGCAGTGTAGGCAGGGCGAAGTCAGGGGTGCCCATGAAAACGGTGCGGATTTCCCGGGGTTCGATCACAGTTGCTCCTTCATCTGTTCCAGTATTTTCTGGTATTTTTTGCGGAAAAATCCCTTTTTAAGGGGAGAGAGATGATCCACGAAGAGAACGCCGTCCAGGTGGTCGATTTCGTGCTGGAAGGCGATGGCCAGGAGGCCATCGGCCGTCATCTCCACCGGACGGCCCTCCAGATCCAGAAAGCGGATCGTCACCTGGGCGCAGCGATGAATGGCGGAGTAATAGCCGGGCACCGACAGGCAGCCTTCCTCTTCATAGGACTCGCCTTCGCTGGCGACGATCTGCGGGTTGAAGGCGGTAATGAGTTGAGGAGGCTCGCCGCTGCCGGCGCAGTCCAGCACGATCAGCCGTTGGGAAACCCCGACCTGAGGAGCGGCCAGCCCGACACCGGGCGCGGCGTACATCGTCTCAGCCATGTCGCGGGCCAGGATCCGCAACTCTTCAGTGACGGCCTCCACCGGCACGGCCTTCTGCTTCAGCACAGGATCGGGATAATGTCGTATGGGAAGGAGTGCCATGACACAGGTCCTTTTAATGACTGGGGCCCGCCCACAGGGGGCCCTTTTTCACAAATAAAAATCATAAGGGCAGAAGACCGTTAAAGTCAACTTTTACTCCGTTAACCCTGGCAAACCTGCTAAAAAAGGGACCGGCTTGCGGCCGGCCCCGGCTTTTTCTCACACCTCACACCTCACACCTCACACCTCACGAACCCAGGTTACTTCTTTACCCCCATGGCGGCGGCCATCGCTTCACCCATACGGGTCGGGCTGTCGGCCACCACGACGCCGACCGCCTTGAGGGCGGCAATCTTGTCCTTGGCTTTGCCCTTGCCGCCGGTGATGATGGCACCGGCGTGTCCCATGCGCTTGCCGGGGGGCGCCGTGACGCCGGCGATGAAAGCCGCCACCGGCTTTTTCATGTGCTCGCGGATCCACTCGGCGGCTTCCTCTTCTTCGCCGCCGCCGATCTCCCCGATCATGAAGACCCCTTCCGTCTCCGGGTCGTCATTGAAGCGCTGGAGGACGTCGATAAACTTCATGCCGATGATGGGATCGCCGCCGATGCCGACGCAGGTCGACTGGCCCAGGCCCGCATCGGTCAACTGCTTGACCGCCTCATAGGTCAGTGTGCCGCTGCGGGAAACGACGCCGATCTTGCCGGGCTTGTGAATATACCCGGGCATGATGCCGACCTTGCATTCGCCGGGGGTGATCACCCCCGGGCAGTTGGGCCCGATGAGCAGGGTGCGACTGTCGTCCACGACCCGCTTGGTCATGACCATATCCTTGATGGGCACGCCCTCGGTGATACAGATAGCCAACTCGATGTTGCTGGCACAGGCTTCCAGGATGGCATCCGCTGCTCCCGGCGGCGGCACGAAAATCAGGGAGACGTTGGCGCGGGCCACGCGGACCGCTTCCTCCATGGTGTCGAAAACGGGAATGCCTTCAACGTGGATGCCGCCTTTTCCCGGCGTGACCCCGGCCACGATCTGCGTACCGTATTCCCGGCATTGCTTGGTATGAAAGAGGCCGGCCTTGCCGGTGATCCCCTGTACGACGATTCTTGAATTCTTATTGACCAGAATGGACATGATGCTCTCTCCGGATGATGTAAGAGGTTATCCCGTGGACAGACCGCCTGGCGACCAAGAAACCCGTCAGGCGTTTTCCGGTTGGGCTTCCGCCAGCATCTGCACGATGGCGGCGGCCCCGTCCCCCAGAAAATCGACGCTTTTGACATTCAGCCCCGAATCGACCAGCAGCTTCTTGCCCTCCTCTACCTGGGAACCGTCCATGCGCACCACGATAGGCAGCGTGCAGTGCACCTCCGAGGCCGCCTCGATAATCCCCTGGGCGATGACGTCGCAGCGCATGATGCCGCCGAAGATATTGACGAACACCGCCTGCACATCCTTGTCCTGCAGGATGATCTTGAACGCCTCCGCCACCTTCTCACGGGTGGCGCCGCCACCGACATCGAGGAAGTTGGCGGGCTCGCCGCCGCTCTCCTTGAGCACATCCAGGGTCGCCATGGCCAGGCCGGCCCCATTGACCATGCAGCCGATGTTGCCGGTAAGCTTGATGTAGGCGAGGTCGAACTTGCCGGCGCTGATTTCCAGGGGATCGAGCTGAGAGTAATCCATCAGGTCGTGGTATTCCCAGTGGCGGAAGACCGCGTTGTCGTCGAAATTGATCTTGGCGTCCATAGCCAGCAGCCAGCCCGCCCGCGTCACCACCAGCGGGTTGATCTCCACCAGGGAGCAGTCCTTCTCCAGCACGCAGCGGTAGAGGTTCAGAATCAGCTGGACGCAATCCTCACTCAGGCTCCCCGTCAGCCCCAGCGCCAGGGCGATCTTGCGGGCCTGGTAGGGGCGCAGGCCGGTGTAGGGATCGATAGTCAGCTTGAAGATCTTGTCGGGAGACTTGGCCGCCGTCTCCTCGATATCGACGCCGCCCTCGGCGGAAGCGATGAGGCAGTAGCGCGACGTGCTGCGATCGAGGGTAATGGACAGGTAGAATTCACGGGCGATACCCACCGCCTCTTCGACGAGGATGCGCCGCACCTTGAGTCCTTCCGGACCGGTCTGCGGCGTCACCAGCCGCTTGCCGAAGAGTTCCTTGGCAATCTCGTGAGCCTGCTCCGGATGGTGTACCAGCTGCACGCCCCCGGCCTTGCCGCGGCCGCCGGCATAGATCTGGGCCTTGACCACACAGGTCCCCCCCATCATCTTGGCAGCCCGTTCCACCTGATCGGCGGTCAGCGCCACGCGCCCCCGGGGGACTGGGATGTCGAAGCTGCCGAGAATGTCCTTGGCCTGGTACTCGTGAATGTTCATAAACTCCTCACAACGATAAAGAAAGACTTCAAAAACAACCGGCAAGCCCTGATTCCCGCCGTATTTCAGCGGAAACGCAGCCTGACGGCAGCGATAGCCTAGATATCAGTCGGGGTGTCGGCCCGTGCCGCGGCGGCCTTGTCGGCCAGCAGCTTCACCTCGGCCACCTTGTCCATGGCGATCTGGTGAAAAGAGAGGGGCCCGCGCAAAAAAAGGATCTCCTCGCCAACCTCCACGAGCACGCCCCGATAGGTCAAGCCGGCGGCCCTGACTTCAACCTCTTTGCCCAGCAGAGCATCCAAACGGGTACGCATTGAACCTGTCCCTTATAAAAAAGCCCGCCATCCCCGGGACATTTTACCAGAGATCGGCGGGCAGGCCATGCGATCGCAAAAAAACAGGCGGGAAGGAGCCGCTATTTCTGCATTTTCTGCCAGTCCGCCAAAAATTTCTCGATGCCGACATCGGTGAGCGGGTGTTTGACGAGCTGCCGGATGACGGTAAAGGGGATGGTGCAGATATCGGCGCCGATCAGCGCGGCATTGAGCACATGCAGCGGGCTGCGCACCGAAGCGACGATGATTTCCGTGTCGAAGCCGTAATTGTCGAAAATGGTCTTGATCTGGTCGACCCCTTCCATGCCGTCATGGCCGACATCGTCGAGCCGCCCGACAAAGGGGGAGACAAAGGTCGCTCCCGCCTTGGCCGCCAGCAGGGCCTGCAGGGGTGAAAAAGCGAGGGTGACGTTGGTCTTGATGCCTTCCGCCGAAAATATCCGCGTGGCCTTGAGCCCCTCTTCCGTCATGGGCACCTTGATGACGATGTTGGGATGAATTTTGGCCAGCGCGCGCCCTTCGCTCACCATGCCGTCGGCGTCGAGGGCAATGACCTCGGCCGAGATGGGGCCGTCGACGATGGCGGCGATCTCGGTGATGACTTCCTGGAAGTTGCGCCCACTCTTGGCGATGAGGGACGGATTGGTGGTGACGCCGTCCACCAGGCCAAGATCATGGGCCTGACGGATCTCGTTCACGTCAGCGGTGTCGATGAAAAACTTCATGGGTTCGATGCTCCTTTGTTTTCAGCTGGATTTTGGGGTTGTCTAAGCTGTCAGTTCGGGTCAAGCAGGCGGATGGTCGGCTTTTCCGGGGCCAGCAGCGCCTGCGCCGCGGCCAGGTTATGATAGGCCACCGCTTCGACTTTGGCCAGTTTTTTCAGGAGTTCCGCATCGCCCACCGCCGCCTCGCGGCGGACCTTCAGGGTCGCCAGCAAAGCCTCCAGCCCCTGCTGAGCGCTCTGGTATTTCTGCTCGTCAAAGGGGAGGGAGAGGTCCATCCCCTCCACATTCCAGGCCTCGGGAAAGACCACGAAGGGGGCAAAATCTTCCACCCGGCGCCCTTCGCGCACCTTGATGTCGCCATATTTCAGGTTCTCGAAACGCAGGCCCTTCTCATCGGCGACGATCTGGTAGCTGCCGGTGAAGGGTTCACTCACATTGCGCGTGTCGCCGTAGCGGAAGGTGGAAAAAGCCTTTTGGGCGTGGCTGGCGTGGCACCCTTCGCAGTCACGGCCATAGCCGAGAGCGTGGCTGATCTTGTCCATCTGAATCCACAGAATGGTCTTGCCGTCCCCCGGCAGCTCGCTGCGGGTCCCCGTAATGATGAAGGCATCGTTGGTCTCGGTGGCCGTCCGCGCGACGGTAAATCCTTCCACCTCGCCGATGGCGGGCTGGGCCTCGATCTGGCGGGAGGGGATGGCGCGAAAGACGACGCCGGTGGGCTCCAGGCCGTGCTTCTGGTTGAGCACCGCCATGGGATAGGGCTTATAGGGGAGCCAGCGCCCTTCGGGGTTGCGGATGAGGGTGGGCCAGTCGCGGATACCGAAATAACCGGCGTGCTTGGCGTAGGGGGTCTCCACTCCCGCCCAGGCCCCCGGCCCCCAGAAGGTGAACTGGTAGCCGCCGACCTCGTCGATGTGGCAGGAGGCGCAATCGACCTGGGCGTGCTCCGAGCTTTCCACGGCGGCGACGATATCGGCGTGGCAAAGGCGGCAGGAAGCCCGCGCCTGGGGGCTGGCGGTGCTGCCGGGGTCATGACGGCGCAGGGAATGGCAGTCGAGGCAATTGAGGCCCGCTTCCCGGTGGGCACCGGCATAGAGGCTGCCGGGGTAGGCATAGTCTTCCCGGATGAAGCCGGCCCCGCGCCTTCTCTCCATGGGGCCGGCGTGGCAGATCACCCCACGCTGGCCGCCGTAGCATGACACCGGCTCGGGCTGGCCGAACAGGTGGCGGCCCTCTCCTTTGAAGGGTTTGAAATGACAGTCGTTGCAGCCGGGATGACACTGATTGCAGTTGCGATCCGCCGCGGCGGCCTGGGCTGCCGAAAAAGGCACCGCCGTTTCAGCGGCCAGGCGCTCGAAGTTGTCACCGAACCAGGCTCCGCAGTTGTGGGGACCGGGCAGGGCTTCGGCGAAGCTGCGATTGGCACGCTGGAAATGCAGCCGCCCCATGCCGGAGGCGTTGAACTCTTCGGTGGATTTCTTGTGACATTTCCCGCAGGTGGCCTGGGCGAGATCGGGTCGATAGGAAAACCGCTCAGGGTCGCGGTCATGCCAGTGGAGACCATTGATTTTATCCACCCCCGCCAGCTGCGCCATAGAGGAATCGGGCTTGGGGACCAGCGCCGACGGCCCCTTTTCCCCGGGCAGCAGCGGCAACAGGCCCAGCTTCCCTCTCTCCATGGCCTCACCGGCCAGACCCTGGCCGCTGACCATGAGTAAAGGACGCAACATCCCCTGATGGGCTGCTGCCGCCTCCAGGGCCGTCGCGTCGCCCAGGTGGCAGTCCACGCAGGTGGGTTCCCCCTTCATGTTGACTTCGCGGTCGACCTGGGCCGGGTCAAGGTAGAGAGCTTCGGCGCCCAAGGCGCGCATCTTCTCTACATCGCCATGGCACTGCACGCAGCCGGAGGCAGGGTCGTAGGCCTGGGCGGCCAGGGGGAAGAGCAGCAGAGCGATCAGCAGGAAGGGTTTCATGGGCGGCTCCTTTTCGGTAAGGGCACGGGGAACGGCCTGAACACACCGGAAAAACGCCGCGCCAACATCACTTTATTGATAACAGAGATGCGGCCTTGTGCAAATGCGGCCGGCGCGCCCCGTCAGGATTCGTCGCCGCGATAGGCGTCGCGACAGGCCGTCGAGCAGAAGTAGTGGGTCTGCCCCTTGATGACCTTGGTGATGGCGTCGCCGCGAGGCACGTAGGTGCCGCACTGGGGATCCTTCACCATGGTGTCGCCCTGCGCCGTCTTTTCAGGTGGCGGCGAGGACGGCCGCTTGCCGGTCAGGGCACGCAGCAGGGCCTGAATCAGGGTGTAGCCGAGAAAAAAGAGCAGGGCCAGCAGAATAAAACGAACCATGCAATCACCATGTCTGCGCGAGCAGGGCTTCGCCCCCCTCGTCGGGAAGAGATTGGAGAAGCTCCGACACCGTGCGGTTTTCCCGGGGATGCACAAGCAGCGGGGCCAGCTCCGCCAAAGGGAGCAGGACAAAACGGCGCTGATGCAGGCGCGGATGGGGGACTTCCAGGCCGGGGGCGCGCCAGACCAGCTCATCGTAAAAAAGGATGTCGATATCGAGGGTACGCGCGCCCCAGCGCTCATGGCGCACGCGCCCGCAGGAAGCCTCGATCTGCTGGGCAAGCCGCAGCAGGTCCTCCACCGCCAGGCTGGTGTCGATTTCCAGGACCGTGTTAAGATAGGCAGGCTGGCCTGGCGGGCCGCCCACCGGCCGGGTTTCATAGAGGCCGGCAGAGGCGGCCAAACGGATTTCGTCCGTCTCGCTCAGACGTCGCCGGGCCTCGCGCAGAGTCGCCAGACGGTCGCCGAGGTTGGAACCGAGGGCCAGATATGCTTTAATCATGAGAGAACACCTTCTGATAACGCACCGATTAAATCACAGACTTTCTACCGCCGTCAACGAACCGTTCCCTGCCCCTTGTGGCCTTATCGGCATCGCGCCGAGAAAGAGAACCAACCCATGCCTCCTTCTTTCAACCTCAGCCTCGCCGTCAAGGACCTGGACACCTCGGAGGCCTTCTACGGGGGGATACTGGCTCTACCCGTCGAGCGCTTCCTGCCCGGCGACCAGGCCCCGCCGCTGCTGCTGTTGCCCCAGGGGGACGCCTGCCTTCTCATCCGCGAAATCGCCGCCGCCGAAGCGATGCATCCCGGTCTTCTGCAGAATCTGCACCGGCATCCGCTGGGTGTGGGGATCAGCCTGGAGTTCACCGTGGATTCCCTGACGCCCATCCGCCGCCAGCTGGAGCGCACCAACTGGCCCATCCTCTACGAACTGGAGGATCGTCAGTTCGAGCGCGAAGAACTCTGGGTGCACGACCCCGACGGCTATCTCGTCATCCTGCATCGAGAACCGAAAGAGGCCAAGGAAGTGGACGAGAACAGGGGTCCGGGCTGAACCTGTTATACTTATTCAAAACCCCGAACGCTCCCATCAACCCTTACGTGAAGAGCTGGATTTAATCATGTCCCTGACCCGACACGCGGAAATAACCGGTATTATAGACACCCTCTCCGGCAACTACCTGCAGGGGAAGATCCGGGCCATCAAGCTGGCCATGATCACCCTGCTCTCCGGCGGCCATCTGCTGCTCGAAGATATTCCCGGCCTCGGCAAGACGACGCTGGCCCTGGCCCTGGCCAGAGCCCTGGGGCTCTCCTTCGGCCGCGTGCAGTGCACCAGCGACCTCATGCCTTCGGACATCACCGGGCTGTCGATCTACGACCGCCGCGCCGAAAACTTTAAATTCATCCCGGGGCCCATCTTCAACAACATCGTGCTGGTGGACGAGATCAACCGCAGCATGCCCAAGACCCAGAGCGCCCTGCTCGAAGCCATGGAGGAGATGCGCGTGACCGTGGAGGGGGTGACCCACAACCTGCCCGATCCCTTTTTGGTGATCGCCACCCAGAACCCGTTGGAGCAGGTCGGCACCTACCCCCTGCCCGAATCCCAGCTCGACCGCTTCATGGTCACCACCGGCGTCGGCTATCCGCCCGCCGAGGTGGAAAAGGCTATTATCAAAGGCGGCAGCCTGCGTGACGAGATCCGCCACATCGAACCGCTCATCACCCTCGAAGATATCCGCCTGGCCCGGCAGGCCGTCAAAAACGACATCCTGCTCTCCGACAAAGTGGTCGATTACATCTTTGCCATCATGGCCGCCACCCGCGCCCACCCCCTCATCCTGTCGGGCATCTCCAGCCGTGGCGGCATCAGCCTGGCGGAAGCGGCCAAAGCCGCCGCTTATCTGGAGAACCGCAACTACGTCATCCCCGAGGATGTCAAGATGGTGGCCGGGGCCGTGGGCGCCCATCGCCTCATCCTGCGCCCCGAGAACGAGACCCTGAACAAGGAGGAGGTACTGCAATCGGTTCTCAAAAGTCTGCCGGTTCCCCTGGCCTGAAACTGACCCGGGCGGGAGCCCTTTACATCGTCATGACCCTGCTGCTGGGCTTCGGGGCCGTCAACACCGGCAACAACCTCATCTACCTGCTGGTCTCCGCCCTGCTCGGCTTCATGGTCATCTCCGGCATTCTGGGCAAACGCAACCTCGACGGACTGCAGGTACGCCTGCGCTTTGCCGACGAGATCTACGACGGCCACCCGACGCTGGTGGGGGTCGAGCTGACCAACCGGCGCCGCTTCCTGCCGGCGCAGCTCATTGAAGTTGAGCTCGGACAGGAACCCGAACCCGTGCTTTTCCCGCTGGTGCCCGCCGGCGAGCAGGAAGCCGGCCGTCTGCTGCTGACCCTGAGCGGCCGCGGCCCGCGCACCTTCTCGTCCATCCACATCCGCTCTCGCTACCCCATCAACTTTTTCGTGCGTTCTCTCCAGCTGGCCATCGAAGAGAGATGCGTCATCTTTCCGGCACCGCAGCCCTGTGCGCCGCCGCCCACCTCCAGCGGCCGCCTGCCCGCAGGGGAGCAGGCCGTACCCCAGCGTGGCCAGGAAGGGGATGTGGACCGCATCCACGAATACCGGCCCGGCGATCCCCTGCGGCTCATTCACTGGAAGCTATCCGCCAAGCACGATCAGTTCAAGGTCAAGGACCTGGCGGCCGTGTCCGGCGACCCCCTGTGGGTCGACCCGCGCGCCTGTCCGGGCGCCAGCCTGGAAGAACGTCTGCGCTGCGCCGTCTACCTGATCAACCTGTGCGGGCGGCAAAACCGTCCCGTGGGTCTGAAACTCCCTGGGCATCGCTTCTCCCCGGCGACGGGGCGCCTGCACCGCCTGAAACTCCTTCATCATCTGGCCGGCTATGGTAAACATTAAACGTCTGCTCGACTTCTTCACCTACGCCATCGTCCTGCTGGGGACGCTGCCCCTCTTCCCGCATCTCGACCTGCCGGTCAGGGCCCTGCTCCCTCTTGCCCTGATCGCGGCCCTGATTGCCGACCACCGGGGGCGCACCCTGCTGAAGACGCCGGCGGCAACCCTGCTCACCCTGGCATTTTTTGCCTATTACGGCCTGACTCTTTCCCTGGCCAATTTCATTCTGCCGCTGGTCAACCTCCTCGTGTTGCTCCTGGCCGTCCTTCTGCTTACCGCCAGAACGGGGCGCAACACCCTGCAGGCCTTCGTGCTGTCGCTGTTCGCCCTGGCCAGCTCGACCCTCATCACCCTGAGCCCCTATTTTCTCCTCTTCATGGTGCTGCAGATCCTGCTCATCACCGTCGGTCTGGTGCTGCTGGCCTATTTCGTCGCCGATCCGCAGCTGTCCCTGTCCCGCCAGCAGATACGGCGCCTGCTCTCCTTTGCCCTTATCCTGCCGGTGACTTCATTGCTGCTGATGGCGCTCATCTTCCCCATCCTCCCCCGCACCCAGCGCCCCGTCTGGGGCTTTCTCAATCCCGCCATCGCCGCCACCGCCGGCTTCAGCGAACAGGTCAAGCCCGGCTCCGTCGCCGAGCTCAATGCCGTCAAGCAGGTGGTCTTCCGGGCCGAAAGCCCGCTGCAGCCGCAGGAGGAGCTTTACTGGCGCGGCATTGTCCTCGACACCCTGCGCGGCAACACCTGGCTGCGCGGTGACGATCGCAGCGTGCGCGGCAGCCGCCTCGAAGGCGGCCGCCCGGTGCAGCAGACGATTTCTCTCGAACCCCAGTCAGGCGGCTATCTGTTCGCCCTCGACCTGCCCGAATCCCTGCAGGGCATCCGTCACCGCAGCTCTCCTGATCTGGTCCATTACACCTCCCAGTCCCAGCGGCAGCGGGTGCGTTACGAAGCGGTCTCCCGCCTGGGAGCGACCCTGCAGGAAGTCGGTCGCAGTGATCTGGAAATCCTGCTGGCAGTGCCTCCCACCCTTCCCGCCCGCCTCAGAGCTGTGGGCGAGCGGATTCGCCAGCAAGGCCGCACCGTTGAGGAGAAAATCGCCCTGACGGAAGATTTTTTCCTGCAGCAGCAGCTCTCCTACGCCACCAGCGACCTGCCCGATTCGCAGAATCCCCTGGACGATTTCCTCTTCGGCAAGCGGCGCGGCTACTGTGAATTCTTCGCCTCCTCCTTCGCCGTCATCCTGCGGCAGGCCGAAGTGCCCACCCGCCTGGTCGGCGGCTATCTGGGCGGCGACTACAACGGCCTCGGCGGCTACTACCTCGTTACCGAAGACATGGCCCACGTCTGGGTCGAAGCCCGCCTCGAAGACGGCCGCTGGACACGTATCGACCCCAGCCGCCTCGCCATCAACGCCGCCACCGCCGTGCGCGGCAGCAATCCCGCCCACCTCGGCGTTCTGCGCCAACTCGCCGATTCAGCCAGCCATTTCTGGGCCCACAGCATCCTCAACTACGACCTTCTACGCCAGATCGAGATTCTGCGCAACACGGGCGAACGCCTGAATAAACCGACCTGGCGGCCGCAAGAAATCCCCAGCGGTCTGTTCCCCCTCGCCGCCGCAGCCGTCGCTATCATCCTGGGCTACACGGTCTGGCACCGGCGCAAAAGCCGGGAGCAAAGACTGGTGGCCCGCTTTCAGCGCTTGGCCGCCAAGCAGTTGGGCCTGGCGTCCATCCCCCCGCACATCGGGATTCACGAACTTGCCCGCCGCCTGAAAGATCCGCTCGCCCACGAATTCGCCGAGCGCTACGGTCAGGCCATCTACCAGGATCGACGACTCAGTCGGGCAGAGATTCGGGAATTGAATGATTTGCTGAGTCGGATGCGAGGGCAGAAGGTGTGATTGAGAGGATTGGGGAAGAGACCCTCAGGAAATTCCTGATTTCGGATTGATTTTATTTGGGGTAGGATGGCTGGCGTTTAAAAAGCAAGAGGGTGAAAGTCATCATTTGACTGGGCTGGTCTTAGCGGGCCCTTGTTAAAGCCTAGCTTTAGGGTAGGCATTTTCTAATTTTTAACGTGCTGAATTTATTGGAAATTTTAACCGATATGACGGTAACCGGTATATCCAATATACCGGTTACCGCCTAATCCCTGTTATATCGCTTGTTGGTATTCGTACCTAAGAGCTTCTGCAAACTCTTCTCCAGTACAAGGGTAATCATTTCGTTGCGGCTCCAACCAATCTGCTACATCCAGCATTGCAGATTCATAAATTGACCTTGCAAGGTCTTTTTCACAATTGATAATAAATTTGTGAGATTCCCACCATTTTTCAAACATTCTTATCTCCTTCAAATAGCGCAATATAACCAGGGGGTGTAGCGGAAAATTCAACAGCAGTGCTTCTCGATACAAATCGTTTGTTCTCCGCCGTCTCTGCGTTTCCGCTAACCCCATATCCGTTATAAGGCCAAATGAATAAAAAGATTAAATATATTCTCTGGGGAGCAATCCTGTTGTTGCCGGCATTATTTCGGATGCTATTCGAGGTCCTTGGCTTAATCGCACTCGGTGGCTATTTGCTGTATTACACCCCGATATCCTTCCTTGGCGAACCATTTTTCATCCCGAACTCAGACTTGGGTTTCTTGCCGTCATGGAAGGGCATT
Source organism: Desulfuromonas sp. AOP6 (assembly GCF_009731355.2). Lineage (GTDB taxonomy): Bacteria > Desulfobacterota > Desulfuromonadia > Desulfuromonadales > SZUA-540 > SZUA-540. The sequence continues at coordinate 2,954,048 of NZ_AP022810.1, forward strand.
TTGATAACTGCAATCATTTATTCTGGCGTTTATTGGACGAGTCTTTGGTTATTTAAGATTTGCAAAGATAAATACAAAACAAGCCCAAAGGCTGCCTTATAACCAGCAAATCAAGCGGACGGAAAATAGCTCGGGGCTTCCCGAAAAACAAAACCAAATTGCGGTAGTAGGCCGAACCTTCACGTCGCCGCCGCTTATCGCGAACCGTTAGCAGGCAAAAATTGAAAAGGCATAAATTTCAGTCCCCATTTTCGGGCAACTTTGAAAGCTGAAAATTTATTCCTTTTTCGAGCAGTAAAATTGAATCAAAATGGAAAACTTCGGAGGGGTTCGAAACGATCAGCAGAAAACAAACATTCTGCCCCGTCGATCAAAAGCAAATAACTGCATAAAATCAAAGGCATCAAGTTTTGCGGTGGAAATTTGAATCATCCTTCCACTTGCGAAGCCTGCTAACAACGTAATCAACCGGACGGAAAATGGCAGCTGCTAATCCGAAAAGCATAATCAAATTGCGGTGGTGTTCGAGCATTTCGTCGCCGCCGGTTATCATGAACCGTTAGATTTCAGAAAATAAAATATGAAAACTAGCCCCATAAAAATAATTTTAGCTGCAAATTTCATCTTTCTGATATTGAGCGTCGTTTGCATATCGAATGCATATTTTGGGGGCGTCGATGGCCTTTCGGTCAGTGAAGAAAAAACAAATAAAATCAAAGCAACAATTCAAAACGAAACGAACATTGAAAAACTAAGAAGCTTCGCCCTCATAAGTCTTGAAGCTCAAAATGGTGCATACGAAGCAGTGGATTCAGCGGTCGAAGTGTCAAGCACAGCAATCAAATTTTTCAGCATCATGTTCGCGTTCAACACTATATTTTTGTTGAGCTATCTACTTAAAAATAAAAAGAAATCTAACAAACTAATCAACCGGACGGAAAATACGAGCTGCTAATCCGAAAAACAAAATCAAATTGCGGTGGTGTTCGAGCAGTTCGTCGCCGCCGGTTATCACGAACCGTTAGGTGTCAAAATTGAAAAGAAAAATAATCACACGTAAAGCATATAATTTAATGCTGGCAGGAGCAGTATTCATGGTGGCATTTACATCATATGAAACAATAAAATTAATAAATAGAGACATTGAATATTTAGGAAGCAGTTCTGTTATACAACTTGTATTTATGTCGTTTTTCTTTATAGGTTCACTTATTTATTTCAAGCCAGAAGAAAAAAAACACCTAACAACTTAATCAACCGGACGGAAAATACGTCTGCGCTAAATTGAAAAACAAAATCTAAAATTGCGGTGGGTCACGCAAGTTCGCGTCGCCGCCGGTTATCATGAACCGTTGTGCGCTAATATAGGTAACAATGAATAAAAAATTTTTCTTATTAAGTGTACCGATCTCTTTAATTTTAGCTTTTATTGCTATAAAACTTATATTACTTACTGGGTTCGACCATCAAATCCGTGAACTTGTCGCTACAATTGAAACCGATAAAAATAGTGAATTTAAATATAAAGTTTCAATGTCTCTATCAATTCTGGCATTTCTATCTGTAAATTCATTTATTTGTTTCAAGCTGGCCAAGACAAAAGGACTTGATCCCAAGAAATGGGCTAGAAAAGGTTTTCTATATAGTATTTATGCCATAGCATATTTGCTATTTTTCACCGAACAGCAGAAAACAAATAAGCGCACAACCAAATAATCAAGCGGACGGGTAAAACGCGGTGCTTCTCGATAAAAGTTCTGTGGTACTCGCAGGTTTCATCGCCGCCGCTTATCACCGCCGTTAGGTTTCAGAAATGGAATTGAGCACTGCAATAACATTAATGATTATCGCAGCCTATTTCGGCTTCTCGGGGTTATATTTTCTGAACTACCTCAGAAAAGAGGAAGTTGTTGAATTTAATTCAATACAATTACTGGTATCTTTTGCCGGGAACGTGAGCAATATTCCGAAATTTTATAAAGCCTTCTACCAAGCCCACGAAGAAAAGCATAAAAAAGCAATAACTGCTTCAATGCTGTGGTTGCACTTAGCTTGTCCTGTTTTGTTTTGGGTTGTCGTCGCTATTGAAGCAGCGTAAGCGAAAAGAAACCTAACAACTAAATCAACGCGGACGGGGAATACGTCTGTGCAATTTTGAAAAATCAAAACCAAATTGCGGTGGGTCGCGAGCGTCGTTTCGCCCGCCGGTTATCATGAACCGTTAGGCGTTTAAATGAACATAGAAAAGATAACGTCAGAATTTGTCTCCATAATAGATGTTGCGATTTTGGAAGCTGAAAAAGAAATTCTGGCCGCTCAAAAAACAAAAAATGATCTGCTTGCCGAACATTGTAAAAAGATAATTCAATATTTAAATGGAATAAGAGAGATGGCAATTTCAGGGGAACTCCCACGCATCTCAAATTCAGGAATTGGTGTTCTTCAGGGTGTGAGTGACTGGGACGTTTCAAAAAGTTTTTTTAAGGCATGTGCTGAAGTCGAAAAATATTACCAAAATAAATACAACGCCTAACAATCAAATCAAGCGGACGGTTAAACCGCGGTGCTTCTCATAAAAGTTCCGTGGTTCTCGCAGGCTTCGTCGCCGCCGCTTATCACTACCGTTAGGTGGCAAAAATAGATAAAATGAAGAACATAAATTCAAACAAAAATAATGATCTTGTTCTCAAATATCTTGCACGTGGAAAACGAAAAGCGGCACCCGTATACGAATCACCCGATACTGCTGAAAACCCATATGTGCGGCAGGGTGCACACCCTGACATCGTGATGCGGATTTGGGACGAAATTGGAAAGAGTTTACCAACGGATTGTCGTTGCCTAATCTACGGAACACCAGCACTCATTCATCACAAAACAGGGACAATTATGGCAATTGCCATAGGGACCCAATATGGTTTACTGCTTTCAACCGAATCCATTCAAAAAGCGCGGAAGGCTGGCGCTAGAACTCACACTAAATGGTCTGACGGCACAGACATGAATATAGACCAGGCCCTTGGTCAAAACTGGTTTTTCGGCGGGTGGTTCAGCGATGAAGTTACTTGGTGTGTAGATATTTACGACGAACTTGAACAAACCACCTAACCACGAAATGAAGGCGGACGAAAAGTAGCGCGGTTGTTCTCGAAAAGGTCTCTACTAGGCCGAACCGGAACGTTGTCGCCGCTTATCTCAAACCGTTAGCAGGAAAATGAAAAGCAAATGCAAAAAGTTGAGTTCACCTTCATGGTGGTCGCCTTCATATGTCTTTTTGTAATTGTCATTAGGGCAAAACCATCCTTATGGGGCGGAATTAAATCAACAGAAATGCAAAAAAGGCTAGATAACAAAGACAAAATACTGGCGATTGTTGCATCAGTTTGTTTTTCCATTGCAATGGCCTTGCTTTTCACTCGCATTTAAAGGCGGCCTGCTAACCAAAATTTCAAGCGGACAGTTCGACAGCAGTGGTTCTCGAAAAATTCAGTGGTCTGCGTGGGTCTCAAACCTGCCGCTTAAATTCAACCGTTAGGTAGCAAAGAATGAACAAGATCGAATTACCTGAACATTTACGCGCCAAACTCGGTCCTGAAATGAAAATGGATATTCACTGGGTCGATGTAAAAACGGCTACTGGTGGAACTTATCGTGGAGTAGTTGTTCGAGGCGGCAGGTATATTACCGGTTTGAAGTCACACCCTAATGGCGAAGGCACAGTTCCATTTCAGGCAAATGATATTGTCAAAATAAGGCGGCAAGCAATACTACCCTGGTGGCCTTTTTGGAACTGATCGCTACCTAACCAAGCGCTCAAGCGGACTGGGTGCCACATGGGCGGTTCGCGTAAAGGTTTCTACACACTTGGAAAGGACCAGCTCCAGCCCGCTTAGCTTGGTCCGTTGTACGGCGCTTAATTTTCCCCTGCGTACCACTTGCGGTTAGGAAAGGTTTTAATTGTCCACGCTGCCAATACTTTTGCATTGTGAGTACTGAAAACAGCAAGAAACCAGCAAGCTAACAGCAGTAGTAATTCAGCAACAACTCCAAAAGGTAAAAGTAATATTCTTAAATTCATTTAGCTACCTCCCTCGAAAAATGCCGTACAACAAGCCAATGAACTGGATGGAAATAACTGTGCAGTTAAAGGCCCGTTGCCTTTCGTCGCCACCAGTTATCTCCGACGTTATGTTGCTTAAATGATTGATAGATTTTTTAATATTTTCTGCACTTTAATATTAGCCTCGCTATTTCTTGCAGAGGTGTTGATCGCTCTTGCAAAAGGCATTGGTTCTCTAGACATACCTTACTGGCTTTATATTGCCAGTATCTATTTACGTGCAGTTTCATCGGTTGCTTGCTTTTTTCTCGGCCTATACGCCGTAACCGCCAAAATGAAATTCAGATATCTACTCATTACTGTTGGGGTTTTATTTGCTTTTTTATCTGTTGCGCCTCCACTAACAGCTCTATATTTCTCCGGGGGCATCAATACCAACTACCTAAACAACACGGAACTGCAAAATTTCCATGATTCCATAAAACTTCAAAAATCAATTTTAACCTTCCATATCATTGTTTTTATTACATTATCCACTGCCTTTTGGGTAGCGTTCAAAAAGCGCAACATAACCAAATAATCAAGCGGACGGTTAAACCACAGTGCTTCACAATAAAAGTTCTGTGGTACTCGCAGGTTACGTTGCCGCCGCTTATCACTACCGTTAGACAGACCATGAATAAAATACCGACATACGTTTCACAAGTCATCGGTGGCTGGGTTTATCTGAAAGGATCAACTGTGGCCTTGCAAAATGCTGGGCTTCGCCCAGAAAGACAATTGGTTGGCGGCAGCCGAATAAAATATCCAGAAATAGACGGGTACGCTTTTGAAAACAAAGCCCTCTTTGACCTACTAAACCAACTCAATGACCTAGGGGTTGCATTTAGTGCTGGAAAAGAGTGGTGCCCATCCGAGGTAATGGAAGAAGGACAGGAGCGGGGCCTTGTACCAAAACCGTTCATGCGCATTTTCTGGACAGGCCCAGACAAGTGGCACCTCAAAGAAATCTGTCTAACCATCAAATGAAGACGGACGGTTGATACAGTTCTGCTAAGTCATTAAAAATGCGGTGGTTTTCGGTTGTCTCTGCCCCGCCGCTTATCTCTGACCGTTAGATTGCAGAGCATAAATGGAATACATATTCATACTTATCGGTTGTTTAATTGTCCTCTACGCAATTGTTGCCTTCATTTATCGAGTTATCAAAAAAGAGGCATTTTGGCCCAATTTCAAAAAAATGATTTCACTAGTTCTTGATGGTATTTTCGGAATGGGTTGAAGGCATTAAGGCGAAATCAAAAAGCAATCTAACCATCCAATCAAGCGGATGGAATAGGGCTGGGTGCTCCCAGAAAAACAAAATCAAATTGCGGTAGTAAGCCGAACCCGCTCGTCGCCACCGCTTATCGCGAACCGTTGTGTGGCAAGAATAATAAAAGGCAAATTGAATGGCGCAGCATTTTGTAACAATTGCCCAGTTTCGTGATTTGCCCTCTGCTGGCCTCGCGCAGTCGACTCTGGAAGCTGCCGGAATTCAATGTTTCCTTGATAATCAATATACAATCGGAGTCAATTGGCTTTACTCAAATGCGTTGGGTGGTGTGAAGTTGCGTGTTGCCGCTGCTGACGCAAAGAGAGCAAAAGAACTTCTTCAAATTCATACAGAAACGAATGAAGTTGAGAGAGTTCACGATGAAGAACTATTGCCAGCATCGGCTTGCCCTAATTGTGGTGCCACTGAAATAAAAACCATCAATTACCAACGCCAATTTTCGGCTTGGAGCTTACTTTTAGGTTTACCATTGCTGTTTTTTGGAAAACGCTATCGCTGCAGAAAATGTGATCATAAGTGGAAATAGCCACACAACCAGGCGGTCAAGCGGACGGGGATACGGCAATGGTCCACGATAAATGTCTACTTGGCCCACCGGCACAGCGCCGCCGCTTACCTTACCGTTAGGAATCGAAATGAATCAAATTGTACCCCTGGGCGCACTCAAAAGAGATGAACTGTACTCATTTCTTGGCGGCCTTCTCATCGCATCAATTTGGTATGTTTTGCTTGAAAATATAGGGATTTTGACTTCAAAAAGTTTCTTTACCAACCCAGCCTTCTTCATGCTCTGGTTGCTCGGGACAGCGGTCATGTGGCTTTTATACGTACTGTTATCAAATATAATCCTCATTGTTATCCAAAATAGAATCAAGCAACTCGACCACGACACCGAATTAGCCAAAATGGGCTTACAGAAACGCTTAAGTTTCTTCCATTCAACAAGCATCGAAGAAATGCATATCCAGTCCCACATTATTGGCATAATAACCACTTCGATGATTTTAATTTATTATCCAGCGGTTAGCTTTGTTGGCGACCATTTCACGTTTACTCAATTCATAATAATCCATATTAGCTACACGGGCTTTTGCTTAAGCGGCTATTTTCTTTTCTTCGTGAAAACAATGGAAATCGTAAAAGTCAATACTTTCATAAGAAATGGCTACTGTGACCTTATTGACTACAAGAAATATATAGAAGAAAGAGCAAGCCATTTTGCATCTGTGAAAAACCGTGAATATGAAGAAATTTTGGCGCACGAACACAGAAAAAATTCCTAACAAACTAATCAACCGGACGGAAAATACGTCTGTTTTAAATTGAAAACAAAATCTAAATTGCGGTGGTTGGCAAGCAGTACGTCGCCGCCGGTTATCATGAACCGTTAGCTATCGAAAAGGAATATAAGTGGAAACTTGCTACATGTGTTCGAAACAAAAAACTTCAGTTGAACACGTGCCACCACTTTGCCTTTTCCCAGAGAAAAAAGAGCACGACTTTCAAACAGACTTCAGAAAAAACCTAATCACTGTCCCCTCTTGCGATGCGCACAATTCAAAAAAATCAAAGGACGACGAATATTTAAGGTTTGTTCTTGTATCCCACTTTGAAAACAACTCTGCTGCGCAAACTCATTTCACCGGGAAAGAGCACAAAAAGGGTCAGGCCCGACAAATGGGTTTATTCGCCTTGGAACTGCGGGCTACCCCGCAAAAATCTAACAGAATAAGAAAATGGGGGAGTGTCCCTAATTTTTCACAAGCGTCACCAAAAAACACCAAAATAGTAATTTTTTCAAGGATCAAAATATGAACAAACTAATTTGTGCATCTTGTAATACTGAAACAAACTCTTTTTTACACAACATTAACGGTCAAGAATATTGTTATAATTGCGCTTCAAAGGTAATGCAATCTATCAATGCCGAGAAAAACAAAGTCAAAGAACAAGCCTATGATGAATTTATTAACCAAGAAAAAATAAGAGAAGACAACATAAAGGAGTTATCAGAGAATATTATTTTCACGACAACTAATAATATAGATGGATTTTTTGTTGAAAATTATATTGGTGTCGAATGTGTTGAGGTTGTTTTAGGTGCTGGCATGTTTAGTGAACTTGAAGGGAAATTCTCAGATTGGTTTGGGGTACCAGCTGGGGCTGTTATGGATAGATTGAATAAAGCAAAAAATATGGCTTTTAAAAGATTGAAAAATATTGCCGTTGAAAAAGGTGCAAATGCTGTTATTGGCATAGATGTCGATTATATTGAGTTTTCTAAAAACATGTTCGGTATAATAATAAATGGGACATTAGTTAAAGTCGAGCCAACAAAGGTGATAGCTGAAAGCAAAAACGGTCAGAAGAAATTAGAGGGAAATTAGGGACATCCATGATAAGTAAAGTCAATGGGAAAACGGAGATTTCCCTGCACCTCGAGGATATCCTCCCGGGACATTTTTAAGCTTTCTAACCCCTCACACCTTCCAACCTTTTTGATCTGTTCCTGTGGTCCGCCCGATCGGCGACCAGAGGAAATTAGGGACACTCCCCATATTTTCGATTGCAGCCCTGAAGACTTGCGTTATCATTTCCGCCATGCCAAGAATTGCCCGTATCATAGCCCCCGGTTACCCGCATCACATCACCCAACGTGGCAACAACCGCGCCACGGTTTTCTTCGACGACGAAGATAGACAAACCTATCTAAAGCTGCTGGCAGACTACACACAGAAGCATCATGTTCAGATCTGGGCTTACTGCCTGATGGACAACCATATTCATCTGCTCGCTGTACCAGAGACGGAATCCTCTCTGTCGCGCGGGATTGGGTTGACCAACCAGATGTATACCCAGTATCTCAACCGTAAGCGAGAACAGTCCGGACGTATCTGGCAGAACCGTTTTTTTTCGTGTGTCGTCGAAAACGAACAGTATCTTTGGGCGGTAGCACGTTACATTGAACGCAATCCTCTCAAACCAGGGCTTGCCCTGAGTGTGGAGGATTATCGGTGGTCAAGCGCCAAAGCGCATGTGAATGGCACTCATGATGCGGTGTTGTCAGCGGATTCCTGGCTTTGCCCACTGGAGCGAAGCGCGTATGCAGCGTTTGTGTGCCTGGATGAGGATGTGACCGACACCACCATCCGCAGAGCCACCAAATCCGGCAGGCCATTTGGCTCGGAATCTTTCATTGATAGGTTGGAAATTCAGCTGAATCAGACATTGAAACCACGGAAGCCGGGGCGACCCCGGAAGAAAACCGGGGAGTGTCCCTAATTTCTCGCTGACCTGCCGCCACCAGGGACCGATTTCGATGCGCGGATTCACCCTCGGAATGCGTTAAATCGCCGGTCGATTGTGACGCAAAAAGGGCTATTGATTGCCGACGCGATCCCCTCTAATATAGGAGCCCGTCCGCATTTAACAATCACCGTCCGAAAAGTGCCGATATCCGGTCCTAATCCATTAAACAGCCGTTGTCCTTCCATTACCCCAGGAGTATGCATGAAAAAGTTTATCGTCCTCGCAGTGATCGTTCTACTGTGTGTCGCCAGCTGGGCCGGCGCGACCTACTTCGTCGGCGCCAACGTGCAGAGCCGCTATACCGGCCTGATCGACCAGTACGGTCATTTCGGCCCCTTCACCCTGACCACCCAGAGCTACGATAAGGGCTTCCTCGAGTCCAGGGCGCAGACGGTGGTGGAGATCCGGGTGCCTCAGAGCCCTTCCGAAGACGGCCAGGAAAATGCCGAGGACGCGGTCAGCTTTGTTTTCGAGCATACCTTCCGCCACGGCCCCTTGCCCCTGGGGGCCTCCGGCCAGCAGACCGGCGGGCCGGCCCTGGCCCTGGTGGAGACCCGCCTGGTCAGTTTCTCGGCCGACGAGGAGGACTTCGAGAAGCTGCTCGCCGAAATCCCAGCCCTCGCCGAGCCCTTCGCCTTCTCGAAGATCGCCCTCGATGGCTCCGTACGGAGCCGAGTGACGATCCCCGCCTTTGAAAACCAGTCGGAAGGGAACCTGGTGCGCTGGGGCGGCTTCACCCTCGAATCACAGGCAGGCCCGGACATGAAAACCCTGATGGGGACCTTCGACATGCCGAAGATGGAACTCATCATGGCCGACGGCCGACTGACCTGGAACGGCATCAGCGGCCGCTTCGACCTTGCGGAAACCCTGCCGATGCTCTATGTCGGCACGAGCCAGGCGTCCTTCGGGGTCATGGACATGAGTTTCATCGACAAGCAGAGCGGACAGCTCAAGACCATGCAGATGAAAGGCTTCGAGGTAGCCTCGGACAGCAGCGTCGACGGCACCCTGGTGCGCTATGAACAGACCCTGGAGTTCGGTGGTGTCACGGTGGAAGGGGAGACGTTCGGCCCGGGGGTTCTTGAGATCGAGATGAACAACCTCGACGGCGAAGCGCTCTCCAGCTTCCAGGGCCAGGTCCAGGACCTCTACCGCGACTCCGACTCGTTCAACCCGGAGGAGCTGGTCGGGCGCATGCTCCCCCTCTACCTCCAGCTCTTTCAAAATCTCGCCGCGGGCAACCCCGAGCTGACCATCCGGAAGCTCCATTTCGCCACGCCCCAGGGGGATGTCGACGGCCGGGTACGCGTGAAGCTTGACGGCAACGCAGGCGCTGCTGCCGGGAACCCCGCCGCGCTACTTCAGTCCCTCGACGCCGAGGCCGACCTCTCCGTGGCGGAAAGCCTGGCACGGAGCCTCGCCAAGGACACTATCCGGCAGAACCTGATGGGAGCGCGGGAGAGGGGGGACTTTCCTCCCTACAGCGACGAGGAGATCGCCAACCTGGTCGAGCAGCAGGTGGACGGGCAGATCGACGGGTTGCTGGCCCAGAATTTTTTAGTGAGCGACGGGGCGAACCTCAAGGCCAGCGCCACCTTCAGCAATGGGGAACTGGTGCTCAACGGAACGCTCCTTCCTCTTTTCCAGGGGCAGTAGAGCCGGGGACGGCCCTTTTGCCCCCACGGGGGGCGCGCACAGCATATGGGGTCAGGTCTTGAATTGTTGGTTTTTATAGGTAGGAGAAAATGAAGGACGCTCTCAGGTTTTAGAGGGGCGAGACTTTTAAAATCTGAATAAGACGGCAATACATGACTCATATATGGTTCTTATTTATCTAATATGATCCATATATGAGTCATTTTTCTTGACAGAACGATTTCCTACGGCAGATTCAAATTGCAAGTGCACCACCGCATATTGCATATCTCCCCTCAGCGACCCCATTCATTCACCCCCGTAAGGAGTTTTCTACATTGGATATTCCACGGATCTTCAACATCACCGAAAGCGCTCACCGTATCCATAACCCGTTCACACCCGCAAAGCTCGCCACTCTCGGCGCGGCCCTGCGTCTGGAAAAGGGCACCCGCGTGCTCGACCTCGGCAGCGGTTCGGGGGAGATGCTGTGCACCTGGGCGCGCGATTACGGGGTCATGGGCACCGGTATCGACCTGAGTCAGCTATTCACCGAACAAGCCAAACGCCGTGCGGCAGAACTCGGTGTCGCCGACCAAGTCACGTTCATCCATGGCGATGCGGCCGGCTTCGTCGCTGACGAGAAGGCAGGCGTGGCAGCCTGTCTCGGTGCCACGTGGATCGGTGGAGGCGTCGCCGGCACGATAGAGCTGCTGGCGCAGAGTCTGCGCCCCGGCGGGATCATCCTCATCGGCGAACCCTACTGGCGGCAGTTGCCGCCGACGGAAGATGTGGCCAAGGGGTGTCTTGCCGGCTCAATCGCCGATTTTCTGCTGCTGCCGGAGCTTCTCGCCTCTTTCGGCCACCTGGGCTACGACGTCGTGGAAATGGTTTTGGCCGACCAGGACAGCTGGGACAGATACGAGGCGGCCAAGTGGCTCACCATGCGCCGATGGCTTGAAGCCAACCCAGGCGACGCGTTCGCCAAAGAGGTTCGCACCCAACTGACCTCGGAACCCGCGCGCTACGCCGCTTACACGCGTGAATTCATGGGCTGGGGCGTGTTTGCGCTGATGAATCGATGAGGGGGAGGATTAACAGGCTTCACAGGGTCACTGGCAGCGCGTTCCAAGGTTGACCCTAGTTTTCGTACTTATTCTTGCCGTTCAAACCCTGGATGCTAAAGTTCCTTTATGCCCAGCGAAAGAACCGGACCGACCAGGCAAGCGGGCATCTGATATCGTCGTTTCCCTGCCGCTTATCCGAATTCCGGAGGCCATTCGATACGTATGACCGATGTCATGTCCATCATATGGCTCACCGCAGGCGCTGGCCTTTGCATTCCAGCCGGTGGTGTCATCGCTCGCCTTGAAAAAATACAGCCGCTCTGGCTGGAAAACGAGTTCCGTCATTCGTTGATTGCCTTTGGTGGCGGCATCCTTCTCGGAGCGGTTGCTGTCGTTCTCATCCCTGAAGGGCTGTCCAGCCTGGAAGATCCTATCTATGCTATTCCCATAACGCTGGCCGGCGGCATTCTTTTTTTTGCCATAGAACGGTTTCTGGGATTACACCGAAGAGAATCCCCGCAGCTGATGGGGATGATGCTTGATTATATTCCTGAATCGATCGCCCTGGGCGGCATGGTCGCCCTGCAGTCCCCGGTCGCTCCCCTCTTGGCTCTGCTCATTGGCCTACAGAACCTTCCTGAGGGATTCAATGCCTACAGGGAACTTAAGAACATCAATCATTCCAGGCCAAACAAAACTCTTATGGTGATGTTTTTTTTAGTCTTTTTGGGGCCCGTCGCCGGTCTTTTCGGATATTTCTTTTTGCATGAGCATGAGTCCATCCTGGCGACCATCATGCTTTTGTCCGCGGGAGGCATACTCTATCTTATCTTTCAAGATATTGCCCCGCAATCTCGCCTGGAAAAGCACTGGGCCCCTCCGCTGGGCGCGGTTTTTGGGTTTTGTCTGGCATTGTTCAGTAAGGTACTTTTCGGAACGGGGTGATACATACTATGTCCCGTGTACAAATTTATCGCCGCCCACTAACAGGCTTTCTTCATAAGAGGGCCCGCGCCGAGTTTTAACGAGAGGGGGAGATCGCGTCGCATGAACTATCAGGAGACCGTGAAGAGCATCTGGCGGCACGGGGCTCACCCCTTACCGGATGATGCGGCCATCCTCAGGGAGATCGTCCGCTATGCCACGCTGGCTCCATCCAGTCACAACACCCAGTGCTGGCGATTTCAACTGGAGAACCGCTCTATTGCCATCCTGCCGGACTTGTCCCGACGCACGCCCGTCGTCGATCCGGACGATCACCATCTCTATGTTTCGCTGGGGTGCGCGGCGGAAAACCTGGTCCAGGCCGCAAAAGCGCTTGGCTTTACGGCCCAACCGGAAGGCCATTCCGCTGCCGGGGCAACAACCTTCACCCTGGAGGCCGCGGAGACACGGGAGTCATCTTTCTTCAAAGCGATTCCCTATCGACAGTGCACCCGAACGGATTTTGATGGTCAACCGCTACGCACCGAAGAACTACGACTGCTGGAGACGGCCGGCAGCGGAAGCAACGTTCGCGTTCTGCTGCTTACGGAACCTGAGACGATGGAAAAGGTGCTCGACTATGTCGTGGAGGGCAACAGCAGGCAGATCAGCAACCCTGCTTTTGTGCGGGAGTTGGAGAGATGGATTCGCTTCAATGACGATGAAGCGCTCAGAACGGGTGACGGCCTGAGCGCCCGCGTGACAGGGAGTCCGCCGGCGCCACGCTGGCTGGGCAGGATTCTGTTTCGGGCCTTTTTGCGGACCAAGCCAGAAAATGACAAGTATGCTCGCCAACTCCGCAGTTCTGCGGGAATTGCCCTATTCGTATCAAACTCAGACGACAAAAGGGAATGGGTCGAAGCGGGTCGCTGCTACGAACGTTTTGCCTTACAGGCAACAGTGCTGGGGATTAAGAATGCCTTTGTGAACCAGCCCGTTGAGGAAACAGGCCTGCGCCCTGAATTCGCCAGAGTGTTCGGCCTGGGGGAGAGCAGGCCGCAACTCGTCGTCCGTTTCGGCCGCGCCAAGGACATGCCGCGGTCGTTACGTCGGCCGGTGGAGGCGGTATTGATTTGAGCCCCCCGCCCCTGCGTCATCAGGAAAATCTCTCGCCTAGGGAAAAAGAGGGCCGTATCCTTTTCGGGCCTGCACAAAAAAACTGCACCGTCTCACCCAAAAATCAGGCTTCGCTTTTGGGTTTGGCCTTGCGGGGTTTCCGCCGTTTTCGAGGTCGGCGGCGGCTGGGTGCTTCACCAGTCGTCGGCTCTTCTTGTTCCGCAGCCTTAAGCAGCGCCCTCTGCCAACTGGCTCCCAGCTCCTGACTTTCTCCCAACACCTTGGTCCACAGCATAAAAAGCTCCAGAACCTGCGGCGTAAGCGGATGGCGGAGCAGGCGTTGTTCGCCGCGCTTGCCGCGCCCGCGGGCCAGGCGGTAGCAGCCCACCAGCAGTTCGCGGGCCAGGTGGCGGATGCCGTGGGCGACGTGAAAATAACCGCAGTGGGGGGACAACACCAGGTTGGCGATGCGCACGACCTCGGTGATGGGGGCCCCGTCGCCCTGCGGACAGGCCCGCCAGAAACGGGAGAGATAAAGGGCGGCCAGGGCGAGGTGCTCTTCGATGGCCTGCCCGGCGGCGGTGCGCGCATCGATCAGACTCAGCAGTTCGAAGGTGTCGTTGTCAGCCTCGAACCCCGCCAGCAGATGGGAAAGCAGCCCCAGGGACTGGGCCTGGCGCAGTACGTCGGAGGCCACCCGGTGCCGGAAAAGCTCCATAAGCTCTTCCCGGATACGGGCCGGCGCCGCCTCGGCGATGAGGGGCGCCCGCTCATAGATGCCTTCGCGGGTCTGTTCGTCGAGGGAGAAGCCGAGCCGCGCGGCGAACTCGATGGCCCGCAGCATGCGCACAGGGTCTTCGGTGAAGCGAACGGAGGGCGAGCCGATGACGCGGATGCGGCCAGCCCGCAAATCTTCGAGCCCACCGACATAGTCAATAATGGAGAAATCGGCGATATCGTAAAAGAGGGCGTTGATGGTGAAGTCGCGGCGAAAGGCGTCTTCACAGGGTGTACCGAAGACGTTTTCGGCGAAGAAGAAGTGATCTTCGGGATTTTCCGGCAGTTCGTCTTCGCGCGGCAGGCGGCGAAAGGTGGCAACTTCCACCAGGCTGTCCCGGCCAAAACGGACATGAGCGAGCCGGAAGCGGCGCCCCACCAGAAAGCAGTTGCGAAACAGCTTCTTCACCTGGTTGGGGGTGGCGTCGGTGCCGATATCGAAATCTTTGGGCTTCCGTCCAAGCAGCAGATCACGGACGCTGCCGCCAACGAGATAGGCTTTGTGCCCATGGCCGCGCAGCCGGTAGAGAACTTTCAGGGTGTTTTCGTCGATCTGCTTGCGGGAGATAGGGTGTTCGCTACGGGGCAGGATAACAGGTTCGGCCGGGCAAAAGGGCATGTTATGGCGCTGTGGAGTCATGAAGGGATCGTTTCCTGGTGTTTTTCTCGCGGGGCGACTCGGGTCACCAACTCGACAATCTAGCAGAAAGTGCCGAAAGTGAAAAGGATTTATACCGAAAAAGCCCTCTGAACGTTGTATTTTCCGGCGAAACACCTTAGATTGACGGCTCGCGTCAACGGTTGTCCATCATCACGGAGAGAGCTCATGCCCTTCAATCTCATCGTCATCCTTGGCCCTACGGCTTCGGGCAAAACCCGCTTGGGCGTCGAAGTAGCGCGCGCCCTCGGCGGCGAAATCCTCTCCGCCGACTCGCGTCAGGTTTATACCGGCATGGATATCGGTACCGGCAAGGACCTGCAGGAGTACGGCGAGGTTCCCTACCATCTGATCGACCTGGTGCCGCCCGGTCATGAGTTCAACGTTTTCGAATTTCAGCGGCGCTTCTACCAGGCCTTTGTCGACATCAGCGAGCGAGGCGCCCTGCCGATCCTCGTCGGCGGCACGGGCCTCTATCTCGACGCCGTCCTGCGGGGCTACCGTCTGGTCGAAGTCCCTGAAAATCCGGTTCTGCGTCGGCAGCTGGCCGGCTTTCCGACCGAGGCCCTGCAACAGCGGCTGCTTGCGTTGCGGCCTCAGCAGCATAACAGCACCGACCTGGAGGATCGCGATCGCCTGATCCGGGCCATCGAAATCGCCGAAGGGGAGCTGGCCGCTGCCGCCGAGTTGCCGCCGCCACCCGACATCCGCCCCCTGATCTTTGGCGTGCGCTGGCCGCGGGAAGTGCTGCGGCAGCGCATCACCCGACGACTGCGGGAACGGCTGGAGCAGGGGCTGATCGAAGAAGTCGAAGGTCTGCGACTGGCGGGCGTTCCCTTCGAGACGCTGGAGTTTTACGGCCTTGAATACCGCTTTGTCGCCCAATTCCTCCAGGGGGAACTGCGCCGCAACGATATGGTGCAGAAACTCAACAGCGCCATCCATCAGTTCGCCAAACGGCAGGAGACCTGGTTCCGCCGCATGGAGCGGCAGGGGACGGCCATTCACTGGGTCGATGGCGGCGAGACCGCCACCGCAGCTATCCTCCAGCGGATCGGAGATGCCGGGGTATGATTCCAGCCGGCCTTGCCCGCTATCTGCGCAGCCGGGGCATTGACGGGCCCTGGGAACTGGAAGGGGCGGTCGGCCGCCGCTTTGCCGGCGCGGTCGTCATCCCTGCCCTGGCCGAAGGGGACACCCTCTTCGACACCCTGGCCAGCCTGGCCGCCGCGACACCACCGCCGCAGCCCTGGCTGACTATCGTCGTCGTCAACAACAGTCGCCAGACCGCCCCTCATCGCCAACAGGTCAACAGCGACGACCTGGCGCGTCTGCGCCATAGCGCTGGGGTTTTCAAGGGGCTGCCATTGGCCTGGGTCGATGCCGCCACGGCCGGCCGGGAGCTGGCCGACAAGGATGGCGTTGGCATGGCCCGCAAGATCGGCTTTGATTTGGCCCTCTCCCGCCTGGATTATGAAGGCGCCGTTCCCCTGCTGACCTCCCTTGACGCCGACACCCTGGTGCGGTCCGATTACTTCCTCGCCCTGCACCGGCATTTCCGCCAGACCAAAACCGGGGCCGCTGTCATTCCTTTTTGCCACCAGCCCGCTGCCAACGCAGAGGCACAGGGGGCCATCGATCACTACGAACTTTACCTGCACCACTATGCCCTTGGACTTGAGCTGGCCTCCTCCCCCTATGCTTTCTGGACCATTGGCAGCGCCATGGCCTTTCGCGCCGGCGACTATGCCCGCATGGGTGGCATGAACCGCCGCCAGGCCGGCGAAGATTTCTATTTTCTGCAGCAGATGGCCAAAACCGCCGGCGTGGCTCGTCTGCGCGGGACCGAGGTGTATCCCTCCTCCCGCGCCTCCGACCGCACCCCTTTCGGCACCGGACCGACGGTCGGTCGCCTGCTGGCCGGCGAGCCGGAGGCCGTGCGCTTCTACCACCCCGACTGCTTTCGTCTGCTGGCCCGTTGGCTGGCACTGGCCAAAACCGCACCGGCAGCGGCGTCGGCTGATCTGCTTGCCCGGGCCCGGGCTCTTTCCGCCGACCTCGGTGATTTTCTGGAGGCCAGGGCCTTCGGCCTGGTCTGGGAGCGCCTGCAACGCAATCATCCCCGGGAAGATGCTTTTCTGCGGGCTTTTCACGGCTGGTTCGACGGGCTGAAAACCCTGCAACTGATCCATTTTCTGAGCGATCGCCAATACGGCCGCCTCCAGCCCCGGGAAGCCCTGCCTCCCTTGCTGGTATGGGCTGGACTGCCCCCCGTCGAGCAAACCACGGCCCAGCTCCAGGCCCTGAGGCGTCATGCCTACGGACCCACGGCCTGAAATTTAGTAAAATTTCTTTGAATTCTAACGGTTTTTTTAATATATTATCCGTTTAGAAAATGACTTTTACCGATTGAGGACCTCATGGAACAGGAAACAACCGATCAACCGGTACGGGAAAAGGCTGACCCGAGAACAAACCTGCGCTCCCCCTTGATCGCCCTGCGCGTTCGCATGGACGATGGACAGAAGTCTTTTTTTGGCTACACCAAGAACATCAGCCGCAGCGGCATTTTTATTGGCACCGTCAATCCTCGGGAACCCGGCAGTCAATTCCGGGTGGAGATCCCCCTGCCTTCGCCCCTGAACCGGACGATCGAGTGCACCTGCGAAGTCGTTTGGAAGCGCCACTATACCAAAGGCGCCCCCTACGAGCCTGGCATGGGCCTCAAGTTTACCGATCTGCCGGACGACCTCGCCAACAACATCGCCGAGTGGGTCGACAGCCAGGAAGGATAGGCCCCTGCCCTTTGCCTCCCCCTGTTCTTCACTTCCGCAAGTAGCCTGACACCTGTCAAAGGTGCAGCTCGATCAGGTCGCCTTTGCCTGGTCAACCAATGGTCGCTTTGCCACCTTTCCCGCCTTCACCCGCAACCTGCAACTGGAGTTTTCCGTGAAAAAGTCGTCTTTGCTCTTTCTTCTGCTTCTGATCGCCTTTGGCGCCGGGGCTTTTTACTACTTTCGCGACACCACCGCCCCGACGGTGACCCTCTCACCCGACAGCGGCGCCATCGCACCCGTCCGCCCCCTGGAGCTGCGCCTTGAAGACACCGGCACCGGCATCAGGGACCTGACCGTCACCCTGCTCCAGCAGGGAGGGGCCACGCCCCTGATGAGTAAAAGTTTTCCCGCCGGCACGACCACGATCCGGGAGGATTTGAGTCTCGCCGCCGCCAACCTGTCGGAAGGGCCTTTCGATATCGTGATTACCGTCGGGGATCACGCGGTCTATCATTTCGGCAAGGGCAACCGGGCAGAGCAGAGTTTCTCTTTTTCCTTTGACCGGACTCCGCCCCTGGCCACCGTCATCAGCACCGGGCACAATTTCGTGCAGGGCGGCTCGGCCCTGGTCACCTTTCGGCTCGCCGAAGAGGTCAGCAAGGCCGGCATTGTCGTTGCCGATCGTTTCATACCTGCCCACCGCCAGAGTTCGGGATTCTATGCCTGCCTCGTGCCTTTTCCCAACGATCTGCCCGAAAAGGATTTTGTCCCTCGCATACAGGCTGTTGACCTGGCCGGGAACGAAGCGATGACCGGCATCTTTTACCGGGCCAAGGAACAGACCTTCCGTCAGCGACGGATCAACATCGACGACCGTTTTCTTCAGGCTAAAACCCCTGAGTTCAAAGCCCTGGTGCCCGAGGCCGGCACACCGGTGGACATTTTCCTGGCCGTCAACCGGGACCTGCGTCAGAGCAATCGGGAAAAACTTGTCGGGTTCGCCGGGCAGACCTCCGCCACCCCCTTGTGGGAAGGGGCTTTTCTGCGCCAGCCCCAGTCGGCGACCCTGGCCCTTTTTGGTGACCGCCGCAGCTACTATTACAACGACCAGAAGATTGACAGCCAGATTCACCTCGGCATCGACCTGGCCTCCGTGGTTCAGGCACCTGTCCATGCCGCCAACACGGGGCGGGTCGTCTTTGCGGGCTACCTGGGAATCTACGGCCAGTGCGTGATCATCGACCACGGGCTCGGCTTGCAGACCCTGTATGGCCATCTGAGCAAAATTGACGTGGCCGAGGCTGAAAACGTGAGCAAAAACCAGATTATCGGCAATACGGGTCTGACTGGCATGGCGGGAGGGGATCATCTGCACTTCGGCATTGTAGTTGCCGGCGTGCCGGTTAACCCGATCGAGTGGTGGGACGCTCAGTGGCTTAAGAACAACGTCGACTCACGCCTGTCGGCTCCCTGAGTCCAAGGGGTAACAGTCCACAACAAGGGCCTGGTCGCTGCAGCGATCAGGCCCTTTGTCTATTTAGCGGATATGTACGGGGGCGAAGCCCCCCCCCGGTGTGCGCATATTGGTCACCTGCCCCTGATAGAGGCGCGCCGCCACCCCAAGGACGTGGTCACGATAGGCATACAGGCGGAAATCCGTTTTCATGACTTCGTCGCCGCTGGCGGTGACGGACGGTTCCACCAGGCGTTGTACGAGGGTCTGCTCCGGCTCGAGCTGTTCAAAACGGCTGCGCGATATTTTGCGGCCCAGCAGTACCCCACGGCTACCGAAACGGTCGACCGGCTTGAAGACCCAGGCTTTGCGCTCCTGCCAGAGGCTTTCACGAGCCATGGCGCCCATCAGCCGACTCTCAGGTACCGTCTCCGCCAGCAGGTCGAGCTCCGCCGGAGAAACCCCGAGGGAGGCCATGACATCTCGATCCGTCCACAGCGCCAGGCGCCGTTTGTCAGCCAGCAGACCATAGACATGGGGGTTGGGAGAAAGGCAGAGCTTGCGGGCCAGATAGGCAGCGCGGAGGCCGGCCATGGGCTCGCTCTCCAGGTAGAAATCGCAATGCCGGTTGTAGATGAAGTCCACCGGCTCATCGCCATGAAAGACGCCCTCGGCGTCCGCCCGCAGTTCCTGCGGATCGGCAATCAGCGCCGGAATGCCCCAGCGCGTGAAAAGCTCACGGAACGCCAGCATCTCGGGATAGAGAAACTGCTCGGCCGGTTGCTCGTCGAGGATAGCGAGGCGCCGGGGCAGCAACTGCCGGCCCGCGCTGAAAGCCTCCATCTCGCGGAGGAAGGATTGGCGCAGCGGCTCTTCCAGTCGTCGTGGCAACGCCAGGGTTCCCGCCGCTTCCCCGGGGTGTTGGGCCCGGTGGGCGAGCAGCCCGCCGCCGGCATTGGTATTGACCTCGATGAGGCTGGGCACCTCACCGGTCACATGAAAGTCGAACCCCATCATCACCGCGTCGTGCCCCGGATCGAAACGGGCGACCTCGGGCAGCAAAGGGGAAAGATACTCTCGGTAACGCTGGTTGCGGCTCAGGGCGAAAAGGGTCCGCACCAGAGCGATCATGCGCTTAAGAGCAGGGCGCGGCAAGGTCACCGGCGCGGCGCTGACAGCTTCCTCAAAACCGCTCATTATTCCTCCGTACAGCCAGGGTTAAGCGGTCATCATGCCATACTCGCCGCCATTTGCAAACGAACCGAGCGGCCAGTCATTGACAAAGAAGACGTCTGACGTAAAATTCTTTTCATCTTTTGGCAACACGATCGTCAACTCTCCTGAAAGGGAAACGGCCCTCCATGAAATATAGCTGCCTGATTCTGATCGTCCTTATCCTGGGGCAGACCCCGGCCTTCGGCGCCAAGCAGATGGAAAACCTCGGCGCCATCACCCCGAAGACTCTCGATGATTTCCACAAGGTCATCGATAACCGCTGCGGGATCTGCCATAGCCGTGAACGCGTGGATGTGGCGATCCGTCAGCGCCAGTCTCTTGAAAAGCTGCAGCAGCAGATGATGGAGCGGGGGGCGATTCTCGACAACCGCGACAAGGAGGTTCTGGGCACCTTCTGGGGCCGACCCTTCGCGGGAGAAACCAAACCCTCCCCGCAACCCGGCCATTAGTCCATTCCGCCGACCCTTACCGCCAACTCACCAGCCTTACGGCCTCTTCCGACCGGACTTTCATGCACCAGATCAAAAATTGGCCCGCCGACGAGCGGCCACGGGAAAAGCTTCTGCACAAAGGGCCCGAAGCTCTCAGCGATGCCGAACTTCTCGCCCTCATCCTGCGCACCGGCGACGCTTCGAGCCGCTGCAGCGCCCTTGACCACGCCCGCCAGCTGCTGGCGCGTTTTTCCACATTACGCACCATGGCCCAGGCTTCGGTGACGGAGTTGTGTGAGCTCAAGGGGATCGGGCCGGCCAAGGCGGCGGAGCTCAAGGCCGTCTTCGAACTGGCCCGCCGCTTCGCCGCGGCGCCTTTGCAGCCGGGAGAAAAATTCAGCTGCGCCGAGGAGGTCTTTCAGCATTTTCACGAGCGGCTGCGGGACCGGAAGAAGGAGGTCTTTCTGACGGTGCTGCTTGACAGCAAGAACCGGGTCATTCGTGAAATACAGGTCTCGGAAGGGAGCCTCTCCGCCAGCATCGTCCACCCCCGCGAGGTCTTCGCCCCGGTGGTGCGGGAATCGGCGGCAGCCCTTCTGCTCGTGCACAACCACCCCTCCGGCGACCCTTCCCCGAGCCGGGAGGATCTCGAAATTACCAGCCGCCTCCGTAGCGCCGGCGAACTCATGGGGGTCAGGGTGCTCGATCACATCATCATCGGCAACGGCACCTATGTCAGCTTGGCCGACCGCGGCCTCATGTCCTGACCGACTTCGGCGTACTCGAAAAAACTCTTCCGCGGCAGCAGCACGTCCTGCTGCAACAAAAGATCGTTTATCTCGGCGGGCCCGTAATATTCGGCTTCCGCCGCGCGGCCGTGGGGCAGCAAAAAACCGAACTGGGGAACGAAGGTGTTGCGCTTGACCGAATGATCCAAAGTCAGTCCGGCGATGACCAGAATGTTGCGCTCGCCGCTGTCGAAAGAATCGGTCAGGTAGGAGGCCAGTCGATGAAACTGTCGCCAGGTGTTGATATCGGCAAGGCGGCGGTGGGGCCTTTCCGAGGTGACGATATCCGGCAGGAAATCGAAGACGGTTACCTCCAGCATCGCCTTGATATCATGACTCTGCGGATCGAGGGCACGGCTGAAGACAAAATACTCGGCGCCGAGGAGGCTGCCGATGGCTTGGGGCTCGGCACCCAGCTTCGCCAGCACCACTTCGTTTTTTTCCACAAAGGCCGGATGCAGGCGGTAAACCTTGCCGTGACTTGAATCCCGCAGGGCCTCGCCGTCCACCAGCCGGCGCAGATGCAGGACGATACGGGGCTCATCGCTCTGACTGTGCCGAAACAGATATTTGTAGGGGATCTCGACCTTGAGGCCGCCGACCCCGCGAAAGAGGCGAATGGAGGCGGCCGCCCGCCGGTAGATGACCAGATAGCCTTCCAGCAGGCGATAGAGAGCGCTGCAGCAAGGGGCGACCTCGCCGTGAATCCGTTCGACAAAGCCGATGCCGTCTTCCTCGCGGATGCCATGATGGCTGCCGCCCAGGATGACGAGATCCTGGCCATGATGAGAGGCTGGCACCAGACGCATTGGGTCGAGCAGCCCGCCGACGCGACCGAGGTTGAACACCGGACAATCGAAGACATAGCCAAACAGGGCCTTCTTGATCCCCTGGCTTTCATCGGAGCACTGCCACACGGCAGGTAAAATTTTGCTGAACCCTTTGCGGACGGAGAGGGCGTTCATCCGTCCGTAGAGTTCCATCAGTTCCATGGGGGCCTGGTGCAGAAATGGTTCGGCTGGGGGGGATATAGGCATGGCTCGTCTCCTTTTGCAAAAAAGAATAACACCGTTCTATCCCGGACGCCAGATCTAACCTCTCGACTAAGCGCTTGAATTGCTGACCAGGGTCATGATATTTTAACGAACGACTCACCTCACCAGGCCGGGGAAAACCATCCCGGCTTGTTTTTTTCCAGCAACCGCAAGACCTTGGATGAACCTGTGACCTCACCGACTTTGCCCGCCGCCAGAACCAGACCCGAGCTCTTGTCCCCCGCCGGCAGCCTGGAAGCTTTTTTTGCCGCCATGGAAGCGGGCGCGGACGCCGTCTATGCTGGCCTGCGCGATTTTTCCGCCCGTGCCAAGGCGCGCAATTTCAGCCTCGGCGACATGGAGAGGATGCTGGCCTACGCCCACGGACAGGGCCGCAAGGTCTATGTCACCCTCAACACCCTGGTCAAAGAGACGGAACTGCCGCAGCTTGTCGACACCCTGAGCGCCCTGGAGGCCATGGGCATCGACGCCGTCATCCTGCAGGATCTCGCCGTGTGGCGTCTGGCCCGCGAGCACTTTCCCGATCTGGAACTGCACTCCTCCACCCAGATGACGGTACACAACGTCGCCGGCGTCCGCATGCTCGAGCGCATGGGCTTTTCGCGGGCGGTGCTGGCCCGCGAGCTGAGCCTTGAGGAGATTGCCGGCATCCGCGCCCAGACCAGCATGGAACTGGAGCACTTCATCCATGGCGCCCTCTGCTTCTGCTTTTCAGGTCAGTGTTATTTCTCCTCCTACCTCGGCGGCAAGAGCGGCAACCGCGGGCGCTGCGCTCAGCCTTGCCGACGCCGCTACCGCTATCGCCAGCAGGACGGCTATTACTTTTCCACCAACGATCTCTCCGCCATCGATCTGTTGCCGGAACTCACCGACGCCGGCATCATCAGCCTGAAGATCGAGGGGCGCATGAAGAGCGCCGAATACGTCTCCAACGTGGTGTCCGCCTACCGCATGGCCCTGGACGCGGCCCCCGCCCAGCGGGCCGAAGCGGTGCGCCAGGCCAAAGAGCATCTCAAGGCCTCTTTCGGCCGCAACCCCACCAAGGGCTTTCTGCCTGGCGGCATCCCGCACGACATCGCCATTCCCTCGGTCAAGGGGGCAACGGGCCGCTTTCTCGGCGAAGTCAGCCAGGTCAGGGGGGGAACCATTTCCTTCAAGACCCGCGACCGTCTCCATATCGGCGACCGCCTGCGCGTCCAGCCGAAAACGGACAAGGCGGGAACAGCCTTCACCATCAAGGAGCTTTTTCAGGGACAGCGCCCCGTCAAGAAAGTGTCCGCCGGCGTCTTTGTCTCCGCTCCCTCCCCTTTTGAAAACACTTTCAAGGTGGGGGACGCCGTCTTCAAGGTTTCTTCCGAGCAGGCATTCACCCTGAGCGAAGCGGCCTGCCGCCGCAAACTGGAGCAGGCCCTCCCTGTTCCCGAAAGAATCGACCTGGAGGTCACTCTCGCCGAATGCCATCTGATCCTGCGGGCCAGGGTCGGGGATCTTGACTTTGAGAAGAGCTACGCCGTCGAAACCTTTGCCGCCGAAGAAAGTCCCCTCAGCCGCCAGACTCTGGAGACCGTTTTCGCCAAAAGCGGCCAGGAACCTTTCCTGCTGGGCGAACTTGCCACCGGCGAGCTGCCCCCGGTGATCATTCCGCCCAGTCAGCTCAAGCAGATCCGCCGCGATTTTTATCAGCAACTCTCGCAGACGCTGCGCCGCGAACGCCAGGCCCAGCAGAACCGGCGGCGGCAAGCCGCCCTTGCCGCCCTGCTACCGGCCAGCCAGCCTGCGCAGGAACGGCGCCAGTTCACTCTGGGTTTGCGGGACCCGCGGGACATCGGCTTGCTCCTCGACCCGGAGGTGGACCGTGTCATGCTGCCACTGACCCTGTCCCATGTGAACCAGCTACGCCTCGGCAAGGGACTGGCCGGCAAAGAAGACCGCATTATCTGGGATATCCCTTTTGTGCTGCTGGGGAATCAGTGGAACGACACACGCAAGGCTATCCGAATTCTGGTCAGCCGCGGCTTCAGCCATTTCAGCCTGGGCAATCTCGGGCATTTCCCTCTTTTTGACGGGTTCGACGGCCTGCATCTGCACACCAGCTACCGCCTCTTCAGCCTGAACAGCCAGGCCATCCTGGCCTGGCGTGAGCTGGGCGCCGAGGAAGTGTCCCTCTATATCGAGGACGACAGGGACAACCTGGCCCAACTGCTGGCGCGGGATACGGGGGTTCCGGCCGCCGCCACGGTCTATACCCGCGTCCCCCTCATCACGTCACGCATTCCGATCCGCTCGGTGCGGGCTGACCAGCCGGTGGTTTCCGACCGCGGCGATACCTACCGGGTTGACCAGCGCGGCGGCCTCACGGTCCTTGCCTCCAATGTTGATTTCTCGCTTCTCGGGCAGCTGGATGTTCTGCAGTCCCTGGGCTGCCATCGTTTTATCGTCGACCTCTCCCATCTGGGACCCCATTCCCCCGAAGGCAAAAAAGTGCTGCAGGTCCTCAAAAAGGGGGGTGAAGTGCCGGGAACCTCTTCCTTCAACTTCGAGCAGGGCCTGGAATAGGAGGCGCCGTCATGCCCGGCTCGTCTGAACATCTTCTCCTCGTCGAAAAGACCGCCGCCGAAGCGGAGGGGCTGGCGGATGCCCTTCGCACCCTGGCAAAACAGTACGGGCTCGACATCTATCAGGCCCGCCAGCGACTCCTCGGGGCGGGCAAGGCCCTGCTGACCCGAGGTGAGCATGAGCGCCTGACGGCCATGGCCGAGCGCCTGCGCCAGGTGGGGGTGGCCTGCTGGGTGGTGCAGCCGACACGCCCCACCTTTGCTCCGGCCCGGGTGCGTGAGATCCGCATCACGCCGGAGACCCTTTTTTTCACGACTGACAAGGGCACGACCCCACTGCCGAAGGGACAAGCCGTGCTGGCCGTGCTGGCCGACCTCAGCGGCACCCTGGCCAAACGCCACATCAAGAACCTGCTCGCCCAGAACGCCTACCGTGGCCAGGAGCACATCGTCCCACTCGATTCCCGCCAGCACTATCGCATCATCCTGCGGGCCCGCCCGGTGCTTGACATCTATCTACTGGATGGCGAAGGGCGGATCGCTGAAGCCCTGCGCTTCGTACCCGGGCGCTTCAACCCGCAAGGGCTGGGTGAGCTGGCAGGCCTGAGCGGGGCGGAAAACCTGCATCAGCTGATGCAGCTCCTGCGGCGCCAGGCCAGCGACTTCACATTGAACACCGAGTTCGGCCTGGCCCAGCTGCCCGGCTGTCAGCTCGACGAAACGAAACTCGGCGAAAAAGCGTCACCGGAAAATCTCAACCGTCTCACCCTCTTCGGCTGGCGCCTGGCCGATCTGCGCCGGGCCCAGGCCGAGCAGAACACCAGCGAACCCGGGCCGGAGGCAGGTATCGCCCCCCTGCTGGCTGCCGTCGCCTCTGCAACGAAGACGGACGAGGTCACCAACGAAACGGACCCGGCGACGGCACCCGACCCTGCATCCTGGCGGGGTCTGCCGCCCCCGCCGCCGGACCATCGCCAATCGCGGCGCTTTTTCACGCGGCCCATCGAGGTTTTTTTCATCATGGCGGCCCTCGGCGCCGGCTTCGCCCTGCTTATGGGGCAGAACAACCGGCTGCTGGGCGAATTGTTCCGCCAGGGGATGAAGACGGGCATGCTGCCGGCCCTCCTCTCTGCCATTCTGCTGGCGAGCGGCTTTCATTTCATCCGCCTCAAGCGCCTGCTTGAAAATACCCCCACCAGCCGAATCCGCTCCCTGGCCCTGGGGATGGTCGAGGTCCACGGCCGGGCCCGACGCCGTTATGCCCTGGTCTCCCCCATGACCCAGTCCCCCTGTGTCTATTACCGCCTGAAAAAGTACCGACGCGACGACCGTGACCGTACCTGGAACCTGGTGAGTACGCAGGACAGCGGTTACGTCCCTTTTCTGCTCGACGACGGCAGCGGCCGCGTCATCGTCGATCCCCAGGGCGCTCGCGTCCGACCCAAATCGAGCCAGGAAGGCTACCCCGGCCAGACAGGTCTGCTCGTGCGGGGTAACGAGCCCGATGAAAAATGGGTGGAGGAGTTGATTCACGAGGGGAGCCCGGTCTATATTCTCGGACAGGCTTACCAGGAGCGATCCCCGGCACCGACCCTGCGGGAACGCACCCGCGCGATTCTGCAGGGATACAAGCAGGATCCGGCTAAACGGCAATGGTTCGATAAAAACCAGGATGGCCATCTCAGCCCGGATGAGTGGGACGAAGCACGGCAGACCGCCGAAGAAGAGGCTCTGCACCAGGCTCTACACGCCACCGGCAGTAGCGGGCGGGGCGCGGTGATTATCGGACGCGACCCGCATCGCCGCCTCCCCTTCATCATCGCCGAAACGCCCTCGGAGGCGCACCTGACCCGCAACTACGGCCTGACCGCCATTCCCCTTTTCCTCGCCGCCGTGGCGGCGGCTTTCTGGTCTCTGACTCGGCTGGTCCCGCTACTCACCGGCCCTTAACCTTCGCTTCAAGAGGAGAAACTTATGACTGGCTGGATCGTTCTCGCTGCATTCCTGTTGATTAGCGTGGCCCTGATTCTGTACGCCGTGCTCCTGTACAACGGTTTTATCCACCTGAAAAATACTATCGACAAGTCCTGGAGCAATATCGACGTATTGCTCAAACAGCGCTTCGACGAGCTGCCGAAGCTTATCAAGGTCTGCGAAGGCTACATGCAGCATGAACAGAAAACCCTGGAAGAAGTCGTCAAGGCCCGCTCGGCCATTAACAACGCCGGCAGTGACCAGGAGAGGATGGGGGCCCAGAACGCCTTGACCGAGACCCTGCGTTCCCTCTTCATGGTGGTGGAGCGCTACCCCGACCTCAAGGCCGATGTCGCCTTCCGCAATCTCGGTGCCCGCATCAGTGAGCTGGAGGACCAGATCGCCGACCGGCGTGAGCTGTACAACGAATCGGTCACTTTCTACAATATTCGCCTCGACCAGTTTCCCGACCTCGTCATCGCCCGTCTTTTCCACTTCACGCCCCGCACCCTCTGGCAGATCGATCCGGCCCATCGGCAGGATGTCCAGGTCTCCTTTGCTCACCACTGATAACTTTCGAAAGGTTCTGAGGGCGCTCTGCAGGGAGTCTTTTACGTGACATATTTTGTGAAACTGACTGGAGCCAAGGCATGAGTGCCGTCGGCTTGACCTACCTGGTCCTTATTCTGATTGCCTACGGCTTCAGCTCCAGCAATTCCCCGGAGAAGACGCGCAAGAGTCTCAAGATCGCCGGGCTGTCCCTGTGGCGCCTCTTTCCCCTGCTCGTCGCCGTCTTCGGCCTGGTCGGCCTCTTTCAGGTCTTTATCCCGCCGGAACTGATTGAAAAAATTCTGGGCGAATCTTCCGGCCCCATCAGTCTTCTGCTCGGTGGCGGCATGGGTGCTATCGCCATCGGCCCGCCGGCGGCGGCCTTCCCCCTGGCCGGCACCCTGCTCTCCGCCGGCGCCTGGCCGCCGGCCATCGCCGCCTTCATCGTCTCCTGGGTATCCGTCGGCGTGGTGACCCTGCCTTTTGAGGTGGGTGTCTTTGGCGCCCGCTTCGCCCTGCTGCGAAACGGCATCGCTTTTATCGCCGCCCTCGTCATCGGCCTGCTCATGGGAGGGATTCTATGACGCCGGCAGACTCTCTCCTCGTCAAAGCACTCAAGCTGCTGCGCTCCCAATGGCTTTTGCTCTCCGTCATTGCCCTCTACCTATGGGCCTTTCAGACCACCCCGGAACGGGCGCGGGAAGCCCTGGAGATGAGCGGACGCACCTTCGGCTCCGTGCTGCTCATCATCATTTCCGTCTTTGGGTTGATGGGATTGCTGCAGGTGTGGATCAGCCGCGACAAGGTCGCCGCCATGCTGGGCAAGGAAGGGGGTTGGAAAGCCCTGGTGATTGCCGCTGCCTGCGGCACGGTGCTCATTGGGCCGGCCTATATCATCTTCCCCCTGCTGCAGAGCATCCGCGCGCAGGGGGCGCGCTGGGCCGTCATTACCACTGTACTGGCCGCCTATGCCGTGAAGATTCCGATGATTCCCCTGGAGGTGCAGTTTCTCGGCTGGAGCTTTTCCATCTCCCGCTCCGTCCTCACCATTCTCACCGCCATCCCCATCGGCCTGCTGGTCGAAGCTCTTATGGAATGGCGGCCTGCGCCCTATGGCAACAGGCCGCGTTGAAGGGCTCCAAAGGCCGGTGCCGACGGTGAATCAGGGGCAGTCCCCGATTCTCTTTCCCGTCGTGTGACTGACCATTTCCATCGGTTCCTGCCCGGGAAGAACAGTCTCTATGCGGACCTGGCCCTTGAAACTATCCCCCTGGTAGGTCACCTCGCCCCGGGCGGTCGTCGTGCCCTCGTCCGAGGTGCACTGCATCACCCATCGCACCGTATTGCCGGATACCTTGTTTTCAATCAGGCGACACTGCTGGTCGGACTCCGCCCGCTGAGGGACAAGATCTTCCTTGCTCAGGCATTGGGTGTGGGTCATCGCCGGCATCTGCATGGGCATCCCGGGCATCTCCAGCCGGCTGCTTATCTCCCATAGCCCCGGCCGCATCTGCACCTCCGCGGCAAGTGCGAGGCCCCCCAAAGATAAACCAACAACCAGAAACCATGTCGCGAACGTTCTGAACATGACAAACCTCCTTCCGCCGAAGGGAATCCGCAAGGCGCCATGCATTCCGCACTCCCTCGGAACCGCTTTAGGCCATTATACCTTTGTCGGAGCAAAGCGTCGTTACCGGCGGAAAACAATTTTTTCGTAAACCTTTTTCAGGCTCAGTCGTCCAACGGATATCTTCGTCACCAGGAGGATCCATGTCCGCTGAATCCAGATGGCTCAAAACCCTGAAGCAGGTCCAGCGCTGGGAGGCTACCAGCGACCCGGAATATCCCTTCTCCACCACCTGGTGCAACCAGGAACTGCGCATCCGCTTCAACCGCGCCAGAAACACGACGTCCATGACTCTCCTGGTCGATGGAAGCCCCGTTCTCGATTTTGACGACTGGCCTGACCGCTCCTTCTAAACCTTGTCGGCGGGGTATGAGGGCGGGCCTTGCAGACCCAGCGCCCGCCAGTCACAGGCGGCAAAATCGGCCAGTAGGGCGAGGGGAATGAAGGTGTCCACCTCATGAACGGGGTATCCTGTCAACTGCTGCGTCAACTCCCGCATCAACTGGAGCTGTTGGAGAAATGTCTGCCGAAAGTGCCAGCGCAGCTCTTCCTTTTCGAGCGGATCCGTTCCGACAAAGTTTAAAGTGCACCACTCCTCGGCAAAAACCTCCCCACTCACATCGACATGCGGCAGGCCGTGCAGACGGCAGGTCAGAGGCCGCGCCTCATAGATCAGGCACAGCCCCTGTTCATCGAGCAGGGGGCACGGGGTGAGGTCGTCTTCGGGGGTATCCATCCATTCTTCGTGGGGGAGCAGGTTGAGAATATAGGGGGGGCGCAGCTGCGGCCACTCTTTGTGCAGGGCAAGTAAACGCGCCTGCGCCTTGGCCAGCACCGGCTGACGCACCGCCGCCGGGAGGAGATCAAAGGCCTCCTTAAGCAGCAAGGCGTCGAGCAGGGTGATGTCGAAGAGGCCCCGGCAGCACTGGGCGCATCCCTTCCGGCAGGCGATGGCCTCTCCGGCTGCACTGGCACAGGTATCGAACCAGCGATCCACGCTCGCCAGCAACCTGGCGTAGTCCTGCAGAATCTGACGGCTCTCCATGTCAACCTCGATTCAGGCCCCCGCCAGACGGGGAATACGCTGCACGGCGAGGAGGGAAATCAGGCTCATCACCGCCCCGGCCACGAAGGGAATACTGTAGTCGACCATCCACAGAGCCCCGCCGATAGCAGGAATGACCACGGCGGCGATATGGTTGATGGTGAAGCTCACCGCCATGCTCGGCGCGATATCTCCCGGCTCGGCGATCTTCTGAAAATAGGTGCGGATGGCGATGGCGAAGTTGAAGAGGATGTGGTCGAGGATGTACATCACCACGACGACCCAGCGCGATTCGGTGGTGGCGTAGAGGAGGAAGATCACGACCAGGCCGGCGTATTCCACCGAGAGGACAGTGCGCTCGCCGAAACGCACGATGGCCCGGCCGATGGCGGGACTGAGAAAGAAGTTGATCGCGTTATTGACGATAAAGAGCAGGGTAATCTCCGTCACCGAGAAGGCAAAGACCTTGACCATGAGAAACACGGCAAAGGCCATGAAGATCTGACGCCGCGCCCCGGACATGAAGGTGAGGAAATAGAAGAGGGCATATTTACGGCGGAAGACCATCTCGGTGCGCTGGGGTTCCAGGTTGCGATGGGTGGGATCCTGCCAGAGCCCCCAGACGCCGGCCGCCGTCACCAGGGCACCGATGACCAGAAACATGGTGCGATAGCTCAGGCTCTGACCCATGAGGAAGATCAACAGGCCGACCAGGATACTGGTGGCGGCCGCCAGGCTGCGCAGGCGGCCGAAAATGAGGGGCGAGACGGCGGTGCTGAAATACTGCAGGGTGAGGGACTGGTTGGTGGTCTCGTAATAGTGGAAGCCGAAGCTCATGATGAGGGTGGTCAGGATGAGGCCAGGATAGCTGGGGAAAAAGCCCGTCAGCCCAACACCCAGGCCAAGCAGGGTCACCGACAGGGCCGACAGGCGGTGCTCCCGCATGACGAGGAGGACGAAGACGGCCAGCAGGGCCAGAAAGCCGGGGACTTCGCGGATGGAGCCGAGCATGCCGATCTGCTGACCGTTGAGACCGGCTTCCTCGACGGCGAAATTGTTGAAGAGAATCATCCAGCCCTGCAGGCCGACCACCGAGGCCGTGCTCTGGACGATCAAAAAACGCAGCATGGGGCGCTGCTCATCGCGAATCATGGTTTTTGCTACTTTTTCTTCTTGCTGCCGGCCTGACGCAGCAGATCACCCAGGGTGCCCATGGAGGAGCCGGGCTGCTCCTGCAGGTAGGCGCCGAAATCCTCCTTGGCCTCGACCGTCTCGCTTCGTGCTTCACTACCGGCCAACGCCAGGGAGATGCGGCGGCTCTGACTGTCCACCGATTCGACGCGCACCTCCAGCTGTTGCCCTTCCTGCACCACTTCGCGCGGATGGTTGATGCGTTTGCCTCCGCCCAGCTTGGAAATATGGATGAGACCGTCGATGCCGTCGGCGAGGGTGACAAAGGCGCCAAAAGGGGTCAGGCGCGCGACCTTGCCCTGCTGCACGGAGCCTTCGGGGAACTGCAGGGGCGCCTGTTCCCAGGGGTCGGCCAGGGTCTCTTTCAGACTGAAGGAAAAGCGCTGATTGTCCCAATCCAGCTTCTTGATGACCACCTGGACCTGCTGGCCGACGGCGAGGGTCTCGCTGATATCCTCGACCCGACCCCACCCCACCTCCGAGATGGGCAGCAGCCCCTCCAGGCCGCCAATGTCGACAAAGGCGCCGAAATCGCGCAGAGAGGTGACGGTGCCGGGCACGGTCATCCCTTCCTGCAGGGTTTGCCGTAGCTGTTCCCGTTGCTGTTGCTGCTCCTCCTCCAGAATAACGCGGTGGGACACCACGATGTTGCGTCCCTGTTCTTCATAGCGGCTGATTTTGAAGGGCAGATGGCGTCCGACGAACTGGCCCGGATCCTCGGTACGGCGTAGCGCCATCTGCGAGTAGGGGCAGAAGGCCCGCGCCTGGCCGGCCAACTTGACTTCGTAGCCTCCCTTGATCTCTTTTTCCACCAATCCGTCCACGGGAATGCCGCTGCGCCAGGCTTCTTCCAACTGGGCGCTACCGGTGCCGGCGCCTCCCATGCGAGTAGTGAAACGCAGTTCCCCGCCAGCGCGAGAAACGAAATAGGCAGAGATCCGATCGCCTTCGGCGACGGTCAGCTTCCCTTCGGCATCAAGGAGTTCCTTGCGATCGAGCACCCCCTCGCCCTTCTGGCCGACATCCAGAAAGACCCAGTCGGCGGTAATCTTGAGGATATCCGCCTCCACTTTCTGGCCCGGCGTCAGGATCTTCTCGCCAACAAAGCTCTGCTCCAGCAGTTCGGCAAAACTCTCTTCCCCGTCATTTGTTTCCTCTTCCCAGCGATCATCCACCATGTTTTCCTCCCCGATGCCTTTTGCGCTACGCGTCTATGAATCTGGCGCATTCTACGTGCACCCCGGGAAAAGTGCAAGAAGACCCTCCTTGTCGTGCAGAAAAAAGGCCTTGTTAGCACAAACTGGGGCATGATAAGATGTTTGATTTTCAACCGCTAAATCACAGAAAGAAATCCATTTGTCCCGCAACGACTTACACCACATCTTCTCCCAGATCAATCGCCCCTCCCGCTACCTGGGCGGTGAACTGGGCAGCATCAAAAAAGACGACGATAAGATCGATTTGCACTTTGCTCTGGCCTTCCCCGATGTCTACGAAGTGGGCATGAGCCACCTGGGCTTCGGCATTCTCTATGCGGTACTCAACGGCCTGGAGGCTGTCGCGGCGGAACGCGTCTACGCCCCCTGGCCCGACATGGAAGAGCATCTGCGCGCCAGCGACACCCCGCTGACCTCCCTGGAAACCGAACGCCCCCTGGCCGACTTCGACCTGGTGGGCTTCACCCTGCAGTACGAGCTGTCCTACAGTAACGTGCTCAACATGCTCGACCTCGGCGGCATCCCCCGCCGGCGCCAGCAGCGTAACGAAACGCACCCCCTGGTGATCGTCGGCGGCCCCTGCGCCTACAACCCCGAGCCGTTGGCTGATTTTTTCGACTGCGCCGTCATCGGCGACGCCGAGGAAGCGGTCGTCGAACTCTGCCAGGCCGTGCGGGCATCCAAGGCAGCCCAGGAGGATCGCGCTGCCCTGCTGCGCCGACTAAGCTCTATCGAAGGCGTCTACGTGCCGTCCCTGTTTGAGGTACGCTACCACGAGGACGGCACCATCGCCGCTATTCAACCCGAACGGGCTGAGTACGCCCGCGTGCACCGGCGTTTTCTCAACGACCTGGAGACCGCCCCCTATCCCACGGCGCCCATCGTCCCCTTTATGAACACCGTGCACGACCGCGTCGCCATGGAAATCGCCCGTGGCTGTACCCGCGGCTGCCGCTTCTGCCAGGCAGGCTACATCTACCGGCCGGTGCGCGAACGCAGTCCACAAAAGATTGTCGAGCTTATTGACCAGGCCTTGGAAGGCTCCGGCTACGAGGAAGTCTCCCTGCTCTCCCTGTCCACCGGCGACTACAGCTGCATCGAACCCCTGCTTAAAGAATTGATGGACCGCTACGCCCGCCGCAAGGTGGCGGTGTCCCTCCCCAGCCTGCGCGTCGGTTCGCTGACGCCGGAACTGATGGAAGAAATCAAGAAAGTGCGCAAGACCGGCTTCACCCTCGCGCCCGAGGCCGGCACCGAGCGACTGCGTCAGGTCATCAACAAGGGGATCACCGAAGAAGATCTGCTCACTGCCACCCACAACGCCTTCACCCTGGGCTGGCGCCGCATCAAACTCTATTTCATGATGGGCCTGCCGACGGAAACCGATGAGGACATTGAGGCCATCATCGATCTGGCCGTCAAGGTCAAGCGCAGCGGCAAGGGGACGGAAGGTGGCGCCGACGTGGCCCCTTCTGTTTCGACCTTCGTTCCCAAGGCCCACACCCCCTTTCAGTGGGAAGCGCAACTCAGCATCGAAGAGACCGTGCGCCGCCAGCACATGCTGCGCGACGGCCTGAAAAATCGCAAGATGCGCCTGAAGTGGCACGACGCCCAGCTCTCCTTTCTCGAAGGGGTCTTTGCTCGTGGCGATCGGCGCCTGGGCCAGGTGCTCGAACGGGCCGTCGACCTCGGCTGCCGTTTCGACGGCTGGCAGGAGCACTTCAACTTTGAACGCTGGATGCAGGCCTTCGCCGAGCTCGGCATCGAGCCCGCCTGGTATCTGCGGGAACGCTCGGAAGAGGAATTCCTGCCCTGGGATCACCTCGACTGCGGCATCCCCAAAGCCTTTTTTATCCGGGAGCGCCGTCAGTCCCTGGCCGGGGCCTATACGCCCGACTGTCGCACCGGGCCGTGCAGCCAGTGCGGCATCTGCGATTTCGACCAGCTGCGCATGCGCCTGACGGCAGCACCGGCAGAGGTCAAGCCAGCGGAGCTTCCACCGGAACCGGTGGCCAGCGAGGAGCGTCACAAGGTCCGCCTGCGGGTACGGAAAGAGGGCAAGGCCCGCTTCGTAGGCCATCTTGAATTCATGACTCTCTTTCACCGGGCGGTGAGCCGGGGGCACATCCCCGTACGCTTCTCGGCCGGCTTCAACCCGCAGCCACGTATCTCTTTCCCCGACGCCCTGCCGACGGGGGTCGAAAGCGATGCGGAGATCATCGATATCGAGCTTTCCCAGCCCTGGACGGCCCAGCAGGTGGTCACCACCCTCAACACCCAGCTGCCCGATGGTTTCCGGGTACTGGAAGGTGCCAGCGTCCCCTGGCAGATCCCTTCGCCAGCGTCCTGCATTGGTGAGGTCGTCTATCGGGTAGAATTGCCGCCGGAGGCGCCCGCCGATCTGGCGGAACGCCTCGTCGCTTTTCTGGCGGCCCCGGAAGCTCTGTACAGCAAGGATAAAGGCCGCAAGACCGTCACCGTCGACATGCGCCCCTGGGTCATCGACCTGGACCTGGCAGAAGGCGCTCTGATGCTGCACCTGAAGAAGGGCAGTCCCACGGCCCTCACCGCCCACCTGCTCGGCCTTTCGACAGACCAGGTGCGGGCGCTGCGCATCCGCAAGACGGCCACGGTTCTCGACCAATAAAACGCACATTTTCAGAAACTTCATATAAACCTTTTTCTTGACAGGGAGGAACCATGACCAAAGAACTGGTCATCAACACGACCTCCCACGAAACCCGTGTCGCCCTGCTGGAGAGCGGACACATCGCCGAGCTCTATATCGAACGGAGCCGGGAACGGGGGATCGTGGGAAACATCTACCAGGGGAAGGTCATCCGGGTCCTTCCCGGCATGCAGGCGGCCTTCGTCGACATCGGCCTGGAAAAGGCCGCCTTTCTCTACGTGGCCGACGTGCTCGATGAAATGGAGGCGGTCGAGCAGTTCGTCGAAGGGGCCAGCCAGCACGCCAAGCCCAGCGAAGGAGGCGACGACGACCGCCCGCCGCTCCCCCCCATCGAAGACCTGCTACAGGAAGGGCAGACCATCCTGGCCCAGGTCGCCAAGGAACCCATCGGCACCAAGGGAGCCCGCATCACCTCGCATATCTCCCTGCCGGGCCGTCATCTTGTCTACATGCCGACCGTCGACCACATCGGCATCTCCCGCCGCATCGAAAACGAAGAGGAAAAGGACCGGCTGCGCCTCATCATCGAGAGTATCCGCCCCCAGGGCACCGGCTTCATCGTGCGCACCGCCGCTGAAGGGAAGAGCGAGGAGGATCTGCGCGCGGACGTTGAATTCCTGGTCGGCCTCTGGAAGGATATCGCCAAGCGCAAGGAGAACAAAAAGGCGCCCTGCCTCATCCATTCGGATCTCGACGTCACCAGCAAGGTGCTGCGCGACATCCTGACCGAGGATGTACGCCGCATCGTGGTCGACTCCCAGGAAGAACATGACAAGATCGTCCGCTTTTTGCAGACCTTCATGCCCAAGCTGAGTGTGGACATCGAGCTCTACGACCAGGACGAGCCCATTTTCGACGCCTTCGGCCTCGAGGTGGAAATCGCCCGAGCCCTGGGGCGCAAGGTGTGGCTCAAGAGCGGCGGCTACATCATCATTGAACAGACGGAAGCCCTCAACGCCATCGACGTCAACACGGGCCGCTTCGTGGGTAAGCACAACCTGGAGGACACCATCCTCAAGACCAACCTGGAGGCTGTCAAGGAGATCGCTTTTCAGCTGCGCCTGCGCAATATCGGCGGCCTGATCATCATCGACTTCATCGACATGGAAAAGGAGCTGCACCGGGAAAAAGTCCATTCAGCCCTGGAGGAAGCTCTGAAAAACGACAAGAGCAAGACCAACATCCTGAAGATCTCCGAACTGGGCCTGGTGGAGATGACCCGTAAGCGCGTGCGCGAGAGCATTGGTCGCACCCTCTGTGAACCTTGTCCCTACTGCGAGGGTAAAGGTTACGTGAAGAGCCGCACCACGCTGGCCTATGAGGTCTTTCGGGAAATCCGCCGGGAAATCCGCGACCTGCCAGGCTACCGCCTGACCCTGCAGGTTCACCCCGACATCGCCGCCCTGCTCTACGATGAAGAGCGGCACGGCATTGAAGAACTGGAAAAACAGTTCGAAAAGCAGATCAGTATCACCGCCCGCCCGAACTTCCATATCGAGCAGTTCGATATCCTGGTCGGCTGAGTTTTTGGGCTTGTTTTTATTCCTTGACAGGTAAACGGATTGGGCCTATAGTGCCGCGTTACCTATCTAAAAAGTTCAGAGAGTGAGGTGAAACGCATTATGTACGCGGTGATCAAAACCGGAGGGAAACAGTACAAAGTATCCGAAGGCGACCTGTTGAAGGTCGAAAAGCTGGAAGGCGCGGTGGGAGATTCCATCGAGTTGACCGAGGTCCTCATGGTTGGCGGAGAAGAGGTTAAAATCGGAGCACCTCTATTGCCTGGCGCGAAAGTCAAAGCGCGGATCGTCGAGCAGGATAAAGACAAGAAGATTCTCGTCTTTCATTCCAAGCGGCGCAAAGGCTATCGCAAGACCTATGGACACCGTCAGCCTATCACCCGCCTGAAAATTACAGGTATTGAGGCGTAAGGAGATTTACCATGGCACACAAAAAAGGAGTTGGTAGCTCTCGTAACGGCCGTGACAGCGCTGGTAAACGCTTGGGCGTCAAGCGCTTTGGTGGTGAAGCCGTAACCTCCGGATCCATCCTGGTCCGGCAGCGCGGCACGACCTTCCACCCCGGCAACAACGTGGGCTGCGGCAAGGATTACACCCTTTATGCGCTGATCGACGGCAAAGTCAAGTTCGAGCGCAAAGGCAAAGATCGCCAGAAAATCAGCGTCTACGCTGACTGATCGTCCTGCCGACAGATCCAACCAAGGAAAAACCCGAGGTTCGCATTGAGAACTTCGGGTTTTTTTATGGTAAAAATGGATACGAAGAGCGAGCCCGCCATAGATCGGCCGGCGCCGCTGCTTTTGGCATCCACTTGAACAGAATACCCCAGGAAGTTTTTCATGCGTTTTGTTGATTCCGTAAAAATTTTTGTCAAGGCCGGCGACGGCGGCCGCGGCTGCCTCTCCTTCCGCCGGGAGAAATTCGTGCCCATGGGCGGTCCGGACGGCGGCGACGGCGGCCATGGCGGCGACGTCTATTTCGAGGTTGACTCCAACCTCTCGACCCTGCTTGACTTCCGCTACAAGGTGCACTACAAGGCCGAGCGCGGCGGCCATGGCATGGGCAAAAACATGCATGGCAAATCCGGTGAAGCGTTGGTCATCCATGTCCCCGCCGGCACCCTTATCTATAACGCCGACACCGGTGAACAGCTAGCCGACCTCACCGAACCTGGCCAGAAGGTGCGCCTCCTCAAGGGGGGCATGGGAGGTCGCGGGAACGCCCGCTTTACCACCAGCACCAATCGCGCGCCCCGCCACACTCAGCCAGGCACCCCCGGCGAGGAAGTGGCCTTACGTCTTGAGCTCAAACTGCTGGCCGATGTCGGCCTGGTCGGCCTGCCCAATGCCGGCAAGTCGACCCTGATTGCCGCCACTTCGGCCGCCCGTCCCAAAATCGCTGACTATCCCTTCACCACCCTGGTACCGAACCTCGGCGTCGTGCGCTACGGCGGCTTTAAAACCTTCGTCATGGCCGACATTCCAGGTCTCATTGAAGGGGCCAGCGAGGGGCAGGGTCTCGGCACCCGTTTCCTGCGCCACGTCGAACGCACGGATCTCTTTCTGCACCTGGTCGACCTCTCCGGCATGCAGCAGGGGGACCCCCTGGAAAATTTCCGCATCATCAACCAGGAACTGGCTTGCCATAATCCCGAGATGATGCAGAAGACCCAGTTTGTCGTTCTCTCCAAGCTCGATGTCACCGAGGTGCGGGAACAACTTGACGAGGTACGCCCCTTCTTTGAGAAGCAAGGCTACCGTGTCTTTCCCCTTTCGGCCATTACCGGCGAGGGCGTCAAAGAACTGGTTGAAAGTATCGGGCAGGAACTGGATCGCCGCCGGGAGAGTCTCCTGGCCGATTCTGTCAGCGAACCTTGACAGCTTCTTAGTCGGCGGCTATGATGGGCCTTCGTTTTTCGTCCTGATTTCAAACACTTTACGCGCATATCAGCCATGATCAAAAACCTGCTCTCCCATGTGCGGCGTGTCGTCATCAAGATCGGCAGCGGTGTCATCTCCACCGAGGAAGGACTCGACCCCGCCGTTATCGCTAACTTGACTGACGAAGTCGGCCAACTGATCGACCGCGGCTTTGAGGTTATTCTCGTCTCCTCCGGGGCCGTAGCGGCTGGCAAAGGGGCCCTCGGCATCAGCGGTCGCCCCCAGACCATCCCCCTGAAGCAGGCAGCCGCCGCTATCGGCCAGACCCGCCTGATGCGCTGCTACAAGGATGCCTTTCTCGAACAGAATCGGACCGTCGCCCAGGTTTTGCTTACCCGTGACGACCTCGCCAACCGCCGCCGCTACCTGAACGCCCGCAACACGCTGATGACCCTGCTCGACCACCACGTTATCCCCATTATCAACGAAAACGATACCGTCGTGGTCGAAGAGATCCGCTTTGGCGACAACGACAACCTGTCCGCCATGGTCACCAACCTGGTGGAAGCCAATCTGCTGGTCATTCTCTCTGACGTCAACGGCCTGTATGATCGGGATCCACGCAAGGACCCCAAGGCCCAGCTGATCCCCGTGGTCGAACGCATCAGCCCTGAGATCGAGGCGATGGCCGGCGACAGTGGCACTCTGGGTACCGGTGGCATGGGGACAAAACTCAAGGCCGCCAAAAGAGCCACC
This sequence comes from Desulfuromonas sp. AOP6, assembly GCF_009731355.2. GTDB lineage: Bacteria > Desulfobacterota > Desulfuromonadia > Desulfuromonadales > SZUA-540 > SZUA-540. Next base: position 2,993,676 of record NZ_AP022810.1, read on the forward strand.
CTCTATGGCGTCGGCACGGCCATCATCAACGGCACCACTCCCGGCAATCTGCTGCGCCTCTTCGACGGCGAGGAAGTCGGCACCTATTTTCTGCCCGCCCGCAACCGCATGGCGGCAAAAAAACACTGGATCGCCTACACCAAGAAGCCGCGGGGCAAGCTCTTCATCGACGAAGGAGCCGTCAAGGCGCTGCTGGAAGGGCACAAGAGTTTGCTCCCTTCAGGAATCAAGGGTGTTGAGGGAGGCTTCGACCGCGGCGATGCCGTGCGCCTGTGCACCCTTGCGGGCGAAGAACTCGGCAAAGGAGTCACCAATTACTCTCTTTCCGAACTACTCCCTATCATGGGGAAAAAATCGTCAGAGATTGAAAAGATTCTCGGCTACAAGTACGGCGACGAGATCGTCCACCGTGACAACCTGGTTCTCAACAACTGATCACATCCTTTGACTATTTGGCCTGGTTCGACAGCCACCGGCGCCTGCAACCGATGCTGAAGACAAGGAGACAACAATGAACATGGCAGAGCAGATGGTTCAACTGGCCCGCGCGGCCAAGGAGGCCGGCCGCGTCCTGGCGCGACTCTCCTCGGCGGTAAAGGACGACCTGCTGCGGAGCATGGCTGACGCCCTGGAACAGAACACTGAAAGCCTGATGACCGCCAACGAGAAGGATCTTGCCGCCGCCCGCGACAAGGGGATGGCGCCGGCCATGGTCGATCGGCTCGTACTGGATGAAAAACGCATCGGCGCCATGGCCGACGGCCTGCGCGAGGTGGCAGCGCTGCCTGATCCCGTCGGCGAGATTACCGGCATGTGGCGGCGCCCCAACGGTATTCAGGTCGGCCGGATGCGTATACCCCTGGGGGTCATTGGCATCATCTACGAATCGCGCCCCAATGTCACCGCCGACGCCGCCGGTCTCTGCCTGAAGAGCGGCAATGCCGTCATCCTGCGCGGAGGTTCCGAGGCCATTCATTCCAACGCGGCCATCGGCGACATCCTGCGCCAGCAGCTGGAAAAGCTGGGGCTGCCCAAAGCAGCCCTGCAGGTTGTCCCCATAACCGACCGGGCTGCCGTGCTTGAACTGCTCAAGCTTGAAGAGGAGATCGACCTGATCATCCCCCGCGGGGGCGAAGGACTCATCCGCTTTGTCAGCGAGAACTCCCGCATCCCCGTCATCAAGCACTACAAAGGGGTCTGCCACACCTTCATTGACGCCAGCGCCGATTTCGACATGGCCGAGAAGATCTGTGTCAATGCCAAGGTGCAGCGCCCCGGTGTCTGCAATGCCATGGAGACCCTGCTCATCCACAAGGACATCGCCGAGACCTTCGTCCCGCAGATCGCTGCCGTCATGCGCAGCCACGGCGTCGAACTGCGCGGCTGCCCCCTCACCCGTTCGTTTGCGCCCCAGATCAAAGCCGCGACGGAGGAAGACTGGTCGGCGGAATTTCTCGATCTCATTCTTGCCGTGCGCGTGGTCGACGACCTGGATGAGGCCATCGCCCACATCCAGCGTTACGGTTCCCTGCATACCGAGACCATCGTCACCCGCGACTACGAGAATTCCCAGCGCTTTCTGCGTGAAGTCAATTCCAGCGTCGTCATGGTCAACGCCTCCTCCCGTTTTTCCGACGGCAACCAGCTGGGACTGGGGGCGGAGATCGGCATTTCCACCACCAAACTCCATTCTTTCGGCCCCATGGGCCTGGAAGATCTGACCACCCGGAAATTCGTCGTGCTTGGCGACGGCCAGGTCAGGGCGTAGGGAGTGATACCTCAAGTGAAGGCGTTATGAAAACAGGTATCCTGGGGGGCACTTTCAATCCCATTCATTACGCCCATCTGCGTATCGCCGAGGAGGTGAGGGAAGTCTGCGGCCTCGACCGCATCCTTTTTCTTCCCGCCGCCACGCCGCCGCACAAGGAAGTAGCCGCCGACATCGCCTTTGCACACCGTCTGGCCATGGTGAAAGCCGCCATCGCCGACAATCCGTTTTTCGAGGTTTCTGACCTCGAGAATCGCCGGCCAGGCAAGAGCTATTCCGTCCATACCCTCGAGATTCTGAAAGACGAAATTCCCGGGGACGAGATCTATTTCATTATCGGCATGGATTCCTTTCGCGACCTGTCGACCTGGAAGGAATATGCCCGTCTCTTCGAACTCGCCCACATCGTCGTGGCCTCCCGCCCAGGCATAACTACCGCCGATCCGGCCAGCCTCCTTCCCGTTGCCATCCGGGGGGACTTCTGTTATCATAGCTCCTCCAAAAACCTGAGGCATCGCAACGGGAATCACGTCATTTTTCTGGAAGAGACATTTCTGGACATCTCCTCGACCGATATCCGTCACCTGATCGCCGGGAGCCGCTCTATCCGCTACCTCCTACCCCGCGCGGTGGAAGAATATATCTTCAAAAAAAGCCTTTACAGAGGCTAAGAAAGGTTTTCTGACTTTTGCAATCCAAAGACCGCGCTATACTGTGTGCAGCCTACGCACTGGAAAAAAAGGCCGTCAACGTCCGCATTCTTGAGGTGGAGGGGATTTCCACCCTGACGGATTATCTTGTCATCGCTTCCGGCTCCTCCGATCGTCAGGTGCAAGCCATCGCTGAATCGGTACACCTTGGTTTGAAAAAGGAGCATTCCACCATGCCTCTTGGCGTGGAAGGTATGAACGAAGGCCGCTGGGTCCTCATCGATTACGGCGATGTCATGGTTCATATCTTTCAGGAAAACGTCCGAGCGTTTTACGATCTGGACGGTTTGTGGTCTGAAGTCGCAGAAATTGAGATCCCGGAGAAGTACCACTGGGAGCGCAAGGCAAGAAGCCGGTGAAACTGCACCTGCTTTGCGTCGGCCGGCTTTCCGAATCCTATTTGCGCGAAGGCGTTGTGGATTTCAGCAGCCGCGTCCAGCGCTATCTCCCCCTGACAGTCACTGAACTCAGGGAAGAAAAGGGGGGAAAGAAAGCAGATCCTGGCTTTTTCCGGGAGCGGGAAGGGGAGCGACTGCTGGCCCGAATTACCAACGAGGCCTTCGTCGTTGCCCTGGATGAAAAAGGGAAGACGCTGCAATCGGAGCAACTGTCCGAGTTCCTCGGGCAGCATATGGTCCAGGGGACCGGGGAGCTGGCCTTTGTCATTGGCGGCGCCTATGGTCTCAGCGAGGCCGTGAGAAAAAGGGCGAACCTGGTATTGTCCCTGTCGCCCCTGACCTTTACGCATCAGATGGCCCGGCTCATTCTGTTCGAGCAACTCTACCGGAGCATGACCATCCTGCGTAACGAGCCCTACCACAATCGCTAAGCCGATCTTGTCACAGGAGACCCGGACCATGGATCAACAGGAACAGGACCGCACCGAAAAGCTGTTGCTTGACCTTCGCCGCAATGTCATGCGCGAAGTCAGCGAAGCCAATGCCGCCTCCCAGGAACTGGGGACCGACGGGGTCCCCGACATTGGGGATGCCGCCGCCAACAGCTATCATCGGGATGTCCTGATGAATCTTAACGAAGCCCAGCGACAGAAGCTGCGTGATATCGACGCCGCCCTTGATCGACTGGCCAGCGGCGAATATGGTATCTGCGTTCGCTGCGAAGAGGAAATAGATCCCCGCCGTTTACTCGTGCGCCCTTTTTCCCGCTACTGCATCGAGTGCAAATCGGATGTTGAAAAATTTGGCGAATAGCCCGCTTACCCTTTGGTGACCCTTCGGGACCCAGCCCAGGAGAAGAACATGACTCTCATGGCCTTTTTATTGCTCATCATCTTGTTTCTTGTTTTTTTCATCTACTTCCTGGGTCTCAACCCTCAGGATATCACCCTCTTTTTCCTGCCCGACCAGTCACTGACCTATCCCGTGGCCATTGTTGTGGTGGGAGCCGTTCTTTTCGGGCTGATTCTGGGCTACGGCGCCTATATCTACAGCACCTTTGCCGGTTTTTTCAAAAACTGGCGCAAGGACCGCGTTGAGAAGAAAAACAAGGAGGTCACCTCCCTCTATCGTGAAGGGGTGGGACGCCTTCTCTCCGGCGACGTTAAAAAGGCCCACGCCCTGCTGCAGAAAACTCTCGACCGAGATCCGTCCCGCGTGGAGACCTACATCGCGCTGGCCAGTGCCTACATCCAGGAGGGCGAGCCCCGGGAAGCTATCAACCTGCTCCTGAAGGCCAAAAATATTGACTCGCGGAACCTCGAAATCTTTTTCAAAATGGCCAACACCTACGAAGAGATGGGCCTTCTAGACGACGCCGCGCTGGCCTATCAGGAGATCATCGCCCTGGAGAGCGACAACCGCAAGGCGCTGAGAGCCCTGCGTGACATCCATGTCAACAGTCAGCGCTGGCAGGAGGCCCTGGAATTGCAGAAACGCCTGATGAAAGTCGGGGTCAGCAAGAATCGTCTGGAAGATGAAAAAGCCAAGCTTCTTTTTATCCGTTACGAAGTGGCCGCACAGGATATTGCCGCGGGCAAGGGCGCTGAAGCCAAGGATGCTCTCAAGGACATCATCCGACAGGACTCCACTTTCACGCCGGCCCGGGTTTCCCTTGGCGACATCTACCAGGCTGAGAACAGAGCCGAAGAGGCCTCCCGTGTATGGCAGGAGGGCTATAAGTCTCTATCCAAGAGCATCTTCCTGTCCCGACTGGAAGAACTCTATATCGGCGAGGAAGATCCTTCCACGCTGCTCTCTTTTTATCGCTCCATTATTGTGGAAAATCCGCAGGACCTTTTGCTCCGACTCTTTTACGGTCGACTCTGCCTGCGCCTCGAAATGGTAGATGAAGCTCTTGAAAATCTCTATGCCGTCGAAAGCTCCGGGATTGAATTTTCCCAGCTGCACAGCCTGCTGGCCGAAGCTCACCGCCGCCGCAAACGTTTTGACGATGCCATTCGCGAGTATCAGAAAGCCCTCGGGATCAATGCCCATCTCAACTTTGGCTATGTGTGTGAAGAGTGCGGGGAAGAAGAGTCGAGCTGGAAGAGCCGCTGCCCCCATTGCGGGACCTGGGGCAGCTTTGCCCTGCCTAACCGCTCCTTGATCACCGGGGCTCGCCCCCTGGAAGTGCGTGAAATCCATCACGGGGAGAGAGAGGCATGGCAGGAAGAAGAGTAAAAAGACCGCTCGCCCTGGTCATTCTCGATGGCTGGGGTCTTAACGACGAGTGCGACAATAATGCCGTCTGCCAGGCGAAAAAACCGGTTCTCGACGGTCTGTTCAGGCGCTATCCTTCCACCCGCCTGACTACCTCGGGACTGGCTGTTGGTCTGCCCGAGGGCCAGATGGGAAACTCGGAAGTCGGGCATCTTAACATCGGGGCCGGCCGCATTGTCTACCAGGACTTCACCCGTATCAGCAAAAGCATCAGCGATGGTGATTTTTTCCAAAACCCCGTCCTCCAGCAGGTGCTGGAAAAGGTCAAACACCGCGGGGGCAAACTGCACCTCATGGGTCTGCTCTCCGACGGCGGTGTCCATTCCCACAACACGCATCTCTACGCTCTGGTACAGATGGCCAAGACCGTCGGTCTTACCCAGGTCTGCATTCATGCCTTTTTAGACGGGCGTGACACCCCTCCCAAAAGCGGGGCCGGCTATCTTCTCGATCTGGAAAAGGAGCTGGCGACCCTCGGGATTGGTCGGGTGGCGACCATCTGCGGACGTTTCTACGCCATGGATCGTGATAATCGCTGGGATCGGGTCGAAAAAGCCTATCGTGCCCTTACCCTTGGCGAGGGAAAATGCTCGAAATCGAGCGCCGCGGCCATCGAAGAGGCCTATGCGGCCGGACAAACGGACGAATTTGTCGAACCCCGCGTCATCGTGCCAAACGGTCAGACCGCCTGCACTGTAGATCCTGACGACGGCATTATTTTCTTCAACTTCCGTGCAGACCGTGCCCGCGAAATCACGCGCGCTTTCACGGACACTGGATTTTCAGGATTTACGCGGACCAAAAGCCCGGCACTCAGCGACTTTGTCTGCATGACCGAGTACGATGAAACGTTTGAACTGCCCGTGGCTTTTCCGCCCGAAAGCTATGCCAACCTGTTGGGCGAGGTCGTCTCCCATGCCGGTCTGACGCAACTGCGCATCGCCGAGACGGAAAAATACGCACATGTTACTTTTTTCTTCAACGGTGGCAGTGAAAAGCCCTTTCAAGGCGAAGACCGGGTTCTCATCCCCTCCCCCCAAGATGTGGCCACCTACGACCTGAAACCCGCCATGAGCGCCCCGGCGGTCACCGATGAGGTCGTCGATCGTGTGATGTCTGGCAAGTATGACTTCATCGTTCTCAATTTTGCCAACCCCGACATGGTCGGCCACACCGGCAATCTCGAAGCTGCCACCACGGCCATGGAAACGGTTGACGCCTGCCTTGGCCGTGTCGTGGAAACCGTTCTCCGAGCCGGAGGCTGCCTGCTGATCACAGCTGATCACGGCAACTGCGAACAGATGACAGACCGTAGCGGCCATCCGCACACGGCCCACACCGCCAATCCTGTCCCTCTGCTGCTGGTTGATCCTGACCTGTCCGGTGCCACTCTGCGAGAGGGAATTCTCGCCGATCTGGCTCCAACTATTTTGTCACTTCTGCAACTTGAGAAGCCGGACGAAATGACGGGAAAAAACCTTCTGATGCCTCAATAAAACGCCCCGCTGCAAACCATGAGCTTCGACCGCCACTTTTTTTTCAGGGGCTTTCGTCCCTTCTGGACAGGCCTTCGGGGCGAGATAGGCGGCCTTCTCGATCGCCTTCTACCCGTTACCTGCGCCTTTTGCGGCACCCTGCTCGACAGCAGCCATCAACCAACCCTGTGCCCATCTTGCCTGAATACCCTGAACTGCGAAAAACCGCCGTCCTGTCCTCGCTGCGCCCTGCCTTTTCCTGACTTCGGCGGCAGCGATCATCTCTGTGGAAATTGCCAACGCCAACCGCCCCCCTTCAGGGCCGTCTGTGCCCTGGGCGTCTATGAAGGACCACTGCGCCAGGCCATTCACCGTTTCAAATATCAGCAGGATTTCACCCTGGCCACCCCCTTGGGGCATCTCCTGAGCGAAGCCATCACGGGCCAACACCCTTCACACCACCATCTGATTCTTCCCGTCCCCTTGCACCCCCGTCGGCTGCGTCAGCGAACCTTCAACCAATCCCTGCTATTGGCCCGGGTTATAGGGAATCTGAGCGGCATCCCGGTGGCCGCCAACCTGCTGCGCCGCGTTATGCACACACCTTCCCAACAGGGCTTGTCTCTGGATGACCGCCGCCATAATCTTATCAATGCCTTTGCGCTTCACTCAAAACTGAGTGGTCAGTCGGTTCTGCTGGTCGACGACGTCATGACGTCTGGGGCGACGGTGGCAGCCTGCACCAACGCCCTGCTGGAAAATGGCGCCCAAACAGTGGATGTTGCCATTCTGGGTCGCGCTGCCAAAAGTCTTTAAAACATCAGTGATTTTCTACTTCATGAGAAAGCAGACCTATGCTATAAGGTTTCTTGATCGTTCTTCTTTCCTTTTGCAGAGACAGGCGCGGTCAATGATCTCCCTGGCGACAGACCACTAAACAGCGGCCGACCAGCTAGACCATTATAGAGGAAGTCCCTATGCCCAACCTCCTCGGCTCCCTTGGCCTTGAACATGTCCTGCAGACCATCCCCAGCGGCCTGTTTCTGGTCGACCCCAACCGCGTTATTGTCTATTGGAACGCTGAAGCCGAGCGCCTGACCGGGTATGCTGCCCATGAAATCATCGGCAAGCCCTGCACGGCCCTGGAGGGAATCGAATGCGATCTTACCTGTGGCCTGTTCAGCGACACCCTGCCCAAGCCGATTATCGGCGCGCGATGCACCATCAAAACCCGCAGCGGCGCTCCATTGGTCATGTGCAAAAATATTGACTATCTCAGAGACGAGCATGGCCGCATTGTCGGTGGCATCGAGTCTTTTATCGATCTCAGCAAACAGATTGAGCTTGAACAGCAATTACGCGAGCAGACGGTCCACCTCGAATCCACCGTACGGCAGCGCACCCTTGAGCTGGAAACCGAACGCACGCGTCTGATCACCGCCCTCGACGCCATGACGGACTTCGCCTACATCGCCTCTGCCGACTATCAGGTGCAGTTTATGAACAAAGCCATGCGCGAGGCTTTTGGTCCGTACCAGAATCGTCCATGCTACGTGGCTCTACTTGATCGCCAGGATCCCTGTCCGCATTGCCCCATGCAGCGTGTGCTGGCCGGCGAAACGGTCAAGGAAGAACGTTTTCATTCAGCCAATGGCCGCACCTTTGAGATCATCCATACGCCGCTGATCACCTCTGACGGCAGCACCCAGAAGATGGCCGTTTTTCGTGACATAACCGAGCGCAAGGCCGCCGAAGAGAAACTTCGCCACGCCAATCGTGAGCTCGATGCTTTTGTCTACACCGTCTCCCACGACCTGAAGACTCCCTTGACGCCCATTCTCGGCTACGCCGATTTTCTCCGCGAGGAATACGCCGACACACTCGACGAGCGCGCCCTGAATATACTGGCAGAGATAGAAGGACAGGGGCGCAAGATGTTGGCGCTGATGGAAGACGTTCTGACCCTCGCTCGACTGGGGCGGGTAGAGCCCCCGCGGAACCCGGTCGACCTCAATCGCATCATGCAAGACATATTGGATGATTACCACGCTTTGCGGCAAGAAATGAACGTGGGTATCCACATTGATCCCCTGCCCGCTCTTCGTATTCCCGAAACACTGCTGTCATCCCTTCTCTCCAACCTTATCGGCAATGCCCTGCGCTACGGAGCCGAACCGGGCGGCTCCATCGAAGTCGGCTGCATCAGTCAGAACAGCACGCACCACGTCTTCGTCCGCGATCATGGACCAGGACTGGACGATGAAGACAAAGCCCATATTTTCGACCTTTTTTACCGCTCCAGGGTCGCCCGCAACAGACCAGGCACGGGAATCGGCCTGACCACCGCCAGAAAAATCATGAGTCTTTATGAGGGGCAGATTCGTGTGGAGGACACACCGGGAGGGGGCTGCACCTTTTGGCTCGATTTCCCAACCTGCGACGAGTCTATTTAAGTTCAAGGTTTTTTACCTCAATTTTTGCCTATAGGATATTTATGGACCGTTTGTTCAAAGGACACATGAAGTTCAGGGAAGAAGACTTTGAAGGCCATCGCGAACTCTTCAAGGAGCTGGGCAGAACGCAGAAACCCCACACCCTGTTCATTGGCTGTTCAGACTCGCGGGTTGTCCCCAACCTGATAACCCAGACCCACCCCGGCGAACTCTTTATCGTCCGCAACGTCGCCAATATCGTGCCTCCCTACCGACAGACCGAAGAATATGTGGCCACCACCTCGGCCATCGAATATGCCGTGCAGGCCCTGGAAGTTGACACCATTGTCATCTGCGGCCACTCCAACTGCGGCGGCTGCGCGGCCCTGAACCTGCCGCCGGCAAAGCTGGACCACCTGCCTCATGTGCGCAAATGGCTCGAGGTTTCCAAAGAAGTAAAAGGCCGGGTCGATCGCCTGATGACGGACGATTCCCCCGAAGAACGAGAGTGGCTTACGGAGCAGATCAACATTCTGGTCCAGATGCGAAATCTTTTGACCTACCCCTATATTGAAGAGAAATACCGCAAAGGCACCTTGAACATCTATGGATGGCACTACATCATTGAAACCGGTGAAATCTATAATTTCAACGACGCCAAAGAAGTTTTTGAGTTGGTCAGCTGACTGCTTCTAGCGGGCCTGTTGCTTAACGACAGCAGGCCCGCTAGCAAAACACCTCCTCCCGAACCAATATTCCGCTCCCTCCCGACCCACCACCCTCCGGCACCCATAAGCGAAAACAATGGCCAGTCCATCCCTTAAATAGTATAATTTACCTTGACTATTACCCGGCGAGTGATAGATTACCTCTGCAAAGTCCTAAATGATCTGCCGCCATTAAAGGAGGGTCTCATGGAAGACCTATGGAAGCTGCACACCATGGAATATCGTCTTGCCGATTTGGCCGAAAGAGCCGAATACGAAAAAATCGTTCGCCGCTTTCATGAGGAGGAAAAAAACAGTCTCAGATCCCAACTTCTTTATAACCAGGCCAGTCTGCGCCCGATTAAAAAGTTAGAACCGGAGCAGGACTAAAATACCTCTTCCGTTTTATCAAAAGCCGACTCCATCTCATCCCCCCATGGGCAGTGCCAAAATTCTTGCCTGCCCCCGCTTTCCTGTGTTAAAAATTGCACTTTCCTACACATCCTTTACACCCTTCGGAGGTTTTCATTTATGGAGCTGCAAATTCTTCCCCTCTCCGGGCAGAAGCCTCGCGTTACCGACGAGAGCAAACTGGTCTTTGGCAAACAGTTCTCTGACCGCATGTTCATCATGGAATTTGACCGGCCCAAGGGTTGGCATTCGGCGCGCATCGCCCCCTATGCCCCATTCTCGCTGGATCCGGCCGCGCTGGTATTGCACTATGCCCAGGAAATTTTTGAAGGACTCAAGGCCTTCCGCCGCCCGGACGGCAGCATCGCCCTGTTCAGACCCATGGACAATATTAAGCGATTTAACCGCAGCGCCCGACGTATGTGCATGCCCGAGGTGGACGAGGCCTTCTTCTTCAAAGGCTTGAAAGAACTGATCCGACTGGAGGCCGACTGGGTTCCGCGCAGCGAAGGGACCAGCCTCTACATTCGCCCCACCATGATCGCCACCGAACCGGTGCTTGGTGTCAAGCCGGCAGACCAATACCTGTGCTACATCATTTTGTCCCCGGTCGGCGCCTACTACAAAGGGGGATTGAATCCTGTCAAAATCTGGATCTCCGATGAATACATCCGCGTTGCCCCGGGAGGTACCGGGGAAGCCAAAACCGGCGGCAACTACGCGGCCAGTCTCTATGCTTCAACGGAAGCCGCCGCCCAGGGATTCGATCAGGTTCTCTGGCTCGATGCCGTCCATCGCAAGTACGTCGAGGAGGTCGGCAGCATGAACATCTGCTTCCTCTATGATGGCAAGATCGTCACTTCTCCCCTCAAGGGCACCATTCTTGATGGCATCACCCGTCGTTCCATCCTCACCCTGATACGGGAAATGGGCCTGGAGATTGAGGAACGTGCCCTGTCCGTTGACGAAATCCTTGATGGGGCCGAAAACGGGCGCCTGCAGGAAGCCTTCGGCACGGGCACCGCCGCTGTCGTCTCCCCCGTCGGCCAGTTCACCTACCGCAACCGGACCGTAAGCCTGAGCCATGGCCGTATCGGGGAACTCACCCAGAAACTCTACGACACCCTGACCGGTATCCAGTATGGCCGCATTCCAGACCCCCACGGCTGGATCGAAATGATCTGAGCGAGTCTCAATCTCGTCTGCATCGATAAAACCTGTTCAGGCTCAGTGCCTGGACAGGTTTTTTTCGTTGTACTCACTCCCCCAGTTGAACATCCTGCCTAAAAATAAACCATCAGGTGAGTAACACAGAAACACACCTCGAAGCACTGCCCGTGTGATGACCATTGAGTGGCCTCCAGAAAACAACCGACACACATTTCCAAGTTATTGTTTTAAAAGGCATATAAAAACCTTTTATCATTCCTGTCTTTTGGTTTAATTGTTGGCCCACTGCTTGCATTTGTGTTATCGCGGCAATCTGAAAACGCGTCCGCCTTAACCCATGCCTGGAGGTATCGCCATGTGTCGTATCGGCGCCATTAAAAGCCGGAATTATGTCCACCCGAGCCAGGCCTTACTGCTCATGCAGTCCCAACAGAAGGGCCACGACAATTCGGGATTCGCCATGGTCATGCATGATCTTGGCGGCATCTTTGAGGGGTATAAACATCTGCCCACCCTCTCCCTTGCCTGTACCGACGAGGGCCTGAAAATCGCCGAAGACATCCTGCATGCCGCCGGTTTCCAGCGCGTTCTGCAGTGGGTACCCGAAACCAATGACCAGCCCGGCCTCGACATTATCACCATGCCCAACTACGTTTTTGAAACCTTTGACTACCCCAAGCACTACAAAAAGGCGGAAAAGCGGGAAAAGGAGGAACTCCTGCTCGACATGCGCCTTAAAATTCGCCTCGCCCTGGAAAAGGACGAGACAGGTTTCGTGTACTCCTTCTGGCCCGACGTGCTCACCCTGAAAGAAATCGGCGATCCGCGCGATATCGGCACCTATTTCAACCTGTGGGACGTGGACAAGCGCTTCATGGCCAAAGTCATCACGGCCCAATGCCGCCAAAATACCAACTACGACATCGTGCGCTATGCTGCTCACCCCTTCTTTCTGCAGGGCTATACGGCTCTGGCCAATGGCGAGAACACCTTCTACCTGAAAAACGTCGAGTTTCAGCAGAAACTCCACCGGGGTTATATCGGCTTTGAATCGGACTCCCAGTGCTTTCTCTACACCCTGCATTATGCTCACCGGGAACTTGGCTGGCCCCTTTCCTATTTCAAGCATGTCATCACCCCACTCCCTTTCGAGGATATCGAACAGCGTGACGACAAGGACTCTCTCCTCTCCATTCGCCAGTCCCTGGCCCACCTGGAGATCAACGGACCCAATACCATTATCGGGGTACTGCCGGACAACACCCTTTTCACTTGCTGCGACGCCAAAAAACTCAGACCCATTGTGGTAGGCCGCTCTGACGACATGGTGGTCTTCTCTTCGGAAGTCTGCGGCATCAACGAGATTATGCCCGACCGGGACTGGGAAACGGATATCTATCCCCACGAGCGGGAAATCGTGGCAATCGATGAGAACCTGGAGGTTCACCGATGGAGACAATGAAAATTCAAGACATCACCCCTAACGACCTGCCCTGGAAAATCCGCTACGATGCCAGTCGCTGCACCTTGTGCGGTTCCTGCGTAGCAGCTTGTTCCTTCCGGGCCATCGTCCCTAAGGTCGAGCGGCGCCGCCTGGTCTTTTCTGAAGGGGACCTGCCTGAACCAAAGGCTCGCTTCAGTGCCGTACCCGTCATCCGCCAGGCCCACTCCATCAAGAACTACTGCCGCGGCTGCGGTATCTGTGAGAAGGTCTGTCCCAACGATGCCATCGGCCCCTTGCGCAACGTGGACAACCGCCACCCTATCGTCACCCGCTGCCTGGGAGGTGATTCCATCAAGCGCGGCGGCCGCAAGAACCTGGAGGGGACCGTCCGCACTCTCGACCGTCTGCGCGTCGGTCGCATCTCCCAGATGACCGATCCCAGCCTTGACGCCCAGCGCCACACCTTTGACCTGCTGGCTCCTTTCGGCCGCATCATGCCGGCGAACAAACTCCCTTTCGCTGTCAACGAGACCGGCCAACTGGCCGCCTCAGGGCAGACACCGCCGGTGCGCTGGATCTACCCCGTCATCATCGGCGACATGTCCATCGGTGCTCTTTCCTGGCGCATGTGGGAAGCCGTAGCCATGGCCGTCGCCTATCTCAACGAAGAGTGCGGGCTGCCTGTACGCATGTCCTCGGGCGAAGGCGGTGTGCCGGAACGCCTGCTCAAAAGCCGCTATCTCAAATACATGATCCTGCAGATTGCCTCCGGCCACTTCGGCTGGAACCGTATCGCCAAGACGATGCCCCACATGATCGAGGATCCGGCCGGTATTCTCATCAAGATCGGCCAGGGCGCCAAACCCGGTGACGGTGGCCTGCTCATGGCACAAAAGGTAGCCGAACATATCCAGGCCATTCGCGGCGTCCCCAAGGCGGACCTGCTTTCGCCACCCAACCACCAGGGACTCTACTCCATCGAGGAGAGCGTGCAGAAGATGTTCCTTTCCTTCAATGCCGCTTTCAAGTTCCGCGTGCCGGTTGCCATCAAGGTCGCTGCCTCGTCCACCTCGGTATCGGTCTTCAACAACCTGGTGCGCGACCCCTACAATATCGTCGGCGGCTTCTTTCTCGATGGTATCGACGGCGGCACCGGCGCCGCTCACGAGGTCTCCCTGGACCACACCGGCCACCCCATCGTCAGCAAACTGCGGGACTGCTACCTGGCGGCGGTAGCTCAGGGTCGCCAGGGCCAGATTCCCCTGTGGGCGGCCGGCGGTCTCGGCAAGACCGGCGATCTGGCCGCCGACGCCTTCAAGATGATCTGCCTGGGCGCCAACGGCGTCTTTACCGGAAAACTCATCCTGCAGATGGCCGGCTGCGTCGGCAACGAAATGGGCCGCTGCAACGCCTGCAACACGGGTCTATGCCCCGTCGGCATCACCACGCAGGAACCGGCTCTGGCCCATCGCCTCGACGTGGAGAGAGCGGCCCAGAACATCGTCAACTACTTCCTGGCCATGGATCAGGAGCTGAAAAAGCTCATGGCCCCCATCGGCAACTCGTCGCTGCCCGTTGGCCGCGCCGACGCCCTCATTTCTACCGATCGGGCCGTGGCGGAACGGTTACAGATCCAATACGTATGTTAAGTCTGTGAGGGGAGGGGGATTGAAGAGTGCGGCGAAAAAGCCTCTACTCATCACGCCTCACGCCTCACGCCTGACAGGAGATTTCAATGGCGGCCCAAATTATCGGTTTCGACGAAAAAAAGCAGCGCATTTCCACCCAGAAACTGCTCCAGCAGATCTATGCCTCCCTGGAAAAGGGCGAGACGGAGTTCGAAATCCTCTCCTCCGGGCATCACAATATTGGTGGCCCCTTGTGGACTGCCGACGGCGCGCCCCTGCGGTTCAAGGTGAAAAACCCCGGTCAGCGCGTCGGCTCTTTCGGTCTCGACGGCACCGAGATCATCGTGGAAGGCTCTGCCCCCGCCGATGCCGGCTGGCTTAATGCCGGCGCCACCCTGGTTATCAAGGGGGACGGCGGCGACACCACGGCCCACTGTGCGGCCAGCGGTAAAATCTATGTGGCCGGCCGCGTCGGTACGCGTTCCGGTTCGCTCATGAAGCACGACCCGGCCTACGAGCCCCCTGAATTCTGGGTTCTGAAAAACACCGGCAGTTTTTCTTTCGAGTTCATGGGAGGCGGCCTCGGCATCGTCTGCGGCATCGACTGTGAAGAAATGGACTCGGTCCTGGGCGATCGGGCCTGCATGGGCATGGTCGGCGGTACCATCTATGTGCGCGGACCCGTCCGTGGCCTTTCCGATGACGTCTGGTTGCTCGACCTCGACGAGGCAGACCAAGCCTTCCTGAAAGACGGCCTGCCCGTCTTCCTTGAAAAAGTCGACCGCCTCCATCGCCTCGAAACCCTGACCGACTTTTCTTCCTGGCACAAGATTGTCGCCAAGACCTATGAAGAGCGACAGGTACACCACCGCATCACCATGCGGGAGTTCCGTCAGCAAAAATGGGTGGAAGGCGGCATCTTCGGTGATGTCCTTAAAGACGACTACCAGCACGTCGCCGGCCTGGTCAACAGCGGCGAAGACCGTCTCAAAACCCCCCGGTGGCAGGACAAAAAATACGGCGCCCCCTGTCAGACGTCCTGCCCTTCATCCATCCCCACCCAGGAGCGCATTAAGCTGCTGCGGCAGGGCAAGGTAAAAGAAGCTCTTGAGCTGGTCCTGCATTATTCGCCTTTTCCGGCCAGCGTATGTGGAGAGGTCTGTCCCAATCTGTGCATGGATGCCTGCACACGCCAATTCCTTGATCGCCCCGTCGCCATGAAAGAGCTCGGTCGCCTGTCGCTGGAGGCCGAGTCTCCTCGCCCACAAGCGGAGAGTGGTAAATCCGTCGCCATTATCGGCGGTGGCCCGGGAGGGCTCTCCGCCGCCTGGCAGTTACGCCTGGCCGGTCACCAGGTCACGATTTACGAAGCCGACCAGGAGGTCGGCGGCAAGCTGCGACAGGCCATACCCTCGTCACGTCTACCGGAAAACTCTTTGAAAACAGAAATCGCGCGGGTCAAAGACCTGGGGATCACCATCCACACCAACATGCGGGTAGACGCGAATAAATTTGAGGAGATCCGCAACAGCAGTGACGCCGTGGTCATCGCCAGCGGTGCCCACAATGCGGTCATTATCCCTTTCCCGGGCCACGACCGCCTCGTCAAGGGGCTGGACTTCCTCAAGAAGATCAACGCCGGCCATCGTCCGGACGTCGGCGACAAGGTCGTGGTTATCGGCGCCGGCAACGCCGGCATGGACGTCTGCCTTGGTGCCTACGCCATGGGCGCCAAAAAAGTTACCGCCATCGACATCCAGCGCCCGTCCGCCTATAAACACGAAATCGATGGGGTCAAAGCCCTTGGCGGGGAAATCCGTTGGCCCGTTTTCACCGAGAAAGTGGACTCCAAAGGGTTGTGGACCAAACACGGCGAACTGATCGAGGCCGATACGGTCATCATCGCCATCGGTGAGCGCCCTGACCTCTCCTATATCCCCCGCGATTGGCTTACCGATCGCGGCATGATGGATGTGGACGCCTGCGGACAAGCGGTCACAGCCCCAGGGGTTTTCGCCATCGGCGACACCATCAAGCCGGGCCTTTTGACTCACGCCATCGGCCAGGGGGCTGATATCGCCGGAATGATCAACGACTACTTGGCCGGAAAAGAACTGGTTCCCGTTAGGAAACCGGTGGTGATTCCCCAGAGCTGCCTGTCCAAGGAGCTCTTCCGGCCACAGAACCGCGGTCGCTTATGTGTCACCGACGCCAAGGCCGAAACCGGCCGTTGTCTCTCCTGCGGCACCTGCCGTGACTGCTCCATGTGTCTGGAAGCTTGCCCTGAGGGCGCCATAAGGCGGCTGGACAAGGATGACGGCACCTTCGAATATGTATCGGACGACCACTACTGCATCGGCTGTGGCATCTGCTCCGGCATCTGCCCCTGCGGCATCTGGGCCATGGAACAGGTTGTCTAAGGTTATCCGATCCGGCTCCCGGGGCAAATCATTTACCCCGGGAGCCGGCACCATCCCTTCCCCCGTTGCCTTCCGGCATAAATCTCCAGCTGTCTGCGAGCCCTTACAGCAAAAACCTTGACCCCGCGGGGTTTTTGCCTTAATTATTGTACTGTGATCCTGCAGGAAAAGCCCTCCTTCCCTTCATAAACCAAGCGTCTAAAACCGACGGAGATCCATGACCACCAACTCGCCATTACGAAAGCCCCTGATCCTTGTGGTCGATGATGCGGCGGTCATGCGGGAATTCTGTCGTCAGGTTTTGACGCAGGCCGGCTTTGATGTAGCCTTGGCGGAAGGGGGAGGGGAGGCTCTCGATCTCTTTGCTCTTCTCAAGCCCGATCTCGTCCTTCTCGACGTCGTCATGCCGGGCATGGATGGCTTTGCCCTCTGCAGCGAGCTGCGACTGCGTCCTCACGGCGCCGACATCCCCATCATCATGGTAACAGGCCTGGATGATCCCGAGTCGATTCAAAAGGCATTTGAAATCGGCGCCACCGATTTCATCACCAAACCCATCAATGAAACCGTGCTGGCCAATCGCGCCCGCTACGTTCTGCGGGCCAACAAGGCCTTTTATGAACTCGCCGAGAACAAGACACGATTGGCTACCGCACAGCGCATCGCCCGCCTGGGATATTGGGAACTTTCTCCAGAGGAGAACCTCTTTCGGTTGTCAGCCGAGGCCAGCTGCCTGCTGGGACTTGGACTGTCTTCGATGCAGCTCAACTATGGCGACTTTTTCAGTCATATCCACCCAGAAGATCTGGCTCGGGTCAAGGATGTCTTCCGATCCTCGCTGACGGCTCGCACCCCGTTCAGCCTTCACTACAAGGCCATTCTGCCCCAGGGACACGAGCGTATCATTTTTAGTCAGGGCGAGTTTTCCCACGATGCGGAAAAAGACAGCCCGCCCCTGGTTGGCATTATTCAGGATGTCTCCGCCTTCAAACAGGCGGAAGAGCAGATTCGCATGCTGGCCTTTTACGACAGCCTGACCGGCCTCGCTAACCGTCTACTATTCAAGGACCGCTGCGAACAGGCGCTCTCCTATGCTGCGCGGCATGATCGCCTGGCGGCGCTGCTCTACCTGGACCTCGACCGATTCAAACGCATCAATGACACTTTCGGCCATTCCATCGGCGATCTCCTTCTACAGGAAGTGGCCAGACGCCTCAACCACTGTCTACGCCGCACAGACACTGCCTCATTTATTGGCACTGCCAGCCTGGACTCCTGTGTTTCGCGCCTGGGGGGCGATGAGTTTTCCATCCTGCTTGGCGATTTGGGCAGTTCCCGCGATGTGGCAAAGATCGCCCGACGCATCATCAGCGCTGTCTCCCAACCCCTTCATCTTGAGGGCTTCGAATTGTGCGTCACGACCAGTGTCGGCATCAGCCTCTTCCCTACCGACGGCGATACCGTCGACGCTCTGCTCAAAAACGCCGACACAGCCATGTATTACGCCAAGGACCAAGGACGGGACAACTTTCAGTTTTATCAGGAATCGATGAACGCTTCGGCTCTTGAGCGTTTGGGTCTTGAGCGGGATATTCGCAAGGCCCTTGAAAGGGACGAGTTTCAACTCTATTTTCAACCCCAGTTGAGCAGCGATACCGGCGAAGTTGTCGGGGCCGAAGCGCTGATCCGCTGGAACCATCCAGAACGGGGTCTTATTTACCCCGATGAGTTCATTCATATTGCTGAAGACTCGGGCCTGATCATCGCCATCAACGAATGGGTGCTGCGGGCTGCCTGCAAGCAGAGCAAATCCTGGGCCGAGGCCGGCTATGGTCGCATTCGCATTGCCGTCAATCTCTCCGGCAAGAATACGACCATCCTGCAGATCGCCGAAACGGTGACCCGCGCTCTGCGGGAAAGCTGCCTTGACAGCCACCGCCTGGAGCTGGAAATCACCGAGAGTACGATCATGCAGAAGGAAGAGGAGACCACCGCCGCCCTGCACATGCTCAAAGACATGGGGATGCAGATTGCCATCGACGACTTCGGCACGGGCTATTCTTCCCTGAGCTATCTGAAAAATTTCCCTATCGACACGCTAAAAATCGACCGCTCCTTCATCACCGACCTCTCTCCCGGCAACAAGAACGCCGCCATCATTAAATCGATTATCACCATGGCCCACAGTCTCGACCTCAACGTGGTCGCCGAGGGCGTGGAAAACAAGGACCAGCTCGCTTTTCTGCGCAAACTGGGGTGCAACGAAATCCAGGGCTTCCTTTTTAGCGGCGCCGTTCCCGCCGACATTTTCGTGGGTCTGCTCAAGCGGGATCACGCCTGGTAGCCGACGCCCTTTTCCCTTGATCCCTTCCCCCCCGATCTGTTTTAATCCGTGGGCGGCATCCACCTCCGACGCCGACTCTGTTCCCTGGAGATCGCCTTGCCCGTTCTAGAAGATAAACTTTTTCAGCGCATCAAAAAACTTGCCGGTAAAGCCATCGGCGAGTTCAACCTCATTGAAGAGGGGGACCGCATCCTCGTCGGCGTCTCCGGCGGCAAGTTGTGTCTGGTAGCTTATCTGTAAAGCAATATTTTCCTGTATATCCGCCACCGCAGCAATATTCCATTTCTTTTGACAGCAAAAAATAAGTTACACAACAATGTCTTGTGGATGACACGCCTCATGGCGAGAGACATTACCCCTTCCGGCACCCCATTTCTTCCTTTACAAAACAGTACTTCCTCCCTATTATGTCAAAACCATTTATAGCCGGCGGGGTTTTGTTAAGCATATGGATGCGGTATTGAAACGTTACAAGTGGAACAAGAAGACCTTTTTCGCGATCGTCGATAAGTTTTCTTGCCCAGTTGATCCCTACGCCTCGGTCTACCTGAATACCCTCACTCATTTCAGACTGAGCACACAGTCACGATACGGAGGGGAACTATTGTTTGCGCTCAAATACTTCAATTCAAAAGGCATTGACCTAACAGAGCGAGCGGTCTCTGGGAAGTTGCTCACCATGAGCGAGTACACCTCCTATTACGAGCACAGTGCAAAAAATGCTGGACACAGCAGTAATGAGAAGGTCGTTCCACTGTTTGCTAATTCCGAAGACAAATCACTCCGAAACATTCTAGCGTCGAACACATTTCTAATTTCAAAAGTCTCCAATGGCACCCATCGGGGCCGTATCCATCGCCTTCGAATGTACCTGAACTGGTTGTTTGAACAGTTCCACGACCCGATTTCCGTTCGCCAGAACATTGAAGATCAACTCAACAAGCTAACAATGAAGATGATTGCCGATGAGCAGTCCCTAAGATCTAAGGAGGATCAACAAACACGCCACCCAGAGGATGACGCAATACCGCCGGAAATTTTTTGCAAGATGCTTGAGGTTATTCGTCCGATTTCCCCGAACAACCCATTCACCGAGCGCAACCGCCTGCGGAATTATTTAATCGTAAGCATTTTTCTCGACACGGGGATTCGGCGAGGCGCTCTGGCAAAACTAAAGTGTTCTGATCTGCGCTCTGACCAGTCTGGTTCGTCTCTTTGGATTTACCCGCACCATGACGACTCTTCGGATCCAAGACACGAAAGACCAAACCAGAAGACCAAGTCTCATCTCGCGAACCTAAAACCAGAGCTCATGGATACGTTGCTTTTCTATATCGAGCATGTCCGGAATGAGGTACCTGGAGCACTTAATCACGACTTCATATTTGTCAGTGAAAGCAATTCCAGGGGAACGCAGGGGCAGCCGCTTGCCGCGAAATCAATCAATGACATGTTCCTCACGCTTTCGAAAGTGCTGAATCATCGATTACACCCGCACCTCCTTCGACACATGTGGAACGACATATTCGATGACAAAGCCGATTATCAGAATTCCACATCAGGCTGGATTGAAGATGCCAGAAAGTATGCGATGGGCTGGTCGGCAAATTCAACGATGACGGACACCTATAACGATCGAAGAACGCACAAAAAAGTGCGCCAGATCATGCAGAAACATCAAGATATGGTGGATGCAAACTAATGATTAGCGTTCTGGCCGCCCAAGCAAGGGTTTATGAGCCACAAACACTGACTGCTAAAAGCGGTTTAACTGTCGATATAACGGGCAACGAGTGGCAGTTATTGCCAACTCCCGCTAAAGGATGGAAGTTTGATATGAGCTGGATCTGGAATACCTCTATTCCAGATCTGGACAGGTCTCACATGTTGGCCGTATACTCGCACTACGCCAGAACAAAGGCAGCCAACACGACTACAACGGTTGTCACCAATACGAAATCTTTAATGTTATTTGGAATCCCAGAGCTAGTTGCTCTACGCGCCAAATGGAGCGGTCTTCCAACACACCAAAAGAAGGGCCTCAATCAATTTTTTGGCACCTTGAGCAAGCTCGGTTACCGGGAGTATAAAGATCACCACGCCTTTACCAAGGCCAACCTAGACCCAGAACGTCCACAGATCTTCGATCCCCAAAAGGGTGCTCTTAGCGAACTGGAATTTGACAGTTTCTGTGCTTCACTGAACTTACGACTGCAGCTTTTTGACTGGCAGGTTGAGCGCCCGCTAGAGTTTTTTCAATCAAAATATTTGTTTGGCCCAATCAGGGCCGCCGTAAGCAACAAGTTATTAGCAGCGACGGTGCGCAGGCCTATTCAGCTATCGATGCTCAAGTGGAGCGATGTGCTTCCCGCTGGCCGTCGGTTTGACGATCCACGCATCGATCCATCCCATGAAGTAGGAAACCTTGGAATCGACCAGCTTCAGATAAGGTTTTTCCATGCAAAAGGTAACGGAATATCTTGGAGGACGACACCAGAAAAGCATCCTATCCCTCTAAATGCTAAGAACTCTGAGATCCTTACCAATTACAAGCGACTCTACATGCATGGCGTAAGGAGTTTACTGAAAAAAAACGGATGCAGCATTTCGCATCAGGAGTTGAGCAGTACGGTTTCCGACATGCCAGTTTTCATCTTCGTGGACTTCTTCTCGCTGGAGATTGCATCACAAAACGACCTTAGTGCACTTTTCAACGACAAATCTCGTGCCCTGCATTTCGGCGAATCCACAATAACCATGAGCACACGACACGTCAGCGTTGAATCAAGCAGAGTCGATTGTTGCACAGTGACATCAAACAGAATCCGTCATACGGTCCTGACGCGGGGCGCTCAAGCGGGCTTAAGCGCAATAACGCTGGCAAAGATAACAGGCGTTACAGTGCCTGCGGCGAGACACTACATTAACCTTGATTACAATTCGCGCCTGATGATTGACGATCTGTACGTCGGCTCTGATTTTCTGGCGGCTGTTTTCAGCAAACCGCTGGAACAGGTTTCGAACGATGAGATCGAAGTTCTCGACCATGAATTCAATGCGGTCGGCGGCTTGCGTGACAAACAAGGCTGCACTCCATGCTCGGCCACTACGGGACGTCCTATTGGCTGCTATGGCTGCAACAACTTCCGACCGATCCTGGAAGCCAACCACGGCAAAGTGCTGGAATTCGCAGTGCTGAAGCTTGAAGCGAATAGCAAAAATCTGCTTTCGCCTGAAGAAAAGCTCAGTGTCGAAAAGCTTGGCAAGCAGGTCAAATGGATTAAGCTGACCATTAACGTCTGCAACCAGGTACTGGAGACTCGGCGTGGCATTGAATAAGTACCTCGATCGTACCGAATCGCTGATTAAGCAATACAAGGAAGTCGCCACATTCGAACAGTTCCAGACCCCCACAGGGGACTACGCAACATTTGATGATCTTATCTGGTTCTATGTCGACCCGAACACAGGCCATAAAACTCGTATACTGACAGGACGACACGGCACTAAAGGACGCGGTCCTGCCGGTTCAGGCGCTGATAATGTACTGCCAAAACCATACGGTGACCTTGTCAAGGTCTTCATTATCGAATGCTTTAATCTCTCGATCTCTAATAGAACAAAAACCACTTGGGTTGGCTATGCAAGAAAATTACTTTCTTCCATGCACGGCCACCTCTACCAGCAAACCCCCTCCTCCATCATTGACTGCATCCACGGCTGCCGCGTGTATTTTGTCATACCGTTCATCAATTTCTGTGAAAAGCATGGGTTAGTTCCAAAGAATTCTCAGCGGCTTCGGTCTTTTATCAAAGATGCCCGCGATCGAACTGGTCAAGAGGCGGACTCACAAAGAAATCAAAAAATGGCTAGTGAAGACACCATCAAAGCCATTGGGGCCGTCTATGCCAAAACACTAAACAATCTCATCAATGAACGCCCAGAACCTGGCGACTTTCGTGATGCGCTTGCCTCCTTCGTGGCACTACTTTGCTTAGCGGCCCCGAACCGAGCAAGTGCTGAAGTGCCACTTCTTCCAAACCAGAAACTCATGTCCTACTCCGAAGGTGATCGGCCCAAAGTTTTTTACATGGACTGGCCTGGCAGCAAAGGCTTTCAAGACAACCGCAACCATATACTTCGAGACCTCGCACCCCTGGTTGAAAAGGGTCTCGACTACTTCTCCGAAGCCTGTCAGCCTGGCCGTATCCTTGCTCGTTACTACATAAACCCAGACCAGAAGCTTTGCACGCTGCTTGGCGACTTCCCTATCGAATCTGAAAGAAAAGCACGTCTTGAACTCGACAAAAAACCGCATCTTTTTCAGTTGGGTTACGCGCTAGGCTTTTACGGAATTGATGACGAGGTTTACGTCTATTCAGAAGATAGTAGCTACAAGAAGAGACATTGCAGGCTCAAAACGAGCGATAACTTGTCCAAGCGCACCTCTTGTTGGCGACCAAAAAAAATCGCAGATCTTCAGACGGAAGATTTGATCTCCTCCAATGCCGTGAAGAATCCAGCTCGGCCTGGCTTGTACAAGCTACTGAATTGTCATTTTCAGGGCAAATATGCAAAGAAGTTTGATCCAGATAACAACCGCCTGATTACCGTTGAGAAAATCGAGGGTTTATTGTTTGATCTCCACAGAAATTCCTTCCCAAGCTTTCCATTTGGCTTTTCGACCGGCGGTCAAACCCAAACAAAAATGGACGGCGCGCTTTTCTGTGTTTTAGGCTACCAATACTACGGCCAAGGAGCCATTAGAAAGGGGGGTGGAACACCAGGCGGATCGAACTTCTATACGCTTCTGACCCCCGCAAGCCTAGCTCAAAACGCTGCTAGGGATATCGGTCGTAGGGGTTTGCTTTTCACACGTCGTGGTTTTTCCTCACGTCTTTTTTTGAATTACCATCAACTTCGTCATTACACCAATACCCTGGCTGACAGAAGCGGCATACCCAACGAAATCATTACGGCCTGGTCTGGACGAAAAAGTTGCGAACAGACGTACGAGTACATCCACACGAGTCACGCTGAGCGCACTTCCAGAGTTAAAGAAGTTCAGGCAACGGCAAACGAGACCACACAACCAATTCGCTGGGTTTCAAGAGACGACATCGAAAAAGAACTTAACCTGCCTGCAAGTGCGACATCTACCGGTGTTTGCGTCCAGAATCTTATCACGAGCCCTTGCGACTACCTCAACGACTTTATTTCAAGCTGTTTCCTATGCCCTAGCTCATGCCATGTGGCTGGAGATCAGAATGCAATTGATGTCCTTGACCGGGACCATCAGTTTCAATGCCGACGGCTGGAAACCATTGAGAAGGACAAGCGCTTGACCGTTTCGATGACAATGCAGGACTGGTTCATCACACACACGCGGAACACAGGCATATTGTCACAACTTATTCAATTGATGAAAGAGACACCCAAAGAAACAGTCATTACCTTCAACTTGAAGCTTGCGCAATTCAACCTTGTGAATGTTCGAACAAAGCAGATCGAACATGTCGCGGCGAAACTCTCTAATACCGAACATGCCCTCAGTAAGGCTCTGGAGCGACACAAAAAGTCTAAGAATCAACCAGAACCCAACAGAGAACTGACAACATTATTGGCCACATACAACCTCACGGAGATCGGTTAGATGGCTTCACCCAGTATCACGACACAAGACCAACGTCGAATCGAACGCCTGATTGCCAATTGGAAAGGGAAGTTGAGTTGGAAGCTGCTTACGAAAGCAGTTGAACTACAGCTTGGAATCAAGACCACACGTCAAACACTGTGCACATACACAGGCATTTACAACAAGTACAAAAAACAAAAGGCCGACCTTCGTGGAGTTACACCAGAGGTCACTTCGCGCATCACACGCGCAGATGTCGCCGCTCAAGAGCGTATTGCTCGGCTTGAAAGAGACGTCAGAGACCTCGAAGAAAAGAATGCTCAGCAGCTACGCATGATTGACAGGATGCTCGCCAACGCATCATCGATCCCGAATTTAGATCTTAGGGAGCTAGTAAAGGAACGGCCGGAAGAATTAAAAAAAGGACCCAGGCATGAGTAAAGCCAGTGAAAAGAGCTTAAACCTCATCTATCGGAATGTCGGCAGGGCAGTAGGCGACTATCAGATGATCGAGGATGGCGACAAAATTCTGGTTGGGATAAGCGGGGGGAAGGACTCCTGGACGCTGTTTCACACCCTGCTACGGTTGCAGCGACGTGCGCCGATCCGCTATGAACTGATCCCAGTTACAATCCATCCGGGCTTTGGATCGTTTGATTGTGACCCTATCGCCAAGGAAGTGGCACGCCACGGGCTGTCTCTTCACATTGAGACCACACAAGGGGCGGAAATTATCGAGCAGCACCTGCGTCCCGGAAGTTCCTACTGTGCCTTCTGCGCCCGTTTAAGGCGCGGCGCCCTCTATGGGGTGGCTGACAGACTACAATGCAACAAAGTGGCGCTGGGGCACCATTTGGATGACGCGATCGAAACCCTGCTACTCAATCAGTTCTACTCTGGCACCCTAGCCGCTATGAGTGCCAAAATGCTCGCCGACAATGGACGTCATACAGTCATCCGACCGCTAATCTATGTTGAAGAGAAATGGATTAAGGAATGGGCATCAAGCGTGATGCGTCCCCTGGTTGGGTGCGGTTGTCCGCAAGAGGCCCTTGACGACCAAAAGCGGCAAAAGATAAAGGCACTGCTCAGCCAGCTGCAGGACGACATTCCGCACATCAAACAAAGCCTGCTCAATGCCCTGCGCAACGTTCAGCCTCGCCACCTGCTGGATGGCAACCTCATCAGTGGTTCAGGAAAGAAAAAAACCTAGGGAGCAACCAAGATCGCCCTTGGCCACCACATGGATGACATCGTTGAGACGATGTTTCTGAACATGTTCTTTCAGACCAAGTTGTCAGCCATGCCGCCAAAGCTCCTCAGTGACGACAAGTGCAATGTTGCTATCCGGCCATTGACTTACTGCCGGGGGAAAGGACATCGCACAGGTTATACGCGACCGGGCGTAGCCCATCATCCTGAAAAACCTATGCGGCTCTCAAGAAGATCTGAAGCGACAAGCTGTAAAGGCAATGCTTAGTGAGTGGGACAAAGACCAATCGGACCGTGTAGCTAACATCTTCAGAAGCCTGCAAAACCTGAAGCCATCGCAACTTGCCGATACGGCCTATTCGAATTCAGTTCGCTGCATATCAATCCACTTTTGGCAACCCAAGAAGAGAAAAGAAAAAGCCTCCCTCTCACGAACTCTTCAACGGCAAGCTATGACAGCCTTTTCCACTTCAGAAACAAGGGTTGAGGGTCGGATACGAAGAGCTTCACAAATAAGAAAAAGAGTCCTCAAGCTGGGCTGGCGTAACCCTCTCTCCAACAGAGAAATGTACGTCCTATCTAAACCGCACTGAAGGGCTAAAGCCTCTTGGGAGAGTTTTGCTTCCGCTCTCTTCCCTTTTAGCACAGTCCCAAAAGCTATTTCCAAGGATGCAACACTCATATTGTGTGCATCCTAGATTTCCCGTGACTGTCAGTCCACGGACTATAGTCTTCTTTTATGATTTCTGATATACTTTTTCAAAACAACAGGGGAGAGAGAGATGACTGCTGAGGATAGACCCAAGGAACAGAATGAGCGTATTACTACTGGATTTAAAATTTCGAAAGTCTTGGCTAAGCGTATGGAAAATTATCTTGATTCGCCCAATTCGGGAGTGAAATCAAAAACCGAACTTTTCAGTCGAGCGTTGACTGAGTACCTGGACCTTGAAGAGAAAATCATAGATGAACTTGAAAAAGAGAGGGAAAAGATTAAGAGACGTCTGAGAGGGTTGTGACGATAGAGGGGGCCTGCTCTTGGCAAATCCTGTTCGCCACCTAATCAGAGGCGTAGAACGTGCTTAATTATTTTCAAAATGGATAGTGAAGGTTTCCTGCCGTTTCCCAAGAGTTCCGTCCTTGCGGAATCTTGTACCATAGAGCTGAAAGTTGATTTCCTTCTCTGTGGCAATGACACTGGTGGCATTGATTCGAGCCCGGACCGTTTTCCCCCGCCACTTGAGAACTACGATATCCCCTTTTTCGATTCCGATGACGTCTCGGCAGAGTTCAGACTTTTCTTGCTCAAGAGAATTTTCCCAGTCCTCTAGATAGTGCTCTAATTCTCGCCATGCATGTCTAGCCTCAAAGAACGCACCCTTTCCGTCTTTACCGAACCACAGCCGATCAAGAAGAGCCAACCGATCACTTGGAATAGATTTTTCCATGTCATAAAATGAGGAGACAAACATCCCAAGGATATCTTCAGCGTCTTTAAGATTGCGCAAGCGGTCTGCGTAAGGACGTAACTTCTCCCTGCCCAAAGCTGCTGGGAGATGAACATCCTGTTTCGACAACAGCTTTAGTGGAAGAAGGTGCTGAAGAGGGAGGCGAATTGTTTCTACTCTGATCGGTCCAGAATCCCATAATTGTCTCACTTCGCCCTGAAGCCAAACATCATGGGCTGACACACATAGCAAAGTCTTGGCATTGGCAAATTCACCTGGTGAGCTCGCGTACCGAATCGACCACGCCTGCTCAGAGTCCGAGAGCTCAGATGCAACATGGGAAAGCTTGTATTCTCTCACAAGATGAACTAGATGAGAAATCCTCTGTTGCAATAATGGGGAAAGGCGAACAATGATAGTCGGCACGCTGCCGTATAGACTTCCGTTTTTTTCTGGAGGGAATAACAGCACCTGGCTCTTTGCCAGAGGGAGGAGTTTTTCAACTAGCCCTTTGAGACTTTGAAGGGCACCAGCGAGGGTTGCATTCAAATCACTATTATTAAGCCAGTCTTCATATTTATTCTGAATCAGAATCAAGATTTGCGCCGCAAGGTCTGACTCAAGGGATCCAATACCATCATGTCGTAGCTCGCACGCGATGGGATGGGCTCCGCCAGCCCTAATTTCCTTGAGAGCTTGTTTCATAAACCCTAGCTGCAATACCGAGAGCTTGATCGTCTCTCCGGCCTTTGTGGTTTTCTGGTGTCTTGTAGAAATCTCTCTTTGGGATTCTTCCTTGAAGGCCTTAAGCGGAGGCCGCTTCAGGATTCGACCTGCCTTCAATTTTGCCCAGTATCCTCGTGGTGGCTTGGGAACCTGGAGTCTCTGGCAGAGTTTTCCAAGAGCAACATCCGAGATCCCGAGGTCTTTTGCCACTTCGCTCGCAGGGCGTTCCCAAATAAGAGCAAACAAAGCTTCACGATTTATCTTTTCTTTACCCATCCTTAACCCAAATCGTTTGTCGCCAGTAAAATTGCACGGGAGATTTGAAAGTTAGATCCTTCAAGAACGAAAAGAACTGGTCGAAAAATTGTATCAAATTTTGAGTATCATTTGGGATGAGCTCTCACATAGGACGATATTAAGGAATGCTGAGAAGGAAAAATCGGCAGGAGGCTCAATCTGACGCAAAGAAGAAAAGTCCGGGAATCCCGGACTTTTCTGGGTAAATACCCGGCGGTTTGCACTGACCACGAGAATCAGGAGGGAGCCATTCCGGGCCTACATTGATCTTCTTATCCTACCATCTGACTATTTGTCAAGTTGAAGTGCCAAAACGTCCTCCACTCTTGATATTGCCATAGTTCCCACTCTATTTTGATTCACTTCTAAACTAAGGCTTTCGATGAATTGCCGCCAAGCATTGGTGAAAAGGTCACTTCCTCATCACAGAAATAAAGTCCTTTGAAAAGTGAGACTACATAGAAAAAGAGGAAGATTCGGACAGCTTCCTCAATGCCATATCAATGAGCTTGATGGCTTCATCGATTTGTTGATCAGAGGTCTCAAAACCGAGGCTCAATCGAACTGCAGAATCTGCCTCCTCCTTATTCAATCCAATAGCTCTTAGCACGTGGGAAGGCTCTGGAATTCCCGACGTACATGCCGAGCCGCTAGAGGCTGCTAAATATGGCTGCAATACTCCCAGGATATCTTGCCCGTTAACTCCCTTGAAGCCGATAGATATATTCCCAGGATGACGCTTTTGACAATCAGCTCCATAGAGTTTGGCTGACCATGGTAGGGCTAAGAGCATAGCGACAAATCTGTCCCTGCGACTACGTAAGTTATCGCGCTTTAAGGCTGCTTGAGGCGAGCCGAGATATTCAGCAGCAGCGCCCAAACCTACACATAATGGCGTAGGCAATGTGCCAGGTCGAAGCCCATTTTGTTGGTTGCCGCCGTAAATCAACGGTTCGATTTGATCTTGTAGATCTCGGCAGATATATAAAGCGCCAATCCCTTTGGGACCGTACATCTTGTGCCCAGACAGGCTAAGCATATCCACATGTTTTACAAAATTATTCATATTAATCCCCATCGGCGCTTGCGAAGCATCGCAGTGAAATACAGCTTTATGGGGTCTAATAATCTTAGATAGGGTATCGATATTCTGTATAGTGCCGATTTCATTGTTGACGGCCATAATTGAAACAAGAAGAACGTCCTCTTCGAGTAGCCTTTCCATTTCTGTAGCAACAATATATCCGTTTCTGTCAACAGGGATAGTTTCTACAGTAAAACCATATTGTTGTTCCAAAACAGGTCCAACTGATAGCACAGATTTGTGCTCTATCTCGCTCATAAGAATTCGTTTTCGGGACGAGCCTTTGAGAGCGGAACCTTTCGCCAGGCCCAAAAGTGCAAGATTATTCGATTCTGTTGCCCCAGATGTAAAAATAATTTCGTCGCTATCTGCACCAATGAAATTGGCGATTTGCTGTGCTGCTTTTTCTATAGCGGCAGAAGATTTATAGCCAAGCACATGATCTGCGGAATGTGGATTGGCAAAAGAATCGCTGAAATATGGCAGCATTTCATTTAAAATTTCATCAGCTACCGGTGTTGTAGCTTGATAATCAAAATATAAAATTTCGGAATTATTCATAATAAAACAATCAGTTATATCCTATGCAACTAACTCTAAGGACCATATGGATTTTTTCTTCCTTCTGGATGATGCCTCCAGCAGATCGACATTGACTATACCATATACTCTATATTAGAGTCACCTGGATAGATCATCCAGGAGATATAAATACCATGGCACATGGACCACTTTACCAACAAGACTACAAACCTCACTTTTCAGGTCATGAGACCTTTCCATTAAGGTATGGATGGCTAAAAAAATGCTATGACCGTGTATCTGAAACTGAGCAAGAATCGAATAACAAGCTCCTGTGTTGGGGGGATGACGCCATTGCTCGTTTTGGTGTGGGTAAAAACATGGTGTCATCTATGCGTCATTGGGCGGTGGTTGCGGGCATCATTGACGAGCCCTCAAACACTAACATGGTGAAGTCAACATCGCTCGGACAACTGCTATTCGGAGAGCATGGTGTTGATCCTTATTTAGAGAATCAAAATTCGCTATGGCTAATCCATTGGAAGCTAGCAACGCAAAAGAAAAAAACCACATGGTATTGGGCTTTTAGCTACTACTCCGCAGTTACATTTGATCGGGATAAGCTGATTAAGAGATTACAGCGTGATTGGCCTAATGTCGCACAGGCGACAATTAAAAACGACGTCGGGTGTTTTATTCGTACATACGCCGCACAACCATCATCTTCAAAATCCGGACGAGATGATTCCCTTGAATCTCCACTTACAGAACTTGGATTAATTAAGCCGGTGTCGAAGCGTGATGAGTTCCGATTTGTTCGCGGCCAAAAAACAACGTTAGGAGAAGGGGCGTTTGTTTATGCCCTGCTTGAATTCTGGAGAGAATTTTCTCCAGCATCATCAACGCTTTCTTTTGAAGCGATCGCATATGAGCCAGGGTCACCGGGACGTGTTTTTTTGCTTGATGAAAACGATGTCGCCGACCGCCTATCTGACATTGCCAACGTCACCAACAATGCGCTTCGATGGTCGGAAACTGCTGGATTAAAACAAGTTGTTCGTAGCTCGAACTTTGATTTCAGCAATGCGCTTGAGTTTGCATTAGAGGACTATAAACGTTCAAGTGATAGGGAGTCATCATAGTGGCGTTAGTTGATCAAGTACGAATTGCAAGGCGTTTCCAAAAATCCATAAGGATTGATACGGATTTGGGTGACAGGAATGCCCTTGATGGCTTTATCTGCCCGCAATCTTATGCCGATATCCTCTTGTCGATGGCTCGGCATGTCTCCGAAAGCGGGCAAGGTGCATTTACGTGGACCGGCCCCTATGGTAGCGGTAAATCGAGTTTGGCGATTGCGTTAAGTGCCTTGCTGAATCGTAATGAAAATCTACGAAAGGAAGCAGCTAAGGTCTTCAGCCAAGATCTTACAAATTCAATATGGAAGGCTCTTCCAACCGGTTCAAAAGGTTGGCGCGTACTTCCGGTTGTCGGGAGACGAGATAATCCCGTTGATGTTCTAGGGGAAACGTTAAAAGAGTACGGGTACGTTTCACGCCGCCCCAGAGGCGGGTGGACCGAAGAGCAGGTTGTAAACTGCTTGATAGATGTCGCCATGAGCAAACCTAATACCCATGGCGGTCTGATGCTATTCGTTGACGAAATGGGCAAGTTCTTGGAATCTGCCGCACAGGATGGCTCGGACATATATATCTTTCAACAGCTTGCAGAGGCCGCATCACGTAGCAATGGCCGATTTTTATTTATAGGTGTTCTACACCAAGCATTTGGTGAATATGCTCACCGGCTATCACATGAGCTGCGTGATGAATGGGCTAAAATCCAAGGACGATTTGTTGATTTATCCGTCAACACCATTGGCGAAGAACAAATTGATCTAATTTCTCGTGCGATTGAGTGTTGTCGTCAGGCATCTCCAAAATACAAAGACCTCTCTAGAACTGTTGCGAAAATTGTACGTAAAGACCGTTTACAGAACGACGACCGCTTAGCAAATATGCTGGCAGATTGTTGGCCTTTGCATCCTGTTGTCGCTTGCCTTCTTGGTCCGATTTCACGCCGCAGATTTGGGCAAAACCAGCGTAGCATCTTTGGCTTTCTGAATTCAGCAGAACCTCATGGTTTTCAGGATTATTTACACACGGCGGATGAAACGAACCTCTATACGCCAGCAAAACTTTGGGATTATTTACGAGCCAATCTGGAACCGTCCATTCTCGCTTCACCTGATGGCCATCGTTGGGCACTTGCGGCAGAGGCATTAGAACGGTGCGAAGCCCTAGGTGCTGACGGGTTTCAGGTTGATCTTTTAAAAACCATAGCAGTTGTCGATCTCTTTAAAGAGCGATCTGGTCTCGTTCCGAGTTTTGATTTAATCCAAACATGCTTTCTGGATGTGAGTGCAAAAGACCTTAAAGAGGCACTAACAACTCTCGATAAATGGTCCCTGACAATCTTCAAGAAGTTTCAAGATGCGCACGCCATTTTTGCCGGTAGCGACTTCAACATAGACCAAGCAGTTAGTATGGCACTGGATGAGATTGATGAGCTCGATTTTGCAGCCTTAAAGTCCTTGGCCGGCTTGCAGCCCATTCTGGCAAAGCGCCACTACCATGAAACCGGCGCTATGCGTTGGTTTGATGTGAATATCACGCCTGCCAAAGATGTGATGGCTGTGGCGTCTCGCTTTAGACCTAAAAACGGGGTAATTGGTGAATTCTTGCTTGTTGTTCCGACCGAGGGGGAAGAGGAAGAGCCCGTTAAAACGCTTTGCCGGGAAGCGGCCAAGTTAAGTGACCAATGGGATATCGTGGCAGGTTACTCACCACGAGCTTGGTCAGTAGTGATGCTGGCACGTGAACTTCTGGCACTTGATAAGGTTAACAATGATCATCCTGAGCTGGCGGGTGATCCGGTTGCAAGACGCGAGGTTACGGCAAGGCTCGCAGATTTGCAGGCCCAGTTGGAGACCGAACTCACAAAATCGCTCGACATGGCCGAATGGTGCCGTAAGCATCACTCTACAAAACGATATCGTCAATCTGATCTGAACAGTCTTGCCTCTGAGATTGCTGAAAGACGGTATGACCAATGTCCAAAGCTGCATAATGAGCTTTTAAACCGACAAAAGCCATCCAGCAGTGCTATCGCAGGCCAAAATGCTCTCTTGAGGCACATGATTACAAGAGATGGTGAGCCACGCTTGGGCATTGACGGCTATCCAGCTGAAGGCGGTCTTTACGCCTCTCTGCTGGAAGCCACAGGGCTTTATTCAGAAACGAAAGACGGCTGTCGCTTCGTAGCCCCTTCCGATAACGAAACTGACACATACAGGCTTTTCCCGGCATGGAATGCAGCGATCCAGCATATAAAGAAAAACAAAAAACGCTCGGTTGCCGTATCAGAGCTTTATAACCTTTGGGCGGAACAGCCATACGGCATCAAAGATGGATTGATGCCGGTTTTAGCGGTTGCTTTTATTCTCACTCAACGAGAAAATCTGGCTATCTACCGGGAAGGTATATTCCGTGCGCGGCTTGATGACGTCGATGTTGAGTATCTGGCGAAAGACGCCGAGACAATTCAACTTCGTTGGATGGACCTGAATAAAATTTCGCGGCGCATGCTTTCTGATATGGCAGATGTTGTGCGCGATCTCGATGAAAAAAACGAACTCATTCATCTTGAGCCCATCGATGTTGCCCGTGGTCTCGTAGCGATCTATGAGAAACTTCCGAACTGGACCAAACGGACAATGCGCCTGTCTGCAAAGGCTATTCAAGTGCGCGACATTTTTAAACGCGCCCGTGATCCAAACAAGTTTTTGTTTGATGATATCCCTGCGTTGGTAAACTCAAAGAATCCCGACATCTCAGATAAAGACGATATCCAGAATATTGTTTCGATAGTCAAAGAAGGTTTGCAGGAGCTGGTACAGGCATATCCTCTTATGGTTCATAGGCTAAGGGATATGCTTCTTGCGGAGCTACAAGTTCCTAATCTTTCACGCCAGTCTCTCTTGGAGCTTCGGGAACGGGCAGAGAATGTGAAAGAGCTTGCAGGAGATTTCCGCTTAGACGCCTTTGTCGGACGTCTGGCTCAATTTGAAAGCGATGATGAAAGCTTCGAGGGTATTGCAAGCCTTGCGGCAAACAAGCCGCCGAGAAATTGGGTTGATCCTGATATGGATCGAGCATCTATTGAGCTTGCTGACATGGCCCAGAAGTTTCTCAGAGCCGAAACCTTTACACGGATCAAGGGCCGCCCGGAGAAGCGCCAAGCAATGGCCGTACTAGTTGGGATGGAAGGTAGACCAGCACCGCTTTTGGAAGAGTTCGATGTGGTCGACTCTGATAGGGAAGCAATCAACGATATTATTGAACGGGTTTCAAAGGCGCTAGATACCACTGACATCAAAAACCGAAACATCATTCTTGCAGCATTGGCAGAGTTGAGCGCCCGGTATATGCAAGCTCCCGAGATGGAAAAACGAAAATCAGGGCACGGAAAGGTCGCATAGGATATGGCTGGAAATGAAATACACGTTCTGGGACTTTCCGGCGGTCGAGATAGTGCTGCGCTTGCTGTATACATGCGCCAGCATCATCCAGATCTTGATATTGAATATTTCTTCACCGATACGGGCAAAGAGCTTCCTGAGGTTTACGAATACCTAGGAAGGCTTGAAGGCTTCTTAGGTCAACGTATACTCAAGCTTAACCCCGACCGTGATTTTGATTTCTGGTTAAAGCAGTACAATGATTTTTTACCCTCTGCGCAGACGAGATGGTGTACACGCCAGTTGAAGTTGAGACCTTTTGAGCAATGGGTGCGTCCCTTGCTCGCAGATGGTACGAGGATATATAGTTATGTTGCTATTCGTGGTGACGAGGAATACCGTGAAGGCTATACTTCAAAAGATGATAACCTAATAGTAAAACTACCATTTAAAGAGGTCGGGATCGATAAAGCAGGCGTTTTGGATATTTTGGAAGGAGCCGGTCTGGGGCTTCCTAGTTACTATTCATGGCGCACCCGTAGCGGCTGCACCTTTTGTTTTTTTCAACAAAAGATTGAGTGGGTACGACTGATGGAGCGCCATCCTGATGCGTTTAAAGAAGCTAAAGCTTATGAAAAAAATGCCGTCGACCATGGATCTCCTTTTACCTGGAGCCAAGGCGAGTCTTTGGAAGAGTTGTCTAAGCCAGAACGAGTCAAGCAAATCAAAGAAGACCACGAGCAGCGTTTAGCCAGACAGAAAAACAAGTCACAACCTAATCCTTTACGTTCAGACAGCGAGCCTTTGGATATTGATGATCTTTATGGCAAAGCAAAAGTGTGTCTTGCTTGTCATAAATGATTTTAAAAGCGCAAATTCAAAGCCAGTGGATGCAAATGAACCCTGAAAATATAATTACGGCAATAGAAAAGTTTTTCTTTGAGATCATTGGTCAACTGCTGCCAGGTTTTTTATTTCTGGTCGGGATTTACTTTGTCCTTCCTAAAGAGTTCGTCGAGAATTTCACGCCTTCAAATAGCCTAGGATATTGGAGCCTCGTAGGTGCATCATATGCTGTAGGTTCCGCCCTCACAGCTCTTGGATGTTACATTTTTATACCGATATATCTTAAGATATTAACGTGTCCTGTTATTTTGTGGACGCTTCCAAAAAGAATAAAGGATATACTTCTGTCAAATGAGGAGATAGATGAAAAACTTCAAAAAAGTGCGGCGTTCAAATTTATTAAAGCTCAGCTTCCTGAAGAGGCATCGCTACAATCGCTAAGGAATGTGGCGATGTCATCTATTAGTTCATCTGACAAGGAAACCACGATCAGATTTATGTTTCTCAGTCTTTTGAGCCAAGGCATAGCAACAAGCATTCTCCTCCTGGCGATTATTCAAGCTGTTGTTTGGTTGCCGAGTTATGTCGGTTTTGGGGAAGGTGTCGGTTGCACAGCAGAGCTTTTTCTGGTTTCGCTAGTTGTTGCATTTCCGTTCATATTAAGAGAGCGAGAGTTTTTTGATCGGGCGCGCCGTCTTCCGATAGACTGTTATTTCGCAACTCTAAAACCGGATATTTCTTCCAATAAAGTGGGCAAGCCAGTTAAAACTGTATATCTGTCAGGAGGCCACTATTCAGGTTGGCAAGTGAAAGTGATTCAGGCAGCCAAGAATTTCGAATATAAGGACCCAAGCAAAAACGGACTCTCTGACCCCAGACTTTATACAGAATGGGATTTAGAGGCCATCAAGAGCAGTGATATAATATTTGCATATTTTGAAGATACAAACCCTGGGGGGTTTGGTCTCTCTTTGGAGATTGGTTACGCCGCAGCTCTAGGAAAACATATACTATTCGTTGATGAAAAGTCTCTCCATTCGCCTGAGGTCGGGCGGTACCTTAAAATTATACAAGAAACCTCAAATGTAGTCTTTGACTCGTTGGACGAAGGGATCGACTATTTAAATTCACTGTCCTAATTAGTTGAAGTTCTCTTTAACCATGCCCGCCTAATGATGTCCGCTAGCTTTTCTATCTCGTCTTCTGAAGTAAATGGCACTTGAGCCAAAATAACTCTCCCTTCGC
This sequence comes from Desulfuromonas sp. AOP6, assembly GCF_009731355.2. GTDB lineage: Bacteria > Desulfobacterota > Desulfuromonadia > Desulfuromonadales > SZUA-540 > SZUA-540. Next base: position 3,030,397 of record NZ_AP022810.1, read on the forward strand.
CCGATAGCTTTGCAGCAAGATGTCCGCGACCGAGTAGTCTCTCAGCACCGGGCTCATCGAGAACAAGTATAGAGTTCTTTTTATCTGCAACCTTAAGAACTAGCCGGTTTGTTAAGTTGGCACGAAGTTGCATCGGCAATGCGTCTTTATCCGGTCGCTGTGTAATAAGTACGAGGTTAATTCCTGCTGCCCGTGCCTTGACGCCCAAACGGCTTGCATTTAAATCAACAGCGTCTCTGTATTCATTGATCATCATCCAGTCCGCTAACTCATCGTGGAACAACCAAATTCGGGGAAGTTGCTCGGATGGGAGAACTTTGCGGTTGTAGTTGTCTAGCTTGGAAACACCTGCTTCTGCAAGCAGGCGGTTTCTTCTCTCCATTTCGGCCACTAGCTCTTCGAGGGCGTGGATAGCTTCGTCTTGCTCGGTAATGAGGTCACCGTCGAGATGAGGCATGTTGCGTAGCCAGGGAAAATCAATCCCGGCTTTGGGGTCAATCATGCGGATGCGCGCTTTTTCAGGAGAATTTGTTGCGCAAATATCCAGAAGCAGCGACTGTACCAGAACACCCTTGCCGCTCCCTGTTTCACCGGCAATCAAGGTGTGAGGTCCGTGTGGTTGGTTTCCTCCAAACTCGTTGCCGACATTCAGATACAGAATTTCCCCGTCTGCCTCTTTCGCACCAAGCAGCAAGCTGGTATTGGACTCCGGTGCTGTTGAGGGAAGTTGTCGTCTTCGCCACAAATCCTGCAACCGCAGAATTGCCCGATGTGGTCGTTTGACCATTATGATAATTTCCATCGGAGCAGCCAGTACGTTGATGACATCAACGGCGTGCGAGGTCAGAAGTTCTTGGCGCTTCTTCTCAACCTTGGGAACTGTGAGGTCATCTGAGCCCCTGAAGCGAACAAGGGCAGCGTTTGGCGTGAGCCTCGCACCAATGAGCTCAGCAGTCATTTCATACCCGCGCAATGCCCTTTGCAAAGCTTTGACGGTATTGTCAAGCCAGGCTTTGGTGTCTTCGTCGTCTTCCTCAGAAGCAGAACCGTTATTGACCCATTCGGCAATCTGTCGCGACGGCCACATTTCTAACAATTCATCTGGAATAGTGGACTTGGTTTCTTCTGCCGCGGAGTCCGGTTGAGGTGAAGGGAAATCTTCAGTCGGAGTAGGGACAACAGTATCCGGTTCTATTTTGACTTTTGATTCATCTGCAAGATCACTCTCTACTGGCTCGGGAGCAGGGGGATGAGATTGAGTGGTGGCTACAGAGTCAGTCGTTGCTTCAAGGGGCTCTGAAATTGGTCCCGTGGAAACAAGAGCGTCACTCCATGTGCCGCTTTCGGCTTCCGGTTGCTCTTCTGGCACTTTGCCTTTCTTGGCAAATTTACGGAATGCCCTGGCAACACTGGCTTTGTCAAACACTTGTTGGGTACAGTGTGGCATACCTTTCAGAGGCGTGGCATCACCTCCATCAACGTACTCATCATTGTCGTGAATAAAGACATGTGAAAACCCTGCTAGCTGTATCGATATCTTGTCCTGCCTGACTTCATCTGACCATTTGTGTAAGTCCCAGCCGTTCATCGGCGCAGGATCAAACGGCTCCATACCTTCAATCATGAAATCACCTATACGATTAAGCCAGATTTCACGATCAATTCGTTTGTGATGGGGATCAATTGCTCGCCCCACACGAGCAACGGTTTCTTCGAGTTGTTTGGCTGACTTCTTAGCCTGTGTTCTGTATCCGCGAGAACTTACAAATTTTGCTTCCGATATCGCCAGTTTGAGAACAGGCTTGCCATCAACAATACGAGGGGCGATGGCCATGATATCGGCAATTTGCTCTTCCTGTTGTCCGAACCAGGACGCAAAATCATCCAGAAAATACCAGCCTATGGGCAAGCTTGAATCGCCAAGTCCACTACGAATCTTCTCCATGGATAGCACGATGCCGAGCAACTCATTTGCGTAATGACCATATCGGGCAGCACGCATGACCACTTGACCGGACAGCGTATTGGCTTGGTCAATCAGTTGGTCGATGACAGATTCATCTTCTGAGGTGATTGCCGGATCGAGCCTGTCCAAGCGTTCCTTGAGAAGCACACGCAAGAGTTTGGGTTTAGATGTTGTTGAGACAACAATATTGCGATTTACTTGCCGGTCTCGTATATGGCGAATAACGCGAACGCCATTGTTGCTCAGGAGGCGGCGGTCAACCAGTTCATCGAAGTTCACAACCCATTCACCAATCTTGTGTGTTTGGGTAAATACGCTGCCTATATCGCCATCTCGGAAATTAACCTCTCGGGCAGGGATAACATTTCCCGGCGGTGCGTTATCTCCCTTAAGGAATCCATGAATGAGGTTGAGATAACTCTGGCCGGATTGTGGTTGCACTGGACAAGCTAAATACACTGATGTTGCAGTATCCGCCAAACCAATCGGACGACGACGAGACCAACGTGCCGGAACATGAGTTAGTAGCTCAGGATGCCTGTCGCCAGGAGTTCTTTTCCAAACAAGCTGAGCGTTCCGCGCTACAACATCCTGAAGTGCCACCAGATCGACAGCACGGTCATTGTCGTCATCAGGGATTTGGGCCGTGTCAAGAAAACCTACGCGGAGCCTGGAAAGGAAATTCCTGGCGGCTTCACTGGCCATGACCGAACCGGAATCTTCGTTAACAGTGACATTCTGTTGCTCATAAATCCGTCTAATCCGCTTGGGTTCTGAATGTGTGAGTAAGAGGTCGCATTGCAGTTGATTCTCTTGTTCAACCTTGCTGGAAAGCTCTGCGGCCAAAGCACCCGGTAATGCTTTGGATTCCGCGTTATATAGAACGACCGAAAAATTACTGCGCTCGTGAGGCAGAAGTTTCAAATACTGCTCTCCGACATTGCCAAAGGCTTTGGCAGCAACTCCGGGCTCAATGTCAAGTGCGTCGTCTCCGTCCTGCCGGTTTCTCCTTAGAGGCGGCTCAGCGAGTGTATAGTCATACGAGGTGTCAGCCGCAGAGAGTAGTATCGGTTGATCACGATCAAACCCGATACAAATTTCCGGGTAATAGTTTGCAAGTAGTTCAGACTGAACCTGAGAAAACAGAAGGTCGGCGCGGAAAATATCATCCTCTTCCGCATTTATTACATCATCAATAAGTTTTCCGGCCTGGCCTGCTTTAATGTGAATTTCGGCAAGACGCAGCGGATGCCACGGCGTGACGATGGCAGCTGGACTCCCGGCACCGACGTTCGCCACACCCAATCGCAGAATTTCCTGCCAGAGTTTTTCTCGGGCGAGATCATTGCTTGCATGCTCTTCCAAGGCAACAAGTAAGTCATCATAAGCTGCCGCTTGCCGGGAAAACGCGTCTGAGCTAATTCCCGGTCCTTTAGTTGAAACCCAGTCACGAATGGCCTGTGAATAGGCGACCTGAAAGGCTTTAAATCGCAGGTTTATGACCGTTGTGGCATCTTCCCCCAATACACCAGAGAGATCGTTGAGGTTGTTCAGAAAAGCGTCGCTTCGATCACCGCTATCCTTATTTGGAGCAACAAGTTTTCCATCATTTGTATTTGTCACGTCGCGGATTGTGTTTACATCATTTAATGCGATTCGCTGGATACTTCCTTTCGCATTGACAGATTGCCTGGCGATATCCGCTGTAGGTAATAAAGCATGAGGTCTTTTTTGATTGGCCACACTCAATAAGTCATCAGGCATTGCGGTTGCAATTGCATCAACGGGCATTTCCCAGTGAAATATTAGCTTGGCCTTAGTCCCTTCGGGATCGAGAATGACCTCGAACTTGATAGATCGGGCCTCTTTAGAGCCGGATGTTGTTTTGGCAAGATCGTCATCGACTTGTGGAAAGTAAAACTCCATAAACTTTCCGAAATCTAATTCGACCTTGTCTCCCAAGACATTTTGTAGCCCTCGGTATCGAAACGCGAAGTATCTTGCAACTTTCGGATTTTTTCCGCGCCAGAAACTTTTCTCTCGGGCATTGGGAATGCGAATTGTCAGCTTCTTTTCTCTTAGCTCATCATCACTGACTCTGCGGCGTAAGCTGTCCAGTGTATCCAGCAGCCCAACCAGAAAATCCTGGTAAGTTTGGGGGTTGCGATAAATATAACGTTCCCATTTTCCAGACAGCTTTTTGTCTCGCGCAAAATGCTCTCGGTGCGTTTCAAAGAAGTCCTGTAAATCGCTCGATGGGTCTTTGGGGAAATTGCTTGAAAGCAGTTCCCGCTCTTCCTCTTCAAGTAGATCGTCGAACTCGTCATCAAAGAACTTGATGGTTTCTTCACCGAGAGGTGCCGATGAGGTCTTTGTAATGCCCTCGAAAAGATCAGAAACGGATCGCCAGTCTAGGTCTACCAATCCTTTTTGTGCGTCGGACCAATCATCAATACGCAAATCAGCATTCAAGAAGGTTTGAATTGCCTGACGTTCAACTTCGTCTAGACGGTCGGAAATGTCCGCGAAGTTGGCGCGAAGCTGCTCACGCGGAATCGGCTCCCCTTTTTCAGTTTCCAAAACGAGAAGAGGGCGAACTTTGCTCTGTAATCCTTTAAATATTTTGTCCCATTCCTTGGTGGATTTGCGTTTATTTTCAGGTATGCGATCAAAGTAACCTGAATACCGTGGAAGCTTCAGGCTTGGAAGGGCATTATCAATCGCTTTTTGAAGAGGTAGCCCCTTGGAAATAATTCCTTCCGCAATAGAAAGAATAAAATCTGCAAATGTCTCAATAGTTCTCGCAGAATGGGTATTGTTTGCGGACATAAGGGCTGTCAGTAAATGTTCGCGCTTGGCCCCCTCAAGATATACTGAGGTCAAACCAACCTGATCAATCCAAGCGTCATAGCAGGTTCTCAGTGTGTCAGTTTCAATTTTTGTGATTTTTTCAACGCTTTTATCATTCCGTTGGAGTTCTTCTTGCGATGCGGCAAAGAGCACTGCGCGTATGTTTTCCGGCAATCTGCAATGACGCCAATGGGTGATGGATTGGTCGCTTCTCGCGTCAGCAGGAAGTGTGTTTTCAGGATCGAATAAACTGGAAATTCTCACCGAAACATCTGATGCCGTGTCTGAATCAGACAATACGGTTTCTGCAATAGAACGCACGAGTGATGCTTCCAGCCCGAGCATGCAAAAGCGTATTGAGCCTTCCGGCTCCTGATCCAAGTGAATCTTTATGAATTCGAGTGCGACCGCCGCGATGAGTTCGTTTCTTGTCATGTATTACTCCTAAACGGGTTCTCAACGTAGGCACAATCATCAGAAAGGCGGCGTAGTAGCCCTAATGTCCTTAACCGTTGCTCTAAGCGCTGTGAATTTTGCATAAAGGCGTTTTGATCAGTCGGGAGAGTTCCAAACGCTTTCTCTGCTTCGTTCGCCCCTATAACCAAGCGGAATCGGTCATAGAGCTTGGCCAGAAAGCGGTGATATTCCTCCCGGCCTTCATCCACAATGCACATGACTAGGGCTTTGAGCAAAGAATCATCAGGTGAGTACCATGTTCCTGCACCTCGCCGCGAAACCGCCAATCCAATTTGCCTTGCCCATTCCATATGCACTTTAGCTACGTGCTGCTGGTGGCGCTTTTCAGCGTAGGTCCTAAGAGCTTCAAAGATCGTCTCCGGATCACCGGACGGCGGACCATCATCCGGCTGCCATTCATAGCGTTCAGCAAGATACTCTCGTACTGCTTCTGCGGGCGCTCTGGCTTGTAATGCTTCGCGCCAGCGCTCGTCGTCTTTAGCAGACTCGATGTATGCACGAACTGCGCGTGTCGATAGCATCCGGTTCGCCCCAAAATTTTCTTTTGAGAGTTCGAACAGGGTTGTTCGGCGAGGCGAAGCAATTTCCAATACGAATTTTGGTTCGCTGGTGTCGCCCACTTCTTCATAAGCCCGTTTGAGCATGTATAGAAGCATGTGCAATGAGGATAAACGCATCAACGGATCAAGCAGTGTTTCGCCGGATAAGTCCAAATTGAGTAGGAGGGTCCACGTCTCGGCAAGGTCGCCGTATTCTGGTCGCTCGGCAAAAGGTAGATATCCAATTGTGCTAGATACCAGGTTCGAGTCAATCCTATACCCTTCAGGTAACAGGGCACGAACGACGCGATTCCAGGTTTCATCTTGGCGAAGCAATTTTTCAGAAATCATTTCTGCTAGGTCCTTACCCTTGCCGCTGCGGTTCAGCATTAGGTAAAGAAGTTCTCCGCTTCTTGCAAAGAATCGTCTGTCTGGGCTTCCATTTACATTTGCGGGTAAATCCGCGTAAAGACAGTTCGGGCCGTATGGAAATAGAAAGCGAGATGTCCATCGACGTTGACGGTGTGGTTCAATCGCTGTGGTTTGAAAAAATTCTACTACTCGTGAAAGACGGGCAAATGAGCCGAACCTGTTTTGTAGATATCCGAAGTCATCGTCGGAAGAAAACGTTTTCAACCACGCCCGCCATCTCTCTGGATCGGACTGGTGATTGTCTTCAACATACCTGATGTGAGGGTTGTTAAAGACCAATTGCCGCAGAGGAATAAGGCGTGGAATATAATACGTGAACATCTCATGTGCGCCATCACTTCGGCTCTCTTTCAGAGCTTTTCCTTCCGCATTCCTTGACTGAAAAATTGCAAGGAACTCCAGAAACACAAGCCATGGCGTTTGGTCATTGTAAAGGCGGTGTCCCCAGATGGCCTCGTCAACCCAAACATTAACATCGCTTCTGTATTTTGCAGGAGCTTCGAGACGTGTACTCATGAATCCACCCTGATCCTTACATTGTCGGGATGGGCTCGACCATGCTCATCCACCGTAAGTGCTTGTAAGCTGATTTCATCGCTGAATGGCTCTTCACCAATCAGATCGTCGAGCCTTTTGATCAGCCTTAATTTGAAGTCTAGGAAATCCTCATTACATTGACGGGAGAAGCTTGCGGGTAAACTACCATTTGCTACACGGACAAGATATTCAAAGTGAGTAAGCTGAAGAGTGAGGCTGTCAACGATACTATTAACATCTGCGGCTGGATCAACAATTTGCATACATGGCGTTGCGTCATCGCCTCCTAATTTAAAATTGAGGTAAGGATCTCTTTTATGCCGGGTTGTCGGTAAATCATAATTAAGAAGAGAGGCTATCCGACCACGACCATCACCACCGGAAGAAGCGAGATAAAGCTCCGTTCCGTCGTCAATCATCATGCCGCAAAACGTTCTGTTAAGTCCTCGGACAAGTAGTTCTACTGTCCGCGATGTGTCGCCACTGTTTTTTAAACCTTCAATAAATTCCAGGAACTGGCCTGCCGCCTGGTATACTGTTAGACGCCAAGGATCAAAGGTGCTTTCGGCAGGAAGGGAAAAAAAGAGCCTTTGTCTTTGTCTCGACAGTACCTGCATAAATTCTTCAATGTTTTCTCGGGCTCCTTCAAGATAGTCGCGCAAATATTGTTCATACGCAGGTGCACCATAATAAGCGTCTTTGGAAACCAAATCAGTGTAGAGTTTTGAATCGCTGTACGAGCCGTAGATGAGCAAGTTATCAAGTTTATTGTCAGTTTCGCGGCCAATGCCAAAGGCTTCGAGGATATTGAATACTTGATATTGTTGCCTTTGGCGATCAGATAGATTCATTCCGAACACGTTGGCATAAGGGTTCGTTAAGCGATAATCTTCTTTCTCAGCGCGATTCTTTGCTGTGCGGCAGGTCAATAAAATCTGTCCGCCCTGCCGATCTCCCAACAGTATATTGACACCGAGAAGAAGTAAGTCTCGGATGGGAATGTGCATACGGTTGGCACGCGCAAGCTTCATCAGCTCTCCTAACCGCTTGCGAAATACCGATCCTTTACTTCCATTACGAAGTCGTTCGCGGTTTATGCGGATGGGGCAGGTCGTTGAGCCGTCGCTCTTCAATAGGTCACAGCCGTTACACTGAGACCACTGCGGATGCTCAACCACTTGTTCAATCAGTTCCTGAAAATGATCAGAAGCGTCAAGGCAGCTGAGATTGTAGAGATTTAGGTGAAGAACATCGTCTCTTGTACGGTCCTCAACAAGCATGTCCTCTACGATTTTGAAAATTTTGTGTTCGTCCTCTCCCTGGCTTTCCGACCAATCACGCCAACTTGCCAGGAGTTGACCGTCATTGGCCGCGACAAGATATACATTCTCAGAATTTTTGCCGGAGACAGACGCGGCCAGGTTGGCAAGCATTTTGTTTTTTTCTTCCTGTGTCAGCTCGCTCAGGTCTTTAACAATGGTCAACTTTTTTTCGGAAGCCGAAAGAGTTAAAGAGACAATTTTTTCGCCCGCATTCCAATGTTCAGGATCGCCACCGAAAACGGTCCAGATTTGGCGGCAGTGGAAGGTCTTACCGTCGCCAGCAGTACCCGTCAATATGACGTTGCAAGGTTCTGCCGATCCGAAGTTCTCTTGAACCTCTTTCAGCCTTGCCGGAGTAAGGTGAATGACAGGGTCAATCCCATGACGCTCGATCTCAGTCTGGATCAATTCGTCATACATATTATCCCCGGCAGGTATAGGTCCGTAGTGACGCAGAAATGATATTAAGCCGTTTGATTGGCTCATAGATATTGCCTCTCTATTCTGTAGGACTAAAAAAGAGGATACGTATACAGGTCAAGGTTTAACCCTGTAAAAGATTAAAGGAATTGGGATTTCCCGTCTTTTATACTCCGTGAGGAAGACATGCAATTGAACGAAAAGGCGAATTCTCGAATCTTATATTTATACTATTACGGTCAAAAAATTTCCACCAAACAGCCAGAGTAACATCTACAAGAATAACCTGACATAATATCTCTTCAATTAAATAGGCCAATGGTTAAATTTATTTTATTTTGAAATACTTACAAAGGCATCCTAAAGCAATAAAAGCTGCATTTTTCCATCAGAGCTAAAGATGCCTTTAAATAACAAATGCCACCGAGTAGCTTGAAGTGCTAGCTCGGTGGCGATGAAATATTACAATGAATTTTTCGCCACGACGTCCCTCCAAAAAATCAAAAATCATTCAACCGATATTTTTCTGTTTTGTCAAGGTGTTAGAAATCTGTGTGTCACGAGCAAATAAAATGTCCGGACTTGTAGCACAAGGTTTGCCCGGTTCATGGTTATACCAGGAGGATGACTATGAAACGGCCTCAACTGCTACAGGAGACCCGGAAAGTGCAATTCTAAGAAATCTTGAATCTATGGACGTAAAATCGGCTGACCCAGGAGGAGGCCAGTCGCATGCTGGGAGTAACTGACCGTACCTCTCGGCGCTATATCGATCATTATCACGAACGGCCTGGACGGTCTACTGGACAAGCGTTTGACGCAGGCATCAAATCGTAAAGCTCCGGGAGATGAGGTCATGGCTCTGATCGAGCACTACGAATCCCGTCAACGCTGATGGGGTATTAGACATTTTCACGCAGGGTACTGCCGCGAAGGAGGCACTTGAAGCTACACATGGGTTAAAAATCAATTCCAGAAAGCCAAAGTGGCTCCAGAGGACAAAAAACGGGGTGTCCATCGCAAAAAATGAGAGTGTTCTCCTATGACGGGAAAGATGATCCACCAGGACGGTAGCACCCATAAATGGGTTCCCATTTTAAAATGGGTGTTGATCTACTGTCAATTTTGACCCATCATCAGCACGTGGTCCAACATCGTAAAAAATTACAAGTCAATGAAATTAGACTCAAACCAGTTTCACAGTGGGTTGAGGTTGAACCCCGTTTATGACACAGATTTCGTTGCCGATTTACAAGGGAGGACGAATTTGATCTTACAATGCATTGCATGGGGGACAAAATGACCAAATATGGATTCATTCTCTTGTGGAGCGATGAAGACAGCGGATTTATCGTGACCTGTCCAGATTTTCCAGGGCTTTCGGCGTTTGGAGAGACAGCCGAAAAAGCCCTTAAAGAAGCAAATATTGCACTTAATCTTCTTATTGAGTCTCTTCGGACCACAGGAACGGCTCTTCCTGAACCCACAAAGGCTGCCGATTATAGCGGCCAGATACGACTTAGAATGCCCAGAAGCCTCCATCGCTCCTCGGCTCAACGAGCTGAGATAGAAGGCGTGCCCTAAATACATGGTTGATTGCTCTTCTCTCCGAACGTAATGCGGCTAGATATAAATGGAAGTCCTAAAAAAATGATGGGAGATTAGTCGATGTAGGGTTTGATGATTCTTCACTGTCTGCCGTGAGACGTCAACCCAGCTTAACAATCGCTGAAGATGGGTAGATTCGACTCGTAAGTGAAGCATACCCTTGGAACAAATGCTCAATTAATTCTTTTCGCTGTGCTATGTTCCTACACGAGAGGGATAAAGAGCTAGTCTTTAGGTATGAGCAGAGAGCACCTTATTGTTTTTGGTTAAGTAAAACATTGAAGCTTTTATATGTCTTTGAAGAATCGCGATAGAAGCTGGAGAACCAAGAAAAGCCTCATTTCACGCCATAAACTATCTGGCAATAGGTGGTGTCCACTTTTGCCAGCGGCAGCCATGCTCAGTAACAAAAAAAGAACCTAGGGTGTCGCGAATCACACAGGACGCGGCGCGGGGAAGAGATAACACGCCGAAATCTACCCCTGATTTTTTGTAAAGGTTATTGTATTTAAAACGACCCTACCGTGACTGAAAAATAGCACTTGATGACATTCCTTTACACTATTGAAACTTTCCGTAAAACATTTACTTCGCGTTGGCCTGTTTACGGAACACTGAAAACCCTATTTCCTTGGGCTTTTGTCAATCAAGCCACGCACTTTAGTCTCGCATTTTCTGAAACCTACTGGATAGAAGGGAAGGATTCCTACACCCTTTTGCATATTCTTGACCAGCTGCGCCGTCGGGCCCCCATCCGTTATGAGCTCGTTCCCGTTACCGTAGACTCCGGCTATCCCGGATTCCGCACGGACATCATCGCCGAACACCTGCACGCACATGGCTTTACCTGCCGCGTCGAAGATACGGAGTGTTACCGCATCATTACAGAAAAACGGCGGCCGGGCTCTTCTTTCTGCGCCTTCTGCGCCCGCCTGCGCCGGGGCGTGCTGTACAGCGTGGCGGACGAACTCGGCTGCAACAAGCTGGCGCTGGGACATCACCTCGACGACACCATCGAGACCCTGCTGCTGAACCAGTTCTATATCGGCACCCTGGGAGCCATGAGCCCCAAGCTGCTGGCCGATAATGGCCGGCACACGGTGATCCGCCCCCTCGTCTACGTCCCTGAAGCGGACATTACCGAATTCGCCCGTCAAAACGCTTTCCCGCTCGTGTGCTGCTCGTGCCCGGCCCATGCCCGCCAGGATCAGAAACGCCAGCGCATGAAAAAGCTGATCAGCGATCTATCCATCGAAATCCCCCATATCCGCCAGAGTATGATTCGCGCCCTCGGCAATGTGCAGCCTCGCCATCTGCTCGATCCCCATCTGAAAGATTTCGGCCCCGTGGAAAAATAGGCAAAGGGCGCTAAAATGGAACAAAAGGGTCGAGGGCGGCGTTTACCTCTATCCAAGCCAAGAAGACATCCTTTTTTGGAACGACACCACCATGCTGACTGACCCTTACTCCCTTTCCCCGGCGATCAAAAACGCCTTTCTCGACCTTCCTCAAGAACCTCTGCAGGAAGTGCTGCACAGCCTGCTGCGACAATGGCACTTTATCTTGGCCGACTCCCCCCCGGCAGCAGGACTGCATGTCACCGCCACCGCCTCCCAGGGGCTGGCCCTCCAAACGCCGGCCGGCCTCTCGACTACTCTTGCCTTCCCGTTGCGGGTAGAAGAGCTGTGGATCGCCGTCGAGGCGCCTTTTTATCCCTTTCCGCGCGCCCATATCCGTCTGGAAATGGACTGGCCTATTCATCTGCGTGTACGCGGCGGCATCGAGAAGACAAGGCTCTCCAGTCTTTCTGACCGCGGCATGCGTTTTTATTTTTCCCGGGAGTTGGTACCAGAGGAAGACCTGGAAGTCGAGGTGGAACTGGACGATGTGGTCCTACGGCTGCAGGGAGTGGTCATCTACGCGCAAAGTCGCGCCGGTCGCTGGGAGGCGGGGGCTATTTTTGAGCATGTCACTCCCGCTGAGCGATATCGGATACGAAATTTTATCGTTCGCACCCTGATGGGGAGAGTGCGAACGGAGGTTGGTGAAGACTGTTTCAGGAAGGCTGGCGACTTCTTTTTCTTTCCGCCCCCTTTAACTGGCGCCTAAGACTCACACAGAAGTCGGGAAAAAACCTCGCGAATGTTTTCCGTGGTGCCATGGTACTCTTCGAGAAAGACGTCATCAGGTCGGCGTGGCCGATCTGGATAGCCCAGGCGCCGCGCCAGTTTGAGCAGGTAGGTGCGATCACTGGAAAGCTCACTGATCGACTGGTCGTGCACCAACCGCAATTTGTTTTCCAGGCGACGCAGAAACTTGTACCCACTGTCCAGCGCATCGAAGTCGTCATCGGATAGCAGCTCCTTGCGGTGAAGCACCTCCAGAGCCTTCAGTGTATTGGTCACCCGCAGTGCCTTGCTACGCCCGCCATGCAGCAACTGCAGGTACTGGGCGATAAACTCCACGTCTACCAGCCCCCCCCGGCCGGTCTTGATGTTCAACCGACTGGCGCCTTCACGGGCAATCTCACTCTCCATCCGATTACGCAGCCGGCAGATCTCCTCCCGCAATGTCTCAGGCAGCGGCCTCTCATAGACGATATGCTCGGTGAGCTCGGCAATGCGGTGTGCCAGCGTCTCCGGGCCAACCACCACCCGGGCCTTGGTCAGGGCCTGGCGCTCCCAGATCTGGGCTGAAGACTGATGGTAGTGTTCGTAAGCCGACAGACTCGTCACCAGGGGACCCTGGTTCCCAGAGGGCCGCAGGCGCGTATCGATCTGGTAGACATACCCCTCGCGAGTCATGAGGGTCAATACGGAAATGATCCGCTGGGCCAGGCGGGCGAAATACTCCTGGTTGCTCTGCTGACGAAAACGATCCGGCTCCGTCCCCTCCACAGGTCGCGTCTGCCCCTCTCCCTCATAGATGAAAATGATGTCCAGATCCGAGTGGTAGTTCAGCTCCATTCCCCCCAGCTTGCCCAGGCCGACAATGGCGAAAGCCGCTTCATGCTCGGCCCCCTGCGCGTCGGCACAAAAAGGCAGACCAAAGCGGGGAATGAGTTCATTCCTGCTGATGCGATAGGCCTTTTTCAGGCAGATATCCGCCAACTGGGACAGCTGCAAGGTCCCTTCACCCTGGGGTGTTTTGCCGTGGATGTCGTTCAGGGCGATGCGCAGCATCTCCTCATTGCGAAAGCGCCGCAGCACATCGAGCTTGTCCTCGTAATGGGGCGCCGTCTGCATCAGCAAGGACAGATCCTTCTCCATATCCTGAGGAGGCTTGAAGGAGACGGCATAGGAGCGGGAAACGAGGGAATCGAGGATTTCCGGATGCTGTATAAAAATGCGGGAGAGGAACTGGCTGGTGCCGAAAAGGGAGATAAGGACGCGGATGATCTCCCGGTTTTCGGCCAGCAGGGCGAAAAAGGTGCCGCGGGCGCGCAAAGCGCTGAGGAAACGCTCAAGGTTGAGCAGGGCCATGTCAGGCTCGGGTGAATCGAGCACCTCCTGCATGAGCAGGGGAGCGATGCGCTCCAGCTGCCGGCGGGCCTTCTGGGTCAGGTGGGCGTGGGGGGGACCGTCGCGCAACACCAAAAGAACTTCGTAGCCGGCATCCGGATTTTTACACCCCTTCGCTTCGAGCATATCCTTGACGTAATCGATGTCGGCGGCCGGATCGAAGAGAAAGGTAATCTCCGGCCGCACCTCTTCCCGGATTTCCTCTTCCGAGGTGTAGAAGAGATCGAGATAGATGGCTTCCACTGCTCGTCGATGTTCTTCCAGGCAGCGGGAGAAGGCCTCTTCGTCGGGAAAACCGCAGCGGCGGGCCAGGCTTTTAAATTCGCGTTTGTCGACCGGCAGCGAATGGGTCTGCCGCTCCTGCACTACCTGAATGCGATGTTCAACTGTGCGCAGAAAGATGTAGGCGCCGGTCAGTACCCGGCAGTCTGCCTCCTCGATCAGTCCTTCTTTATGCAGCAAGGCAAGGGCCCTCAGGGAATTTTTCTCCCGCAGGTCCATATTTTTGCCGGCGTAGATCAATTGCAAAGCCTGGATGAAAAACTCGATTTCGCGGATGCCGCCGCGCCCCAGCTTCAGATTGAGCTCCCCCTCCTGCTCGCGGGAAAGACTCTGGTTGATCTTCTGCTTCATGGTCTTGATGTCCTCGACCATGGCGTAATCGAGATAGCGGCGATAGATGAAGGGTTCAAGGTTCTGCAGCAGGCGCTGCCCCAGGGGGAGAGAACCGGCCACCGGTCTGGCCTTGAGCATGGCGGCCCGTTCCCAGCTCTGCCCCCAGCTTTCGTAATAGACCTCGGCACTGCGCAGGGAATTGGCCATCTCGCCGCTGTTCCCTTCCGGACGCAGACGTAGGTCAACGCGAAAGACAAAACCATCGGCCGTCACCTGGCCGATGGCGCGGGTGATCATCTCGGACAGCTTGACGAAATATTGGTGAAGGTGAAGGCTGTTTTTGCGGCCGCCGCGCCCGTCATCGATCCCGGTGGTGCGGCCCCGCTCGGAGGAATAGAAGTAGATGATATCGATGTCGGAGGAGAAGTTGAGTTCGCACCCGCCGAACTTGCCCATGCCCAGGATGGTAAATTCCGGCTCCATGGGACAGGTGCCCTCGGGCACATCGAGGAGAGGGGTGCCGGTTTCAAGCCTCAGTAGATGGTCGCAGACCTCATAGGCACGCTGCAGCGTTGCCGCCGCCAGAGCAGAGAGTTCGGCGGTAACCTCCTGCAGACCGGCCAGACCGCAGAGATCACGGCTGCCGATGCGCAAAACCTCGCGGGCCTTGTACTGGCGCAGTCCGCGCTGCAAGTCATCAAAAGAGGCCTCATCGGCAATGTGCTGGCGCAGTTCATCCAGCATGGCCGCCTCGTCCTTATGGCGGTCAAACTCACCTCCGACAAAAAGATCGTGAAAATAGATGCTTTTGCGGCAAAGAATCGCCGTGAGAAACGACGAAGCCCCCACCAGGGTTAAAAAGCGGGGGCGCTGAACAGGGTCGCGCATGACTGCCAGAAAGGCGTCGCGCGGCAGGGTGTCGGCCAGGCGTTCACTGCCATTGAGGCACTGATCGGGATCGGCGCTGTCGAGGGCTTCGGCCACCACAGCCGCCACTAGCGTCGCATCTGCCAGCAGCTGCCCCAGTAGGTGCAGGTTGGTAGCACTCTTTTTGGGCTCGGTAAAACCGAGCTCCGCCATCAGGGCCCGCAGCCCGTCAGGGCCCTCTTCCAGGCCGATTTTCTCAAGGCGGCGCTTCAACCCGGCACGATCCATTTAGTCCCCCTGGGCCAGCGCCTGCAGACCGGTCAGGTAATCGCCTTTGACCACGCCGCGTTCGGTGATAATCGCCGTGATCAATCGGGCCGGGGTCACATCGAAGGCCGGGTTGCGCACGTCAATACCGTCCGGAGCCAACTGTTTGTCGCCGACGTGAGTCACCTCGCGGCGGTCCCTCTCTTCGATGGGGATCAGGCTGCCGTCGGCTAGGCTCAGGTCGAGGGTTGAAATGGGCGCGGCGACGTAGAAGGGCAGCCCATGCTCGCGGGCCAGCACCGCCACCGTGTAGGTGCCGATCTTGTTGGCCGTGTCGCCGTTGGCAGCGATACGGTCAGCGCCGACAATGACACAGTCGATCTCTCCGCGACTCATGAGGTAGCCCGCCATGTTATCACAGATGAGAGTCACCGGGATGCCGTCCTTGTGCAGCTCCCAGGCGGTCAGGCGGGAGCCCTGCAGGAAGGGGCGGGTCTCATCGGCATAGACGCGGTTTACCTTGCCGGCGGCGGCCGCCGCCCGGATGACTCCCAGGGCCGTGCCGTAGCCCCCCGTTGCCAGGGCGCCGGCGTTGCAGTGGGTGAGAATCCGCGCTGCACCCGGGATGAGGGGTTCGCCATGGGCACCCATGGTACGGTTGATCTCTTCATCCTCGCGGCCAATCTCCTGCGCCTCCGCCAGCAGCAGGCGCTTCACCTCGGCAATGGTCTGCTCCCGATGACGGGCGGCGCAGGCCTTCATACGATCCAGGGCCCAGAAGAGGTTGACGGCGGTCGGCCGGGTGGCGGCCAGCTCGGCGCAAACCTGTTCAAACTCCCGAAAAAAAGCCTCGAATCCCACCGTCTCGATGTCCCGGGCCCCGAAGGCCGCCCCGAAGGCCGCCGCCACGCCAATAGCCGGCGCTCCGCGTACCACCATGGTTTTGATCGCCTCGGCGACCCCCTGGTAATCGGTGTATTCTAGCCAGACTTCCTCGGTGGGCAGCAGGCGCTGATCGATCATGCGCAGGCGGCCATCCTTGAATTCAATCGGTTTGATGGACATGAGCTCTCCTCACCCTTTGAGTTTCTTCAAGAGCAGTTCGTTGACGAGGGCCGGATTGGCCTTGCCCCGACTGGCTTTCATGACCTGGCCGACCAGGAAGCCGAGAACCTTCTCCTTGCCGCCGCGGTACTCTTCCACCTGATCGGCATTGGCGGCCAGCACCTCATCGATAATCTGCTCGATAGCGCCGGTATCGGTGACCTGTTTCAGACCCTTTGCCTCGATGATGGCGTCGGCGGTCTCGCCCGTGCGCCACATTTCCTCGAAGACCGTCTTGGCGATCTTTCCGGAGATGGTGTTGTCATCGAGGCGGGCCAGCAGGGCCGCCAGCCCCTCCGGCGTCACGGGACTGTCGCCAATGGCGATGCCGTCCTCGTTGAGGCGGCGCTGCACCTCGCCCATGACCCAGTTGGCGCAAAGCTTGCCGTTGCCGTGCTTGGCGACCGTCGCATCGTAATAATCGGCCATGGCCCGATCGGCGGCGAGCACTTCGGCATCGGTGCGGTTCAGGTCGAAGTCGCGCACGAAACGCTGAATCTTGGCCTCGGGCAGTTCGGGCAGCTCGCGGCGGACCGCCTCAATCCACTCGGGACTGACCACCAGGGGAACGAGGTCGGGGTCGGGGAAGTAGCGGTAATCGTGGGCCTCTTCCTTGCCGCGCATGGAGCGGGTCGTGCCGGTGACGCTGTCGAAGAGGCGCGTCTCCTGCACGACCTTGCCGCCCTCGTCGAGAAGGTCGGCCTGGCGCTCGACTTCGTACTCGATGGCCTGCTTGATGAAGCGGAAGGAGTTGATGTTCTTCAGCTCGGCGCGGGTGCCGAACTCCTTCTGCCCCCAGGGCCGGATGGAGACGTTGGCATCGCAGCGGAAGGAGCCCTCTTCCAGATTGCCGTCGCAGACGCCGAGGTACATGACGATCTGGTGCAGCTTCTTCAGGTAGGCGATGGCCTCGTCGGCGCTGCGCATGTCCGGTTCGGAGACGATTTCCAGCAGCGGGGTACAAGCGCGGTTCAGGTCGACAAGAGAGCTGTTTTTGGCCTCGGGACTGTCGCCGTGCAGCAGCTTGCCGGCGTCTTCCTCCATGTGAATGCGGGTGATGCCGACCCTTTTGTTCCCCGCCTCCGTCTCGATATCGAGATGGCCGTGCTCGCAGATCGGCAGTTCGAACTGGGAGATCTGATAGCCTTTGGGCAGATCGGGGTAGAAGTAGTTCTTGCGGGCAAAGATGGAGCGCGGCGCGATGGTGCAGTTCGTCGCCAGGCCGGTACGAATGGCATATTCCACCACCTGTCGGTTGAGAACCGGCAGGGCGCCGGGCATCCCCAGACAGACGGGGCAGGTCTGGCTGTTGGGGGCGCTGCCGAAGCGGGTGGAGCAGCCGCAGAATATTTTGGTCTTCGTCGTCAGCTGGACATGCACCTCCAGCCCGATGACGACTTCATATTGGGAAGATTCCATGGTTGAACCTTTCTTGCCGTTTAGATGTCCGCTCTGCGGGTGTGCCAGTCCGTGGCCTGCTCAAAGGCATAGCCTGTTCGCAGCAGGGTCTCTTCCTCGAAGGGGCGGCCGATGAGCTGCAGACCGATGGGCAGGCCCTCCCCCGAGAAGCCGCAGGGCAGGCTCAAGGCACAGGTGCCGGCCAGGTTGACGGGGATGGTGAAGATATCGGACAGGTACATCTGCAGCGGATCGGAAACTTTTTCCCCCAGACGGAAAGCCGGGGTGGGAGCCACCGGCGTCAGCAGAACATCGACTTGCTCGAAAGCGTCGAGGAAATCCTGGCGGATGAGGGTTCTCACCTTCTGGGCCTTGAGGTAATAGGCGTCATAGTAGCCGGAGGAGAGGGCGTAGGTGCCCAGCATGATGCGGCGCTTGACCTCGGCCCCGAAACCGGCGGCGCGGGTCTGCTCGTACATGCCGATGAGCCCGCAGCCGGCGTCGACCCGGCTGCCGAAGCGGACCCCGTCGTAGCGGGCCAGGTTGCTCGACGCTTCGGCTGTGGCGATCAGATAGTAGCAGGCGACCGCATAGTCCGTATGGGGCAGGCTGACCTCGACAAACTCGGCCCCCAGTTCCCGATAGGTGGCAATCGCCGCGTCCATGGCCGTCTTGACCTCGGGATCGAGCCCCTCGATGAAATACTCGCGGGGCAGACCGATCTTCAGCCCCTTCACCCCCTCTTGGAGGTGGGCACGGTAAGCGGGTACGGGACGATCCACCGAAGTGGAGTCGGCCGGATCATAGCCGGCGACGGCTTCAAGCAGAATGGCGCAGTCCTCCACGTCGCGGGTGACGGGCCCGACCTGGTCGAGGGAGGAGGCATAGGCGATCACCCCGTAACGGGAGACGCGGCCGTAGGTGGGCTTGAGACCGACCACCCCGCAGTGCGCGGCGGGCTGGCGGATGGAGCCGCCCGTATCCGTCCCCAGCGTGGCCACCGCCTGCCGGGCGGCCACCGCCGCCGCCGAACCGCCGGAGGAGCCGCCGGGGACCGTAGCCGTGTTCCAGGGATTCTTCACCGCCCCGAAGGCGGAATTCTCGTTGGAGCTGCCCATGGCGAATTCATCCATGTTCAGCTTGCCGACAATCACGGCCCCGCGTTCTTTCAGGCGGGCCACTGCCGTGCCATCGTAGGGGGCGATGAAGTTGTCGAGAATCTTCGAGGCACAGGTGGTGCGTACCCCTTCTGTCAGAAAGATATCCTTGAGCGCTACGGGAATGCCGGTGAGCACGTCTGCCTCGCCGGCGGCCAGACGGCGGTCCGCTTCGGCCGCAGCGGCCAAGGCTTCCTCCCGGCACACGGTAATGAAAGCGTTGATTTGATCATCGGTGGCGGTAATGCGGTCGAGAAAGGCCAGGGTGAGCTCGACCGAGGTCGTCTCTCCCTGGCGCAGCAGAGCCTGCAGTTCGTGTATGGTTTTATCGATCAGTTCCATCAGTTCTCCTGTTCAGACGGACGCTCATTCAATGACGCGGGGTACGCGGAAACAGCCGTTGTCGGCTTCGGGCGCGTTGACCAGGGCCTTGTCCACACCGATGGAATCACGGACGACATCCTCGCGAAAGGCGTTTTCCATGGGCACGGCATGGGCTGTGGGCAGGATGCCGTCGGTGTCAAGCTCCTTGAGTTTTTCCACGTAACCCAGAATCGCATCCATTTGACCGGTCAGGGCATCCAGTTCTTCATCCTGCAGGGCAAGACGCGCCAGTCTGGCGACGTGCTCGACCTCCGCGCGGGTGATCTTCATAACTTGTTCTCCTCCATGGGATTTTTACTCTCTGCAAGACCTGAAAAAGTAGCACGGGCACACCTAATTTTCAAGCATCAAGGTCCCTGCCGGCCAGGAAGATTGGTCGGTTCGTATTGATTTTTTGCCCAGTCGTGCTAATAATGAAAGCGCTTGCTTTGAGGCGCCGCCGGCGGCGACGGCGCAAAACTATCCACCTGAAGGAGAAATGGAAAATGCGTAAAAATATCTGTTATCTGCTTGTTGCCGGTCTCATTCTGGCCGGCTGTGCCCAACCCCAGACCCGGACGACCCAGGGAGCCATGATCGGCACCGGTGTCGGCGCCGCCGTAGGCGCCGGACTCGGTCAGGTTATCGGCGGCGACACCGAGGCCACCCTCATCGGTGCCGGCATTGGCGCGGCCCTCGGCGGCGCCACCGGTGCCTCAATCGGCCGCTACATGGACAATCAGGAAGCTCTCATGCGCCAGCAGCTGGCCGGGGTCGAAGCCGCCAATATTCAACGCAACGCCAATCTGTTGGCCGTCACCTTTAAATCCGACTTCATGTTCGATGTAAATTCTTCCAATCTCAAACCCGGCTCCTATGATGAGATTGCCAGGGTGGCCCAGGTGCTTAACCAGTATCCGCAGACCACTATCCAGATTGCCGGCCATACCGATTCTACCGGCAGCGAAGCTTACAATCAGGACCTCTCGATCAAACGCGCCAGTGCCGTCAAGAATGCCCTCACCGGCCAGGGTGTCAATCCTGCCCGCATGAACGTCATCGGCTTCGGCGAGTCCCAGCCCATTGCCGACAACAGCACCGAGTACGGCCGTCAGCTCAATCGCCGGGTCGTCATTACCATCGCCCCACAGGGTTGATGATTTTCCAAATGCGCCAACGACAACGGCTCCCGGGACAAACCGGGAGCCGTTTCTTTTTTCAGAACACGCTCTCTGTGCAAAATTCAAAGCCCGCTGACCTGTTCATCGGCCGGATAGGTGACGTGAAAACGGGTGACAAACTCCTGCTTCTCCCCGGCAGCGAGTTCACGCTTCCAGGTGACGGTACCGTCCTTGGCGACCTCCGCCTCGGTGCCCGCCGGGGACGCGATGGACACGGCAATCTTTTCATGGGTGGAGACGGGCACCTGGTCGCGAATCAACAGACGCACAGGCCTCGTCTTGCCATTAATAATAGCGGCCTTATAGGCGAAATGCTTACGTGTCTGCTTGCTGAAAGCGCCGATCTCCTCGGTAAACTGCTCCTGCAGACTGTGGGTGACCAGGATGGTTTCATCCATTCCCAGAGCGAGGCGCATCTCTTCACCGGCGGGGATGGATGCCGCTACCCGGTTTGTCCCCACATAGCGGCCATCCAGGAATATTTTTAACTCACCTTCCAGCAGAGGATATACGAAAGGGTTCTTAAGGACTGCCGTCAGTGAAGCAAAGCGGGACAGTCTCGGGACCGCGAGATATTCAAAAGTCGATTCGGCCTCGGAGGTCGATATCAGAATCTTGTGGGGCTGGTTGTCGGACGGCAGCGCAATCTTCCGGTTGACCCGGTAAGACATGGAAGTCGCCTCGCTGCTCACTTCAGGTTCATAGGCAGCGGTCGCCATACTTTCCATGGGGGCCGATTCCGCCATTTTCAGCAGACGATCCGCCGCCACTGACCGGTAGGCCATGGGCGGCGGCTCATAGAGATCGATCCGCCAGGGAGAGAGGGGTGGAATCTCACCGGAAACAGATGGACGCGCCGTGGAAAGTTCGATACCGGCGCCACCGAGATCTTCGCCCGTCGCCTGCTGGACCACGGCGAAAAAATGCAGGGAAACTCGCTGCTGCTCGGTGTCAGCCCGCACCTCGTAAAGCGGTCGCCAGCGCGCGTCCGCGAGAAAGTAGGAATAGTTTAACTCGAAGAGGGCATCGCTCTCGGCAAAGACCGTCACCCGCAGACTTTTGGATTCCTCGCGCGGGGGACCGAGAGCTTGCAATTCCTTTTCCAGTTCAGCTTTTTTCTTCTCCAGGACAACAATTACCTGGTCAAGGCGTGCGATGTTTTCCAGGCGCGCCGCCAAAGCCTGCTCCAAAGAGCCCAGATAGTTCTGCACAACCTGGAAGGTCGTGTTCTGCTCCTGGGGAAAGGGCAGCACTTTCTGCAGAAAAGCGATGGCCTGGCTGTTGACTTCGCGTTCATTCTTGTGGCCGACGATCTCTTTTTCGATTTCGTCAAGCCTGTTCTGCAGTGTACGCAGGCGTTCCTGCACCGGCTTGACCAGGGCTGTACGACGCACCTGGATATCGAGAACGCTCACCTTGTCGGCGGCGGAGATTCCAGCCTGCACCGAATCGTCGATGAGGCTCGGCACGAGACCCGTGATGTCGAAAGAAGTCTCTCCCCGCCCCACGGAGACACGCAGGCTCTTTTTTACCATGGCCCGATCTGGATAGAGAATCACTTCGCGGGTGGTGGCCAAGGAAGCGGCATACTCCGCCTGCCCCCAGGCGAGACAGGGCAGCAACAACGGCATCAGAACCAGACCCAAAACAGCTTTTCTCAGCATAGCCATAACCTCCATCCAGCAGGGGTTTGTCAAATCAGGGGCGACAGCCATCGAGCCATCCCACCTTGACCGTCAACGCGCCGTCATCAACGAAGAAATGTACCGAACCACCTCGGGAGCATTCCAATCCAGCGCCCCGGTGACCGAATCCACCATATTCCCTTCACGGTCGATGATAAAGGTGTGGGGCAAGCCTCGGACCTTGTAGAGATTAGCTACCGCCTGGGTACTGTCAAGAAGGATGGGGAAATTCACCGGAACCTCTTTTAGAAACTGCGCTACAGCCTCTTTGCCGTTTTCCTCTACATTGACCGCCAGCATGACAAAGTCGCCTTCTTTCAGCCCTTGATACAGAGACTCCATGGACGGCATCTCTTCCTTGCAGGGCGGACACCAGCTCGCCCAAAAATTGAGAAATACCACTTTGCCCCGATACTCGGAAAGAGAAACCGACTCTCCCTGCATATCCGTCAGGCTAAAATCTGGGGCCATGGCAATAGCAGCCGGCTCTTTCGCAGTCGACAACTCAGACTCACGAACGCCCGAACCTGCCACAAAAAAATAAACGACAGCCAAGCCAATCACCACAGCGGCGATAATCATCTTACGTTGCATGAAATAAATCTCCTTATGACCTTTTTCGCAAAAAATGGCGCGTTACCAGCTGCGGCAAGAGAAGTGATGTCGAGTTGCAACAAAAAAACAAGGGTAGAACAAGGCGGGCTTAAAAAGCAAGGTTGACCGGTAGTACCAAAAACCCACCTTGTAGCCCGCGGCCTTTTGACAGTTTCCATTTTTCGGCCATAATTTCATAAAAGACATTCAAATCACCCATCACAGGAGGGATCTATGCCGCAAGAGTATAAAATGAAAGAAGCTCTGAAAATGGCCATCGAGGCCAAAAAACATCTCATGGACTTTTACAATGAGGCCGCCGCGGTCACGGAAAACCCCAAAGGAAAAGCGGTGTTTACCCGGCTCGCCCAGGAGGTCCGTGAGAATGCCGGTAAATTCTTCACGCACTACAAGTGGGACGACCTGGGCACTTTCGATGAGTTTATGGCCAAACCTGCCAGGGATGACTCGGCCATGCTGCACGAACTGAGGAAAGCCATCGACAAGAATGTGCATGAGCGCAAGGCCCGCGAGATTGCCCTGCAGGAAGAGGCGGACATGGAGAAGAACTTTACCCTGGCCGCTTCACACATCGTTGACCCGTCGGTGAAGGCCATCTTTATGGAAGTGGCCAAGGACACCCGCATCCATTATGCAATCATCGAATCGGAATATGCCCACACCATGGCCATGGTTCACGAAACGGATATTGACATCTACGTGCGCGAATAGAACATCATTCTCCGACGCTTAATAAACTTCAGACAAACGAGAGCACCTGACAAGGAGGAACTTGATGGCTGAAAAAGACGTGGTAAGCCACATTTTGAAATTTTGCCGAGATCACGAGTTTGCTAAAAAAGTCTTTCAGCAGATTATCGTCGAGAAAAACAAGCACGTTCAATTGCCCGACGGTGAAGTTCAGTTGACGGACGAAGAGATGACCGAATTCGTCGAACGCTTCAGCGCCGAAATCGAACCGACCCTTTATACATCCAAACGCATGTGACCAGGACAGGGCGCCGCTATCCACCAACCCGCCCAGGCGGCGCCTGTTCAGGATCCCCAGCTGAAATCCCCCGTCACTGCGGGGGATTTCTCTTTTCACGCCAGAACCAGGCCACTATCGTCACCACCTTGCCAAGGAAACGCTCCCACAGACGGTGGTACCAGGGTCGAATACGCCATTCCGTGTACTCAAATTCAATACACTGAAGAAAGTCCTCCTCGAAAAAGGCTTCAACCGCTTCGATAACAGCCGAATCCTCCACCTCCTGGTTTGCTTCCAGATTCCAGTGCTCGTTCCAGCGGTCGCCATTGGCCGAACCGATGGAGACCCAGTGATCACACATGATAACCTTGGCGTGGAGAAAGCGGGGCTGATACTCAAAGATGCGGACCCCATTTCGCAGCATCCGCTCATAATGATAGCGACCTAACCAGCGAATTTCTGGATGATCCGTATAAGGCCCCGGCAGCATCAGCCGCACATCGACCCCGTTGCCCGCCGCGCGGATGAGGGCCCGGCGCAACTTGGCGGAAGGAACGAAGTAGGCCGTGGATAGCCAGACGCGTTGACGAGCCTGACGGATATGGCTCACAAAAGACTGCTTGATCTCCGAGCGTTTTAAATAGCGGGAATGTGCGGCCACCCGGCCCCTCTGGACTCCTGCCCTGGTGGGTACCGCAGGAGGCTCTGGCAGCTGCAGGGGAATTCTGGACCATCGGTTCCAGGTTTCCATGAACAGAGCCTGCCAGGTCTCCACGCTCGGCCCTTCGATCTTGAGCACGACATCGTGCCAGTACTTTTCCGGCTCCAGACTCGGGTCGAATAGATCCTTGAGGCCAAATCCACCGGTATAGGCCAGGACACCATCCACCAGCAGCAGTTTGCGGTGGTTGCGAAAGAGATTGCGCTGCCAGTGACTAAAACGCAAGGGGTTGTAAAAGAGCAGGTGCGCCCCTTCGCTCATCAATAAATCGCGATCGCCCCGGGACAACCGCAAACTACCGTAACCGTCGAAGAGGAGATAGACCTGCACCCCGCGAGAGGCCGCATCACACAGGGCAGCGATAAATCGTGTTGCCAGCTCTCCCGACTCGACCAGGTACATTTCAAGCAGGACATATCGCTGGGCCTGCCGGATGCTCTCCAGCATGGTCGGGAAGAAGCGGCTGCCATCCACCAGCAGGCGAAACCTGTGGCCGCTCTTCCACAGGGTGCGTTCATCTCCGTTTGCTGGATTTTCCATAAAATGGCTCCAAAACCAGCCCCGCTCAGGGCTTCCCCTTCTTCAGCAGCTGCCTTCCCACCCAATGACTCGAAAATTGCAGGGCGGTACGGCCACAGCGTTTGCTTTTATCGTGCGACCACTGAATGGCCGCCTCCCGTAGTTCCAGCGACCAACTCATCTCCAGGCCGCTCTGCGCGGCCAGCTTTTCCACGCACTGCCGCACCACGCGCAGATAGTGGTCCTGGGAAAAAGCGTGAAAGGCCACCCACAAACCGAAGCGGTCCGAAAGGGAAATTTTTTCTTCCACCCCCTCGCCGTGGTGAATCTCGTTGTTGACCATCTTGGCGCCCAGGTTGTCCGTTTCGTATTCAGGCAGCAGATGACGGCGGTTGGAGGTCGTATAGATGCGCACATTGTCGGGAGCTGAATAGACGGAGCCGTCGAGGGCGCTCTTGAGCATTTTGTAGCTGGGCTCCCCCGGCTCGAAGCTGAGATCGTCACACAGCAGGATAAATTTGAAGGGTTTATCCCCAATGGCGGCGAAGATATCCGGCAAGTAGGTCAGGTCGTCTTTATCGACCTGGACTACCCGCAGTCCCTGAGGTGCGTAGGCGTGCAGAAGCGCCCTTACCAGAGAAGACTTGCCGGTGCCCCGAGTTCCCCAGAGCAGCACGTTATTAGCAGGATAACCGGCGAGAAATTGGCGGGTGTTGTCCTCCACCGTCTCTTTTTGTTCTTCGATTCCCAGCAACTCGTCGAGACCTACCTTTTCCACTTTCTTCACCGGCTCCAAGGTGCCGGAAAAAGAATGGCGGCGCCAATTGGCAGCCAGACAGGTATTCCAGTCGATTGTTTCCACGGGACGGGGCAGCAGCTGTTCCAGAGAAGTCAGCACCCTCTCGAGCTGCGCTACCACTTCGGGCTTGAGGTCCATGAGGCACTCTCCTGTCGTCGATGGATGAGGAAAAGATGCGCTGGTCCACAGGAGTTCGGAGGGTTTTGAGCATGGCGACCCGGTCTTCGGACCAGGGTCAGACGGGCCTGCGGAGAAGCAGATCCTATCATAGCCCAAATAGGAGGGAGGGGATAAATTTTTCTCGGGCAGGGGGAGGAGAGCGGCGGGAGCTGAATTTAGTAGCCTATAAAAGTTCCCGCATCGTCAGCATCCACTGTACCCACGTTGTTAGCACCGTCGGGAGAGACCAGGTAGGATTCCACCTCAGCAGGAGTGGTTCCTTCTGTCATCCCTTTGATAGCGATCAGACCATCACTGCCACCACCCGTGGTGGTGAGGCTGAAAGTATTGGCCGTATTGCTGTTCAGGTCAAGCCGCAGCGTCGAGCCATTAATGGACGTGGCAGAGAAACCTCCGAGCCCAAGGGTGTTTCCGGCCACCGTCGCCGTCATAGTGCTGCTGGTGTCCTGCAGCAGAGTAACGCCGCTACCCACCAGGTTGAAGGCGATGTTCTTGGCGGAAAGTTCGCCGATATTGCGGGCATAAATCCCGGTGGTGCCGCCGGTGATGCTGCCACCATTGACCGTGAAGGAGCCGGCGCTGTTCTCCAGGTGGAGACCGTGTCCCAGCGACCCTCCAATATCAGCCTTGGCCACGGTGACATCGGCCAGGGAATTGGTATAGGTGATGGCGTTGCCGCCGACGCTGTTGGGGTTGGTCACGGTGATGTCGCCAAAATTGATCAGGCCGTCGGCATCCCGGATAACGATACCTGAGCCAATGCGATCGAGAACATCGACCTTATCGAAGGTAATGACCGAGCCCGCACCGATGCCGTCCATGTTGATGCTGGTGGTCGCGCCATCGATGGACGTATCGCCCAGAACCTGGAAGCGGGAGCCGGAACTCAGGTTACTGAGATTGATTCCCACGTTGCCGGCATCGGCCGCGTTGACCGAGGCCAGGGTGATGTTGGTCGTGATCGAGTCGAGGTCTATGGCTGGCGCATTGGTGGTGTCGATAAGGCCGTCAATCACCGTGAGGGTCGCCTCGGCACTGTTGCGAGCCAGAATGCCGGTGCCGCTGTTGGTGAAGATTTCGACATTCTTAAAGGTGTAGCGACCGCTGTTGTTGTCCAGATAGAGGGGGTCGTTGATCAGTCGGGTGGTGTCGCTGCCCAGGATGAGGTTGTCGAAGCTGACATTCCCCGCCGAGTTGGTGATGCGCACCCCCTGGTTGTTCGCCGTCAGGGCCTGAATGACGCTCGCGGGCGTGGCCGCGATGAAGTTGACGGAGCCGCCACTGCGCAGGTCGTTGATGTGGGCGATATATCCGGAGGCACTGTCGATGCGGCCGCCGTAGCTTACGTTGGCAGCGCTGCCGTCAAGGGCAAAAGCAGTGTCCGACTGGCTGACTATGGTGGTGTCACTGCCGAAGGTGAAGCGGCCGCTTGAACCGTTGCGTATGTCGATACCCACCGGGGATCCCAGTTCTTCCAGCAGGGTGGACCCCTGGAACAGATAGGTGCCGTCGGCGTTGCTGAAGAGCAGGCCGCCGCCGGCGGTGGCCTCCAGGCTGCCGGTGTTGAAGGTCAGCGTGCCGCCGGAGTGGTCACCGATGCGCACCAGAGCGGCATCGCGCACCTGGGTCAGATCCCCTTGGTAGGTCACGTTGGCGGTACTGCCATTGACGTGGAACGCGTCGCCGGTGGGGCTGACAATGGACGTATCGGCGCCGAAGGTAAAGCGGCCACCTGATCCCGCCAGAATATCGACCCCGGCGTCACCACCGTCCAGGGTGGTGCGCCCGAGGAATTCATAGGTGCCATCGGCGTTGGCGAACTGCAGTCCGTCACCGTTGCTGGCCGTCACCGCCCCGTTGCGGAAAGTCAGCGTGCCGCCGGCATGGTTGGTCACCTCCACCACACTCGCAAGGTTGCCCTGGCTGAGTTGGCCTTCGTAGCCGACGGTGGCGCTGCTGTCCCGCACGACAAAAGCCGAACCTGTGGGATTGATGACTTTAGTACTGCTGCCGAAGGTGAAGTTGCCGGCTGAATCCGCCAGGATGTCGATACCAGCATTGCCGCCATCCAGGGTGGTGATACCCAGAATTTCATAGGTGCCGTCGGCGTTGACAAACTGCAGACCGTCGCCATTGCTGGCCGTCAGATTGCCGGTCCGCAGGGTGAGAGTGCCACCCGAATGATTAGCCACATCAAGCAGGCTCGCCGCATTGTTCTGACTCATGGAGCCGCTATATACCAGATCGGCGCTGCTGTCCCGCACCGTTAAGGCTGCGCCGGTGGGGTTGAGAATGCTGGTGCCGTTGCCAAACTCGAAACTGCCATCCGAACCAGAAAGGATGTCGATGGCGGCATTGCCCCCCTGCAAGCGAGTGGTTCCCAGAAAGGCGTAGAGCCCGTCCGCATCGGAGAATTGCAGGCCGTTGCCGTCGGTGGCCTCGATGGTGCCGGTGCGGAAGGTGACGGCGCCCCCCGTGTGTCTGGCGACCTCCACGGCGTTGCCCGTGCCGTTCTGGGTGATCGTGCCGCTGTAATCGACGGTGGCGCTGCTGTCTCGCAGAGTAAAGGCGCTACCACTGGGGGTAAAAATCCCTGTGTTGCCGCCAAAGGCGAAACTGCCAGCGGAATCGGCCAGAATATCGATGCCGGCGTCACCACCAACAAGGGTCGTCGTGCCCCGGAAACTGTAGGTGCCGTCCGCATTGCGGAACTGCAGCCCGTCACCATTGCCGGCGACCAGGGTGCCGCTGTCGAAGATCACCTCGCCGCCGCTATGGTTACGGATGGCGATGGCCGAAGTCGCGCTGTCATGAGTCAAATCGCCCTGGTATATCAGATCGGCACTACCGCCATCGATAGAAATGCCGACACCGCCGGAATTGGCGATGGCGCTGCCGCGCCCGAAAGCCAGACTGCCCTCTGTTTCCACAATGTCGACGCCAGTGCCGGCGGCGCTGTCAACCAGCAGCCGGCTCACTTCCAGATCAAGTTGACTATTGCTGACTTTCAGGCCAGAACCAGAAGACCCTGTGGCGGCCAGAAGCCCACGCACTGTCATCTGCCCACTTACACCTGAAAAATCGAGGGCGCTGCCGCCTCCCGTCGCCGAAATATCGGTCAGGGTCAGGTCAACAGCGGTTTCGCCCAGAACCAGGGCGTCCCCCCCGACAGAGCGAACCTCTCCAGCCGCAACACGCAGAGAGCCGCTGTTGCTGGCGACCAGCCCCTGCGCCCCTTCGGTGCGGATGCGCAAATCGTCTATGGCGATCGCGCTCTGATCGTTGTTGAGGAGAGAAAGGGCAGCGCCGCTGCTGGTTCCGGCAACGCTCACCCGGCCGAAATGCAGGTCTGCGTCGCTGCTGTTCTGGATGCGCAAACCCAGCCCGTCCTGATTCTCCACGCCGGTACCGCGAAAATCGAGGGTCCCTTGATGACCATCCATGTCGATCACCCGTCCCCCCGTCTGCGACAGGGTGCTGGCCGTGAAGGCGCCGCTCAGTTCACTCCGGTAAAGCTGCAGAGCGGTGCCGCCGCCGGTGGCGGCGATCAGGCTGTTGGCAACGCTGAGGGTGCCGGTGCCATTGTCTATCGCCAGACCCGCAGTCGTATAATCGCGAACATTCAGATCGGCCAGGGCCAGGGAGTCGATCCCGCTCCCTGCAATACCCCTGGAGCCGCCGTTGATATTGAGGCCGGACAGCCGGTTGCCACTGGCCAGGGCAATCACGTCCCCTGCACCTGCCTGACTGAGAGTCGGACGGCCGCTGGCGGAAGTAATTGACAGTTTGTACTCGGGCGCTTCCGGCAGACCTTCGAAGGAAATAAGTCGGGCTCCGGTATCGCCAATCCCCATCAGCTGCTGGCGTTGCTGAAGGGTGAGCGCCGGACTTTCCGCCCCTCCTGAGGCGATCTGGCCGGCGTCGTTTATCAGAAAAAGGATATCGCTGAGCGAGGAAGCTTGCTGGGCCTCCGTCAGTGTCATCGGAGCGGTCCGGGTACCGTCAGCCACAGACAAGCCATTGAGTAGAGTACCATCGGCATCGACGAAAAAGAGATCGATAGGGGCCCCCGTCTCGGGGTCAACCACGGCGTACTCGTCGGCGATGATGACGGATGGCCCCTCTTCCGTACCCGGTGTTTTGGCCATATCCTGGGCAAAGGTGACGATATCGACGTCTCGGATGACCGGTCTCATCATACGACGCTCAATCTCTTCGCGGGCAAAGGAGGAGGGTGCATCCTTGATAACCTTGCCCAGCGGCACCCTGACATTGGCAAAACCGAAGCCTTGGGCACCACGGATCTGATCATCCTGGTACTCGACCCCCAGGCTCAGGCTGCTACCCAGAATACTGAAGGGGTCTTTGCGCTCGTAAGCCAGACGAAGACGCGGTCCGGCCACTTCGGGGGTCAGCGCGTTATCGAACCAGAAGTAGCCGGCGTGACCCCACAGCGTGCTCCTTTCTCCCAGTTCAAGACCATAGCCCGCCTCGATATCAAAACCATGCAGGGGTCTTTCACGCGTCTCGTAGAGGGTGGTACGCACCACCACGGCGGTGCGATCAAGTTCGACACCGGTGGTTGCAAAACTGTCGATTACGTGGGAAGCATTCTCGGGCAGATAAGCGTTGGCGCGTAGTTCCCAGTTTCTGCCCAGCAACTCGGCACCGAGGGTGAACTGCTGAAAGGAGAAACCGTAGGTACTGCTGCGGTTGTCGTAGAAGGCGTAAGCTCCCCAGATGGCCTCGCCCAAAAGGGGCAGACCGTTATCGAGAATCTTGCGGTAACCGAGGCCGTAGTTGCCCTCCAGGCTCGAATCGTCTGGTAGCACCACACGCAGGTCGGCAAAGAAGATGGCATTGTCCGTCTGCCAGAAAGGCCACATGACGCTGAAGCGCCCCAGGCTGCGATCCGTTCCTTCCTTGTACGTCAGATCCAGCTGCGGTCCCCACTTGCCTGGAGGTGTGAAATAGGGCGCTACCACCCGCCCTGCCGTCAGGGACTTTTCCTGTTCATAGAAGGGAACATAGTCGTCCTTGTAGCTGGCGGGCAGGGGTTTTTGGGCAGCGGCCAAGGCCGGGGCATCACCGGGATAGACGGCCCGATTACTGAAGGCCTCGCCGGGTGGTGGCGAATAGGGCACCGGTGTTGGCGCTGCCGGTGCGGGTACACGGTACTCTTGCCTGGGCGCTGGCGGAGCGCTGGCGACCGGTCTCGGCGATGGTGGGGGCGAGGTTGGACGCTGGCTCAGTAGGGTCTCTTCCCTGACAGGCCGGGGAGCCCTTTCGGTCTGAATCCAGATTTCCACCCGGCGATTCTGGGCGCGCCCTTCCTCGCTGCTGTTGTCGGTGACGGGCAGGGTGTCGCCGAGACCCTCCACCAGGACAGTCGCTTCTTCGGGAACATCCAGAATGCTCAACAGGTAATCGGCCACACTTTGGGCGCGGGCCTCGGAGAGTTCGAAATTGTCCTTGAAGAGCTGCCTCGATCCTCCCTGCAGGCGCTGGTCATCCGTATGTCCGGCCACATAGATATGCACAATACGCAGACCGTCGAGGGCCATGGACAGCCCCCGCAGCAGCGCCTGGTCTTCAGCCCCCAACTCGTTGCTGGCCGAGGCGAAACGGGGCCAGACAACGTACTCTTTTTCTTCCAGGGTCATCCCTTCCCGGGCCAGCACGCTGGCGGGAGACAGCACCAGCAGTCCGGCCAGCAGAATGCACAGCAGGCGAAAGGTTCCTCGCCGGCGGACAGCCGCCCAGCCACGTATTTCAAGGGGAAAAACCATGCACAGACATCCAGAAAAACCTGGCAGCTCTCAAAAGGCATCCAGGTGAATATGGGACGGAGGTGTCCCATGCTTCATATCGGTCTGTGGCCGTGCAAAGTTTAGGAGGAAATGCAGGGAAATATGCCTGAAGAAAAAGGAACGAACCGGGAGAAAGGGTTCTTTCTCCCGGTTCGTGGATCAACGCTCGCTGACGTCTTCGACCGGTGTCAGCCGCCATATTTCCTTGTTGTATTGGGCGATGGTACGGTCGGTGGAAAATTTTCCGCTGGCGGCTGTATTGAGGATACTCATACGGGTCCAGCGGACCTGGTCCTGATAAGCCTCCGCCACCCGCTGCTGGGCATCAACGTAACTGCGAAAATCGGCGGCGACCAGCCAGGGATCCTGAGGATTGAGAATGGCCTGAATGATGGGCTCAAAAATGCCAGGCTCAAACTGGCTGAAGTGGCCGCTCTGCAGCAGTTGCAGCACCCGCTGCAGATCCGGATCGGCAGTGACGACCCCGCGCGGATCATAGTGACGGCGAACCTCGTCGACCTGCCCGGCATCAAGCCCGAAGAGGAAAAAGTTGTCGGCGCCGGCTTCCTCGCGAATCTCGATATTGGCCCCGTCCAGAGTGCCTATGGTGAGGGCGCCGTTCATCATGAACTTCATATTACCGGTGCCCGAGGCCTCCTTGCCGGCGGTAGAAGTCTGCTCCGACAGATCCGTCCCCGGACAGATGACCTCCATGGACGAGACGCCATAGTCAGGAAAGAAAACCACCTTGAGGCGACCGGCCACCTCTTCGTCTTCATTGATGCGGGCCGCGACATTGTTGATCAGCTTAATAATGAGTTTGGCGGTGGCGTAGCCGGGCGCCGCCTTGCCGCCTATTAGGACGCAGCGGGGCGTCCAGTCTGCCGCATCGCCACGTTTGAGGCGGTTGTAGAGGTGGATGACATGCAGGATATTGAGCAACTGGCGCTTGTACTCATGGATGCGCTTGACCTGAACATCGAAGAGAGCGTTCAGAGGGAAGTCGACCCCGCAGCGGCTTCGCACAACCTCGGCAAGTCGGGCCTTATTCTCTTGCTTTACCTGCCGCCAACGTTCCTGATAGGCGGGATCGTCCGCCAACGGCTCGAGCTGTCGCAGTTGATCCAGGTCCGTCACCCAGCCTTCCCCCAGGGTCTCGTCGAGCAGAGCGCTCAGGCCTGGATTGGCCCAGAGCATCCAGCGTCTGGGGGTAACGCCGTTGGTCTTGTTGTTGAACTTTTCAGGCCAGAGTTCATAAAAATCACGGAAAAGTCCCTCGGTGAGCAGACGGGAATGCAGGGCGGCGACGCCGTTGACGGAGTAGCTGCCGACGATGGCCAGATAGGCCATGCGTACCATGGGTTCCGGCCCTTCCTCAATGATGGACATGCGGCGCTGACGCTCGCTATCGCCAGGCCAGCGGCGGGCCACCTCAGCGAGGAAGCGGGCATTGATCTCGTAGATGATGTCGAGCAGCCGAGGCAGGATGTGCCGGAAAAGACGCACGGGCCACTTTTCCAGCGCTTCGGGCAGGAGCGTGTGGTTGGTATAGGCCATCGTCCTTTGGGTGATAGCCCAGGCCTCATCCCAAGCCAGACCCTTGCCGTCCATGAGCAGGCGCATCAGTTCGGGGACGCTGCAGCTGGGGTGGGTGTCGTTGAGCTGAAAACAGTTTTTGGCGGCGAAGACGGTCATGTCGCCGCCACAGACACCGCACCAGCGCTGCAGCACATCCTGCAGACTGGCGGAGGCGAGAAAATACTGCTGGCGCAGACGCAGCTCCTTGCCATTCTCGCTGGCATCGTTGGGGTAGAGCACCATGGTGATGTTCTCGGCCGCATTTTTGGCCGCCACGGACTCGGGATAACTACCCGCATTGAACTCCCCCAGGTCGAATTCATCGGTGGCCGCCGATTTCCACAGCCGCAGGGTGTTGACGATACCGTTGCCATAACCGGGGACGGGAAGGTCATAAGGAACCGCCAGCACGTCGTGGCTGTCGACCCAGCGGAAACGCTGTCGACCCTCGGCATCCCGATAGGCTTCACTGCGGCCTTCAAACTGAATGCGCTGCGTATATTCGGGGCGCTTGATTTCCCACGGATTGCCGGCACGCAGCCAGTGATCCGGCTCTTCCACCTGAAAACCGTTGACGATTTTCTGACGAAACATGCCGTACTCATAGCGGATGCCATAGCCCTGCACCGGCAGCCGCAGGGTGGCGCAACTGTCCAGGAAGCAGGCAGCCAGCCTGCCCAGACCGCCGTTGCCCAGGCCGGCATCCTGTTCCGTGTCCACCAGCTCCTCCAGGTCAAGGCCGAGCTGATGCAGGGCTTTGGTGGTCGGCTCCGACAGGCCCAGGGCCTGCATGGCGTTTCCCAAAGCCCGCCCCATGAGAAACTCCATGGACAGGTAATAAGCGCGCCGGCAGTTTTGTTCGTCACAGGCGTAGCGCGTCGTCTTCCAGCGTTCCATCAGACGGTCGCGCAGGGTCAGGGCCAGGGCCTCGTAAATGTAATGGCGAGAGCGGCAGTACTTGTCACGACCCAGGTTCAATGTGTAGTAACTGCGAAAGTCCTCGCTCAGACTCGCCTTGTCCATACCCAATGGGGGGAGTTCGGTAAGACTTGCGCAGGGGCTGCTCTTGTCCAGTGGCTTGGTATACATGGATAGATCCTTGGCCAAAAAAGGGAAGGGGTCAAAGGGTCGACACTTAATGCTTTACCACATTTCGACGCGATTGGAATGTCGGCGGGATTTTTATTTGGCGGCCGGCAGCGAGGATCAGACCAGGCGAAGCAGGACCAAGTTGACCAGGCCGATGAGAAAACCGAGCAGAGCCCCGAAGAGATTGATGTACTTGAACTGCTCTTTCATGATGCCCATGAGCAGCCCTTCCACCTTGAGAATATCCAGGGAATTGACTTTCTCCTCCACCATGCGGTTGACATTGAGGGTCTCCACCAGAGGTGGCACTTCCTTCTTCAGGAGCTCGGCCAACTGGCCGTAGAGACCGTCAACCAGCTCTTCTCGCACATCCGCCGGAATGCGGGCCGACAGTTTGCCCAGGGGACGGCTGAAAAGCCAGTTCTGCAGCCAGCCCGACAGCAGAGCATCGAGGGCATCGCGCGCCTCGGTGGAACGCAGCAGGGCCAGCAGACGATCGGCGGCATAGTCGCGCCCCTTTTGCAAGCCCCCTTGCGGCAGGGTCTTTTCCAGCAGCGAGGCAAAGGAGCGGTCCTTGACCTGTTCGAGACCCCGTTCGCTCAGCTGCAGCAGGGTATCGACGGCCTTGCGACTCTGCACCATCGTCACCACGCGTTCGCGGGCAAAGCGGCGCATCCCCGCCACCTTTTCGTAGGAGACCTTTTCGAGGTAGCTGGAGAGGGGACGGTCGAGCAAAGCGTCAATGCGCTCTCGCAGCAGCGCCGCCACTTCGGCCTGCGTCTTCTCTTCCCGCAGCCAGCGGGCTATTTCGTCCCCGGCCTTGTCCAGAAACTCGGGGATGCGGGCGTAGATCTTGTCGAGGTTGATAAAGCCGGCCAGCAATCCGGACAGACCCCCGAGTGAATCGAGAAAGCCCTCAATCCCCTCGCGTCCTTTCTCCACCAGCCGCTGACGGAAGTCAGGATCGTAGAGCATGCCACCGAAATTCTCCAGCAGGGGTGGGATCTCCTTCTCCATCTGCACCAGGATCACTTCGACCAAATCGGCGGGCAGAAGTTCACGCAAAGGCCGGGGCGAGCTGAGCAGTCGCTCGCTGCGGCTGTCAACGAAATGCCCGACGGCGCGACCGACAGCAGGGGAAGTCAGCAGCGCGGTGAAACGATCGTCAAGGTGGCCACGCAGATCACTGTACCGCTCCGGCGTCAAAAAGCTCTCGAGATCGCGGGCCAGCAGCTCGTCCCCCTTGCGCTGCAGGTAACCACGCAAAGCCTCCTCGAAGGCCTCGGAGTCGGCATAGGCGAAAACCGACTTGACCACCTTGTAGCGCAGCAGGTCGACCAGGTCGCGAAAGCGCCCCCGGAAATTGGCGGGCACCAGCGACTCGAAGGTGCCGAGATCGCGGTCGAGGAAGCTGCCGAGCTTGTCGGCAACCGCCCCCTTGAGCTCACGGCGGAAGCCTTCCTTTTCCAGCGCCCGGCCGACATCTTCGGAGGTCAGCAGGTGACTGCCCACCATCTCTCCCATCTTCTCCGCCAGCTCGCCGCGTTTGGCCGGGATGATCCCCGGCGTCAACGGCAGGCGAACCCCGAGGATACGCCAGGGGTGCAGGGGACGGAAGAGCATGCGGATGGCGATGTAGTTGGTCACATAGCCGATCAAAGCCCCGAGCAGGGGCGGCAGCAGATAAGGCAGGAACTGTTCGTAGGATGTCATCATGGTCAACCGGTCAGAGCAGGCTCAAACACAAGCGCTCAGCCCTCCATCTCGATAAGGGAGTGGTCGCCGATATTCATGCGGCGGGGATTTCCCAGGAGGGCGACGGCGTCGCCGAGAATCGAATCACGCAGCACCATGCCGCGCACCTGGGAGTCGGTGTTGATAATGGAGTCGCGGATAACGCTCCCCTCGATATGACAGCCGGCCGCCACCGACACGTTGGGGCCGATGACGCTGTTGCGCACCACCGCCCCCTTGCCGATATGCACCGGCTCGATGAGCACGGCGTTGTCCGCCTCGCCGTGGCAGTGATGGCGGCCCTTGAGCAGATAGCGGTTGGTCTCCAGCAGAGTTTCGGGCTTGCCGCAGTCGAGCCAGGCATCGATTTCCGGAGCCCGGAACTTCAGGCCGTCACGGATCATATTCATGAAAACGGCGGGCAGATAGTATTCCCCCTTGACCGTCTCGCCGGCCGCGATGGTCCGATTCAGGTAATCCATGAAGCGGCTGCCGTCCTTGAGGTAATAGAGACCGACCTGGGCCAGTCGCGAGATGGGAGTTTCGGGCTTCTCCACCATGTCAACAATGTAATCACCACGCAGCACGTTGACGCCGAAGCGCTGGTAGTCTTCGACCTCCTTGGAATAGATGAGGCCGTCGCAGTCGCCGCACAGTTCCTGCAACCGGTTCAGATCGGTCACGAAAATGGTGTCGTTGAACACCACCAGCACATCGTCTCCAGGGCGTAGGCGCGGCGCTGCCAGGGCGACGGCATGGGCGGGGCCGAGGCGCTCTTTCTGCACGATGTAGCTGCAGGACAGGGCCGGGAAGGTCTTGGCCATGAAGCGCTCGATCTGGCCGCCGTTTTCGTCGGTGATGAAGATGTACTCCTCGGCCTGCAGGGGCGCCAGACGACTGACGATGTGTTCGAGCACCGTCTTGCCGGCGACATGGACGAGGGACTTGGCTTTGGTATGGGTATGGGGCCGCAGGCGCGTGCCTTTGCCGGCCACCGGCAGAACAATCTTCATAATACCTCCAGGGAAGGGATTGTCATCTTCGCCGAGCTTGCGTAAGATGCATTCTTTTCAGTGATATTCCAGCCGCGCCGTGGGGGCGCCGCCGTGAAAAGGATAAAAGATGAAAGACCATCTGGTACGTATCGTCAGTCGCGACGGCTCATTGCGCGCCGTCGCCGCCACCACCACCATACTGGCCGAGGCCATCTGCTCGCGCCAGGGGACCGACGCTACCGCCGCTGTCGCCCTCGGCCGTCTGGTCACAGGGACGGCGCTGCTGGGTAGCCTGCTCAAGGGGGATCAGCGCCTGGCCCTGATGATTGAGGGCAACGGTCCTTTGCAGAAACTGCACGCCGAAACCGACGCCTACGGGCATGTGCGGGGCTCCATCAAGAATCCCATTGCCGGTCTGCCCCTGCATGAGGGCCGCTTCGACGTGGCTGGCGCCATCGGCCGTGCCGGCTTTCTCCACGTGATCAAGGACCTGGGCCTCAAGGAGCCCTACCGCGGCATGGTGCAGCTCTACACCAGCGAGATCGCCGAAGACCTCGCCTACTATCTAACCACTTCCGAGCAGGTACCGTCGTCGGTGGGGCTCGGCGTCTATATCGAAGCGGACGGCACCATCTCCGGCGCCGGAGGCTTTCTCGTGCAGTCCCTGCCGGACGCCAGCGAGGAGACCCTTGGCCAGCTCGAAAAGCGCCTCACTGATCTGCCGCCGCTGACCAGCCTCCTGCGCCAGGGACTGACCCCCGTGCAGGTCCTGGAGAACCTCTTTGAGGGCATCCCCTTTGATATCCTGACGCAGACCGAGCTGGAATTCCGCTGCAACTGCCGTCGGGACCAGGTCAGCCAAGTTCTGCTCTCCCTGGGGCGTGAGGAGTTACAAGAGCTCATCGAGCGCGACGAAGCTACAACCGTGACCTGTGAATTCTGCAAGGAAGTCTACACCTTCCACCGGGAGGATCTGCAGGAGCTGCTTGACGCCTGAGCGGCGTCAATCCTCCTCGACGATCTCGCCGATCAGGTCGTATTCGGAAGAGTCGGTGATGCGCAGGGCGACGATGTCGCCGACCTCGGCATAGCCGGCCGTGATATACACCTGCCCGTCGATATCGGGGGCCTGCCGAATGGAGCGACCGCGCAGGAGCAGCTCCGTCTCTTCACTGTAGCCCTCCACCAGTACCGGCTCGACCCTGCCCTTAAGCTCACGGTTCTTGCGAAAGGAGACGCGGCTCTGCGCCTTCATCAGCTTGTTGTAGCGCGCGTTTTTGGTGCGCTCCGGCACCTGCTCCTCCATGGCGGCCGCCGCCGTCCCTTCCTCCCGCGAATAACGGAAGACCCCCACCCGTTCAAAGTGCCCTTCATTGACGAAATCGAGCAGGCGCTGGAACTGCGCTTCTGTCTCGCCGGGAAAACCGACAATAAACGAGGTGCGCAAAGTAAGCTCGGGAATGCGCTGGCGCAAGCGCTCGACCAGACGACGGATGCCGGCAGAATCGAGACGACGGTTCATCTGAGCCAGAATATGGTCGTCGAAATGCTGCAGAGGAATATCGAGGTAGTTGCAGATTTTTTCCTCGGCGGCAATGATATCGATAAGTTCGTCGCTCACCCCGTCAGGGTAGGCATAGAGCAGGCGCAGCCAGGGCAGCTCCTCGATCTTGACCAGTTCCCGCAGCAGGTCCTCCAGACGGGCGCCGTCGTCACGATCGGCACCGTAGGCGGTGATATCCTGGGCAATGAGATTGATCTCCTTGACCCCGGCGTCCACCAGGCGGCGTACCTCACTGACCACCGAATCGATGCTGCGGGAGCGCAGGGTGCCGCGAAGCTGGGGGATAACGCAGTAGGAGCAGTAGTTGGCGCAGCCCTCGGCGATCTTGACATAGGTCGAGTAAAAAGGGGAGGAGGTCACCCGGGGGGTCAGGTGGTCGTAGAGAAAATCCGGCGGGCTGACGGCGTACAGGGTCTCCTGGGCCGCCGAACGTGCCTCCAGAAGTTCGACGATGCGGGCGGCATCGGCCGTCCCCATGAAGAGGTCGACTTCGGGAAGTTCGGCTGCCAGCTCCTCCTGATAGCGCTGGGGCAGACAGCCGCTCACCACCAGCAGGCGGCAGCGCCCCTCCTTCTTGTAATCGGCCACTTCCAGGATCGTCTCGATAGACTCTTCCTTGGCGTCGTGGATGAAGGCGCAGGTGTTGACGATGATGATGTCCGCCTGGGATTCGTCGGTAACAATCTCGAAGCGGTCGGCGGGGAGATGGCCGAGCATGACCTCGGCATCGACCAGATTTTTCGGGCAACCCAGGCTGACCAGACTGACTTTCTCTTTTTTCAAGGCGTGTATCCCGTCTTCATGTAAAAGCTGTGCCGTTTTATTTTCTGCCCTGAAAAGACCGCAGCCCTAAGAGCGCATGTTGATGAACTGCAGTTCGACGTCGAGCTCCTGCCCTTTGAGGAGCTGGATGACTTCCTGCAGGTCGTCGATCTTCTTGCCGACAACCCGCACCTGATCTTCCATGATCTGCGGCTGTACCTTGAGCTTGCTGTCCTTGATGAGCTTGATGATGTCCTTGCCCTTTTCCTTGGATATTCCCTGCACGAGGCCTACGCGCTGCCGCACAGCGCCGGCGGAAGCCGGCTCTTTCTTGCCGAAATCGAGGCATTTGGGCGACACCTGGCGACGCACCAGCTTACCCTTGAGGATGTCGACGATGGCTTGCAGCTTGTAGTCGTCAGCGGCCAGAATAACGATGGCGTCCTTCTCCAGGGTCACCTCGTTGACCGAACCCTTGAAGTCGAAACGCTGACTGATTTCCTTCACTGTCTGATTGACCGCGTTATCCACTTCCTGCATATCGACTTTGGATACGATGTCAAAACTCGGCATGTGACCCTCCTTGTAGCAATGGAATAAACGTTGAAAATAACGTCATTTAATCAGGTACTTATAGCACGTATCGTCACGGTTGAAAAGTCTCTTTCGGAGGGATATCCCCTAGAAAGCCGGCCCAAACTGATCCGGTGTCACCACCTCGACACCGGCGGGAACCTGGAAATCAAAACGACTGTCCGCCAGCGGCGGATTGATCCGCACATCACCGAAGGACAGCTGGGTCCGGTTGTCGTTCGTATCGATGATCTCCACCTTCCGCAGAGGAAAGACGGGTTCTTTGCCCTGGTTCAGCACCGCTTCTTTCGCCACGGCGAGGCGCAGGCTCAGTACCATAGCGGATGGTTTTTTCGGCTCCAGGGCCAGCAGGTAGTTACCATCCGCGTCCTGGCGTGGACTGGCCCAGGACAGTTTGAAATTTTCCGACAGATTACCAAGCCCGGTTATAAAAACCAGAGGATTTTCCTGGGCCTGATCGGCGCCGACTTCCGCCAGAGAACTCTGCAGAACCTGCTGGTTTTCGGGCAGGTAGACCCAGACCGTCTCCCCATCGGAGACAATCTCCTGACTGGAGGGGATTGTGTAGATCCAGCGGAACCTGACCTGGGCCGGCTTTTCTTTTCCCGGAGGAACGAACTTCACCTGCATGATACCGCTGCCCTCTTGGCTCTGCTCAAGCGAGGCAATCATCGACTCCTGCGCAAAAGCGGCCTCGAAGGAGGCAATGGCCTGTCGGCCGTTTTTGTCAGGCCGGAAAGGAGCCTCCACTGCATCTATCACACGCGTTAGGTCCGGTCCCTGCGCGGGAGTTTCCCCGGGCACCAGCAGCAAAAGAGAACAAAAAACCGTTAAAAAAACCTTCAGGCTATGCCATGGCATCTTATCAACCTCCGTTTTGTCAAATCAGATAATCGGACTGCGGTCCGCAGACCGTTCTCACCCGAACCTGACCCGTGGCCAGATCGAATTCCAGCGTGCGTCCAAAATCCCCACCCACATCCTCACCCAGCAGGGGAATGTTCAAGGACTCCAGAGTCTCACGGGCCCGGCGGACGTTGCGAGCCCCGACCCTGTCTTCAGCTGGTCCCGGCAGCGAGGCAAACATGTTGGCGCCGCCGGCGATCCTGGACCAGATC
The DNA here is from genome assembly GCF_009731355.2 of Desulfuromonas sp. AOP6. Taxonomy (GTDB): domain Bacteria; phylum Desulfobacterota; class Desulfuromonadia; order Desulfuromonadales; family SZUA-540; genus SZUA-540. The sequence continues at coordinate 3,071,754 of NZ_AP022810.1, forward strand.
CGTTGCCGATCAGCCCCCAGGGCTGTCATCTCCGCAACCATGCCGATGATGGCTCCGTCGACAAATTTGCCCGTCGTTTCGCTTTCCCTCCCCACCGGAGCAGCCGGCAGCAGTGAGTGCGCCAGACCCCCTATTTTACTCGCCGGGTCGTAAAGCACGATCCCCAGGCAGGAGCCGAGCCCGGGGGCTACCAGCAGCAGTGGAGCTCTGGCCACGCGGTGGACGGCGATGCCCACCTTCTCCCTGGCCGGTTCAGTCATGCGCCCTCCAGCCGACGACCGAGCACAGCCAGCAAAGAGGGGTCGGGGATCAGAAACAGGTGACCGACAATGGACTCTGCCGCCATGGGCGCGCTGACAAACTCGGTTTCCACCATCAGGGCCGTATTGCCGCCAAGGCTCAGGGCAATGAGGATATCGTCGACAATGGCCCCCAGCATATCGGCCGCCAGCAGGGGCGGTGAAGGCAACAGCGATATCCCCAGCAGGTCTCCGAGAGCGCCAAGGTAGGCCGAGGCCAGAATGTTGGCAAGCTCCCGCAGCGCCGAGGCTCCGAGCTCGTCCAAAAGCAGTGCTGAGCCAGGAGTCTTCCCTAGCAGCCTTATCAGCAGCCGGTGGGCGCTCTCTTGGGGCAGGATCAGCAAAAGATCGCCCCTGGCGTCGCCAAGGATCTGCAGCGCCACACCGACGACAGGGGTCTCGGCACCACCAAGCAATTCCGGTACCTGCGCAATATCGACCCTCGATACGCGGGGCACCCGGAGCTCAATCCGGGCAGAAAGCAGCTGCGAGAGAGCCGTAGCCCCCTGCCCCATGCCGATATGGCTGATTTCCCGCAGCGCGTCGAGCTGGAGGGCGGAGAGGTCCTGGCTGTTCATCGGAAGCCTCCTGGTGGCGGGGCAGTCAGGGGCTTGTAGCGTTCATCGAGCATGGCCGATGGGTCGACGATAAAGACAAGGTGGCCATCACCCAAAACGGTGGCCCCACTGACACCGGCAAGATTGTCGAGGGGGAAGGCGAGACTCTGTACGAACACCTGGCGGTGGCCGGCCAGCTTGTCCACCACCAAACCTACCCGTCTACCGCGAATCTCTGTCAGCACCACGGGAATGGATCCCGAGAAGGGACGGGCGGGTAACCCGAGCATCTTGCGCAGTGACAGCAGGGGAATGTCTACCTCAACCGGCTCTTCTTCCCCATAATTCTCGACCAGGCGAATGACTTTTTGGCGGCCGGAGGAAAGGATCTCCTCTGGAGTGACCTCCACGGAGCGCTGCACCCGGGTCACTGGAATACCAATGAGCTGTTCATGGCAGCGGACGAGAAGGATATGAATGATGGCGACCGACAGCGGCAGTTTGAGCAGGAAGCGCGTCCCCTGGCCGTGGGAGCTGAAAATTTCCAGGGTACCGCCAAGGCTTTCCACCGCCGACTTGACCACATCCATGCCGACGCCTCGCCCCGAGGTCTCTGTTACCGTAGGGGCCGTGGAAAATCCCGGATAGCAGATAAGCTGCAAGGCATCGGCATCCCGCATACTCCGGGCCTGAGCTGAGGAAAGAAGACCCTTTTCCACCGCCCGGCGCCTTAAGTTCTCAGGGTCCATGCCACGCCCATTGTCGGCAATCTCCACCAAGGCCAGATCTTTTTCCCGCCAGGCCGCCACCCTGACTTCTCCGGCTTTTTCGATGCCATGGTCCACGGCATTGCGTACCATGTGCACCAGGGGATCGGCCAGTTCTTCCAGAATGGCTCTATCCAACTCGATATTTTCGCCGGCCAACTGCAGGGACACCTTCTTTCCCGTACTGCGCGCCAGATCTCTGACCAGGCGTGGCAGCCGTCCCGTAATGCTTTCCAGCGGCATCATGCGTACCTGCAGCACGTCATGGTAAAGCTCGGAGATCAGCCGATTGAGCTCGTCCAGTCCGTCCCTGAGTCCGTCCCAGCTTTCTACCTGGGAGGCGGAAAAAAGCTGATACCGGTTGGTAATCAGCTCTCCCGTCAGTTGGATAAAACGATCGAGAAGATCCGTGCGTACACGGACGGAGCGAACCGCTTCCTGCTTTTGCCTTGCCCGAGCCGGCACCTGTGGCGACGATCCGGGTGCAGAAGGCTCTTTGGGAGAAACCTTGGCTGCCGTCTGCCTTATGGCGACGCGGCTGACATCCCTGTTGCGCAGCAGGGCGGCGCGCAAATCATCAGCCGCCAGTTCCGTGTCAAGCAGCACATGCAACCGCCGCAACGCCCCTCCCTGTCGCAGAGTGGCGGCGGTTGGTTTGCTGGCCAGCACGGTACCGACGCTGGCGAGTTCCTTCAGCAGCAACATCGCCCGGATAGCCGGCATTTCCGTATTTTCGGCAAACTCGATAGCGACCTGAATCCCCTGCAGAGGCACAGAGGGTCCGCCGCCGGGGCCGGCAGGGGCCAGCGGGGAGGCCAGAAAATCCGCCACCTCCCGCTCGGGCTGGGAGGCCTTCAGGTCCTCCAGCAGCTTCTCCAGCAGGTCCAGCCCGGCCATCAGGCGATCGACGGCTTCGACGGGCACCCGGCCACTCTGACGGAAACCCGCCATGTAGTCTTCCAGGTGGTGAGACAGCTTGGCCGTCTGCTCGTACCCCATGGAAGCGGCCATCCCTTTGATGGAATGGGCCTCCCGGAAAAGAGCGTCGATGCCCGCCTTGTCGGCAGGGTCCGCCTCCAGAGCGACAATCAGCTGTCCCATTTTCTCGAGATGCTCGGCGGTTTCGCTCAGAAACATCTCTTTGTATTTCGACATATCCATGGCAGTACCCAGGAAAGACGCAGTTAGCCGGCGGCGGTCATCCGGTTCGCGACCTCAAGCACCCGCTCGGCCTTGAATGGCTTGACGATAAAATCCCTGGCCCCCGCCTCCACGGCTTCGGCCATCAGGGTCTCCTGGCCGAGGGCGCTGCACATGACGACCTGCGCCTGGGGATGAAAACGCAGGATATCCTTCAGCGCCTCAATGCCGCTGCGCTCGGGCATGACGATATCCATGGTCACCAGGTCGGGACGAAGTGTGCGATATCGTTCCACCGCCTCCTCGCCATTACCGGCTTCGCCGACCACCTCATGGCCAGCCGCCGTGAATATTTCCCGCAACATGTTGCGCATGAACAGGGCATCGTCGACAATCAGGATCTTCAGCCCCATGATTTCCTCCTGTCTGGCTCCCTGGATTCGCCCAGAGTACTTACCAGTTTTTCCACATCGAGCAGGCACAGCTCTCTGTTTTCATGATCCACCCGGCAGCGAATATAGGTCTCTTCTTCGCCGGACGCCTTGTCCCCCGGAATAGTGTCGGCTTCAAGCAGAACGAGTCCGTCGATACTTTCCACCCTAAAACCCAGTACGCACAAATCAGGATGAAGAACGACAACCCGCTTGTCGCGCCTTTTGCTGGCGGGGTCGATCATGGCCGGCAGATCCAGGACGGGAACAACTTTGCCATGAAAGTTAATGGCGCCGGCATAAGGGAAACCAGCCCGGGGGATAAAATAAAACTCGGGGGCCTTGACCACTTCCTGAATTCTGGCCACCTCCACCCCGTACAGCCGGCCGCAGAGGGCAAAGGTGAGTATCTGTTCGTAATTCCCTTCGCTCATTCGCGTTCCGCCCCAATGTGAAATTGATCCACGGCCCGCATCAAAGTGTCGGCCAGCGCCGACAGCTCCTGGGCCGCATGGGACATTTCCTCCATGGCGGCCGACTGCTCCTGGGTCACGGCGGATACTTCCTCGGTGGAGGCGGCGTTGTCTGTCACGACCCGCGAAATTTCGTCAATGGTACGCACGATACTGCTGGCTCCTTCCGACTGCTTCACCGCCAGCTCAGCAATGCTCGTCGCCTTGGTTTTGGTCCCTAGTGCTGTCTCGATGATTTCCTCGAAGGCGCTACCCGTCACGTCAACGGCTTCATGACCGGCGGCCATTTCGCGGATCGTCTCCTTCATGGCGCCCTGTACTTTTTCACTTTCGGCCTGAATCCCCTCGACCAGGGCGGTAATCTCCCCCGCCGAGCGTGCCGAAGAATCGGCCAGTTTGCTGATTTCCTGGGCTACAACCGCAAAGCCCCTGCCCGACTCACCTGCCCGCGCGGCCTCTATGGAGGCGTTCAGAGCCAGGAGATTGGTCTTTTCGGCAATGCCGGTGATAACCTCGACAATCTTTTCGATCTTCTGCAGCCGCAACCCGAAAGAAAAGAGCTGATCCCCGCCTTTTTCCACATCACCCAGGACCTTCTTCATCCTCTCCATGGTCGAGCGCGCCGTCTGGCCGCCTTTTTGCGCCGTGGTCGCCGTTTCAGTGGCGGAGGAGGCGACCTTCTGGGCCGAAGCAGCCACCAGGTCGATGGACAGGGCCACCTCGCGAATGAGCTTCGAGGCCTTTTCCACCATCTCGGCCTGAGTCTCGGCGCCACCGCTGATCTGCTCCACGGCATTAGCGACTTCATGAGCGGACGCCGTCATTTCCTCGGAGGTCGCCGTCAGTCCCTGGGCCGCATCGTTGACCTGCAGGGAGGTCGCCCGAATCTGTGTCACCAGTTGACGCAGGCTCTCACCCACCCGGTTCAGCGAGGCCGCCAGATCTGCCGTTTCATCTTCCAGAAAGCTCGGCGGCACCTTCACGGCCCGTGAAAAATCCCCCTTACTGAAACGTTCAGCCCCCGCATTGAGAATGCGGATGTTGGTGCTGAACGCCTTGGAAAAAAACCAGCCAATCACCAGACCGACCAACAGGGCGAATACCGTGGTGAAAAGTTGCTGCCACTGGGGGTCCACCCCCAGATAGGGGACGACATAGGGAACAGCCACCGTCGAGGCAATGACGATGATGAACCCGATGACGAACTTGTAGGTGATCTCTACCCGCATCGATGCGCTCCTTTGCAAAAACAGACACTGTTCTTCATATCAAAGACGCTTTACGCCTGTAAATACGTTCGCTTAAACTTTCCGGTTCGAACCGGTCGCGACTCTGTCCCAGCAGGGTCTCGGATTTTCCCAGCACCAGAACCCCGCCCGGTGGCAGAATCTCGGCAAAGCGCAGGATAATTTTCTCCTGTTCCTCGCGGGAGAAGTAAATGAGAACATTGCGGCACATGACCAGATCGACCTTGGGATAAGAGGAATCGGCCATGATGTTGTGATGGCGGAAGGAAACCATCTGTCGGAAGGATTCGCGCAGACGGTATTGTCCCTCTGACTGCTCGAAGCATTGCCGGCGCAGGTCCATGGGAACCTCCGCCAACCTCTGGGCGTCGAAGAGCCCCTGACGAGCCCGCTCGAGAACAGCATCACTGACATCGGTACCGAGTATCCGCGCCGTCATTCCTTCCTTGAGGAGTCCGGCCAACAGAATGGCCAGCGAATAGGGTTCCTCACCACCAGCACACCCCACGCTCCACAGGCGCAGGGTCCGGCGCCCTTGTGCGGCAGCAAGCGCCAGGAGGTCGGGCAGCACCTTCTCTTCCAGCAGGAGGAAGGTGCTGGGATTGCGAAAAAATTGCGAGACATGAATAGTCAGGGCAGCCAGCAGGGTGTCCGCCTCTGCCGGCTGGCGGCGCAACACGGCGAGGTAATCTGCCGCGTTATCAAACCCCAGGGCCCGTACCCGGGTGGCAATCCGCCGCTTGATGCAGCGGTCCTTGTACATCTCCAGGTTAAAGCCCCGAGTTTCCCGCAAAAAATCCGTCAGCTCGGTAAATTCCCTGTCCGGAAATTCACTACCGACAAATGGGGTTTTTCGCGTGGAGAGCCCTTCTTTCACAGAGGTCCTTGCCTGGTCCGTCAGCTCCGAACCTTCAGGAAAAGTGATTATAGCCTTTTCGGCCACTGGCCGCCATCTCGTCGGAACCCCTCCGGATTTTCAGGCCATCCTCCAGCGGACCAATGTAGCCGATACGAGTCAGGTCCAGTTTGAACTGGCGCGAAAGCTCGGCCAGCCGATCTTCCCGGCTGGCCGGAACCGTGAAGAGAAGTTCGTAATCCTCGCCACCGGCCAGGGCCAGGTCAAGAGAGGCCTGCCCATGGGACAGGGCCGCCTGAAAATCGACAGAAAGGGGCAAAGCCTCCGCATCGATGTGAGCACCGGCACCGGAAGCCGTCAGAACATGGCCAAGATCGGCCAGCAAACCATCGGAAAGATCGATCATGGCCGAGGGTATGTGGGCGGCGGCGAGAGCCCGTCCCAATTCAGTGCGGGCCCGGGGGTCGTGATGGCGCGCCGACAGCTGAGACGAAAGCGGTTGTCCCGCCTGCAGAAGCTGCAGGGCGAGGCCGCTGTCGCCCAGAGTGCCGGAGACATAGACGGCATCACCGGGCCGGGCACCGCTGCGGCAGATCATCTGCTCAGCGGGCACACTCCCCTGCACCGTCACTGAAATAATCAGCGGCCCGGGGGAGCGACAGGTATCGCCGCCGATGAGCCGAACCCCGTAATCCTGTGCCGCCGCCAGGAAACCGTCGACAAAGGTATCAAGGTCTTCCACGGTCAGGGTGGACGCCATCGCCAGACCGAGAAAGAGATATTCTGGATTGCCTCCCATGGCGGCCACATCGCTGACATTGACAGAGACACTCTTGCGTCCCAGGCGGTAGAGATCCGTCCAGTCCCGCCGAAAGTGAACCCCTTCGATGAGCAGGTCCTTGCTGGTGAGTTGAAGGTGACTGTCGCGCACCTCCACGGCCGCACAATCGTCACCGATGGCCAGGCGCACCCCCGCACCGCCGGCCCGTTGCCGGATACGTTCGATGAAACCGAATTCGCCGATCTCAGCCAGCTTCATGGCGCCCTTCTAAAGCAGCCTTCAGCACCTCGTCCATGGTTGCGGCCAGGACAAAGTCCACCTTTTTACGCAAATGGGGGGGGATATCCACCAGATCCTTTTCATTGCGCCGGGGAATGATCACCGTCTTGATGCCGGCACGCACCGCCGCCAGGGCCTTTTCCTTCAAACCGCCGATGGGCAGAACATGGCCGCGCAGCGTCAGTTCCCCGGTCATGGCCACATCCTGCCGCACGGGAATTCCCGCGAGAGTCGAGATAAGGGCGGTGGCCATGGTGATACCGGCGCTGGGGCCGTCCTTGGGAATGGCGCCGGCGGGGACGTGAACGTGAATATCCATCTTGTCCAGAAAATCCTCTTCGATCCCGAGGGCGGCGGCGCGGGTACGGGTGTAGGACAGGGCCGCCTGGGCGCTCTCCTTCATGACCTCGCCGAGCTGCCCGGTCAGGGACAGCTTCCCCTTTCCTTTCATGGTACTGGCCTCGACACTGAGAATCTCCCCCCCGACCTGGGTCCAGGCCAGGCCGGTCGCCACGCCGACTTCGCTCTCACCTCGCTTCTCCTCCGGCAGGAATTTAGGCGGGCCCAGAAAACCGCTGACGGTACCGGCGGTGACCTTCACCGCTTTCTTGCGCCCCCCTTCGGCGAAGCGCCGGGCAATCTTGCGGCAGATGCTGCCCAGCTCCCGCTCGAGGTTACGCAGACCCGCCTCGGCCGTGTACTCGGCAATGACCTTGTGCAGGGCCTGGCGGGTAAAGTCAGCGTCGCCCTTGCGCAGACCGTTGGCTTCAAGCTGCCGGGGCACCAGATACTTCTCGGCGATGAAGAGCTTCTCCTCCAGGTCGTATCCGGCCAGGCGGATAACCTCCATGCGGTCCTTGAGGGCCGAAGGGATGGGATCCATCACATTGGCCGTGGCAATGAACATGACGTTGGAAAGGTCGAAGGGCAGATTGATATAGTGATCAGAAAAAGCATGGTTCTGTTCGGGATCGAGCAGTTCCAGCAGGGCTGAGGAAGGATCCCCTCGAAAATCGGCGCCCAGCTTGTCCAGTTCATCGAGCATGAAGACCGGGTTATTGGTGCCGGCCTGCTTGATCCCCTGAATGATACGACCGGGCAAGGCGCCGACGTAGGTGCGCCGATGACCACGGATTTCCGCCTCATCCCGTACACCCCCCAGGGAGATGCGCACAAACTGGCGGCCGAGGGCTCTGGCAATGGACTTGCCCAGACTGGTCTTGCCGACGCCGGGAGGGCCGACAAAGCAGAGCACAGGCCCCTTCAGGTTCCGGTTGAGCTTGCGTACGGCCAGAAATTCCAGAATCCTGTCCTTGACTTTTTCCAGGTCATAATGGTCTTCATCCAGAATCTTTCTGGCCCGCTTCAAATCGAGTTTGTCACGGGTGCCGTTACTCCAGGGCAGATCGGCGAGCCACTCCAGGTACGTCAGCAGCATCGAGTACTCAGCGGCTTCGGGATGCATGGTCTCCAGGCGGCGCAGCTGTTTTTCCGCTTCGGCCATGGACTCGGCCGGCAGACCGGCCTCGGCCAGACGAGCACGCAACTCGGCCACATCCTCCGAGCGCTGATCGCTCTCGCCAAGCTCGGCCTGGATGGCACGCATCTGTTCCCGCAGATAATATTCCCGCTGCGACTTGCTGACCTCCTCCTTGACCTGGCTCTGGATACGCTCCTGCATGGTCAATAGCTCCAACTCCCGGTCGAGGAGGGACTTGACCTTTTCAAGCCGTTCGAGCGGCTCGAGTATCTCCAGGGTCTGTTGGGTTTCGGTGACCTTCAACCCCAGATTGCTGACGACGAGATCAGCGAGATTGCCCGGGTCTTCCACGTTCTCCAGCACTACCTGGATTTCTGGCGGCAGACTTTTGCCCAGGGTCATGGCCCGAGTCAGAGAATCGCGCACCGTACGCATCAGGGCTTCAACCTCGAGGTTCACCTGGACCGCCGGCTCAGGCACCCTGTGCACCTTGGCCATAATAAAGGGCTCTTCCTGCAGGACATCGAGAGCCCGGGCGCGAGAAACCCCCTGCACGAGCACCTTGACGCGGCCATCCGGCAGTTTGAGCATACGCATGATCATCGCTACCGTACCCACGTCGTAGATGTCCTCGGCCGCAGGATCTTCGGCATCGACATCCTTCTGCGTCGCCAGAAAAATCAGGCGGTCGCCTTCAAGGGAGGCATCCACCGCCGCAATGGACTTGGGGCGGCCAACGAAGAGGGGGACAACCATATAGGGGAAGACCACCACATCACGCACCGGCAACAATGGCAATTCTTCTGAGATGACTTTATCTTTCTTTTTTTCTTTTTTTACCAACAGGACCTCCGCGGTCTCACACCGTTTCACCAGGCTTTTCAACAGGAAACGCCCTGATGGGCCAAGATACAAAATCCACCGGGTAAAGTCCAGAAACTAACCACCAGAGAAGACCCGTGAAGAAAGGCGCCAAATGCGGCCCCCCTGAAAAGACAAAGGGCGACCCCTTAAGGATCGCCCTTTGCAACATGAACTTGCTCTCAACCTGGCCTAGAGTTGCGGTCCGGCCTTGGTGAAATCGAAGTCATCGCCATCCTTTACGTATTTTTTAAAGTTCTCGATGAACATGCCGGCGAGTTTGTTGGCGGTGGCGTCGAAGGCCTCCTTGTCAGCCCAGGCGTTGCGGGGGTTGAGCAAGGCGCTGTCCACACCCGGCAGGGCTTTGGGAATATGCAGGCGGAACCAGCGGGTCTGGTCGAATTCGGCCGTTTCAATGCTGCCGTCAAGAATGGCGTTAATGCAGGCGCGAGTAGCCTTGATGCTCATGCGCTGGCCGACTCCGTAGCCGCCGCCAGCCCAGCCGGTGTTGACCAGGTAGGCCTTGACGCCGTGCTTTTCCATCTTCTCCCCCAGGAGTTTGGCGTAGGCCGTCGGGTGCAGAGGCAGAAACGCTTCACCGAAGCAGGCCGAGAAGGTCGCCGAAGGCTCGGTGACGCCACGCTCGGTACCCGCGACCTTGGCGGTATAGCCAGAGAGAAAGTAATACATGGCCTGCTCTTTTGTCAGCTTGGAAACAGGCGGCAGCACGCCAAAGGCGTCGCAGGTAAGGAAGATGATGTTCTTCGGATGGGCGGCCTTGAGGCTGGCCTCATGGTTCTCGATGTGCTCGATCGGGTAGGAGACGCGGGTGTTTTCGGTTTTGGCGCGGCTGTCGAAGTTAATGACCCCGTCATCGTCAGCGACGACGTTTTCGAGCAGAGCATTGCGCTGGATGGCGTTGTAGATTTCCGGCTCGCTCTCCTGCGACAGGTTGATCACCTTGGCGTAGCAGCCGCCCTCAAAGTTGAAAATGCCGTCGTCGTCCCAACCGTGCTCGTCGTCGCCGATGAGCTTGCGGGAAGCGTCAGTGGACAGGGTGGTCTTCCCCGTCCCGGAGAGTCCGAAGAAGAGGGCGACGTCACCCTTCTTGCCGACATTGGCCGAGCAGTGCATGGAGAGGATCCCCTGCAGCGGCAGCCAGTAGTTCATCATGGTGAAGATGCCCTTCTTCATCTCGCCGCCGTACCAGGTGCCCCCGATGATGGCGACGTTCTTCTCGATATTGAAGACGATGAAGACCTCCGAGTTGAGGCCATGGCGCTCCCAGTCCTTGTTCACCAGGTTGCTGGCGTTATAGACCGTAAAGTTGGGGGCAAAGTCCTGCAGATCTTCGGCGCCGGGGCGAATAAACATGTTCCTGACGAAGTGAGACTGCCAGGCGAACTCGGTAACGAAGCGCACGGATTTGCGCGTCTTCTCGTTGGAGCCGCAGAAGCCGTCGGTGACGTAAAGATCCTTGCCTGAGAGGTAGTCAATGACTTCGGTGTAGAGCTCGTCGAAGACTTCGGGAGCCATGGCCACGTTGACCTTGCCCCAGGCGATGTTTTCGAAGGACGGCTTCTGGTGAACAAAGTATTTGTCCTTGGGAGAGCGTCCGGTGAACTTGCCCGTATCCACCATCATGGTGCCGTTGGAAGAAACGCGGCCTTCCTTGTTGGCGACTTCTGCCTCAAAAAGCTGGTCGTAACCCAGATTATGATAAATCTTGCCAATCTGCTTCAGCCCCAGATCCCGTGCGGTAATTGCCGCCGACTTTTCCATGGTTCTGTTCTCCCATCACCCTGGTTCAAAAGGTTTGAAAAGAAAATCCAACGATTCCAGACGCGTCGCACCTTGTGGTTTGCCCAAAGGCCAGTCGGAAAGGGGCACGGCGCCTTCCCATATTTTTTCGAAATTCCCACAAAAGGGACAAGGTTATCCCCTTAAAATCCCGGTTCTTTTATCAAATTTAGCTCAAATAAAAAAGAAAAAATTGCCTTTTACCCTAAATAAAAAGGCAGATGGCGGGAGACACCGGTCCGCCAACCCATCTTCAGCGATTTCTGCTCTCATTTTTTCAGTCTGATGAAATTCCTGAGCGTACCCGGAGGTAGGCGACGAGGGCCCAGATCTCCTCCTCGCTGAAATGGGAACCGTAGGCGGGCATCACCGAGCCGAGAGAGAGGTAGGGATCGACCGTCTTCCCCTGGCTGATCCTCCAGAACAGATAGGCCGGATCGGCCTGACGGTAGAGAGGCGAGGTGAATTGGGGGGCGGGAGGATGAAAAAAATTGGCTCTTTGGCTGCGCCCTTCCGCTGGCCTGCCATGGCATTCCGCACAAAGCTTCAGAAAAAGGCGCTTGCCTGCCTGCTGATTTTCAGCTCGCTGCAGATAGCCGTCGGGAGGCGTCACTTTGGGGTAGGACGGTCCTCGGTCACCACAGGCGACAACCAGCAGAAGAAGGAGCAATGAAACAGCTACGCGGCTAAACATGGACATCCTTTCCACCTTCAGGCGGCCGCCAGAGAGACCCCCCAGGCCTCCAGCTCGGAGGCGACCGCGGCCACCACCTGCTCCAAGGCCTGGGCGACCGCCGGACTCAACTGGAGCCCAGGCTCGATGACTGCAATCTGTACCCCCCACACCACGACCTCTGGCGGCAGGTTTCCCTGCAACTCGGCCACAACGAGCAGATCCTGCAGTCCCATCTGATGCACGGACAGTTTGCCGGCAAAGGCGCGCGGCACCTCTTCGCCGGTCAGACGCACGATCGTTCCCGCCGCCGTCTGCATGTCAAGGGCGTCAACAATCAGCAGGCGTTCCACCCCTTCGAGCCGGGGGAGCAGGTCGAGACCCAGGGTCCCGCCATCAACCAACTGAACCTCCTCCGGAAAGACGAAGCGCTCCTGTAGCCGCCGCACCACATGCACCCCCAGGGCATCGTCCCCCATCAGCAGGTTGCCCAGGCCCATCACCAGAATGGCCACCTCAGAGTTCTCCCCGGTCAATGTACTTGTAGCCGCCGAAGATGCTGCTCATGGTGCCGTTCATCTCCTTCATGTCCATGAGCCAGGCACTGTAGATATGGTTGATGACGAAACCGGCCAACAGCCACATCACCAGATGATGAACGAGGCGCAGGGACTGATTGTCGATGAGCAGCCAGACCCAACCGAACAGGGAATCATACAGACCGCCGGGCGCGTACTGGCCATAAAGAGCGAAGCCGCTGATAATCTGCACAACAAAAAGGACGAAAACGCCGGCGTAGGCCAGAGTGGCCAGGGCGTTGTGGCCAATCTCGTAGGGGATGCGCGAGCCAGTGAAGCTGTAATAACGGAAGAATTCGAGGCCGTTTTTCTGCCCCTTGCGGGTGACCAGTGGCAGAAACATACGCCAGGACGACCATTCGTTGCCCAGGAAAAACCAGATCATACGGGCCAGCACGGAGAAGGCGAAGAGATAGGCAAAGACAAAATGCATAAAGCGCACCCAACCCATGATGTATGCGGACGAAGAATGAGCACTGATAAACGGATGACCAATGTAGAGCCCGGTGACGGCAAGAACCACCACAGACACCGCGTTGATCCAGTGTGTCAGCCGGACCGGCAACTCCCAAACATAAAGGATGCGGATCATGAGCGGACCTCCTTGTCAGAGAACTTTCACCTTGACGATCTCACTGCCGCTTCCATCCAGCACGTGGACCGCGCAGGCCAGGCAGGGATCGAAGGAGTGGATGGTGCGCAGGATTTCCAGGGGCTGCTCCGGATTGGCGATGGGCGTACCGATAAGAGCCGCCTCGTAAGGTCCCATCTGTCCGAGGGGATCGCGCGGGCCGGCGTTCCAGGTGGAAGGCACCACCGCCTGAAAATTGGCAATGGCGCCGTTTTCAATGCGAATCCAGTGGCCCAGGGCCCCGCGAGGCGCTTCATGGTAACCGAAGCCCGCCGCTTCTTTCGGCCAGGTCGAGGGATCCCACTTTTCGCCGTTATGCACCTCAAGGATGCCCCGCCCCATGTTGTCGGCAAGCTGGTTGAGCCAGGTTTCGTTCTTCTGGGCCAGCAGCAGGGTCTCGATCCCGCGGGCGGCCGTGCGGCCCAGGGTTGAAAAGAGCGCTTCCGGCCCCACATTCAGCTTGCCGAGTACAAAGTCGACCACCTGCTTCACCTCGGGATGGCCCTTGGCGTAGGCGATGACCATGCGCGCCAGCGGTCCGACCTCCATGGGCTGATCGAGATAGCGAGGGGACTTGACCCAGGAATACTTGGACTCCGTGTCGAGAAAATCATAAGGGGGCTTTGGTCCCGTGTACTTGTGTGAGGTTTCCCCGTCGTAGGGGTGAAGTCCCTTGTCATCGCCGGCCTGGTAACTGTACCAGGAATGGGTGACGTATTCGGCAATCTTGGCCTGGTCCATCTCCAGTACATTGGCCAGATCTTTACCTAACACGACGCCGCGCGGGAACCAGTTGGCCTCCGTGCCGCCACTATTGTCGAGAGGAAAATCCCCATAGGTGAGGAAGTTGCCCACGCCGCCGCCAATACCCGCCCAATCCTTGTAAAAGGAAGCCACGGCCAGCAGATCGGGGATGTAGACCTGCTCGACAAAAGCTCTGGCCTTGCGCAGCAGCTTGCGGATGAAGGCGATCTTGTCGGCATTGAGGGCGTTCTGGCTGTCGGGATCGACGGGAATGGACATGCCACCCACCAGGAACGTCTGCGGATGGGGGTTTTTCGAGCCGAGAATGGCGTGGATCTTGATGATGTCCTTCTGCCACTCCAACGCTTCGAGATAGTGGGCCACGGCCATGAGGTTGGCTTCCGGCGGCAGCCGGTAGGCACTGTGCCCCCAGTAGGCATTGGCGAAGGGCCCCAGACGGCCGGTGCCGACGAAAGCGGCGATGCGCTCCTGGATCGCCTTGAAGTAGGCGGTCCCCGATACCGGCCAATCGGAGAGGGATTGGGCCAGCCTAGCGGTAGCGGCGGGATCAGCCTTGAGCGCCCCGGTGATATCGACCCAGTCGAGGGCATGCAGGTGATAAAAATGGATAACATGATCCTGGATGTTCTGGATACCCATGATCAGGTTGCGGATAAGTCGGGCGTTATCGGGGATCTGAATCCCCAGGGCATCCTCCACGCAGCGGATGCTGGCCATGGAATGCACGGTGGTGCAGACGCCGCAAAAACGTTGCGTGAAATGATGTGCGTCCCGGGGGTCACGCCCCTTAAGGATGGTCTCAATGCCACGAAAGGCCGTGGAGGAACTCCAGGCATTGGCAATGCGGCCATCCTCCAGCTGGGCCTCGATGCGCAGGTGCCCTTCGATGCGGGTGATCGGATCGACAACGATCTTCTTGGCCATGGCCTACTCCTCCTTGTCCTTTTGCACGAGGTTGTCCGATTTGAATGCATGTCCCTTGCGGAAGGCGCTGGCCACGCCATGGGCGGCAAAGGCCGCCGCCGTTCCCACTGCCAGGCCGACACCGATCTGATCGGCCGTCACCTCAACCCCGAAGCCCGGCACCTGCGGCAGACGACGGTAGAAGGGGGTCATGGTATCCCAGAAACCGGGCTCTGCACAGCCGATGCACCCGTGACCGGCCATGACCGGCCAGCTGGTGCCCTCGTTGTAGCGCACCGACGGGCAATTATGGAAAGTCTCGGGCCCCTTGCACCCGAGCTTGTAGAGACAGAACCCCTTGCGATGGCCCTCGTCGCCGAAGGCCTCGGCATACTGACCAGCATCGAAATGGCTGCGACGCTCACAGTTGTCGTGAATGCGCTTACCGTAGGCAAAGAGGGGACGCCCGAGGCGATCGGTGGCCGGGAGGCGATTAAAGGTGAGGAAATGGACAATGGTGGCAGTGAGGTTGTCGGCATTCAGGGGGCAGCCCGGCAGGTTGATGACCGTGGCGCCGGGAACGGCCTCCTGCACCGAGATGGCGCCGGTGGGATTGGGGGCAGCGGCGGGCAGGCCCCCAAAGGTGGCGCAGTTGCCTACGGCAATGGTGGCCGCGGCATTGCCGCATACCTTGCGGGCGATATTGAGGGCGCTGTCGCCGGCAATGGTGCAGTAGACACCGTCATCCCCGGCGGGGATAGACCCTTCAACCACGGCAATATATTTGCCCTTGTATTTTTCCATGGCCTGATGCTTGGCTTCTTCTGCCTGCTGGCCGGCGGCCGCCATGATGGTTTCGTGATATTCCACGGAGAGCAGGTCGAGCAGGATCTCCGCCACGGTTGGCTGATTGGCCCGCAGCAGGGCCTCCGTATCCCCGGTGCACCCCTGGAATTCCACCCAGATCAAAGGCACACGCAGATCTTCCAGGGCCGCGGCCACCCTGGGGACAAAGGACAAAGGAAGAGCCAGTGTGGCCGTTATCCCGGTGCAGAACTTGATAAAATCACGGCGACTGACGCCACGCGTTTCCCATTTCTGCAGGATCTCCTCCGGCAGAACAACAGCTTCAGAGGAAAAGTCTTCTTTCATCAGCCCAGCCTCCTTTATTCAGGTAAAAAAGCAGTGTTCCCATCACCCGTGCTTTCAACCAGCATACCTTAATTAATTTTACTAACTCTCCAATTATAACCACCCAGTATTCATGTCAAGCGTTCACTAAGCATTTGTATCCATTCTTTTTATTTTCACCAAGCTGTTGATCTTAAATGGTTATTTTTCCCACTTACGATCCCTTCGGGGTCAGGGTAGCGTCTGCGTCAATCTATACAAGGAAGCCTTAGCTGGTATACTGAAGAGAGCTTTCACAAACGTAGCAGAAAGGGGAGCGACCATGCAAAAAGACGTGGGAAAATTTGGCATCAGTGATAAGCGCGGCAGGGTAAAAACGAGTTCGGATCCTTACATCCCCGAAGAGGGGCGCAAAGAACCATCGCTCTGCAGTGGCTGCAAGGCCGTGTATAAAAACAAGCGCTGGTATTTTGACCCCGACTTTTACGAGGAGGCCAGCAAAGACTCCGGATCTCATTGGGTCACCTGTCCCGCCTGCCAGAAAATCGAACAGAACTACCCGGAAGGCATCGTGACCCTGCGCGGCAATTACCTATGGAAGCATGAAGAGGAAATCCGCAACATTCTCAAGAATGAAGAAACCAGGGCGATGGCCAAAAACCCACTGGAGCGCATTATCCAGATCAACCGACAGGACGATGCCCTGGTCGTGGAGACCACCGAGGAGAAGCTGGCGGAGCATCTGGGCAGGGCTCTACACAAAGCCCACCAGGGAGACCTGAATGTCACCTGGACGGAAGATCACGCCAGGTGCCGCGTTACCTGGGAACGGATAGAATAAAGACAATTTCAACAGAAACGCGCGAAGGATCCGCTCTCTCTTCCTCGACCATTCTTTGCGTTTCGGGGCCACCTGATGGCCAGGGATGAGCATGGCCTCCTACCGTCTCTTGGAACATACGGCCGACATGGGCATCGAGGCGACCGCCGCGACCCTTGAGGAGCTCTACACGCAGGCCGCCAAAGGGCTCATCGCCATCATTTTCGAGGACGCCGGCGGAACGGCGCTGAGCGACCGCGCCATTGAACTTGACGGCAGTGACCTCGCCGATCTTCTTGTCCGCTGGCTCAATGAGATTCTCTATCTAATCGAAGTGGAACACTTTCTACCCTGCCGTTTCACTCTCGAACCTATCCAGGACCATCACCTGCGGGGTATTGTCGGCGGATTTCACTTCGATGTGGAAAATGTGCGGGCCGAAAGAGAGATCAAGGCCGTCACCTACCACCGGCTTGAGGTCATCCGTCAGGGCTCTGACTGGTTGGCCCGGGTCTACGTCGACCTGTGAGAGATGGAAAGATGAGCGTTAAGATCGAGCGTATCGACGCCTGCCGCTGGCGTATCCCCCGGGAGGGGGACATGCGCACCGAGGGGCTGGTCTTTGCCAGCGAAAAGATGATCGATTTCCTGCGTCAGGAGCAGGCCCTCGAACAGGTGCGCAACGTCGCCACCCTGCCTGGCATCGTCGGACCTTCCATCGCCATGCCGGACATTCACTGGGGCTACGGTTTTCCTATCGGCGGCGTCGCCGCCTTTTCTGAAGACGAGGGAGTCGTTTCTCCCGGCGGGGTCGGCTACGATATCAACTGCGGCGTGCGCCTGTTACGCAGCGCCCTCACCGTGGCGGAGATCAGACCCTTCGTCCAGCAGCTCGCTGACACGCTCTTTCGCAACATCCCCTCCGGAGTCGGTTCCTGCCGCCAGGATCTTAAACTCAGTTCAACCCAGGAGCTCAAGGTTCTACGCCAGGGGGCCCGCTGGGCCGTGGAGCACGGCTTCGGCAATGAAGAGGATCTGCTCCACATCGAAGAGGGCGGCACCATCGCAGGCGCCGACCCCGATCTGATTTCCGACCGGGCCCTCGAACGCGGCCGCGCCCAACTCGGTACCCTGGGCAGCGGCAACCACTTTCTGGAGGTACAGGAAGTAGAGACCATCCATGACCCGGCGGCTGCGGAGGTGCTGGGCCTCTTTCCGGGCCAGATGACCGTCACCATCCATACGGGCAGTCGAGGTCTGGGCTACCAGGTATGCGACGACTACCTGCGCCTCATGCAGAAAGCCAGCCAGAAATACGGCATCCATCTCCCCGACCGCCAGCTCTGCTGTGCCCCCCTGTCCAGCCCTGAAGGCAAGCAGTACCTGGCCGCCATGGCCTGCGCCGCCAATTTCGCCTTCGCCAACCGGCAGCTGATTACCGCCTGGGTGCGGGAATCTTTCGAGCAGGTGACCGGCAAGGGACCGGGCGACCTGCGCCTCTCCGTTATCTATGATGTCTGCCACAACATTGCCAAGTGGGAGAAACATCCCGTCAAGGGCCGGGAGATGACCCTGTGCGTCCACCGCAAGGGGGCCACCCGCGCCTTTCCGCCCGGCCATCCCGACACCCCGGCGCTCTACCGGCAGATCGGTCAGCCGGTGCTGATACCCGGCGACATGGGCCGCTATTCCTATGTTCTGGTGGGGACGCAGGCGGGCTACGAGGAGACCTTCGGCTCCACCTGTCACGGCGCCGGCCGCCTCATGTCGCGGCACGCCGCCAAACGCGCCGCCCGTGGGCGCAACATCGAGGCGGAACTGGCCAGACAAGGCATTGTCATCCGCGCCGCCGGACGGGCCACCGTGGCCGAGGAAATTCCCGAAGCCTACAAGGATGTCATGGAAGTGGTCGATGTGGTACAACAGGCAGGTATCGGCAAAATTGTGGCCCGACTGCGACCTGTCGTCGTTATAAAAGGGTAAACTCTGTATTGAAGGAGAATGGAGGAAATTCCATGAAAGTATTCGTCACCGGAGCAACGGGTTTTGTCGGTTCCGAGATCATCCGCCAGCTCACCGTTGCCGGGTATACGGCCCGCTGTCTGGTCCGACCCGGCTCGGAACACAAGATGGAGATTCTGAAAGGAGTGGAAATCCGGCACGGCGACGCCGGCGAACCGGAAACGCTGGTGGATGCCTTAAAAGGCTGCGAGGCGGTGATCCACCTCATCGGCATCATTCGCGAATTTCCTCACAAGGGGATTACTTTTAAAAAGCTGCACGTCGACGCCACCCGTAACATCCTGCAGGCGGCCAGGGATCAGGGCGTCGGACGTTTCGTGCATATGAGTTCCAACGGTACGCGGGAGGGGGCGACCAGCGCCTATCACCAAAGCAAATGGGCGGCCGAAGAACTGGTGCGGGATTCCGACCTCGACTGGACCATTTTCCGCCCCTCGGTCATCTTCGGTCCCGGCGACCAGTTTATCAACATGCTTGCCGACATGATGCACAAGCTCCCCGTCATGCCCGTTATCGGCGACGGCACCTACCGCATGTCTCCCGTGGCCGTCGAGGATGTGGCCAAGGGTTTCATCAAAAGCCTCAAACAGCAAGAAGCCAGTGGCCAGGTCTACCATTGCTGCGGCCCGCAGGCCCTTACCTACGATGAGATTCTCGACGAGATCGGGCGAGCTCTTGGCAAAACGTCCGTAGCCAAGCTCCACCATCCCCTCTGTCTCATGAAACCGGTGATCGGCCTGCTGGACGGCTTTTCCTGGTTCCCTCTCACCCGCAACCAGTTGGCCATGATGCTTGAGGGCAATGTCTGCGATCCGGAACCTTGGGCCCAAACCTTCGGAATCACACCGACCCCCCTACCTGAAGGCATCAGCCACTACCTGTCATCCTGAGCCACTTTATTTCGCCTCTTCCTGCCGCCGGGAGTCCAGGTACTGACGGATGCCGGCCTGCAGGGCACTGGCGATCAGGTTGGAACAGTGCTCTTTCTCCTCCGGCAGCCCGCCGAGGGCAGCGGCAACCTCTGCATTCCCCACCGTTAGGGCCTCGGCCAGGGTTTTCCCCTTGGCCAGCTCGCTCCCCATGGAAGAGGTGGCGATGGCCGCCCCGCAGCCGTAGATCTTGTAGCGGATATCGACCAGGCGGTCATCCTCGATTTTGAGCGTCAGCAGCAGCGAGTCCCCACACCCTGGATCACCCACCTGCACCAGCACGGTGGGGTCGTCGATAATCCCCACGTTGCGTGGGTTGTTGAAATGGTCCAGCACTGTTTCGGTATACATATTCCGACTCTCCAAAATTTCCAGAGATTGGCCCCTATCAAGGAGCCTCTTCTTCAGAAGGCTCTTCGCCGATAATCAGGGCATACCCTTCAATCAGGGCCTGGGCGGTTTTTTGGCGTCCGCTCGTCACCAGGCGCTGCACGGTGCCGCGGGAGATACCCATGCGCCCTCCGGCATCCTCCTGTGTCAGACCGAGCCCGTCACAAAGGTGGAGAGCTTCCAACTCGTCGTGGTAAAGGCTGATCCGCTCCAGCTCCTTCAACGGGGTTCCGGCTGGCTTGAAAACCTGGCGTTCTTCACTTTGCAAAGGGCAGCTGCAGGTTCTCGGCTTTTTGCTGCGTGGCGACATGCGGTATCCTTTCCCCTTAGCCGGCGCACTTCTGTGGCTGGCTCTTCGCTGGGACCGGGCCGAAAACCTTGTCGGTATATTTCACGTACCAGGCCGCCGATTTAACCTGCACCACATAGGCCAGACTGATGACCAGAGCAGCCTCCGAGCCGGCCGCACCAAAGGCGTTGATGGCCACGGCCAGAGCGATGGAGAGGTTGCGCATGACCGTGCCGTAGACCATGGCAATGGCATCTTCACGGGGGAGCAGCATTTTACCCACCACCGTGCTGAGCCCATAATTGAACAGATACAGCAGCAGCAAGGGAATAAAGATAGTCAGCAACTGCTCAGGATTGGCCGCTACCGCCCTGGCTTTGAGGGCAAGGGCGATAAAAACGATCCCCAACACCCCCAGCACGGACAGGGAAGGAAAGAGCGGCGCCCAGGTGTTCTGGAAACGCTCCTGACCGTAACGCCGGACGAGGGCACGCTGGGTGAAGTAACCGGCGACCATGGGCAGAAAAACCATGAGCACGATCTGCTTGAGAATACTCAGCAGTTCGACATCGACCTGCGCTCCCATGAGGCCACGCACGTAAAAAGGCGTGGCCAGGGAACCGACGATCAGCCCGACTACGGTCATCTTCACCGCCGCGGCCAAATTCCCCTTCGCCAGACCGGTCCAGGAAATGGTCATGCCACTGGTCGGCACCAGGGCCGCCAGCAGCAAACCAAGGGCCAGGTAGGGACTATTCGGAAAGAAAAGCTTGCCGAACCCGAAGGCCACAAAAGGGATTATGGCGAAATTGACCACCTGGGTCAGCACCTGCGCCTTGGTATCCCCCCCTTCGAGCACCTTGCGGATCTTCAGGGTCACCATCATGGGGTAGACCATGAGGAAGGTGAAGGGCAGAATCAGCGCCTTCAGCGGTGCCGCCTCCGTCAGCAGGCCATAGACGAAACCGGCGACCATCATCACCGGAATGGCGATAACCAGATTTTTACTGATTTTGTTCAACAGACTCCACATAGATTGCGACTGTTCCTTCCCTTAATTTTCTACAGGCGAGCCTCTTCCAGAATTTCCCGTATCTCCGCAAAGCTCCGATCGAGGGAATCCGAAAACTCTTCATCCTCGACGAGGGACTCCACCAGCTCCCTGGCGTAACTCAGAAAACGAATCTGGGTTTTGCCCTCTTTGGTGAAGGTGATGATGAACTTGGGCATCAGCACCGCCCGTTCCGGGTTTTTCAGCAGGCTCTGCGAAGCCCGCTCCGGCTTGCAGATCTGGATCATGTGCAGATCAAACCCCTGGCCTACCTCCAGACCATGCGCGCTGAAGGTATGGGCCATGGCCATTTTGTCTTCATTGTGGATGGTGAAGCCCCGCCGTCCGGCGGCCAGCGCCAGATCCTCCACAAAAAGGGGGAGCCTCTTGTCCGTCTCTGCTTTGTATAGTTCTGCCTGGATCATGGTTCCCGTCACCTTTTTTAATCGATTCTAGTGGTCATGTCCACAGCCATGTCCGTGGCCATGACCACCGCAGGTTCCCTGCTGGGTTAATTCGGGCAGGCTGTCCTCGCGCAGACAGGCAAGGTTGTCGGCCACCGTCACCCCTTGCGCCTGAAAAACCTTGAGGCCGGCCTGGTTCAAGCCCAGAAGAGCACCGCTGCCGATGCCGCCGACGACAATGGCGTCTACCTGCTGCCCACCAAGGGCGCGCAGGGGCTTGCACTGCCCGTGGGCATGATCCTTGTCGCCGTTACCCACGGCCTGCACGTCGCGGCTCTCCGTATCGACAACCACAAACAGCGGCGCTGAACCGAAATGACCAAAGACCACACTTTCCATCCCTTCATTACTCTCTACCGGAAAACAGATTTTCATGGCGTACCTCCTTGAGTTGTTTTGTGCATATGCACATTTAAACCCGGTCGCCACAATTGTCAACAGCTTTTTCACCCAAAAGCGTGTATTTTGCCATTAAGGAATTGTTACATCTTCTACCGTGCTTTACCTTCTGGGTTGACATTCATTATTAAAACTTGTCCTCTGACCCCTAAAAAGTTTTTATATCATAGGCTTAGACTTGTCCACCTCTTGCTTTGCATAGACTTTATCTATGAGTGGCATTGCCGAACACCTATACTTTTCCTTGACGGGCGATAACTTTCATGCCAGGATGTGCCGTCGCTCACATTCCATATCACTACGGGCCTGGCCCGACCTGTCTCATTGACGAAAGGAGTGTTCTCATGTTCAAACGGTTCGCCATGGTACTTGTTTTCACCCTGTCCCTGTCCAGCGCCGCGCTGGCCGCCAACATGATGGAAGAGGACGCTGTGAAAAACCTGCTGGAGCAGGATAATGCCCTGATCCTGGTCGACATCCAGCCAGCGGACGCCTTTGCCAAGGCGCATATTCGCGGCTCGCTGGAAACCAATGCCTTCCCTGCCAAAACCGCTGAAGAAAAGGCCCGCCTTGACCAGGTTCTGCCGGCGATCCAGGCATCCGACCTGCCCGTCGTGATCGTCTGCCCGCGGGGGAAAAGCGGTGCCAGGAACAGCTATGACTATCTGCTCTCCAAAGGAGTGTCGGAAGACCGCTTGTACATTCTGGAAGGCGGCATGGCCGACTGGCCCTTTGACGAACTGCTGGTGGAAGGCCGCTAGCCTTCATGCGTCTGGATCAACCCGATAATCTGGGGCGGCTGTGGAAAGACATGGCCGCCCTCTGTACGTCCTGCGGGGCCTGCGTCACCCCCTGCGCTTTTCTGCGGCGCGAAGGGTCGCCGGCGGCAATCTGTCGACGGCAGCCGGCGGCTCAGCAGCTGGACAAGGCCTACGACTGCTCCCTGTGTGGCCAGTGTGATGCCCTCTGCCCGGAAGGGCTGCGTCCCTCGACCCTCTTTCTCGCCATGCGCCAGACCCTGGTACGGCGCGGCGGCTTTGACGCCAGAGCGTACTCCGGCTGGCTGCGCTACGAAAAGCTGGGAAACCACCCCCTCTTTCGCCGCCATCTCATTCCAAGGGGATGCACGACCGTCTTCTTTCCCGGCTGTTCACTCCCCGGATCGCGCCCCGAAGGGGTGCGCGACCTCTTTCGTCGTCTGCGCCAGCAGGACGGGTCCATCGGCCTCGTCCTCGACTGCTGCGGCAAGATTTCTCACGACCTCGGTCGCGAAGAGCCCTTCACGGCCCTGTTCAACCGTCTTGCCGACCGTCTACTGTCTCGAGGTGTCCACCGCGTCCTCACCGCCTGTCCCGGCTGCAGCAAAATATTCCGGCAAGCCGGATCACCCTTCGAGGTAAAGAGTGTGTACGAAGTGCTGGTAGAAGGATTGGGGGAATCGAGACCCGGGGATACGGCGCCGACGGTGGCCATTCACGACCCCTGTCCGGCCCGCTTTGACGCTGCCCAGCAGCAGGCGGTGCGCACCCTGGTAAGCCAAGCCGGCTGGCGCATCGAGGAACTGCCGGAGAGCGGCCCCACCACCCGCTGCTGCGGGCAGGGGGGCATGGTGGAGGGCAAGCGAGCCGGCACGGTCAGCAGCGAGGCTCACCTCATCGCCGCCCAGGCACAGGGACGCCCGCTGGTCACGTCCTGCGCCGCCTGCGCCCACGCCCTCGAACAGGCCGGCCCCGTCGCCCATGTCGCCGATCTCATGGCCGGCGGAGGCGCCGACTTTACCACCAAGGCGCCGCCCTCGGCCGTTCGCTGGCTGAACCGCCTCGGCCTGCGCCTGCGGAGGACGCTATGAATCGTCTTTCCCTGCGCCTGTTTTTGCCTCTCCTGCTCATGCTGAGTGTTGCCGGTGCGGCCCTGGCGGCAGACGGATTCTATCGGTTCAGCGTTGAAGAGATGACCGGCTGGGAAGTTAAAACCTTCAAGGGGCACACGGATTATCGGCTGGTGGAGCAAGAGGGTCGCCAGGTTCTACAGGCGAAAGCCCGGGGTACCGCTTCCGGCCTGGTCCGGAAGATCACCTTCGACCCCCATGAATACCGCTACCTGCGCTGGTCCTGGAAAATCGAGAGCCCCGTCACCGGCGGCGACGCCCGCATCAAAAAAGGGGATGACTATGCCGCCCGGGTCTACGTGGTCTTTCCCGGCCGTTTCTTCTGGCAGACCAGGGCTCTCAACTACGTCTGGGCCAACCGGCTGCCCCAGGGCGACTTCCTCCCCAACGCCTTCACCGCCAACGCCCGCCTGCTGGCCGCGCAGTCCGGTGCCGCCAAGGCGGGACAGTGGCTCAGCGAACAGCGGGATCTTATAGCCGACTACCGTCGCCTTTTCGGGGAAGAACCCCCCATGGCTGGAGCACTGGCCATCATGACCGACGCCGACAATACCGGCGCCACCGCCATCGCTTGGTATGGCGACATCATTCTGTCGAAGAGCCCATGAAAACCAAGCATCTTCTCCTGCTATTGACTGCCGCCCTCCTCGTCGGCCTCTTTTTCGCCCTGGACCTGGGATGCTTTCTTACCCTGGAAACCCTACAGGAAAACCGGCAGCGACTGCTCGCTGTGTACCGGGAGCATCCGCTGCTGATCGTCGCTGCCTTCATGGCCCTCTATATCGTGCAGAGCGCCCTCTCTCTACCCGGCGCCGTCATTTTTGCCCTGTCGGCAGGGGCCATCTTCGGACCCTGGTGGGGGACGGTCACCGCCGTCACCGCCGCGACCGTTGGCGCCGTTCTCTGCTTTCTTGCCGTCCGCACCCTCTGGCACCAGCAGGTGAGCGAACGCTTCGGAACCCGCCTGGAAGGCCTCAACCGCGAACTGGAAGCGCGCGGTCTGGGCTATCTGCTCTTTGTGCGCCTCGTCCCCGTTTTTCCCTTCTTCCTCATCAACCTGGCGGCTGGGCTCACCCGCTTGCCCCTGCGTACCTTTACGCTCGGCACGCTGGTAGGGATGCTTCCCGGCGGCTTTGTCTACGTCAACGCCGGCGCCGGTCTGGCCTCTGTCACCCGTGTCAGCGACGTCGCCTCCCCCCGCGTCCTGGTTTCCCTCGCCCTCCTGGGCCTGCTCGCCCTTGTCCCCACTCTCTATACCCGCCTGAAAAAAAACCGTCACAAATCCACGACAGTCTAAGTCACCCGCACAACCTCGCCGTCATCAGTTAATCGAATCGCCGGGAAACCAGCGCGAAAGCGGCGAGGTATCCCGTGGCCGCCCCAAAGGAGAGCAGCGTGCCGAGGGCGACACCGAAGAGGGGATAGGTGAAGGACACGGAGAGGGCGTAGGTGATAAGGGCGCCCAGGCCGAAGGGATAATTTTTGATGACCGTATGAACCGGTTCTTTGCCATAGGTGAGGTGAAGGATGAGCAGAAAGGGAAAGAGAGTGATGGGAAAGGCCGAGAGGATACCGGCGCCGTCGGGGCCGATGATTGTGGCCAGGCCGGTGATCAGCAGGACGATGGAGGCCGCCGCCAGCCCGCGCAGCACCAGCACCCAGCGGGTAAAGCGCACCGCCGTGGCCACGCGCACGTTGTCAAGGCGCCGGAAGCGCCAGGCATAAAATGCCGTCACCGCCAGAGTGAAGGACAGGCCCGTCCCCAGGGAGAAGTCCACCTGGTGCAGCAGCGCCGCCGCCAACAGAAAGGCCGCCACGGCACCGGCCGCCGAACAGACCAGGGCATGGCGCTGCAGGATTGAGGACATAACATAGTAGACATGAACCAGCACGAGGGAGGCGCTGAGCCCCGCCACCGTATAGACGGCTCCCTGCGCCGCGAAGTCGTGGCCGTTTTCCAGCCCGATAAAGAAGAGGGCGATAGCCGTGCCAAGGGGATAGCCGGAGAGCACTCCCGCCACTCGCGGGCTGACCCGTTCCGCCACCAGGGACAGGCCGACCACGGCGAGGATCGATACCAGGATCTTGGCGAGAATGAGTAGTGTGGACAAAGCCGTCTCCGTTTTTGGTTTGCAGGTGCCGTCATGGCCGCAAAGGTGAGGGGGGCGAATCTGGCGCCCTGCCTTGAGCCCGGTTCGACTCTAGCAAATTTGCTCCTTTCTGCCTAGCCGCCCCCAGCCGGGGGAGGTGCTTCCCTTTTCGCTCCCCTTTGCCTATAATGCCCCCTTCCCTAAAGGACACCCCATGAAACACACGTTTTCCCCTGAAGTCCGCCTGCTACTGCGGCAGGCCATTGACGACGCGCGCGGCAACGAAGTCTTCTTTCTCGGCCGCACCGATGCCGACCGGCTGGTCGTCAGTGTCGAAGTCCTGGCCCGGGGCAACAGCGAAGCGGTCCCTGCCATTCTGCAGGAGTGCGCCTACGGCGACGTGGTCATCCACAACCACCCCTCCGGACACCTGCAGCCCTCTGGGGCGGATGTGGAAATCGCCTCGCGGCTTGGGTCACTGGGGGTCGGTTTCTACATTGTGGATAACCCTGTGGACAATGTGTATAAGGTAGTGGAAGCCTTTAACTCGAAGGACGTGCAGCCGGTTGAACCGCAGCGTGTTGACGACCTGCTCGGTCCCGACGGGATTATTGCCCGTACCCTGCCGGGCTACGAAGACCGCCCGGAACAACTGCGCATGGCCTTTGCCGTCGCCGAGGCTTTCAACAAGGGGCGCCTGACGGTCATCGAAGCGGGGACAGGCACCGGCAAAAGTCTGGCCTACCTGACCCCGGCCATTCTCTGGTCCCTGGGCAACGAAGAGCGGGTGGTGATCAGCACCAACACCATCAATCTGCAGGAACAGCTCATCCGCAAGGATATCCCCTTTCTGCAGCGGGTCAGCAACCTGGAATTCCGCGCCGTGCTGGTGAAGGGGCGCGCCAACTATCTCTGTTTGCGCCGCAGTGAAAACATCCGACAGGAGCCGGGGCTCTTCGAAGACGAGCTGGCCGGCGAGCTCACCAGCATCCTCGAATGGGCCGGACGCACCAGTGACGGCTCCAAGGAGGAGCTCCCTTTCATCCCCCGTGAACAGGTATGGGAAGAGGTGCGCTGCGAAATTGACCAGTGCTCGCGGGTGCGGTGCGCCCACTACAACCGCTGTTTTTTCCACAAGGCCCGCCGCCAGGCGGCCCAGGCCGATGTGCTGGTGGTCAATCACGCCCTGCTGCTGTCGGACCTGGCCCTGCGCCAGCAGACGGACAACTACACCGCCGCCGCCGTGCTACCCCCCTTCGACCGCATCATTCTCGACGAGGCGCACCACCTGGAGGATGTGGCCACCCATTTCTTCGCCAGTCAGGTCACCCGTTTCTCCTTCGCCCGCGTGCTCAACAAGCTGCGCCATCCGCGCAAACCCGAGAAGGGCTTGCTCCCCCGCTTCCTCAACACCCTGGCCGCCAAGCTGCCCGACAGCCTGGACGAGCTCTACCGGGCCCTGCACGGCCGCGTCGAAAACCTCCTCATCGACCGCCAGACCCTCTTCGACCGCTCGGTGCAGGATCTGGAGGGGATCGGCCAGGATCTCGCCGCCGCTCTCGGCCGCCCTATCCGCGAACGGGAGGAAATCAAGCAGCGGGTGGTGGCCGACTTCGCCGCCGGCGAGGTCTGGGAAGCTCTCTGCGAGCGGGTGCGCGACCTCGCCAAAGAGACGGATCGCCTCGGCAAGGGCGTCCGCGCCCTGCTCAAGGACTGCGGACGCCTGCCCGACGACGTGCATGAACACCTCGGCTCCAGCCTCACCGACCTGCGCGGCATCGCCGGCCGCCTGGAAAGTATTGCCGACGACCTGCGCTTCTTTGCCGCCGCCGAAGAGGGCACCTGCGCCTGGTTCGAGATCGCCGAGGGGCGCATCGGCCGGGGCACTGGCGTCGTCACCCGCCTGTGCACGGCCCCTCTGGAGGTGGCCGGCAACCTCAAGGCCGCCGTCTACGACCGCTTCCGCTCAGTAGTCATGACCAGCGCCACCCTCTCCGTCGGCGGCCAGTTCAGCTACTTCAAGCACCGGGTCGGCCTCGACCGGGCTGAATCGGCGCGGGTAAGCGAACTGCTGCTGGCCAGCCCCTTCAATTTCGCGCAACAGGCCCTGGTCGCCATTCCCACCGACATTCCCGAGCCGGGGCGGCCCGATTACCCGGCCACCGTGCGCGACCTAGCCGAACGGGCCATCCTCGCCGCCGACGGCCGCACCTTTGTCCTCTTTACGGCCTACAGTCTGCTGCGCCAGGTCTATGGCGAAGTCGCCCCCATTCTCAGCGCTCGCGGTTATCACTGTCTGCGCCAGGGGGAGGAAAACCGCCATCGCCTGCTGAAAAAATTTTCCGGCGACCCCACCAGCGTCCTCTTTGCCACCGATTCCTTCTGGGAAGGGGTCGACGTGCCGGGGCGGGCCCTCGAACAGGTCATCATCACCCGACTCCCCTTCAAGGTGCCCACCGAGCCCGTGCTGGAGGCCCGCGCCGAGGCCATCGAGCTGGCCGGCGGCGATCCTTTCATGGAATACACGGTGCCGCAGGCCGTCATCAAGTTCAAGCAGGGCTTCGGCCGTCTCATCCGCCACCGCGAAGACCGCGGCGTCGTGCTTATTCTCGATGCCCGCGTCGTCAAAAAGGGCTACGGCCGCATCTTTCTGCGCTCCCTGCCCGAGGCCCGCGTGGTGGCCGCCCCCACGGCGGAGGTCTTTGCCGCCATGACCGACTTCTTCACGGTGAGCGAAACTGTGCCCCCGGCAGAGGACGAACCATGAATGAGCGGTCTCTGCGCAACCGTCACGTCGTCACCGCTTTTTTACGGCATCAAGGTAAGATCCTGCTGCTGCAGCGCAGCGAGCGGGTACGCACCTACCCAGGCTCTTGGGCGGCGGTTAGCGGTTCTCTTGAGGAATCGACCCCACTGGCGCAGGCGCTACGAGAGATTCGGGAGGAGACCAGCCTGGGTGAAGCCGACCTCTGCCTGGTCGCCACCGCCCCTTGCCTCGAGGTGGCCGATACGGAACTGGCAACGCGATGGCTTATCCACCCTTTTCTTTTTGAGGTGATCGACTCGCCCGGCATTCGCCTGGACTGGGAGCATGAGAAGAGCCGCTGGGTCGAAGCGGCGGAGCTGGCCCGTTACCGGACCGTTCCTGCCCTGACCCAGGCCCTCGCCGCCTGCCTGCAAACGGAAAGCGGCAGTAAGGTCGATTGAATTCTTTTCTTTCACGTTGGGCAAGTCCTGCTATAATCCAGAAAGTTGTGCATACTGCCCCCTAAAATGAGGAAGGAGTCCCGCCATGACCCGTCTCAAGAAGTGCAGATCCCTTATACTTTTTTTCAGCCTCTTTTACCTTCTCAGCTCCGCAGCGACTGCTTTTGCCGGCACCGTTTCTATCACCAAAGCCGCCCAAGACGACGCCTTCCTCACCGACCTGGCCTATGACAACTTCTATCTCTCCGAAAACCAGTTGGCGCAGAAATATCCCACCTATCAGATGGCGGCCAATCAGGCCACCGACGGTACCCTGGCTCCGGATAGAGTGGAAAAGAAATGTCGCCTGAGCCTGCACAAGGTACTCGGTTACAGCACCGTGTTGCTGGCCGCGGCTGCTGGTGTGGCCAACTCGGATGAGGACACCCACCATGCCCTCGCTTACACGGCATCGGCGGCGGCGGCAGGCACCGTTCTGAGCGGCTACATGCAGTACGGCGACCAACTCGGCGGCGGACAGGGATTCTTCAGCGATCCCAACCTGCATGCGATTCTCGGAACCCTCGGCGCCGCCGCCCTCATCGCCGGCAGCGCCATGGCCGATGGCGGCGGCGAGTCGAGCCACAGCGGCATCGCCGTCACCGGCGCCGGCCTTATGTTTCTCTCCATCATCGACATCAAGTGGTAAAAGGTTCAGATCAGCGGCATGGCAAAGATCCTGATTATCGACGATGACAAAACTTTTCTGACCTTTCTCAAAGAGTATGTGGCCGAGCGCTACCCCTGCCTGGAGGTCGAAACCCGTGTCGACCCTCTGCAGGGGCTGGCCGCCATCACCGCGGACCTCAGCCTGCTGCTGCTCGACCTTGAAATGCCGGGGATGGACGGCGGCAAAATTCTGGCCTACGCCACCGCCAAGGGTGTGAGCAAGAACCGCATTATCATCCTGTCGGGGCGCGATGCCGATTATCTGCACGAACGTTTTCCCATGGGCTGCTGCCTAGCCGTGCTCAACAAGCACGAAGCCCGGCAGAAAGTCGTGCTCGACATGATCTTCAGTTCCCTGCAGCAAAAGGGCCCGTCGTAAAAATCAGGCCCTGCAGGCCATCGGCTCGAGGTCCTGCGCGGCGCGAGAGGCGACCATGTCCCACCACACCCTCAAATCCGGCTTCACCAACCTGAGCGAACGGCTCAACCGCTTTCCCCAGGGGGCGCCCCCCTCCCAGCTTCTCTACGACATTCTCGCCCTGCTGTTCAGTGAAAAAGAGGCCGACCTCGTCGCCCGCCTGCCGATCCGACCCTTCCCGGCCGAGAAGGCGGCCAAGGCCTGGGGGGTTGGACTGGCCGAAGCCGAAACCACCCTGCAGCGCCTGGCGGACCGCGCCCTGCTCGTCGACATGCAGGTCAACGGCCGCATGGAATACGTGCTGCCGCCGCCCATGGCCGGCTTCTTCGAGTTCGCCCTCATGCGTCTGCGCGACGACATCGACCAGAAGCTCCTCTCCCGGCTCTACGAGCAGTACATCAGCATAGAAGAGGATTTCATCAAGGCCCTCTTCGTCAGCGGCGACACTCAGCTCGGCCGCGTGCTGGTGCAGGAAGGCGCCCTCTCCCCCGAGAACACCCTCTATGTGCTCGACTACGAGCGCGCCACCGAGGTCATCGAGACGGCCACCGACATCGGCATCGGCCTCTGCTACTGCCGCCACAAGCGCTCCCACCTGGGCACCGCCTGCGACGCCGAGATGGATATCTGCATGACCTTCAACACCGTGGCCGCTTCCCTTGTCCGTCACGGCTATGCCCGCCGGGTGGGGCGCAGCGAGTGCAAGGAACTGCTGCACAAGGCCTGGGAGCAGAACCTGGCCCAGTTCGGCGAAAACGTGCAGCAGGGGATGAACTTCATCTGCAACTGCTGTCCCTGCTGCTGCGAGGCCATGCTCGCCGCCCAGCGCTTTGGGCACATGAACCCGGTGCATACCAGCAACTTCATCGTTCACATCGAAGATAACTGTACCGGCTGCGGCCGCTGCCTGCCGACCTGTCCGGTCAAAATCATCCGTCTGGAAACGGAAAAAGAAGGAGGCCGCGGCCGCAAGACGGCGGTCATCGATGAGACACTCTGCCTCGGTTGCGGTGTCTGCGTGCGCAACTGCCCCCGCGGCGCCCTCAGTCTTAAGCCGCGCGCACAGCGGGTCATCACGCCGGTCAACAGCGTCCACAAGGTCGTACTCATGGCCATCGAGCGCGGCACCCTGTCCCATCTGCTCTTCGACAACCAGGTATTGTGGAGCCACCGCGCTCTCGCCGCCGTCCTCGGCGTCATCCTCAAGCTGCCGCCGGTCAAGCAGCTGCTGGCCAGCGAGCAGGTGCGTTCCCGCTACCTGGCTTCCCTGTGCCAGCGCTTCCCCCTATGAACACCACCCTGAGAGCAGACTTGCCTCGTATCCTTCTTATGTTGCTGGTCGGGGCCGCTTGGCTTACAGCCCCAACCCGATGGGCAGCAGCCTACGAGCCGCCGCCTACTGCCATCCAGGCCCTCTTCGGCGCCGCTGTTTTCCACAACGACAGCTTGACCTTTCGGGAAGAGTCCACCGTCGACCCGGGCATCCCGAAAGAAACGGACCTGTCGCAGCTGCCGATGCTCGGTTTCGCCGCCCAGTACGCTCTGGCCGGTCAGAACAGCCAAGCCGGCTTCGAGGGGGGACTGCTCTTCGGCTGGCGTTCGCGCAACACGTCCCTCTATAGCAACCTGGAGCAGACCAGTGTGCGCATCGAAACCTCCCTGTGGCTGCTCGACCTCTCCATGGGGCTCTACGCCAGCCACGTGGCGGCCAACCGCTGGCGTTTCTCCGTTGGGGCCGGCCCTCTGCTCCTCTTCGCCTCCTATAACGGCGAGAAGGAAGAGACCAACGCCCTCGCTGAGACAGCCACCACCGACACCGGCGAAAATGCCTTCGGCGTCGGCGGCTACGCTCGCGCCGCCATCGAATATCGCCTGCCGGACGGCGCCTTCATGGGCGTCGGTGTACGCGGCGTCACCAGCAAACTCGAATTTGAAAATGCAGTTGACACGGGTGGGCTGAAAGGGGTACAGGGTTTCATCAGTTATACACGGCCGTTTTGAATAAACGGCCCTTTCATTTCTCTCCGGCGCGGCCCGGAACAATATCCAAGGAGGTAAGTTCACCATGAAGAAACTCGCAACCTGTCTGGCTCTTTTCATCCTCGCCCTGGCGACGGCCCTGCCGGCCTATTCGGCCGAATATATCAGCGGTCGCGCCGGCCTCTACTTTCCCGATGAAAGCGCCCTTGACACCGGCTACAACTTTGGTATCGCCTACGGCTTCAATTTCACCCAAAATCCCCAGGTCTATGCTGAATTCGCCACCGGCTTCTACGGAGCCGAACTTGAGGGCAACAGCAGCTTCGATCTGACCGTCATCCCCTTTACCGCTTCTCTCATCCTCAATCACGCCATTGCCGGCACCCCCTTTGACCTCTACGCCGGGGCCGGACCCGGCCTGTACCTGGCCATGATTGACACCCCCTGGGGCGACGACTCCGAACTCGAGCTCGGCGTGCACCTGGTGGGTGGCGGCACTTTCAACGTCGACAGCCAGTTCGCTCTCTTCGCTGAGCTGCGCGGCGATCTGGTGACGGATGACGTCGGCGGCGCCTTCCTCAACTTCGGTCTGAAATATAAATTCTAGGGCTCACAGACAACACAGCTCTGGACCTGGAAGCCAGGTTGAGGCATGGCCTTGACCTGGCTTCGCCATGAAGGGTGGCACAGCAGAGATATGGATATCGTACTGGGAATATTGGGAGAATGCTGGGAGATCCTGGTGGAATCGGCTGTCTATGTGCTCTTCGGCTTCTTTGCCGCCGGTGTGCTCAAGGCCCTGATTCCGACGGAGGTCGTGGCTCGGCACCTGGGCAAAAGCAGCGCCGGTTCGGTACTCAAAGCCTCGCTGTTCGGCGTCCCCCTGCCCCTGTGTTCCTGCGGCGTCATCCCGGCCGCCATCGGCCTGCGCCAGCAGGGGGCGAGCAAAGGGGCCTCGGCCGCCTTTCTCGTCTCCGTACCGGAGACGGGGGTCGACTCCATGGCCATCACCTGGGCGCTGCTCGATCCCCTCATGACTCTCATCCGCCCCCTCGCCGCCTTTGTCACCGCCACAGTGACGGGATTGGCCATCAATCGGCTACCTGATAAAACGCCTCCCGCCGAGGACAAGGCAGCTGCTTCGCTGATGGCCGGACAAGATGCCGCAGAGCGCCACCCTCTGTCCCGACGCCTGCGCGAGGGGATCGCCTACGCCTTCGGCGACCTGCTGGGCGATATCGGCAAGTGGCTGCTGCTGGGCATCGGCCTGGCCGGCATCATCGCCTATTTCGTTCCGGACGATTTCTTCGTCCGTTATCTGCACAGCGAACTGCTCTCTTTACTGATCATGCTGGCCGTGGGCATTCCCCTCTATATCTGCGCCAGCGCCTCCACCCCCATCGCCGCCGCCCTGGTGCTCAAAGGTCTCTCCCCCGGGGCCGCCCTCGTCTTTCTGCTGGCCGGGCCGGCCACCAATGCCGCCACCATCACCGTGGTCTTCCGCTATTTCGGCCGCGCCGCCACCCTGACCTATCTGGCCTCCATCGCCCTGTGCTCCCTCGTCCTCGGCTGGCTGACCAATCGCCTCTACGCCTTCAGCGGCCTCGATATCAGCCGCTGGGTCAGCGAAGCGGGCGCCGCCACCGAATCTCCGCTGATGGTGGCCGCCGCCGTTGTACTTCTGCTACTGCTGGGTCGCTGCTCCCTTCAGAGCCGCAAAAAGGATAACTGCAGCTGTCCCGACGGACCCCCTGGCAGCACCTGAGGGCCTTCCTGCTGACCGGCGGTGCGCCGGCCACAATATTCTGGGTGTGAAAAAGGGGGAGCTGCACAAGGCAGCCCCCCCTTTCGTATCAAGAACAGTCTGTTGGTCTGAATCCTAAAAAGCCATATCCGGCTTCCATTCTTTCCACACCTTCCCAGCCAGTTCAGGGCCGGGCTTCAGGGTGGGCTTGCCCGGCTGCCAGCCGGAGGGGGTGACTTCGCCGGTCTTGCGCACATGCTGGAAGGCCTGGACCTGGCGCATCAGTTCGGAGACGTTGCGGCCGACCTCGGGGGTCAGCACTTCGGAGGCGCGGATGACGAAATCGGGGTCGATGAGGAAGCGTCCACGGATATCGACGCCGGCCAGTTCTTCATAGACGCCGTAGGCCCGGCCGATAAGACCGCCGGCGTCGGCAATGAGGGGGAAGGGCACGCCGCCGGGGACCATCTTGCTGAGCTCTTCTTCCTGCCAGATTTTGTGGCTGAAGCGGCTGTCGGTG
This sequence comes from Desulfuromonas sp. AOP6, assembly GCF_009731355.2. Lineage (GTDB taxonomy): Bacteria > Desulfobacterota > Desulfuromonadia > Desulfuromonadales > SZUA-540 > SZUA-540. Next base: position 3,106,325 of record NZ_AP022810.1, read on the forward strand.
CTGGCCGCGAAGACTTCGACGCCCAGCTTTTTCAGTTCGGGATATTTGACGGCAACTGCCGTCAGCTCTGTTGGTCAGACAAAGGTGAAGTCGCCGGGATAAAAGCAGAGGACAATCCACTTGCCCCGGGAATCGGACAGCTTCATGTTCTTGAAGCCGCCATCCTGAAATACGGTTGCCTCAAAATCCGGGGCCTCCCGGCCTACACGTGCGGTCATGACGGCTTCCTCCTTTTCCATAGGTTGGGCCGACGGGGTACCTGCTTCAGGCTTCGCGCCTGCGACAGGGCCTCCGGCTGGCTTGACACAGGACTCTTGCTGTTTGGGCATGATGAACCTCCTTATCGTCTTGTTCACTCCCTAAGAAAAATCTTAGACTCCGGCGGCGACATTGCAAGGCGGAAACTGATTTTCCCTTGCAGGGTGCATCCTGACCGTTCAGCGCTATAGTTGAGGATATGGACCCAACGCTACGGGAGAAGCCCTTGCCTGCTGTTTTTCAGGCCCGCGACCTGACCAAAGTCTATGCCATGGGCGAGATGGAGGTGCAGGCGCTGCGCGGTGTCGACTTTGATCTGCACGAAGGGGAGTTCGTGGTACTGCTCGGCCCGTCGGGCAGCGGCAAATCGACCCTGCTCAACATCCTGGGCGGCCTCGATGTGCCGACGAGCGGGCAGGTGCGCTACCGCGACCATGACCTTACCACCTACGACGATGGGGCTCTCACCCGCTACCGGCGCGATCACGTCGGTTTCGTCTTCCAGTTCTACAATCTCATCCCCAGTCTGACCGCGCGGGAAAACGTGGCTCTCATCACCGAAATCGCGGCGAATCCCATGTCGCCCGAAGAAGCCTTGAAGCTGGTGAACCTGGGGGAGCGCATGGATCACTTTCCGTCTCAGATGTCTGGCGGCGAACAGCAGCGTGTCGCCATCGCACGGGCTATCGCCAAGCGGCCGGAGGTGCTGCTGTGTGACGAGCCGACGGGAGCCCTCGATGTACAAACGGGCATCCTGGTGCTGGAGGTGATCGAAAAGGTCAATCGGGAACTCGGCACCACCACCGCCGTCATTACCCACAACGCCGTCATCGCGTCCATGGCCGACCGCATCGTTCACCTCTCCGACGGCCGTATTGTCCGGGAAGAGCACAACCGGGAGCGCGTCGCGGCCCAGCGCCTGCAATGGTGATCGTCATGGGGATTCTGCAGACAAAACTACGCCGCGATCTGCTGCAGATGAAAAGTCAGGCCCTGGCCATCGCCCTGGTCATGGCCTGCGGCATTGCCACCTTCGTCATGTCTCTGTCGACCCTGCAATCGCTGGAACGCACCCTGGACTCTTATTATGAGCAGTATGGCTTCGCCCAGGTTTTCACTCATCTCAAGCGCGCCCCACAGGCCCTGGCCTCACGTCTGGCCCATATCCCGGGAGTGGCCCGGCTGGAGACCCGGGTCGTCGCCCAGGTGACCCTCGACATCGCCGGTCTGAGCGAACCGGCGACCGGACGGCTGACTTCCCTTCCCGAAGGCAGACAACCCCAGCTCAACCGTCTGCACCTGCGGGAAGGACGGCTGCCCACGCCCCAGCGACGGGGGGAAGTGCTGGTCAACCAGCGCTTTGCCGAGGCCCATGGACTCCATCCCGGCGACAGGGTGCAGGCGATCCTCAACGGCCGCCGCCAGGCCTTGGTCATCGTGGGAGTCGCCCTCTCGCCCGAATACGTCTATCAGATCCGCCCGGGGGAACTCATCCCCGACGATCGGCGCTTTGGTGTCTTCTGGATGGGCTACGATGACCTGGCCGCCGCCTTTGACCTGGAAGGGGCCTTCAACGACGTCAGTCTCACCCTGGAGCCGGGAACCATGGCAGCGGAGGTGCGGCAGCGGTTGGATGAGGCGACGGCGGAATACGGGGGGCAGGGGGCTTACAGCCGGGAGGACCAGATGTCCCACAAATTGGTCTCCAACGAGATGACCCAGCTACGTGGCATGGCCCTGATTCCACCCACCATTTTCCTGACGGTGGCGGCTTTCCTCCTCAACGTGGTGCTTAGCCGCCTGATCAGCATCCAAAGGGAACAGATCGCCGCCCTGAAAGCCTTCGGCTACAGTCGTCTGGAGGTCGGTCTGCACTACCTGCGCTTCGGCCTGGCCATTTCCGTGGCCGGGGCCGTCCTGGGAACGGCGGCAGGGGCCTGGTTCGGGCGGGGGATGACACGGATGTATGCCCGCTTTTTCAGTTTCCCCGTTTTCGACTACCACCTGGGACTCGAGGTGGCCCTGATCGCCCTGCTGGTGAGCGGCGGCACCGCCGCCCTCGGCGTTTACGGCTCAGTGCGAAAGGCGGTGGAACTTCCTCCGGCCGAGGCTATGCGCCCTGAGCCGCCGGCCGCCTTCCGTCCCACCGTCGTCGAGCGCCTGGGCTTGCAGCGATTTCTGACTCAGGGCGCCCGGATGATTCTGAGACAACTCGAACGCCGGCCTTTCAAGGCCCTGTTTTCCTGTTTGGGCATCGCTCTGGCCGTGGCCGTCATGATCCTTGGCAGCTTTTCGGAAGATATTATTGAGCACCTCATCGATTTTCAGTTCTTTCAGGCGCAGAGGCAGGACATGACGGTCACCCTGGTGGAACCCGCCGACGGTCGCGCCCTGACGGCTCTCGCCCACCTGCCCGGTGTACGCCGGGCCGAACCGGTGCGCACCGTCCCCGTGCGCCTGATCTTCGGCCATCGTTCGCGTCTGCTGGCCATCACCGGATTGCCCCCCGACGCCACCCTGCTGCGGCCTCTCAACCGCGATGGTCAGCCTGTCTTCCTGCCGGAACAGGGTCTGGTCCTCTCAGCGGCCCTGGCCGAATTGCTGGGGGTGAATCCCGGGCAGAACGTGCAGGTCGAAGTGCTGGAAGGGAACAGGCCGGTGCGGCAGCTCATGGTTGCGGCCCTGGTCGAGGACTATACCGGCACCTCGGCCTATATGCGCCTGCGCACTCTCCAGCAGCTGATGGGGGAGGAAGATTCCATCTCCGGTGCCAATCTCCTGGTCGACAGCCGTTTCGAAGAGGAGCTGTACCATCGCCTCAAAAACACCCCGGCGGTGGCCGGAGTCACCCTGAAGCGGGGCGCCCTGGAGAGTTTCCGGAAAACCATGGCGGAAAACCTGCTCCGCATGCGCCTATTCAACATGATTTTCGCCAGCATTATCGCCTTCGGAGTGGTATACAATAGTATGCGTGTCGCTCTATCCGAACGCAGCCGTGAGCTCGCCACCTTACGGGTGATCGGATTTACCCGGACGGAGATTTCCTGGCTGCTGCTGGGAGAGGCAGGTTTGCTGACCCTGCTTGCCATCCCCCTGGGACTGGTGATCGGCACTGGGTTCGCCGCCCTGGCCACCTGGGCTCTGCAGACGGAGGTCCTGCGGTTTTCCCTCGTGGTCGATCCGTCCACCTACGGCACGGCCGCCCTCGTGATTCTCCTTGCGGCTGTGGCTTCGGGACTGGTCGTGCGGCGCAGACTGGACCGGCTCGACCTCATTGCCGTCCTCAAAGCCAGGGAGTAAGCTCATGACCCCGACCATCCGCCGGCGCCTTTGGCTGGCCCTCCTTATCCTGATTCTCGGCGGGCTTTTCGCCTATGCCTTTGTACCCCGTCCCGTCGAGGTTGAAGTCGTTGAGGCCAAAGAGGGTGCCCTGCAGATCAGCATCGACGAGGATGGCAAGACCCGTGTCAAAGAGCGCTACACCCTGGCCGCCCCCCTGGCCGGGCGTCTTCTCCGTATCGATCTCGATCCCGGCGATCAGGTTGAGGCCGGCAAGACGATGCTGGCCCTGATTGAACCCGCTGTTCCCGCCCTGCTCGATGAGCGGACCCTCGCCCAGAGTGAGGCCCGGGTCAAAGCAGCGGAAGCGGCCTTGAACCGCAGCCTGGCCAACCAGAACAGTGCGGATCAACACCGCCGGCAGGCTGAGGCCATAGCCCAGCGCCTCCAGAAACTCTTCGACCAGCAGATGATCTCCTGCCAGGAGTTCGATGACGCCTCCTATGCCTGGCAGACGGCCCGCGAGGATCACAGGGCGGCTCTTTTTGCCGTGCAGATCGCTGGGGCCGAACTGACCCAGGCCAAAGCGGCCCTGCTGCGCCTGCGTGAACTCACGCCGGGCGAACCGCAGAACGCCTTCCCGCTGCTGGCGCCCGCCGACGGGCAGGTCCTGAGGGTTCTGCAGGAAAGTGCCACAATCGTGACTCCCAGTACGCCCCTGGTGGAAGTGGGAAACGCCGAAGATCTTGAAGTCGTCATCGATGTTCTCTCCAGCGATGCCGTCCGCATCCGACCGGGTCAGCGCGTCTTGTTCGAACAGTGGGGGGGAGGCGAGGCCCTGACTGGACGCGTGCGCCTGGTGGAACCGGCGGCCTATACCAAGGTTTCGGCCCTGGGCGTGGAGGAGCAGCGGGTCGACATCGTGGTCGATCTGGAGACGCCACCTGAGAGCCGACCCACCCTGGGAGACGGCTATCGGGTCGAGGCCCGCATCATGGTCTGGGAAGGGGATAAAGTGCTGAAGGTGCCTTCCGGCGCCCTCTTCCGCCGCGACGGCCAGTGGTCCGTCTTCGTCGTCGACGGCAAACGCGCCCACCTGCGCACCCTCAGGGCCGGCCAGAGCAACGGCCTGGAGACGGAAATCCTGGCCGGACTGGAGGCTGCCGAGAAGATGATCCTGCACCCCGGCGACAAGGTCACCGACGGGGTTCGTGTGCAGATGCGACGCTGACGGTATCCCTGGCCGCGCTGTCCGCTGCCGCTGTTGGAAACAATAAAAAAGAGAGCACGCATGCACCCTCTTGCATTGGAGAGACCTTTATGACCGAGCCCCTGCAGTTCACCATCGGCGCCGCCGCCGGCGCACCTGTCAACCAGCTGGCCGCCATGTGCAATCGGCACGGCCTCATTACCGGGGCCACCGGCACCGGCAAAACCGTCACCCTGCAGATTCTGGCCGAGAGCTTCTCCCGCCTGGGAGTGCCCGTCTTCGCCGCCGACATCAAGGGCGACCTCTCCGGCCTGGCTGCCGCCGGCAAACCCCACCCGAAAATCGACGAGCGACTGGCCCAGATTCCCCTCGACAGTTTCCAGCTGCGCCCCTGTCCCACCCTCTTCTGGGATATTCACGGCGACAAGGGGCAGCCGGTGCGCACCACCCTCAGCGAGATGGGGCCGTTGCTGCTGAGCAATCTGCTCGAGCTGAACGATACCCAGGCCGGCGTCCTCTATGCCGGCTTCAAGATTGCCGACGACGAAGGGCTGCTTTTGCTCGACCTCAAGGATCTGCGCGCCCTGCTCAGCTGGATGGCCGAGAACGCCGGCACCCTGCGCCAGGAATACGGCAATCTCTCGCCCGCCAGCATCGGCGCCATCCAGCGCAAGCTCCTCGTCCTGGAAAGCCAGGGAGCCGACCTCTTCTTCGGTGAACCGGCCCTGGTCCTCGGGGACCTCATGCAGACCGATTTTTCCGGGCAGGGCGTCATCAGCCTGCTTGACGCCACCCGCCTCTACGCCCAGGCGCCGCGCGTCTACACCACCTTTCTGCTCTGGCTGCTCTCTGAACTCTTTGAAAATCTCCCTGAGGTGGGCGATGCCGACAAGCCGAAGATGGTCTTCTTCTTTGATGAAGCCCACCTGCTCTTCGACCAGGCCCCCAAGGTCCTGCTCGACAAAATCGAACAGGTCGTCCGTCTCATCCGCTCCAAGGGGGTCGGCATTTTCTTCATTACCCAAAGCCCCCTCGATATCCCCGAGGACATTCTGGGCCAGCTGGGCCTGAAAATTCAGCACGCCCTGCGCGCCTTCACCCCGCGCGACCGCAAGGTCATCCGCGCCGTAGCTCAGACCTTTGCCGATAATCCGGCCTTCGATACCGAAGAAGCCATTACCGACCTCAGCACCGGCGAAGCCCTGGTCTCCACCCTCAGCGCCAAGGGGGCACCGTTGCCGGTACAGCGCACCCTCATCCGTCCGCCCGAATCGCGCATCGGTCCCTTGAGCGAGGAGGAACGCCGCGAGCGCCTCGAGCGCTCCCCCCTCAAGGGACGTTACGATGCGCCGGTCGATCGCGAGTCGGCCTACGAAATTCTCAAGCAGCGCGCCGAAAGACAGCAGGTGGAGACCCCGGCGACACCACCGTCCAAACCGGCAGGGCGTTCCCGCCAGAGTCTGGGCGAAGCCTTTATGAAAAGCGCCGCCCGCACCATCGGCAATCAGGTGGGCCGACAGATCATGCGCGGCGTTCTCGGCACGCTTTTTGGTGGAGGAAAGCGCTGAGAATGTCGATATCCTTTAACTAAAAGCTTTTTTTGCTTCTATCGCTGTGATAAAAAGCACACATTACCCTTTCAGGAAGCGCATGAAGAATTGTGGTCCAAGAGGCGAGTTATGACCCATATCGGTCTCGACTATCAATCCATTTTCGACCATCTGTATGACGGGGTCTACTTTGTCGACCACGATCGCCGTATCACCTACTGGAACCCGGCCGCCGAATTGATTACCGGCTTCACGGCCGCCGAGGTTGTGGGCAAGCACTGCTCCGACAACATTCTCATGCATGTCGATGAGAAGGGTGTCAACCTCTGTGAAAATGGCTGTCCCCTGGCCCTGACCCTGCAAGACTCCAACTACAGGGAAGCCGAGTTTTTTCTTCACCACAAAAAAGGTCACCGGGTTCCCGTGGCCATCCGCATCTCGCCCCTCAAAGATCTGGACGGTAAGCTCGTCGGAGCGGTGGAACTTTTTTCCGACTCCAGTCCGAAAAAGGCGATCATGCAGCAGGTCACCGAGCTGACCAAGCTGGCCATGCTCGACAACCTGACCCAGTTGGCCAACCGTCGCTACCTCGAGATGGAACTGCAAGCCCGCCTGGACGAGTTCAAGCGCTACCACATGCCGTTCGCCCTGGTCTTTATGGATATCGATCACTTCAAGAAACTCAATGATACTCACGGACACAACGCCGGGGACCAGGTCCTGCAGATGGTGGCCAAGACCCTGAGCATAAACGCCCGCTCTTTCGACCTGGTTGGCCGCTGGGGTGGCGAGGAGTTTGTCGCCATTCTGCGCAATGTTGACCGTGAGGCCATGCAGCAGATCGCCGACCGCTTCCGCAACCTGGTCGCCAAAGCCAGCCTGCAGTACGGTGGGGAAAACCTGCAGATCACTATTTCCCTCGGCGGCACGCTGGCCATCCCCGGGGATACGATGGAAAGTCTGGTTCAGCGTGCCGACGCGCTCATGTATCACAGCAAAAATCATGGACGAAACCGACTGAGCATCGACATGGACAAGGAGGGCATCGTTCCTTGCCATGGGGGCTCAGACGACTGCCAGAAGCCACCTTGTGGCGACCATCCAGACAATAGCAAGGGGTCAAGCCGATGAGCGAGCGACGTAACCACGAGCGTTTTGATGTGAGCATCGATATCAAGGTCATGGAAGAGGATGGGCGCACGGCCATCGGCGTCACCCAGAATTTCAGTGACGGCGGCGCTTTGGTCCGCGTCGACCTTGAGCCGCCCCCGGCTGTCGGTGCCATCATGAAGCTGCAGATCCACGACCCGGGCAGCGCCTTTGAGCGGCCTGTACTCAAGGCGCGCGTCATCCGGGTTTCCTCCGAAGGCATTGCCTTCGAAGTGCTGCAGGGCTGACATTGTTCGCCCACACCGTGCTGGCACCCTGCTGATATGCCCCTGTTGTCGCCGCGGAGAAGGACCGGATGCTGACTCATCTGACCCTTGGCACCCTGCTGGGGCTTGCCGCCGGATTCGCCCCCGGACCTCTGCTTTTTCTCGTGCTGCGCGAAAGCCTGCATCACGGTAGCCCAGCCGGTGTTCGCACAGCCCTGGCTCCCCTGATTTCCGACCCTCCCATCATTCTGCTCAGCTTTTTTCTCGTTGCCGAAATCGCCCGTTACGACTTTCTCCTGGGCATCATCTCTCTCGCCGGCGCCGCCCTGGTAGGCCATCTCGGTTGGGACAGCCTCAAAACCGCCGGCGTCCAGGTCGACCTTAACCAGCCGGCCTCCTCCTCCCTGCGCAAGGGGGTTCTCATCAACATTCTCAGCCCGCACCCCTATCTTTTCTGGTTCACCGTCGGTGCCCCCATCATTTTGCAGGCCCTCGACGAAGGCCCTCTGGCCACGGCGCTGTTTCTCGGCGGTTTTTATTTTTTTCTGGTCGGTTCCAAGATCTTTCTGGCCGTTCTGGTCGGCCGTTCCCGCGACTTTCTTGGAAGCCGCGCCTACCTGGCCATCATGCGCCTGCTCGGCGTCCTTCTGCTTCTTTTCGCCGGCAGGCTGCTGCTGGACGCCGGCGGTTTTTTTCTCTGAGATTTTCTTCCCTCCCGTCCTGGACCTTTTGACGCTTTTTTAATAAACTCTTATCTGCTATGTTGCTGAGGTTGGTGATCTGCTGCTTGTTCTGCCCAAGCCCCTCACCCATGCACAGAACAAGATGCTGCCTTACGAAATCATGACGGAGGAAGTCCACCGCTACGCCGTCCATAAAACCCAGTTCCCACTGCCGATACCGAAAAGGATGAGCTGATGACGCTGGGACACAAGCACCGCCTTCGTATCCGCACCCTGGATCGCCAGAAAATTGAAGCCGATATCTACGTCGACATGCCCACCGGTTTCGGCCGGGTCATGGACTGCCTCAACCAGCCCATGAAGTATTACACCTTCTTCGTGCCGGATTACGTGCTCTATATCCACCCGCAATTCATTCTCTCGGTTCAGGACTGAGTCAGCAAGATGTCTCCATCTTCAGGAGGTCTTATGAAAAGCCGCATCGCCCAGGCCATTGACATGCAGCACCAACCCGTCGCCCTGCTCTGGAGCGACAGCAAGCCCGAAGGGGCTGTGCAGTTCAGCCCTGGCAAGTGGGGCTGTGTCATGTGGCTGGCCGCCGGTGCGGCCAAAGGCAAAGCCGGGGCCTGCGACCGCCAGACCTTCGGTTGCGTCGGCGGTGGCGTCGGCCTGGGTTTCGGCGACCAGTACGTCACCTTTCCCGGCGGCAAAGACTGCTTCTGCCACTTCCTCTCCTCGGGCAACGCCAACTGGGAGCAGGGGAGGCAGGCCGCCGAACAGCTCAAACCCTTCATGCGCCCCGAAGCCCATGACAACTTCCTGCACGGCGAACGCTACCTCAAAACCCCGGAGCTCGTGGAAAACTTCATTCACAACCTCCCCATGACCGAAGTCCCCAAATTCTACGTGCTCTTCAAGCCTCTGAGCAGCGTCGACGAAAAGATCGAAACTCCGGAAGTTGTCATCTTCTTCGTCAACCCCGACCAGTTTGCCGCCCTGACGGTACTCGCCAATTACGGCCGCCCTGACAATGAAAATGTCATCATTCCCTTTGCTGCCGGCTGTCAGGCCCTTGGTATTTACCCTTACCGCGAAGCAAAGCGGAAACATCCCCGGGCCGTGGCCGGCCTCATCGACCTGTCGGCCCGCCTGCAGGTACGCAGCCAGTTGGGGGACAACATGCTCAGCATGGCGCTCCCGTACCCTCTCTACCGCGAAATGGAAGCCAATGTTGCAGGCTCCTTCCTGCAGCGCCACACCTGGAAGGCCCTGGTGAAGGAAGACTCCTAATCCAAGTTTCAACCTCTTCCTTTCTCCGCAAGGCAGATTTCTAAAAATCAATCTTGACAAATCATTTCAGCCGTCTAGAATTATGACCAATTTGGTTATGTTTCGACGAGGGGGCAAGCCGCTGCCTCTTCAATCCCGCTGGCAATATGCCGAGAACCCGTTAAAATTATTCGGGCGCTCTAACGACAGCAACAGAGGAGAAAGTTTTCATGGTCATCACACGCGTCTATGAATTCTACCGGGACGGCTTTCGCTCCATGGTGCTGGGTAAAACCCTATGGAAACTCATGCTTTTCAAGCTTTTCATCATGTTCGCCATCGTCAAATGGCTCTTTTTCCCCAATTATCTCAACACCCGCTTCGACACCGATGTCGAGCGGGCCAACCATGTCCTGGAAAATCTCACTCGCAGCCAGGACCATTAATTTCACTTCAGGGAGGTTACCGTGCTGGAACAAATCGACATGTCCATGGTGAACTGGGCGCGCGGGCAGTTTGCCTTGACCGCCATGTTCCACTGGATCTTCGTCCCCTTGACATTGGGGCTCTCTTTTCTGCTGGCTTTTTTTGAGAGCTTCTATGTCAAGACCGGCGATGAACAGTGGAAACGCATCACAAAATTCTGGATGAGGCTTTTCGCTGTCAATTTTGCCATCGGCATCGCCACCGGCATCATCCTCGAATTCCAGTTCGGGACCAATTGGTCCAACTATTCCTGGATGGTCGGCGACATCTTCGGCGCACCGCTGGCCATTGAAGGAATTTTCGCCTTCTTCATCGAGGCGACCTTTTTTGCCGTCATGTTTTTCGGCTGGGATCGGGTTTCGAAAAAATTTCACCTTTTCTCCACCTGGATGGTGGCCGTCGGCGCCAACCTGTCGGCTCTGTGGATTCTTGTCGCCAACGGCTGGATGCAGAATCCCGTCGGCATGAAGTTCAACCCCGACACCGCCCGTTTCGAAATGGAGAACTTCTGGGAAGTCCTCGGTTCCCCCGTCGCCATCGGCCACTTTACTCACGCCACCAGCTCCGGTTTCCTTCTGGCCTCCCTCTTTGTGGTGAGTATTTCCAGCTGGTTCCTGCTCAAAAAACGGCATGTCGAAATGGCCAGACGCAGCATCATGGTCGCGGCAGTCTTCGGGCTTGTTTCATCGGCCTATGTCGCCTTCACCGGCGATGAAACCGCCTATACCGCCGCCCAGGTGCAGCCCATGAAACTCGCCGCTATCGAAGGCCTTTACCAGGGCGAGGAGGGGAGTTCTCTGGCGGCGGTCGGCCTGCTGCGGCCGGACATGAAACCGGGGGACAAGGAAGATCCCTACATCTTCGCCATCAAGATCCCCTATCTCCTCTCGCTGCTGGCCAACCGCGACCCCCACAGCTTTGTGCCCGGCATCAACGACCTCGTTTATGGCAACCCGGAACAGAACATCATCGGTGTTAATGACCGCATGATCGAGGGCAAAACCGCTATCGAGCAGCTGGCTCTTTACAAAGAAGCCAGGGCCAGCGGTGACGAGGCGGTGGCCTCCGCGGCACTGGCGCGCTTTGAGGCGACCAGCCAGAGCCTCGGCTACGGCTATCTCAGCAGTCCTGAGCAGGCCGTCCCCCCCGTGGCCCTCAATTTCTACAGTTTCCGGATCATGGTAGCGCTGGGCACCTTCTTCCCCCTGCTCTTTCTGGCCTACCTCTTCTTCACGTTCCGTGGCACCATCGCCAACCAGAAGTGGCTGCTGATGGTGGGTGTCGTCTCCCTCTTCCTCGGCTACATCGCCCAGGAAGCCGGCTGGATCGTGGCAGAAGTCGGTCGCCAGCCCTGGGCCATTCAGGGACTGCTGCCGGTACATGTTGCCACCTCCAATCTCACCACCGCGACAGTTCAGACCACCTTCTTCATGTTCCTGGGACTTTTCACCCTGTTGCTGATTGCAGAAATCCGCATCATGCTGAAGCAGATTCACATCGGACCGGAGGGGAAATAATTATGTTCGGAAATCTTGCGCACAGCCAACTGCAACAGCTCTGGTGGATTATCGTGGCCACCGTGGGCGCCCTCTTTTTGTTCATGACCTTCGTACAGGGCGGCCAAACCCTGCTCGCCACCGCCGCCAGGACACCGGAGGAGAAATCCCTGGTCATCAACTCCATCGGCCGCAAATGGGAACTCACCTTTACCACCCTGGTGCTCTTTGGGGGGGCCTTTTTCGCCGCCTTTCCCCTTTTCTACGCCACCAGCTTCGGCGGAGCCTACTGGGTGTGGATGCTTATCCTCTTTACCTTCATTGTGCAGGCGGTCAGCTTTGAGTACCGTCGCAAGCCGGGCAACCTGTTGGGTACCAGAACTTACGACGCCTTTCTCTTCATCAACGGCAGTGTCGGCCTGCTGCTGATCGGGGCCGCCGTCGCCACCTTTTTCAGCGGCTCCAACTTCCAGCTCAGCTCCTACAACTCGGTTACCTGGCAGCATCCCCTGCGCGGCCTGGAAGCGGCCTTCAGTCTTTTCAACCTTTCGCTCGGCCTTTTTCTGGTTTTTCTGGCCCGCATTCTCGGCGCCATGTATCTGCTCAACCACATCCACCATGACCCCCTGGAGGAGCGTCTGCGCAAAGCAGCCTTCAATAATCTGTTGTGCGCCCTGCCTTTCCTCCTTTATTTCCTGGCTCGGCTCCTCACGATCGACGGCTATGCCGCTGAGCCGCAGACGGGGGCAATCACTCTCGTGGCCGGTAAGTATCTCCACAACCTGCTGGCCATGCCCCTGGTAATGACCCTGCTGGTGGCCGGGTTGGTTCTGGTGGTGGCCGCCGTGGTCCTCACCCGTTTCACCGCACGGCGCGGCGGCATCTGGCTCGCCGGCCCCGGAACGGTTTTTGTCGGCCTTTCCCTCTTTTTTCTGGCTGGCTTCAACCACACGGCCTTCTATCCTTCCAAGTTCGACCTGCAAAGCAGCCTGACCATCGCCAACGCTTCGAGCAGCCACTACACCCTGACGGCCATGAGTTATGTGGCCATCGCCGTCCCCTTCGTACTGGCCTACATTGCCTATGTCTGGCGACTGATGGACGCCCGAAAGCTCACGGTCGAAGATCTGCAGGGCGAAGAAGCCGAAGACCTTTACTAGGAGGATATATCCATGATTGCTGCACTCATTATTGGCTGGTTTGCCGTTATTCTTGTCTCCTACAAGGGGGCTGAATGGCTGCTGAAGAAGGCCGACCTGCTGTAAGTTGTCTCGGTGAAGAGGAGCGGACAGCTCCTCTTCACCTTTTCCTGCCCAGAAATTCTCCCCCCTGCCCAAAACAACCCTCCCATCCTCTTATTCACTGTAATTTAAAATGTTACTTAGAAAATTTCCTTGCCATTCCCCACCTGCGATGGCATTTTGTTGAAATTTTTTAACCTGAAATGACTAATAAGAGGTTGGGGATGACCAGCAGGTGGGCAAGGGACAGTCGTTCTTGGGGACAACCAGACAATTTCGGCCGATGGGATGATCCAGGGAAACCGCGCAAGTTCGACCTGTACGGCTTCGATGAAGAAGGTTTCGACCCATTCGGCCGCGACAGATTCGGCCGCACCAACGCCCAGCGTGATCCGTGGTCCGACGACACCCTTTCCGATCCAACTCCCTGGCGCGGCATCGCTATCGAGACCCTTTCCATTGAGTTGACCCGTCAGCTTCATCCCCACTACCGCGACTGGATCGTCATTGATCCGGAAAAAATCCGTTACCAGCGCCTTGGTGAGAATACCCGGCTCTTTGTCGAAGGGAAAAAAGGCTGGGAGTCCGTTGATTCTTTCCGTTGTCTCGGTATTGGCCAGAAGCATTACGCCGTCACCCGCCGTCTGACCCGGCGCACCTTCGGAGGCGGCGGTTCCTTTGGCTCCAACTCCTGTCTCAATTTCTCTTACGCAGAGCCGCCAGCGCCGCCCGTGAGCTTTGCGCCCATCACGGATACCGGCGCGGTCGCCCGCCACAGCCTCGATGTGGAGATCCTACCCGGCGTACAGGCCACAGAAGGGCGACTGATTCTCTCCGGCAGTCAGAACTACCACATCCAGCGTGCGGTGAGCGCGGCTACGGCAGGGATTCAAAACACCCGTTTCGGCAACCTGGCCGAGAAGGGTTCCTATTCCCTCAAAGCCGCCTGGGGTGCAAATAAAAAGACACTGTTCGAGAGCGTGCCTTTCGACACCCTGATCACGCCGGGTAGGCTACGCGATCGGCTTTCCCCGGATGTCGACGAGGGCGCCAGGCTTTACCTTCTTGATCATCGCCTAAGAGGCGAGCGCCCGCTCCTTAGGGCCGGCTGGGAGGCGCCGCAGTTCGGCATTTTCGCCGATGGCACCGGTAACAACGGGCACAACGACATGGCAAGCGAGACCAAGGCGCCGACCAATGTGACCAAGCTACATGATTTGTATCCGCATATTGATGGAGGCCTGGTCAATCGGTACTACCTCGATGGCATCGGCACCCGCACGGGGGAGGAGGCCGGTTTTTTCGACCTGCTTGATCAGGGGATCGCCTACAGTTTTGGCAAGCGGGTTGCTGAGGCGCTTGAGGCAATGCGCCTGTTCTTTTTTAATTTCCCTCTGGCCTCCTTCGGGTACGTGGACCTGTTCGGTTTCAGCCGGGGCAGTGCCATCACCCGTGCCCTGGTCAATTGCATCCACCACCTCAATGACACCGATCCCGCCTATTGGGGAGGCCTACGGGTGGTAGTGCGTTTTGTCGGGCTCTTCGACACCGTCGGTTCCGTGGGATTGCCGGGCAACAACATCAACGACAATCCCATCTCCAACGCGGGCATGCCCTGTTCGATCAACCTCGACCTTCATCCTCAGACGGCACGCGCCGTCTATCATCTCACCGCCCAGGACGAGCAGCGCCGGAATTTCCCCCTCTCCTCGCTTCGCAGTGCCGACGGCAGCCTGCCGACGCACTTTGTCGAAGAAGCCATGCCCGGCGCTCACGCCGATGTAGGCGGCGGCTATCGAAACGGAGAAGAGGTCCTCTATCTTCCTTCCCAGCAGTTTACCTGGCTGCGTCCGGAAGAGCGCGATCGACAGATGGCTCAGACCCTGAAGGCATACCGCCAGCAGTATCCGGTGCCGGGTCTGGAGATCGAGGCTCGGATTCAATGGGAAGGCGCCCATCATTCCCCTTGGCGGCGCAGCATCGTCACCTTTTGCGGCAGGCGCATGGTACGCGACGAACTGGCCCATGTCGCCCTGGAACGGATGCATGCGGCCGCATTAAACCACGGGGTGCCGCTGCTGCCATTGGCGAAACTACCCAGCAAAAGCCACGCCTACCGCGTGCCGGTTGAGCTGAGCGCGATGGTAAAGCAGGCTGAACAGGCCGGCCCGGGCAGCGCCCCTTACGATGCACTCTACAGGGATTATATCCACCACTCGCATAGATATCGAAGCGGCGGCGAAGGTGGCGAGGGCCTGGCGAATCAGATCAACGCTCACGATTCCAACCCCGGCGGCCGCACGGTCTTTGCCAACGAGCCGGAACGTGGAAACTTCCAGAAAGATCCCTGGCAGGAAGCCAGCCAAAATCAACAAGGGGTGTGTATATGACGAGGCGCCGAATATTTTACCTTCTCGGAGCGGCCCTCATCAGTGCCGCTCTTCTGGCTGTAGCGAGTAATCGCGCCACAGAGATCCGTTACTTCACCGTTGGTCTGTCAACCACAGCAGGCAACCGCATCCATGTTGAGAGAACTATTTTTGATAATGAATGGTGGGCTGCGGGTGGCGAGGTGCAGGGCTGTTGGCAAGAAGCTGGGCCTACCACCGGCATCTTTGATAAACGCATGCCTCGGGTGGCACGGGTACGGTGGCATCAATTGAAGGAAGGGATGAGTTATGAGGCGACCGTTCAGTTGGATGAGGATTTGGCGCGACAGGCACAAAGGCTTCCAGCAGTAACTGCTCATCACGACAGCAGCACGATTAAAAAGATTTATCTCATTATCGGTATGGAACCCAATGGCAACGTGACGGTATGGCTATCAAATGCTCCTCACGAAAACAATCTTCGCGGCCGTGTCCTGCATGTGGTGGGCGAAGCGCAGGCGGTGGCAGGTCCTCCAGGCGTGCCGGCGCAATAGTCGTGTGCTAAGCAATCACAATAAACCCTTGAGCGCCTACAACGGCCTGCCTCGGGACACCATCCACCACTCGCATAGATATCGGAGCGGCGGCGAAAGTAGCGAGGGCCTGGCGAATCAGATCAACGCTCACGATTCCAACCCTGGTGGCCGCACCGTCTTTGCTAACGAGCCGGAACGTGGAAACTTCCAGAAAGACCCCTGGCAGGAAGCCAGCCAAAATCAACGTGGGGTGTGTATATGACTTTCAATAGAAACAGGTTCCTTTGTTTGGGGTTGTCTTTTGCCATGCTCGGCATGGTTGTCCTAGCCGGCTGTCGTGCTGAACTATTTCGATCGTTCACCGTTGGGTTGTCGACGCCATCCGGTAATCACATATATGTTGAACGGGTAGTTTTTGACAATGAATGGTGGGCGGCCGGAGGAGACATTAATTGCTGTTGGGAGCAAGCAGGGTCAGCCACCGGCATCTTTGACAAACGCATGCCTCGGGTTGCGCGGGTACGGTGGCATCAGTTGAAGGAAGGGATGAGTTATGAGGCGACCGTTCAGTTGGATGAGGATTTGGCGCGACAGGCGCGAAAAATGCCTGGTTACACCCGCATCTCCGATGGCCGAAAGTTCAAAGATTCTCCTACCTTGGTTGTAGGGATGAGACCTGATGGGAAGGTGATCATTTGGTTGACGAATGCCCGATCTGAAAACAACGTCCGCGGTCGAGTCCTGCATGTGGTAGGCGAAGCGCAGGCGGTGGCAGGTCCTCCAGGTGTGCCGCTGCAATAGTCGTGTGCAAAGCAATCACAATAAACCCTTGAGCGCCTACAACGGCCTGCCTCGGGACACCATCCACCACTCGCATAGATATCGGAGCGGCGGCGAAGGTGGCGAGGCCCTGGCGAATCAGATCAACGCTCACGATTCCAACCCTGGCGGCCGCACCGTCTTTGCCAACGAGCCGGAACGTGGAAACTTCCAGAAAGACCCCTGGCAGGAAGCCAGCCAAAATCAACACGGGGTATGTATATGACTAAAAGGCGAATGGTTTACGCTCTCCTGATACTTCTTGTTTTTACTGTAATTATTGTTAAACGATACCCCAATGACATGTTCGGGGCTCTCTCAATCGGGCTGTCGACCACAGCGGGCAACCAAATCTACGTCGAGAAAACAATCTTCGATAACGAATGGTGGGCCATGGGGGGTGAAATCCAGGGAGATTGGCAACATGCCGGATCAATCACCAGTGTCTTTGATAAACGCATGCCTCGGGTGGCGCGGGTACGGTGGCATCAGTTGAAGGAAGGGATGAGCTATGAGGCGACCGTTCAGTTGGATGAGGATTTGGCGCGACAGGCGCGAAAAATGCCTGGTTACACCCGCATCTCCGATGGCCGAAAGTTCAAGGATTCTCCTACCTTGGTTGTAGGGATGCGACCTGATGGGCAGGTTGTCGTTTGGTTGACTAATGCTCGCTCTGAAAACAACGTCCGCGGCCGAGTCCTGCATGTGGTAGGCGAAGCGCAGGCGGTGGCAGGCCCTCCAGGCGTGCCGCAGCAATAATTCGTAAGTCTTCTTTTGCTCATGGCTGCGTCTTGCCCAACTGTATTTAATTTTTCCATATCAATTATCCAGGCAATGGAGTGTCCTATTACCCCTATAGAACATTCGAAGGGGACTATCCCAAACTAATGCCGTGTTTTTAAGAGGTTGCAAAAAATCACCAAGACGGCTAGTCTATGGGGGTTTTTTGCGTGCACCGGCTTCAAAGGTCGGTGATTCAGAACCAAGGAGGAAAGTTCTATGCCGTATGTGCGTAATATGATCGCAATGGCTTTTCTTGTTCTGCTGACACTGCCCCTGGCGGCAGCAGCGGAAACCCGCTACGTCTCCGATCAACTCGTCGTTACCATCCGCCAGCAGCCAGCCGATCAGGCCGAGGTAATCACCACGCTGCGCACGGATACGCCACTGGAAGTCCTGGCTGATCAGGGACGCTATCTTCTGGTTCAGACCCCTGCCGGGGAAAAAGGCTACGTGCAGAGCCAATACATTACCAGTGACCTGCCCAAACCCATTGTGATTGACCGGCTGCAAAAGGAAAGGGCGCAGCTCCAGCAAAAGCTGGCAGCGGCCGAAAAAGCCCGCGAGGCTGCCATAAGCGAGCTCCAAAAAATCAAGACAACCCTGGCGACGGAAAGCCAGACGACCGAACAGCAGGTGACCGAGCTGAAGTCCGCCCTGGCCCAGGCTCGCAGCGAACTGCAGGAGGCCACCGAGCGCTACGATACTCTGCTGGCCAATTCGCGCGAAATCGTCAACATTACCAACGCCCGCAACCAGCTGGAAGAGGACAACGCCCGTCTTAGCGCCGAGATCGAGGCGATTCGCCAGGAGAATAAGTCGCTGCTGACCACCGGCATGATTCAGTGGTTCCTGGCCGGTGGTGGCGTTTTTCTGATTGGCTGGCTGGTTGGAAAACTCTCCCGCAAGAGAAGAAGCTTCTGACGGCCGCATACGGCCGTCCTTCCAGTCTCGCGCAGGAAAGCATTGACTTTCTTCAAACGCTGTGTTAACCAAGCAATCCAATGTAAAAGGGGAGCTTCAAATGATGTTTTCCGGCAAAGGGTATAACCTGGCAGCGGCGGCAGCCGCGGCGAAGGCGGCGGCAATTGGCCGCACGTGTGCCCCCCCCTTTGCTGGCTGACCGCAAGCGGTCCTTGAAAAGCGAGCAGGCCATGGGCGCAGTCGTCCATGGCCTTTTCATATTCAGCTGTATTTTCGCCGCAGGGCGACGCCACTACCAAGACGGGGAGAAGGGTTATGCGCAACAATATTGTGCACATCGGCGCCGGAGAACTGACCTACGAAATCCGGGCTATTGTCGAGATCGCCGAGAAACTGAACAAGCTCGGCATGAAAACGAACATGGAAAACATCGGCGACCCCATCGCCAAGGGTGAGAAGATCCCCGACTGGATGAAGAAGATCGTCGCCGACCTGGCCATGAAAGACTGTTCTTACGGTTACTGCCCGACCCGGGGCGTGCTGGAGACTCGCGAATTTCTCGCCGAATTGACCAACAAGCGTGGTAAAACCCAGATCAGCGCCGACGATATCCTCTTCTTCAACGGACTCGGCGACGCTATTCAGAAGGTCTACGGTTTCCTGCGCCGCGAAGCCCGCGTCATCGGCCCGTCGCCGACCTACTCCACCCACTCCTCCGGCGAAGCCGCCCATGCCGGGCAAAAGCCGGTCTCCTACAGACTTGATCCCGATAACAACTGGTACCCCGATCTTGACGATCTGCGCCTGTCGGTCAAATACAATCCGGCCATCTCCGGCATTCTCATCATCAACCCCGACAACCCCACGGGTGCGGTCTACCCGGAGCGCATCCTCAAGGAGATGATCGCCATCGCCAAAGAGTATGACCTCTTCATCATCTGTGACGAGATCTACCACAACATCGTCTACAACGGCCAGTCGACCAAGCCTATCTCCGACCTCATCGGCGACGTCCCCGCTATCGCCATGAAAGGGATCAGCAAGGAAGCACCCTGGCCGGGGGCACGCTGCGGCTGGATCGAGGTCTATAACGCCGATAAGGATCCCGTCTTCAAACAGTACGTGCAGAGCATCGTCAATTCCAAAATGGTCGAGGTCTGCTCCACCACGTTGCCGCAGAAAGCCATTCCGCCCATCATGAGCCACCCCAAGTATCCGGCCTATCTCGAGGAACGCAAGGGCCGCTACGAGAGATACTCCAACATCGCCTACGACCTGCTCAAGGAGGTTCCCGGCATCAAGGTCAACCGCACCAACGGCGCCTTTTACATGAGTATCGTCTTTGAAAAAGGCAAACTCAACGACCGCCAGACCCTGCCTATCGAAATCCAGGACGTCAAAAGCCTGGTGGAAAATCTGGTCAACCAACCGGGCGTTTCTCTGGACAAACGCTTTGTCTATTACCTGCTGGCATCGACGGGCATCTGCGTCGTCCCCATCTCTTCCTTCTGCACACCGGAATTGGGATTCCGCATCACCCTGCTGGAACGTAATGAAAAGGAATTCGCCAGCATATTTGAACGCATCGGCGCCAGCATCACCGCCTATCTGCAGTCCGCACCCTAATCGCAAGCCGGCCCTCGGGCCGGCTTTTTCGTCGCCGCAGAGCCGCCATCTTTATTCGGCTGAAAGGGAGGCCATGACGACCTTCATCAAACCCAACCTGGATCACCCCATTGACTCCCGGCAAGACCTCGTCGCCTACCTGTCCCGCGGCGTCAAGCCACGGAGGGACTGGGGCATCGGCGCCGAGATGGAAAAGCTGGTGGTTGATGCCGAAACGGGTCGGGCCGCCTCCTATCCCCGTATTCGCGCCCTGCTCGAATTATTGCTGGCCGACGGTGCCTGGAGTGGCATTTACGAGGGGCCCAATCTCATCGCTCTGAAAGACGCTTCCTCATCGGTCACCCTGGAGCCGGGGGGTCAGCTGGAGCTTTCCGGCGCCCTCTGCGCCGATATCCACTGCTGCCAAAAAGGCTTTTCCCAGCATATCGACGGCATCATCCGCGCCGGTCGCACCCTCGGCCTGCGTTTTCTCGGACTGGGAGTACAGCCCTTCAGTCGCCTGCAGGAGATCGGCTGGGTTCCCAAGGCCCGCTACGATATCATGGGGCCCTACATGCAGCACACAGGCGATATGGGTCAGCGGATGATGAAGCAGAGCGCCGGCCTGCAGGTCAATTTCGACTACAGCAGTGAAGAAGACTGCTTTCGCAAGCTGCGCCTGGCCTTTCACCTTTCCCCTCTGTTCTACGCTCTTTTCGCCAATTCCCCTCTCATGGACGGCATCCCCAGCGGTTTTCTCTCCACTCGGGGCGAAATATGGGCCCGTACCGACGCCGACCGCAGCGGCCTGGTACCCCGCCTGCTCCTGCCGGGAGCCACCTTCAACGATTATGCCGACTACGCCCTTGACGTGCCGATGTATTTCATCATCCGCGACGGCCAGTATGTCGATTTCACCAGGGAGCGGTTCACCTTTCGCCGCTACCTCGCCGACGGCTTCGGCCCGCACCGCGCCACCCTCGGCGACTGGGACCTGCATCTCTCCACCCTCTTTCCCGAAGCACGCCTGCGGCCGCACATCGAAATCCGCTCCGCCGACAGCCTCCCTTCCCGGGCGACCCTGGCGGTGGCAGCCCTGGTCAAAGGGATCTTTTACGACGAGCAAGCCCTCGCCGACAGCCTGGCCCTTTTTGAAACGGTGGATACCGAGACCTTTGCCATCCTCTACCGCCAGTCCTGGCGCCTCGGCCTGCAAACCCCCTTTGGCGCCGGCACCCTGCAGACCCTGGCCCTGGATATTCTTGCCATCGCTCGCGACAGCCTGCGGCGGCAACGGGCTCTCGATGAGGAAGGCCAGGACGAAACCGTCTACCTGCAGGACGTCGAAGAGATCGCCGTTACGGGTAAAACCCTGGCAGAGCGCCTGCTGGAGCGCTGGCAGGGCTCCCACGAGGATAAGCTGAACGCGCTGTACGCCCATTGCGGCTTCTGAGAAGTCCTTCCGACTGTCCATTTGCACAGTCCGCCACTGTTCCTCCGCAAGCCAATCTTTACGCATCGACACGTAGGCAGGCCTGGCCAAAAGGGATATAGTCAGAACCATCAAAGGCTTGTTGTGGCAGGCGAGCCGGCGATAAAAACCTCCTTTCGTTATCTTCGTTGGTTATCGGGCCGGTCAAAAGGGATGCCTCCCCCACTTGACCGGCCCGAAATCTTTGCAGCCGCAACCGCAGCACTCTCCATCGACTGCACAAAAGCACAGTTCATCGGCGTGCCTTCTTATCCCGAGGTTTACGGGAAGGCACGTGGAAAAGCGTGACCCCGGCAGGTATAGTCAAAACCATCAAAGGCTTGTTGTGGCAGGCGAGCTGGCGATAACTTCTTCATTGCAAACCTCCCGAACAATCAAGGCCGAAAGCAGGGATGCCTCCCCCTGACTTCGGCCTTGAGTCTTTTTGGCCCGGATAATTCTCAGCCAAGGCCCCTTATGACTTGCAGATTCCTTGAAATGGGATTGCTTTCCTGCTTCAATGGAGCAGAACCCGCACCCTGCAAGGAGATGCCATGAAAAATCCTGACTTCAAGGTCCCTGCTGTCAAGGCTTCTATCGACACCCTGCGCCTGCTATCGGCCGACATGGTGGAACAGGCCAACTCCGGCCATCCTGGCACCCCCATGGAGGCGGCGCCTCTGGCCTATCTCCTCTTTCAGCGCCACCTGCGGCATAACCCCGCGAATCCGGCCTGGCCGGGCCGGGACCGCTTCATCCTCTCCTGCGGGCACGCCTCCGCACTGCTCTACAGCCTGCTGCACCTGAGCGGCTACGACCTCTCTCTCGACGATCTCCAAAACTTCCGCCAACTCGACAGCCGCACCCCCGGCCACCCCGAATTCGGCCACACCCCCGGCGTCGAGACGACCACCGGACCCTTGGGGCAGGGCTTCGCCGTCGGCGTCGGCATGGCCATGGGAGCCCGCCACCTCGCGCAAACTATCGACACCCAGCTTTTCGATACCCGCGTCTACACCATCTGCTCCGACGGCGACCTTATGGAAGGGGTGGCGTCCGAGGCGGCGTCCCTGGCGGGGCATCTACGCCTGGGCAACCTCATCTCCCTCTACCTCGACAACCGCATCACCATCGAGGGGGAAACCGACCTGGCTTTCAGCGAAGAGGTCGCCACGCGTTTTCTCGCCTACGGCTGGCAGGTACAGCGGGTGGAAGGGGAGAATCTGGCCGAAATCGACGCGGCTATCGAGGCGGCCAAGAAGGATCCGCGACCGTCCCTCATTATCGCCCGCACCCATATCGGCTTCGGCGCTCCCACCAAGCAGGACACCGCCGAGGCCCACGGCGCTCCCCTCGGCGCCAACGAACTGGCGCAGACCAAGCGGGCCTTCGGCCGCAAGCCCGACGGGCACTTTGTCATCCCCGCCAGTGTGCGCCAGCACATGGGCCAGGCCGTCCGCCGCGGCCGCGCCTGGGAGCTTCAATGGACACGCCGCTTTGATCGCCTGAACCAGTCCCTGCATTCACCCCTGACGGCCTGGCTGCAGATGCGCGAAGGTGGCCTGCCAGACGGTTGGGGGGAGGATCTGCCGACCTTCGACCCTGCCGACGGCCCCTTGGCCACCCGCAAGGCTAGCGGCATCGTCCTTAACGCCCTGGCCGCCCGGCTCCCCCTGCTGTTAGGCGGCTCGGCCGACCTCGCCCCTTCCAACAACACCGAACTCAAGGGTGAGGCCGCCTTTCGCCCCGGTCACAGCGGCCGCAATATTCACTTCGGCGTGCGGGAACACGCCATGGGAGCCATTCTCAACGGCCTCGCCCACACCGACGGCCTCATCCCCTTCGGCGGCACCTTTCTCATCTTCTCCGAATACATGCGACCGCCCATGCGCCTGGCCGCCATGATGGGGCTGGCCCCCATCTACGTCTTTACCCACGACTCCATCGGCCTTGGCGAGGACGGTCCCACCCACCAACCGGTGGAACAGCTCGCCGCCCTGCGGGCCGTGCCTAACCTCCGCGTCATCCGTCCCGGCGACGCCAACGAAACGGCGGTCGCCTGGCACGAGGCCATCGCGCACCGAAGTGGTCCCACCGCCCTTATTCTCTCCCGCCAGAACCTGCCCATCCTGGACCGCGGCAAACTCGCTTCGGCAGAGGGGCTGCGGCGCGGCGGCTATGTACTGGCCTCGGAGGAAGGCGATCTCGATATACTGCTGCTGGCCAGCGGCTCGGAAGTCTCCCTCGCCTTGAAGGCCCGGGACATGTTGCAGCAACAAGGGAAGGGGACCCGGGTCGTCTCCCTGCCTTGCTGGGAGCTCTTCGAGGCCCAGGATGAAACCTACCGCCGGCAGGTGCTGCCGCCTTCCTGTCAGCGACGCCTCGCCGTGGAAGCAGCCAGCCCCTTCGGCTGGGAGCGCTACGTCGGCCTGCAGGGTGCTGTCATCGGCCTCGACGGCTACGGCGCCAGCGCCCCGGCTGACCAGCTTTTTGAGCGCTTCGGTTTCACGGCGGCCCAGATCGCCGCCCGCGCCCTGGCCCTGTAAACCTTTTCGCGGCGGCAGCGTCTAATGAAACAAAATCACCGTGGCGGCAGCCGCCGCGTTGACAGCTGAAGACCCTGGGGATACTCTCTGCGCATGGATGAAGGTACGGAAAAAATTCTCCTCGAGCAGATACGCCAGGGCAATAACCGCGCTTTTGAACAGTTGGTTCAGGGCCATGCCGCGCAGATACTGTCCCTGGCCACCCGTCTCATCGGTGATCGCGACGAGGCCGAGGATATTGCCCAGGAAGCCTTCCTGCGGCTGCACCGCTCGTTGGCCACCTTTCGCGGCGACAGCAAAATATCGACCTGGCTCTACCGCACCGTCAGCCGCCTGGCCATCGACCACCTGCGAAGGGAACAGAGACGACGGAAGCTGTTCTTTTTCCGTAAAAACGACGACGAAGAGCAGCCCGATCCGGTTGAAAGCGCCGCGGCACCCGATCCTTCGCCGCGAGAGGCGCTGCTGGCACAAGAGACGCAGCGACGCCTCAACACCGTGCTGAAAAAACTCTCGCCCCGGCAGCGGGCCGTTTTCATCCTGCGTCACCAGGAGGAACTGCCGTTGAAGGAGATTGCCCGGATACTTGAATTGGAAGAGGGGACGGTCAAGGCCCATCTGCACCGCGCCGTCACCGTCCTGCGCCACGAACTGCACGATCTGAAGGAAGGTTCGCCATGACCAGAGCCAACACAGGGCGCTGCCCAGAAGAGGAACTCACCCTCTATTATTATGGGGAGCTGGAACCGGCCGATCGCCGCGCCATCGACAAACACCTGGAAGGCTGTGCCGCCTGTCGCCAGCAGCTGGCCGCCCTGGAATCGCTGCTTGGCGCGCTGCCGACGCCGGTCATCGAACTGAGTACCGAGGAAAAACAACGCTTCAGCGCCCAGGTCATGGAACACCTCGACCGGCGGCAAAAGCGGCGCTTTTTACCCCTCTTCGGCGGCGGGCTCGCCACGGCGGCGGCCGTGCTCCTACTGCTGCTCAATACCGGTTCGCCCCCCGATTTGGCGCCACCGGCCGACAGCAACGGCCTGGTCGCCGAGCTGGAGGGGCTGCCGGAGATGGAGCTCCTGCGCAACCTGGATATCCTGGAGGAACTCGAGCTGCTGCAGGAACTGGGGGATGTGAATGACCATGCCTGAACGGACGCTCGCCCTTGTGCTGCTGCTGGCGTCCCTGCTGCTCAGCCCCGGCTCTTTGTCGGCGGCCGAGACCCACACCAGGGATGAAAAGCCGGCCGAGGAAGAACCCCTGAGCGCTACGGATCGTGAAATCGTCGAGATGCTTGAGCTGCTGCAAATGCTCGAACTGCTACAGAATATGGAAGTGCTGGCCATGGTGGAGGAGACCGAATGAAACGTATAGGGATTACCCTTTTGCTGCTGATGGCTATGCTTGGGCTGGCCGGGCCGGTTCTGGCCGACTCGCCGCCCCCGGCGACCGCACCGACCACCGAGCGCCAGCAGGCCCTGGAGCGCTGGCAGAATCTTTCGGACGCCGAGCGCCAGCAACTGCGCGAACGCTACCAGCAGTTTCAGACTCTGCCCGCCGACGAGCAGGAGCTGCTGCGTCAGCGTCTGCAACAGTTCCGTCAGTCGCCACCTGAGAAACAGCAGCAACTGCGCGAACGCTTTCAGCGCTGGCAGCAGCTCCCTGCCGAGCAACGTGAGCAGCTGCGCGACACCTATCAGCGTTTCCAGTCCCTACCGCCCGAAGAGCGCCAGCAGCTGCGGCAGGAGTTGGAGGATTTGCGCTCCCTGCCCAATGAACAACGCCCGCAACGCCGCCAGGAAATCCGCCAGCGCTATTTCGGCAGCCCGGCGATGCGCTCCGGCGGCGGCAGCCGGAACAGCGGCGGCATGCACCGATGACAGGCCCAGCGCGTCCCGCCCCCAAAGCCATGGCCCCCCGTTATGCGGTGCAGGCGGGCTTTTTGCTGTTCTATCTGTGGATCGGCTGGCGCTTCGCTCTCTGGGCCGCCGCCCTGGCCGGCAGCCAGACCCCCGCCATGGCCCGTCCCGCCGCCGTCGACGGCTTTTTACCCATCAGCGGCCTCATGGGGTTGCGGCACTGGGCGCAGACAGGTGAACTGCACCCTGTCCATCCAGCCGCCGCCCTCATTCTGTTGGCCGCCATCCTCACCGCCCTCCTGCTCAAGCGCGGCTTCTGCTCCTGGGTCTGCCCCATCTTCCCGCTGTCGGAAGGGCTCTGGCGCCTGGGAAAACGCCTGACCGGAAGGACTTTCGCTCCCCCTTTCTGGCTCGACCTGCCCCTGCGCAGCCTCAAATACCTGCTTCTCGGCTTTTTTGTCTACCAGATCCTGTGGATGATGCCGCTGCCCGCCCTGCGGGCGTTCTTGTCCTCCCCCTACCACAAGATCGCCGACGTGCGCATGCTGCACTTCTTCCAGGATCCTTCCCTGACCTTTCTTGCTTTTATCGCCGCCATGGTTCTGCTCAGCCTCTTCGTGCAGATGCCCTGGTGCCGCTACCTCTGTCCCTACGGGGCTCTCCTCGGACTTTTTTCCCTGCTGTCCCTCAGCAAGATCCGCCGCAACGAGCGCCACTGCATCCGCTGCGGTCTCTGCTCCTCCCGCTGCACCGCCTGGCTGCCGGTCATGCACAAGCGCACCATCCGCTCGGCCGAGTGCTATGGCTGCTACCGCTGCGTGCAAGGCTGCCCAGCCCCGGGCGCCCTGCAGATGCAGGCAGGCGGACGACCCATCCCCTCCGTCCTTTTCGGCCTGGCCGTCGTCGCTCTCTTCGTCGTCATCTCGCTGGCCGGCCGTTTCAGCGGCCACTGGCACAGCCAGGTACCCCTGCAGGAAATCTCCCACTGGCTGCAGCTCCCCCGCTGAACCTTACTTCTTCCGGCAGCGCCCGGCATTTTCATTTCTTGACATACGCCAAACTTACGCCTATAACTAGGGGCATCCCCAGCAGAAAGGAGGCCCCTTGAGTCCACTGACGCCGAAACAGAAACAGATTTTCGACTACATCCGCAGCCACCTCGACCAGCATGGCTACGCCCCCACCCAACAGGAAATCGCCCGCGCCTTCGGCTTCTCTTCCCTGGGTACGGTGCAGAACTACCTCAAGCGCCTGGAACGGGACGGCTATCTGGCCCGCGATTGGAACGCCCGCCGCGGCGCCCGCCCCCTGGCCCAGCGGCGCGACAGCTGGGAACTCCCTCTCGCCGGCTGGGTGGCCGCCGGCAAGCCCATCGAAGCGGTGGAGCAGCAGGAGAGCATCGAGGTGCCTCCAGCCATGCTCGGTCCCGGTGAACATTTCGTCCTGCGCGTCAAGGGGGATTCCATGATCGGCGACGGCATTCTCGACGGCGACTATGTCATCGTGCGCAAGCAGGCCGAGGCCGTCAGCGGCCAGACCGTCGTCGCCCTCATCGGCAACGAGGCCACAGTCAAGCGTCTCTACCGCAAGGGTGCCGCCATGGAACTGCACCCGGCCAACCCGGCTATGGCTCCCATCCTGGTCGACCCCACGGACGATTTTCGCCTCGAAGGGGTGGTGGTCGGCGTCATCCGCCACTGCGCCTGAAGACCGAGACCGATTTCGCCCTTGCCACCATGCCCCGCGATATCCTGCACCTGCATATTCCCGACTTTGCCGTCGCCGTCGCCCGCGTCATCGATCCGGCCTTGCGGCAACGCCCCGTCGCCCTGGCCCCCGGCGCCTCGGAGCGGGCCCTGCTGCAATGCGTCTCCGCCGAGGGGCGCGCCGAAGGCCTCGTCCCCGGCATGGCGGTGCGGGTGGCCAGGCGCCTATGTCCGCGTCTCACGCTTATCCCGCCCGACCCGGCGGCCCTGTTCCGGGCCCAGGCCGCTCTCTGCCGCCTCGGCGCCGAAATCTCACCCCTGGTCGAACCGGAAATCGCCGGCCGCCTCTACCTCGATATCTCCGGCAGCCGCCGCCTGCTCGGTCCCGGCCGCGATGTCGCCGCCCACCTGGAAGGGGAAGTCGACCGGCAGCTGCGCCTGAGCGGCGCTGTCGGCCTCGCCGGCAACAAACTGGTGGCCCGTATCGCCGCCGGTTATCTCGAACGCCCCGGCGTCTGCGACGTCCTGCGCGGCAGCGAGGCCCCCTTCATCAGCTCATTGCCCGTCAGCGTCCTTCCCGGCGTGGGACAAACCCGCGCCTCCCTGCTGCTGCGTGAGCTTCACCTGCGCCGTGTGGGGGATTTGGCCGCGCTTTCCCTGGACGATCTGCGCCTGCTCTTCGGCGGTTTCGCTCCCCTGCTGCGCCAGCGCGCCTGTGGCATCGACCCCTCGCCGGTGAGCCCGCCGGCCCGGACGCCGGAAGTCAGGGAACAAGCCTTTCTGCCCCAGGCCGACAATGACGACGAGGCCCTGCTGGCGACCCTCGCCCGTCTGGTGGAAGGCTGCGCCTATCGCCTGCGCCTGCGCGGGCAAGGGGCTGGCCTCCTCGTACTGACCCTCTATTACGAGGACGGCGTCACCGCCCGCCGCAGCCGCCGCCTGCCTAACCCGGCTTCCGCTGACACGATCCTCATGGAAACCGCCGAAACCCTCTTCTACGCCACCTGCCAGCGCCGCGTGCGTCTCAAGGGGATGCGCCTGGCCTGCCAGGAGCTGGGCACGGCCCGGCAGCTTCATCTTTTTACTGAGGCCGGTGGGGAACTTTCGCCGCGGGAAAGCACCTTGCTGCAGGCCCTCGACCAGCTGCGCCAGCGTCACGGGGTCGACGTCGTCCGGCGCGGGCGCACGCTCCTCAGCCCCCGCCTGGAGGGCTGAAGCCATGTCCTTTGTCCATCTTCACTGCCAGTCGTCCTTCTCCCCCGGTTGGGGCGTCCACACACCCGACGTTCTCTGCGAGCGGACCGCCGCCCTGGGCCTTACCCATCTGGCCCTGACCGACCGCAACGGCCTGTACGGCATCCCCCATTTTCTAGAACAGGCCAGGCACCACGGACTCAGGCCCCTTATCGGCGCTGAAGCCGTGACGAGCAATCACCGCGCCGTCCTTCTGGCCCGCACACAGGAAGGCTACGCCAATCTCTGCCAACTCCTCTCCGACCTGCACACCCAGACGGGATTCTCCCTACCCCGGAAGCTGATGGATCGGCGCCAGGGCCTCACCATTCTCAGCGACGACGGCGATCTCCTGACCGCTCTGGCCGCGCAGGACCGCCACCACCTCTACGTGGAAATTTCCCCCGGCCACGCCATGGAGGCGGCCCTGGCCCGCGCTCGCCAGCTGGAGTTGCCGCCGGTGGCCACCGCCCGCACCCTGCTGCTGGAGAAAGCGGACTTCCCCCTGCACCGGGTGCTGCGGGCCATCGCCCTCAACCGCACCCTGTCGCGCCTGCGCCCCGAAGAGACCGCCAGCCCGCGCGACTGCCTCTACAGCGCCGAAGAGATGATCGCCCTCTTTCCTCATTGCCCGCAGGCCGTGGAAAACAGCTGGAAGATTGCCGTTGACTGCTGTACGGATTGGGACTTCTCCACGACGGTCTTCCCCCGCTTCCGCGACCTCGACGACGAAGCTGCTGCCCAGGAACTGCGCCGCCGCGCCAACCAGGGTGCCCTGAGCCGCTACGGCCAGCTGACCGAGGTGGTTCGCCAGCGCCTGCACAAAGAGCTGGCCATCATCGAGGCCAAGGGCTTCGCCCACTACTTTCTGGTGGTGGAAGAGCTGGCCCGCCTGTCGCCACGGACCTGCGGACGCGGCAGCGCTGCCGCCTCTCTGGTCGCCTACTGCCTGCAGATCACCCACGTCGACCCCATCCGCCACAACCTCTTTTTCGAGCGCTTTCTCAACGCCGAGCGGGTCGACCCCCCCGATATCGACATCGACTTCCCCTGGGACGAGCGCGACGCCGTCCTCGATGCCGCCTTCGCCCGTTACGGCAGCCGCCGCGCCGCCATGGTCGGTGCTCACATCGGTTTCCGCGGCCGCGCCGCCCTGCGCGAAGTGGCCAAAGTCTACGGTCTGCCCGAGGCCGATATCGGCGCCATGACCGAGCGCATCTCCGGCTACTGGAAAGCCGAGCAGACTGCGGGCGCCGTCACCAGCCACCCCCTCTTTCGCGACGCGCCCCTGTCCTCGGAATGGCTGGAGATCCTCGCCGTCGCCCGGCGCCTGCAGGGGCAGATGCGCCACCTCGCCCTGCACTGCGGCGGTCTGGTCATCGTACCCGAGGACATCCGCCACCACGTTCCCGTCGAGATGGCCGCCAAGGGCCGGCCCGTCATCCAGTGGGAGAAGGATCAGGCCGAAGCGGCGGGGCTGGTCAAGATCGACATCCTCGGCAACCGTTCCCTCGCCGTCATCCGTGACGCCGCCGCCGCCATTCGCGCCCACGGCGGCCCCGACCTCGACCCGGCCCGCTGGTCTCCCCTCGACGATGCGCCAACCCGGCAGCTGCTGCAGCGGGGCGACAGCATGGGCTGCTTCTACATCGAGTCGCCGGCCACCCGCCAGCTGCTGCGCAAGATGTGGCAGGGGCAGGCCGATGGCCAGCTCGGCGCCGAAGAGCTCTTCGAGCACCTGGTCATGGCCTCTTCCATCATCCGGCCGGCGGCCAACCGCTACATCCGCGAGTTCGTCGCCCGCCTGCACGGCAAGCCCTGGCATTGCCTGCACCCGCGGCTGGAGAGCGTCCTTGGCGAAACCTACGGCATGGCCATCTACCAGGAGCAGATCACCCAGATGGCCATGGCCCTGGCCGATTTCACCCCCTTCGAGGGGGACCAGCTGCGCAAGATCATCAGCAAGAAACATCCGGGCCAGAGGCTGATTGATTACCGGCAGAAGTTTTTTCAGGGGGGAAAAAAGAAGGGACTGTCACCGGATTTGCTGGAGCAGGCCTGGCAGGAGGTGCTCTCCTTCGCCGGCTACTCGTTCTGCAAGCCGCACTCGGCCTCCTACGCCCTGGTCAGCTGCCAGTCGGCCTGGCTCAAGACCCATTACCCGGCCGAGTTCATGGCTGCGGTCATTTCCAACCAGGGCGGCTACTACTCACCGCTGGCCTATCTGTCGGAGGCAAGGCGGCTCGGCCTGCGCATCCTGCCACCCGACATCAATGCCAGCGACCGGCCCTATCGGGGACAGGGCAGCGAGCTGCGCATCGGCCTCATGCAGATTGGCGGGCTGTCGCAGGTGACATTGAAGGGGATTGTGGAAGAGCGGGAGCGGGGCGGGGATTTCAACAGTTTCAGTGATTTTCTGCGGCGGGTGACCGTGCCGGTGGAGGACGGCCGCCTGCTCATCAAGGCCGGCTGCTTCGATGTCTTGGAGGGCCGGCAAGCGCGCGCTGACCTGCTGTGGCAGCTTCTGCGCCGCCGCAGCCAGGCGCCGCAGGCAGCCAGCGGCCTGCTGTTCGCGGAAGTGCCGCGCCGTCAGGCGGCCAGACCAGCCCTCGGCGCCGACGAGATGGATCAGCAGGAGGTGGAAGTTTTGGGGATGCCCATCTCCCGCCATCCCCTCAGCCGCTATGGCGCCCTGCTCGAGCGCCAGCAGACCATCGCCGCCGCCGACCTCTCCCGCTGGGTAGGCCGCCATGTCAGCCTCGTCGCCTGGTGGGTGACGGGCAAGGTGGTGCAGACCGCCAAGGGGCAGCCCATGGAGTTCATCTCCTTCGAAGACAGCACCGCCATCTTCGACACCACCTTCTTCCCCCGCGCCTACACCCGCTTCTGCCGCCTGCTATCGCGGCAGCGCCCCTATCTGCTCAAGGGCAAAGTCGAAGAGGAGTTCGGCGTCTGCACCCTTAACGTGGAATGGGTCGGATTTCTTGATGAAGGCGAAGGGACTTAGGGCAACTCGTACAGGACGATACGCGATTGACGCTTGCCAAATACGCCAAGGTCGCCGGAGCCGCCCACGGCCATGACGAGCTCGACCTGGCCATCGTTGTCCGCATCGGCCAGACGGAAATCGGCCAGATAGCCCTGTTCCTCCTGCGTACCCCACACCTCTGCCATGTCCATACCGTTCCAGCGCAGCGCCTTGACCTCAAAACTCTTGAAGCGTCGGATCTTCTCCAGGATGCCGCCGCCGTGATTCGCCGGCACCAGCAGGCTACCATCCGGCCCCGCCAGCAGGCGCGGCTTTAAATAGCGGCTTTCGTTGACCGCGCCGCGCTGGCGCGAGGGATATTCCATGGAGGTCTCACTGCCGCCATAGGATCGTTCGCTCCACCACAGGCGCTCCCCCCCGGCTCGCAGCACGCGCAGCTGCCCACTGTCGGCCAGCTCGGCATAAAGCGTCTCTCCCCGGAAGGAAAAAGGCCGGAGCGCCAGCAATTCGGCCCCCGCCGGCGCCGTCAGGTGCTCGGCTTCGATCAGACTGCTCCCCGCCCGCGCCAGGCGCACCAGCGGCCCGTCGAACTCTTTGCTGGAGGGGGTTTTACGCTGCCCCAACAGACGAACATGGCCCCGACCGTCGTCATCCTTGCGAAAGAACCAGGGCAGCTCCTTTTCCACCACGGCATAGGCGGCCTGCTCCCAGGCGACAACGACGGAAGCGAGCCGCCCCCCCTGCACGGCCGAAACATAGAGTTCAGCGCGCCCGTCGCCATTCAGGTCGAAACCATCCACCGCCAGAGTGGCGAGACCGGACGGTAACTCCACCCGGGCCACAGCTTCGTAGTGCCCCTGCCGCAATCGGCTGATTTCCAGGTGGTCACCATAGGCCACCACCATTTCCAGACTGCCATCCCCATCCAGGTCGGCCACCTCAATACCCACGGGTGTGCCAGCCTGAAAAGGCCCTTTCCACACCGCGGCGGCCGGCGTCTCAGCCAAAGTGATGACAGCACTTGACGCAGGCGACGCCGCCGCTACAGGAGGGGCCGCTGCCTCTTCGTCCCGGCCTTCTATCCGCGCATAGCGGCGCAATAGCTGCCCCTGTCCGTCACGCACCTCCAGGGTGTCACCTAGGTGATGGAAAAGCAGCAGCGGTTCCCCATCGTTTGCAGTCGCCGCCCTGGCTTGTTCCACCACCTCGTAACCGCGCCATTGCAGATGCGGCAACTGCTCTTTGATCTGCAAATATAGAACCTCTCCTGTACCCGTCGCATCCCGAAACAATGCCGGTACCGCCGTGAAGCGCTGCAGGGAATCGCCCACCGCCGCCTGCGCGGCCCCCAGCGGCCGTACCTGGGACAAGCCGCTCAGCACCAGGCTCACCTGCACATAACCGCGGGGGGCGGCGTAGACACCCAGCACCTTGCCGGTAACCGGATGCAGCACCGATTCGCCGCCTCCTGTTACGGCAAACAGATCACCACCAGCGACGCCATGGCTGTCATCCAGATCGATGAGATAGCCGTCGTCCACCACCTTAACTACCGTCGCAGCCAAGGGAGAAAAATCGTCGGCGACCTGCGCCGCGAGATTTTCGGCTAGAACAGGCGAGGGGCTGGCCATCCACCCTAGAGCCGCCACGATCAGAGTCACCATCCGCCAGAAACTGGTCATGCGTTTTCCTCCTCTATTTTGCTGCATTGACACCGGACTAAAATGACCCACATTCTAGCACCGGCCCATCGACATTTCTATCCTTGAAAAAACAGCAAAGCCCGCGACACCGGGCCGCGGGCTTTGCTGTTTTTCAAAATAGCGATGCAACCGACGGATCAGAAGTCCATCTGCCACTTGATGCCGGCGAAGTAGAGATCGCCCTGATCATTGCCGTTCCGATCATCCATCAGGTCATATACCGTGTAGTGGGGGATGATAGTGAAGTTTTTGGCCACGGGAAAGTGAGCCTGCACAAAGTAACCGAACTGTTCGTCCTTTTCGGCGTAGTCATCCCTGTCATTGGCCAAGTAACCAACACCGGCCACACCCAGCACTTCGCCAAATTCATGGGCCAATTGCACATACCCGGCCAGAGTAGTGGCGTCTTCACCGTTTGCATAAGCGCCATAACCTTCACCGACCCAATCCTGCATGCCGAAATCTTCCAGGTTTTGTCCATAAAAAAGATTGCCCTGGAGGGCGACGGGGCCGGCAGCGGTCTTCCAGTTGAAGGCCGCCAGGTAGGAATCCACCGACTTTTCATTGAGTTCGTAGGTCTGATAGGCCAGCGAGGCACCGTAGCTCATGAAACCGACATCGTGCATGTAGCCGATAGCCAGCTTGGGCAGCCAGTAATCATAATCGGCAGTATCATCTTTCATTTTCTGCGCATGGTTCTTGATAGCGGCGGCCCAGAAACCGTTATCCAACTCCACGCGAATCTGGGGCAGGCGGCCGTCGTAGCTGTCGCCCAGGCCGGCGAAACCGTTATCTTCGTTGGCCACTTCCCAGGAGCCGTAGCCGTACAGGGTGTAATCCTGACCGATCAGCAGGGTGCCCTTGCCGAAATTCCAGGTGCCGTACATCAAACGCAACCAGACATCCCCATCCGAGTCACCCGTCCCGAACTCAAAGCGACCGCCGATCTCTTCGGTATTGAATTTACCGCCGATACGGCTGTTGCTCTGCAATTCCCAGTTCACATCGGAATCATAACCACCATAGACGGGACCCGTGCCCTCCATCAAATACGTGGCCATGCGCACCGATCCGTACAGGCTGAAGTCGGCCAGGGCCGGTGTTGCCATCAGCAGAGTCAGGGCGCTGACGAGCAGAACAGTTGAAATACGCTTCATAGTTGATAACCTCCTGAATCACAAATGTTCATAAGATGGTCAGTTGATGGAAGAGGTCACTCTCCCGCGGACTCAATCTGGCAATGACTTAATGGGCCTGGAACTCATAGCCGCAGGCAGGACATTTCACCTTGACCGGCTCGCTGCTGCCCTGCTTGGCGCAGGCGCCCAGAGAGAGGGCAAAAAGGGTGACGAGTACCATGGCAATCAGCTTCTTCATGATGTTCTTCTCCTTTCCTGATAGTGGATGTTCATTTCAAAAATGACTGGTCGAAAAGTGACTCCCTTTCTCGGAAGACACCGAAAACCTTATACCACAGTCCCGTTTGTTCACAACAGGGTTTTTCAATTTACGGTTGATTCCTGGTTTCACCCTGCTGCTTCACCGTAGATTTTTGTTTTGCCATCACATCGTACGTGATATATGTATTACACGTAATGCAGCATGGAGGTTATTATGAAAACAGTTAATGTCAGGGTTTCCGACGAGGTCGCTGAACGGCTGGATAAACTTGCGCAGGAGACCCATCGCACCAAAAGCTATTATCTGCGCAAAATCATAGAGGATCATCTGGAAGATCTGGAAGACGCGTACCTCGCGCAACAGCGCCTGGAAGATATCCGCGCCGGAAAGACAAAAACAATTCCCCTGAGCGAGGTTGAGAAGAGCCTTGAGCTGGAACATTGAATTTGATCCGGCGGCGGCCCGCGAACTGCGAAAACTCGATCGCCAAGTCGCCCGGCGCCTTCTACATTTTCTCTCCGACCGTATCGCTCACCTTGATGATCCACGCAGTCTTGGCGAAGCGCTGAAGGGGAGTCGATTTGGCGATTTCTGGAAATATCGTGTGGGTGATTATCGTATTATCGCCAGCATTCAGGACAAAAAATTCCTCATCCTCGTCGTCAGGATAGGAAACAGGCGAGACGTCTACCAGCGGTGAAATCCGTTACTTCTCTCTACGCATACTCACGCAAAAAGGCCCCCGGTAACGAGGGCCTTTTTGGTTTTGTGCTATGAAGCCGTGCTTTATTTCTCGACGGTGAACTGGCCGTCGGGAGCGATGTTGCACTTGGCGTCGAGGTACTGCATGTTTTCCTTGTTGGTGTACTCGGACTCCAGCAGGGCGTAGAAAGAGCTGGCGCTGCGACCGCCGGTGGTGCAGTAGAAAACAACGCGGCCTTCCTTGTTCAGCTTGGCCACTGACTCCTTGGTGCGGAAGATGAAATCCTCTTCCGTGATGTTGATGGCACCGGGGATGTGACCGGCGGCGAACTCTTCGGGGTCGCGCACGTCGATGAACTGGGCGCCTTTACCGGCCACCAGTTTCTTGAACTCGTCGGGGCTGATGGCTTCGGGCAGAGCGTTGGCTTTGGCAGGGGCAGCCGCTTTAACAACACCGGAAGCCTCATCGCCCCACAAAGGCAGGCCCGCGTCTTTCCAGGCCGGCTCACCAGCGGCATAGACCATGACATTCGTGTAGCCGAGAGAAAGAGCGGTAGCCGCGGCCTTGTGGCTGAGCACACAGTCATAGCCACCGCAGTAGAAGATCAGCTTGGTGGCCTTGTCCGCCGGCAGCAGGCCCTTTTTCAGCTCCATTTCCACATTGGGGATACTGACAGCCGTGGGTATGAAAGATTTGCGATATTTGACGGCCGGACGGGAATCGACCAGCATGTAGGCGTCCTGGCTGGGCTTCATGACCAGCTTTTCGACGAACTTGGTCGCAACCTCATTGTAGTGCCCTTGCTTCACCCACTCGGGCTCGCCTTCATACCAGACCTTGACGTTGGTGAAACCGGCCTTCATGGCGATTTCGGCCGACTCGGGGCTGAGTTTGCAGGTAACGCCGCCGCAGTAGAAGATAATCAGCTTGTCTTTGGGCAGTTTGTCCAGGCTGTTCTGCAGCTGCACCTTGGGGATGCTGATGGCGCCGGGAACGTGACCGGCCTCGTATTTAACCGCCGGACGGGCATCAACCAGCACAAAGGTGCCGGCCTTGGCCGGATCGTTCACGAGGGCAGCGACTTCCTCGGTGGTGATGACCAGGGCCGGATCCTGGGGGACGGGCTTTTCTGCGACCTTCACTTCGGCAGGCTGAGCGGGCGTTGCCCCCAGATTGGAGCTAGACACCGTGGTGGTGCAGGCGCTGAAGGTAAAGGCGGCCAAAATAGACAAGGCCAGAGTGCGAATCATGTGGGTCATGCGGTTCTCCTTCATTGTGTTAGGGTGTGCACATTCTTAGTCATGGTTCGAAATCCGTTGCCCTCATTAAAAGCAGATTCTGTGCCACAAACAGAAAGTTCATTCTACTTTCGAAATGGGGACCATGGCCTTTCCTTTTTCCCATGTCTTTACGCTGATTTATCACCAACAATTTTTTCACCGCCTTATTTCATCAGCAACCTTCCTGTCCAAGCCAGGTCCCGCCGCTGGCCAAAAAACGTCCTTTGCCGGATTAAAACAGTTTTTTGGAGAAATAGAAGTCCTACTGCAGCTCGTAGGCTACCACGTTGGACCGCCCCTTCGACACAGGGCTTTCCCGCGTGAAGGTGACCAGGGTCACCAGTTCGTCGGCGCCGTCGTTGTCCACATCGCCCAGGCTGAAGTCGCTGAGATAGCCGTCTCGTTCCTGGCTGTGCCAGGCCTCGTACAGAGTGCGGCCGTCCCAGACCATGGCCCGCACCCGCCCCTTGTTAAATGTGGGCGAGCGGCTGAGAAAGCGGCTGCCCTCATGGGCAGTGACCAGCAGGTGGCCCTGGCCGTCGACTTCCAGGCGGGGAGGGATGAAGACATAGCGCGGCGTTTTGAGAATGGGATCGCTCATGGGATCGGGGCGTTCCGCATAGATCTCGCTGCCGCCGTAAAGCGCCTCCGACTCCCACAGGGTTTTGCCCTTTTTCGACAGCACTACCAGCTTGCCGGTAGTTTTCAGCAGCGCCACCAGCTCTTC
Source organism: Desulfuromonas sp. AOP6 (assembly GCF_009731355.2). Classification (GTDB taxonomy): domain Bacteria; phylum Desulfobacterota; class Desulfuromonadia; order Desulfuromonadales; family SZUA-540; genus SZUA-540. The sequence continues at coordinate 3,143,821 of NZ_AP022810.1, forward strand.
GCCGATGGCGCCGGTGAAGGGGGTGAAACCAAAGAGGCTGACGCCCTTGGGCAGGGATAGGGTCTCTCCCGCCTTCCAGTCGCCTTTTTCAAAACGCAGGCGAAAGATCGGGCCGGAATAGTCGGTGGAGGTATCGCCCCGGCGCTGTCCCAGCAGAACGCGCCCTTCGCCGGGCAGGGTCACCGTGCGCAGATACCAGGGCAGGTGCTTGTCGACCATTTTAAAGCCGCCACCCTGCCATTCGACCACCCGCGACATGAGCATGTCGTCGCGCACGGCGGTCAGGTAAATTTCAGGGATGCCGTTGCCGTTAAGATCGGCGGCGTCGATCGTCAGGACCGACTGGCCGAGGCCGAGGTCAACCTCGGCAACCTGCTGGTAACTGCCCTGCACATTGCGGCCAATGATAATGCTCGTTGGCAGGGCCACAGCCATTTCCTGCTGCCCATCACCATCAAAGTCAGCGACTGCCACGCCAACGGGGCGGCCCTTGATATCGGGGCCATACCACAGGCCCTGCTGATCGGGGGTGGCGTTGCGCACGATGGCCGCCGTGGTCGGTGGCGGCGACACCACCAGAGCGGGAGCACTTACCGGCGCCGGCGTGGGGATGGATGGGACCACGGGAGCCGGAGCAGCCACAGCCGCCTTTGCCAGGGGAGCGTCGAGGGGGTAGGCGTGAATCGGCTGAAAGTCAGGGCCGCGCACCACCAGGCCATCCTGCTGAAGGATAAAATAGAGCTGAGCATCGCCTTTGCCTTGTTCATCGGCCCGGGCCGGGCGCACCGCCTGGGCGGCGTCGTAGGCCTGCCACTCCAGTGCCGGCGCCGCCGCTTTGATTTCAACGAAGAAGGTCTCACCGCCGCCGGCATAGTCACGGAAGGTGGCGCTGACGTTTTCGTAACGGCGAATCTCGTCGCCAGCCTTGAGAGCAACAGATTCGGTCAACGGACGGGCGTAGGAATAGCCCCCCTTCACCCGCGTCACCTGCAGCAGCGCTTTAACTTCGTCGAGGGAGCCCATCACTTCTTTCGTCACGGGATGCACGATGGGTTCGCCGGGCACGACCACCGAAAAAAGATCGCCTACGGCGACACCACGGCTGGCATCGAGATCGATGAGATATTCGCCGTCCACCGGCATAATCACATAACCGGACAGGGAAGCGAAGTCACGGCCCAGGTCATCGCTCAGACCGGCAAGGGCCGGCAGCGAGAAACAGAGGGAGGCGAGCAGGGCACAGAGGGCAAGAGCGAAGCGCCGGAGGCTGAGCATGGTCTTTCTCCTTGGTTGCAGCTGTTCAGATGCGGGCGAAGGTTTTCGCCCCGGGCGGGTAAAAAAAGGCCGGGCACAAGGCCCGGCCGAAAGCATAACAAAATCGTACTGTGGAGACAATCTTAGAAGACGTAGGTCAGCTTGGTGCCCAGCTTCCACATGTCGTCGGGGCCAAGATCGTCGTCAGCAAAGAGGTAACCGCCACCGGTGGTCCACTTGAGACCCTTGGTGATGGCGTAGTCGAAGTAAGCGTCGAGCTCGTGACCAAAGGTGATGGCATCAGTACCATCGGGATGGTCAGCAGCTTCCTGCGCATAGATGTAGGCAGCACGGATGCCGGACTTCTCGTTAAAGAGGCGGGTCCCTGCATCAAGACGTACATACATGTAGTTGGAGTAGTAGTAGCCAGGATCGCCAGGTGCGCTCTTACCATCCAGATAAGCAGTGCCGGCCTTACCGCTCATGTTTCCGAACTCACCACCAGCCAGCATTTCTGACCAGTTGCGGAAGCCGTCAACATCAACAAATTCACCGTTGGCATTGTCCTCGTCACCGACAAAGGCGGCCGAGATAGCAAAAGAGGTAGGTCCGTCCACATACCCGGCTTTCGCATAAGCTGCGGTACCAAGGCCGTCATCACCACCGTCGACATCCCAGCTGCTGAAAAGGAGGTTACCTTCCAGGATAATTTTGTCTACCTTACCTTTGGCGCCAGCACCAAAGAAATAGACATCGGCCTCAGAGGTGGCGCGAAGGTAACCAACCTCAGGGGTCAGAGTGAAGTCGCCAACTTTTACAGCATAGCTGGCGCCATAGTAATCGCTTTCAAGGCTCTCGTGATCTTCACCGGACGGTGAAGTTGTGGTTTTTTGCACATACTGCCCAGCGTCTTCATCCCACACGGGGGAGGTGGTCGTTTTTGACCCAACAATGCCGCCGCCACCAATGTTGGTGGTTTCTGTGAGCTTGATGTAGCTAAAGGTCAGACCACGATACTTGGCGACAAGACCAGTAGCTTGCTCGTTCATGATGAAGCCATTGGCAAGGTTGAAGGTCTGGGTACCGACTTTGAAGTTGGTGTCCATAGCAGTGAAGTCGAGGTAAGCGGCACGAAGCTCGAGCTCATCCGTTTTATCCGCTCTTATGGAGCCACCATCACGACCCCAAGTGTAGTCGGCTTCGAAATCAACTACCATCTTAACTGCGTCACTGAGCGCGGCAGTGGTCATGAGGCGAAAACGCTGGTCAAAAGCGGCCGTTGAGTCATCGGTGTCATCATTGGCGTCTTTGACGTTGTCAGACATGATGCCACGGACGATAAACATGCCCTTGGCGTCCAAGGTAATAGCCACAGCGGGGGTGGCCAGGGCTACGGCCGCCAGGGCCGCAACCAGAATCTTAAGATATTTGCTCACAGTGTGCCTCCTGAAATGAAATAAATGGTCAGCAAAGCTTAGCCGTCAATACCGACGGGCGCTTCAAATTCATACCCGCAAGCAGGGCATTTTACACGGACGGAGTCCCCTTTGCCGGCAGGAGCGCAGGCAGCGAGTGACAGGGCGAACAGACTGACGAGAACCAACGAAATAAGTTTTTTCATGCGGCTTTCACCTCCTTCCCTAGAGTAAAATCGATGTGTCCGGTCTTTGGCAAGACCACCATGAGTCTGGCAACAACCACATCTTTTTCCCAAACAGGTTTTACAACAAGCAAAAATAGCGCCAACCTCATTAAAACACGAGCCAAAAACAAAAGGCTTAACTACCCGTCTTTAATGGGCCTGCAAAAAAACCCCGGGCCCTGATGGCGCGAGGCTCTCATGATTTATCTCAAATGCACCACATCTTGTGGTGTATTCACCACACATTCCCGCGCTTTCACTGTGGCAAGATGAAGCAACGAGGACCTTGACGCCAGCGGACGAACCGGGAAACCCTGGCCATGCCAGATAACTGGTCGTCATGAGGTTGACCTCCCTTTTTACCCTCACCCTTTTGTCTCCGCGGCTTTTTGTGCTTTTTCCCGAGCTTTCATAACATCCCGGATCTTTAAACGCAGGTCATAGGCGGTGATAAGGCTGCCGTCGCGCTGCACCTTCATGTCGGGATCGATGATCAGCACACGGGGGATCAGGTAGACGTTGTAGGCCTTGAGGGCCGAACCGTCGTCGATTAGAGGCATATAGGAAATTTTTTCAGCCAGAGTTCCCGCATGCTTTTTCACCATATCCGGCGAATCCTGCACGTAGACATCAACGATCTGCACGTTGTTTTCCTTGAGGAAGTCGCGGACGTCGTTGAATTCCTGCATCTGCTGCTTGCAGGTGGGGCACCAGGTGGTGGCCAGCTTGAGAATGATGAACTGCCCTTTGTAGTCCGAAAGACGGACTTCTTTGCCATCGAGGTTTTTGAGTTTGAAATCGGGAGCGGCGGCGCCAACCTCAAGGGCGGCAGCCAGGGCGGGGGCAAAAAGCAGCAGGAACAACAGGGGGATTGCGGCAAACCAATGTCTTTTCATGAAACTGTCTCCGCGTCGCTGAAGGAAAAAATGTTTCACTGACGCCTCAGTCTATCAACCCGTGCCGACAAGTCAAGAAAACCCGTTTTATTCTTCCTGCCTTAACTTTCGAGACTTCAGTATATTTTTATGAACATCAAAGTCAAGGCAAAAATACAGAGCCACCTCAACCAATTGTAATAGCGTGTCTTTTCACATACAAACATTGTTTTGTTTTTATTGTTATCCTTCACACAACTCTGTCAAAACACCCCCGGTCGCCTTGGGGTGAAGAAAGGCGATGCGGGTGTCATGGGCGCCCCGACGGGGCTTTTCGTCAATGAGGCGGACTCCTTTGGCGGCCATATCGGCCAGGGCCGCTTCAAGGTCATCGACCTGGTAAGCAATATGATGCACGCCTTCACCGTTTTTCTCCAGAAACTTGGCCACGGGGGAATCCGGGCTCGTCGGCTCCAGCAGTTCGATGCGGCTTTCTCCCACGGCCAGAAAAGCAACACGCACTTTCTGCTCGGCCACTTCTTCGGTGCCCTCGAAGGCCATCCCCATGACATCACGATAGAGAGGCAGAGCGCTCTCCAGACTATGGACGGCAATACCGATATGATTGATTTTTTTCGTCATGAAAACTCCCTGAAAAGAAAAAGCCAGAAACCGGGGTGCGGCTTCTGGCTTTTGTGAACCTGTTGAATTAAAGAACCACGGTCTCCTGATGCTCGCCGAAGACATCGCGCAAGGTGTTGCAGATTTCGCCGAGGGAGGCGTAGGCCCGCACGGCCTCCAGGATGGGGGGCATGAGGTTTTCCGTGCCCTGGGCGGCTGTCTTGAGGGCGGCCAGCCTGGCCTCGACGGCCTGCTGATCGCGGCCGGTCTTGACGGCGGCAATGGCCTTGAGCTGCGCCCGCTCGACCTCAGGCTTGATCTTGAGCAGGTCCTTGGGAGGTGCTTCCTTCACGGTGAACTGGTTCACACCAACGATGATCTGCTCTTTGCGTTCAATGGCGCGCTGATAGGCGTAGGCGCTGTCCTGGATTTCTTTCTGCTGGAAACCGCGATTGATGGCCTCGGCGGCGCCGCCGAGATCGTCGATCTTCTGGATGTACTCAAGGGCCTTGGCTTCCATCTGATCGGTAAGGCTCTCAACCAGAAAGGAACCGGCCAGAGGATCGATGGAATCGGCCACGCCCGACTCATAGGCGATGACCTGCTGGGTACGCAGGGCGATGCGGACGGAATCTTCCGTCGGCAGGGCGAGGGCCTCGTCGCGGCTGTTGGTGTGCAGCGACTGGGTGCCGCCGAGGACGGCGGCCAGGGCCTGGATGGTGACCCGCATGATGTTGTTGTCAGGCTGCTGAGCCGTGAGGGTGCAGCCGGCGGTCTGGGTGTGGAAGCGCAGCATCTGACTGCGGGGGTCCTTGGCGCCGAAACGCTCTTTCATGATCTTGGCCCAGATGCGGCGGGCGGCGCGGAACTTGGCCACCTCTTCGAGGAGGTTGTTGTGGGCGTTGAAGAAGAAGGCCAGGCGGGGGGCAAATTCATCGACATCCAACCCGGCCTTGATGGCGGCCTCGACATAGGCGATGCCGTCGGCGAGGGTGAAGGCGACTTCCTGCACGGCGCTGGAGCCGGCCTCGCGGATATGGTAGCCGGAGATGGAGATGGTGTTCCACTTGGGTACATGGTCTTTGCAGTAAGCGAAGATGTCCGTAATGATACGCATCGACTCGCTGGGCGGGTAGATGTAGGTCCCGCGGGCCATGTATTCCTTGAGGATATCGTTCTGGATGGTTCCCATGATCTTGTCGGAGGAAACCCCCTGCTTTTCGGCCACGGCGATGTACATGGCCAGCAGCACGGCGGCAGAGGCATTGATGGTCATGGAGGTGGAGACCTTGTCGAGGGGAATCTGGTCGAAGAGGGTCTCCATGTCGGCCAGGGTGTCGATGGCGACGCCAACCTTGCCTACTTCACCTTCAGCCATGGCGTCGTCGGAGTCGTAGCCCATCTGGGTGGGCAGGTCGAAAGCGACGGAGAGGCCGGTCTGGCCGGCGCCGAGCAGATAGCGGTAGCGCTCGTTGGACTCCTTGGCGGTGCCGAAGCCGGCATACTGGCGCATGGTCCAGAAGCGCCCGCGATACATGGTGGGCTGCACACCACGGGTATAAGGGTATTCCCCGGGCAGGCCCAGCTTTTCTTCGTAGCTCTGCCATTCGAAATCGGGGAGAAAGACGCGCTCCATTTCAAGGCCCGAGGTCGTGGAAAAATCCTCGCGGCGCTCCTTGGCCTTATCTATCACTTTTTTAAGGGTCGTCGCTTCCCAATGCTTTTTCTGATCCTGAATGCTCATGCAAAGCTCCTTCGCGGTAAAAATAGAGATATCGACGGCCATGGACGCTGGCCGGGCGGTCGATTCAGTCAATCACAATGATATCAGCGGGTCACCACGGCCAGCACCTCGACCTCCTGGCCATCGAGAGAGAGCAGGCGGTGGCGAAGATCGGAATCGAAGTAGATGGCGTCCCCTTCTTGGAGAATAAAGCGTTGATCTTCCAGGATGACCTCAGCGGTCCCGCGCAGAATAAGCAGGAATTCCTCCCCTTCGTGATTGTACAGGGTCTCCTCTTCGGCCCGCTCGGAAACGGTGAGGACAAAGGGTTCCATCTTCTTGTTCTGTTTTTGGAATGACAGGGCCTCATAAGTATAGCCATGGCCCGTGCCTGCCTTGGATATAACCCGGCTGATCACTCGCCTTTCGCCGCGACGTACTACTTCGTACTTACGGTCCTCTTCGTCATCTTCAAAAAAATGGCCCATTTTGACGTCAAAAAAACGGGCGATCTTGGAGAGGGTGGCGATGGGGGGCGAGACGTTGTTGTTCTCGATCTGGGAAATCAAGGCGGGCGAAAACCCGGTTTCGCGGGCGACGTCCTGCAACGTGAGCTTGCGGGCCTTACGCAGCGCCTTGATCTTAGTGCCGATATTGAATTCGAGAGCCATGAGCCATCCAGCAAAAATAGAAAATGGTTTTATAAGGGTTTTTTCTTAGCGGAAAACCCCGTGATTGTCAATGTAATTATTTATCGTCAGTAAATGCACTTTATCGAAAATAAAGGAGATTTAGGCCCATTTCAGGCGACGCCCCCATCTTGCCGATGGGCGTTTTTTGTGTCGCCGCTCTTGCGGCTCCCGCGTCATCTTTTATACTTTTTTCATAAAGAAATACCGAGAACGAATCGCCGGCTGCCATCTGACGAATCCCGTCATCTCTTTTCATCAAAGGGGGTTTCCCATGAACGGACTTGAACTGGCCAGAAAACTTGAGAAGCAACCGGATAGCCGCTACAACTTCATCCGCTGGTGGAGCGAAGACGCCGGCCAGGATGAATACGAAACCCTGGAAGCCTTTATGGAGACGGCCTCGGAAGAACAACAGGTCGCCGGCTATGAACTGCTTGACCTGGAAGGAATGTGGGACACTCTGAATCGCCTGCATCCCGATCAAGTGACCCGGGAAAAACGCCTGAACGGTGAGTTCATCGTCTGGGCCCACGACAGCGGCGCCGGCGAAATGGTCATCGAAGACTGCCCCTACACGCCGGAAGCGCTGATGACCATTCTCAAACTGGAACTGCTACAGGAACGTCCGCTGACCTGAGTCGGACTCCCCATACTAAAACGCCTCGCCCGGCAAAGGGCGAGGCGTCAGCGAGCAGGCTCCCCGTGAAAGGGGGGCCTTTTTTGTGGATCAGAGGATCACTTTCAGGTATTCGCTGGTGCGGGCGCGCTTTTCGCGCTCAATTTCTTTGGGATCGACCTCGACGAATTTCTCATCGGGGGTGATCTTGAACAACGGCTGTCCCTTGGAGACGATGATGCCGTCACCGCCAGAGATGAGGATTTTGTCGAGGGTTCCCGAGAAGGGCGCCCGCACCGTATTGAACATCTTCATGACTTCGATGATGTAGAGTGCCTGCCCCTTTTCGAAATGCATCCCTTCCTCGACAAATTGCGGCAAGCCCGGCGCTTCCTGGGCGTAATACATACCGCCGCAGACAGCTACAATCTCATCGGCCTTGGTTGCCGGCGGCGGTACCAGCACCTTCTTCATGCGCACCTGCAGGTCGGGGTCGGTGAGATAGTCGGGAATGGTGATGTCGAGGTCGTCCTCGACTTTCAGGTCCCAGAACTTGGTGTTTATGGCGACCAAAAAGACCATGCCGAGCAGTTCGAGTCCGGCTTCGTAACCAAAGTGGGAGGCACGGATCTGCTCCCACATGTCGGCATCGAAACCACCCTGCGGTTTATCCTTCTGCAGCATCTCATTGAGCTGGAAGTAATCTTCCTCGTGCAGGTCGAAGGCCTCGTTGAGCTTGGCGTAGAAGCGCAGAGCTTTCTGCAGAAGCTCGTCGTCGTGACTCCAGATCACTTCGGCGGCGGGATCCTTCGGATTGTAGAGCTTGTTGAGGTAGTCGTAGGTTTCGCTGAGGACCACCACGGGATTGCGCAACCAGATGACCTTGCCCTTTTCAAGGCGGAAGTTGTTCTTGTTGAGGCTGAGCCAGCCCGAGAGCATGTGCGGATCATCCAAAAGCTTCTCGATGGGGCGCGTCAGCAGAGTACCCTTGCGGTCGAGCAGCTCGGACATGTTCTTCAGTTCTTTGCCGAGCACCTCGGGCTGATCGCCAAACTGCTCGGACACCTGCTGCGCATAGTGTTTCTTCATCTGCAGAAAGGCATAGACCGGGTCGAGCTTGTTGGCTTCTTCCTTCAGGGTGCCGACCAGGGTGAGGTAGGGCACGACGAAACGGGTGGTCGGCTTGGCGTTGACGGTATTGCCGATGAACCAGTTGACCAGGCCGTAGTGGAATTCGAGGTTGGTGGCCAGGTCCGTGCCGCGAATCTTGGCATTGCGGAGAACTTTCGAGAGGTGCTTGTAACTTTCCAGGCGATCCTCTCCCTTGGTCAACAGCAGGGCGATGTTGGAATCGTAGGCCCCGGCTACCCGGTACTTCATGAACAGGCCGGTGTCGGGATTAAGGGCGCTGATGCCCTGATCGTCGCGGATTTCCCCTTCGATCGGTCGGGACCAGTAGCGAATCATGCCGCCGGCATGGGGAGAAAGAGAGGCGTCGGTGGCATTGAGACGAGCCTCGACGGCGGCATTGAAGCGAACAACGCGCTCCGGCTTGGGCAACCGCTTTTTGTGGCGGGCCAGCAGAGCCATGGCCTCGACCAGAGACTCGACGATGAAATAATCGTTCTTGTCTTTGGGGTTGGTGAACTTGAGGCAGTAGCAGAGCTCGGTCACCCGGTGTTCGACCTGAATGCGGGTGTTGACTTCCATGAAATAGTGGCGGTCGCGGTCGACGATGCATTCAAAGGTTGAGGCCGAGTCGAGACCGACGGCCTGACCGAAGCGCTCAGCTTCTTCTTCCATGCGCTTGAGTACGGTGAGATCGGTCTCCAGGGCCTTGGCTGCCTTAGGCTCGCCGGCCGCGCGGGCTTCGGCGATACGGGTGGCCAGTCCCTCCTGGGTAACGGAGACTTCGAGCAGCTTCTGCTCGTGCATCTGCAGCGAGCAGTCGCGACCACCCAGGGCGATACACCAGTCGCCATTGCCCAACAGCTGGATCTCGTTGTGACGGGTCTGCTCGATGTTGAGCTCAATGAGCACGTTCTTGTTGTCGCCAATGCCGTTGGCCTTGACTTCGTTGAGGACTTCGCGCACCAGCGTCGGCGCCTGGGCAGCCTCCTGCTCAATGAGAGCGGCATTGATGTTCTTGGCCGTGAGCAGGGAAGCTCCGAGAATGCGCTGCCCTTTGCCGCCGCCGCCGCCGATGGCTTTGAGGCGCACACGGCTCTTGGGATACTTGCGGAACATCTCGGCCACTTCGAACTGCACCTGGGCGCAGAGCTCTTCGAGGGAAAAGAGATCGATCCCTTTCTGGTAAGAGGCGTAGAGGATGTGATCGGCCAGCTCTTCGAGAGAGAGGTCCTTGTTGTCGAGGACCGCCTTGTTGCAATCGAGGCTTTCGGCATCGACCAGAGCCAGCAGCTTCTCGCGGGTCGGGTGCTTTTTGACCAGGGTGCGGGCGGTGACATTGTCGATGCCGGGGGTGACACTGACGTTGACGCTGAGGGCGGTGCGCTTGGCTTCGTCCTTTTTGCCGGCATTGGCCTGGGTGGAAGCGCAGGGACCGATAAAGTTCAGGCCGGCCTTTTCGATAGCGGCGACAAACTCCTCATCCTCGGCCATGAAACCGTAGCCGGCAAAGATGGAATCATAGCCGTTGTCTTTGGCGATGCGAATGATCTGATGAATGCGCTCGATACGCTCTTCCTTGCTTGCCCCTGAGTAATCGGGCACGCGGTGCACCCGCCGTGAGTCAGTGAGCCGGCGAAGTTCGGGCGACAGGGCATTGGGGTAGACGATGGAGTCCTTTTCCGAAAGCAGGATGCCGTAGTGGGTTATCCCCATTTCATCGTAGATGTCCATCGTCTCTTTGCGGATGGGGCCGCGGCAGACGATGAGAGGTTTGAGATCCTCACAGGCGAAGGAGCGCACCCACTCGGAGGCGGCCTTGCCCAGGCGGCGGTCTCGGTGAATCAGGGGATTGTCGTTATAGTAATCTTTTTGTTGAGCCATCAGTATATATCTCCAATCTGATTCCTTCGATAGGGTTCCGGTGAGGGCTTAATAGAACTCGCGCTGGACGCTCTGCATCGGGCCGGGCTTGTAATGGCGCAGGAAGAAGTTGAGATTCTCCCCGAGCACCTTGCGCAGGTCCGTCGGCATGACGATGCTGGAGATGGAGCCGAGGCTCAGGGCCTCTTTCGGATTCATCAGCTCTTTCTCGTAGCGCAGATTAAGCTCGGCCTCGGCGGCCTTGAGCCAGTCGGCCGCCTCTTTTTCGGCGTCCTTCTTGGCCACGTCGTCACGCAGGCCGGCGTCGAGGCGCTCCTGGATCCCTCTTTTGACCCGCTCAGCTATCGAACCGCGCAGCTTGCGCAGCTCGTCCTTGTAGACGAACTCCTTGCCGGCCGGGCCCATGACCGCCAGGCGGGTGGTGGGCAGGGCCAGCACCAGGTCGGCCCCCGTCGGGTAGTTGTTGTAGGAGGCATAGGCGCCGCCGAAGGCGTTGCGGATGATAAGCAGGATGCGCGGCGTGCGGATGTCGACGATGGAGTCGAGCATGGCGCGGCCGGCCTGTACGATACCGCGGGACTCCTGCTCGCGGCCGGGAAGGAAACCAGTGGTGTCCTCCATGAAGATGAGTGGAATGTTGTAGATATTGCAGAAGCGGTTGAAGCGGGCGATTTTGTAGGCCGCATCGCAGTCAATCTGACCGGAATCGACGGCGCTGTTGTTGGCCACGAAGCCGACGACGTTGCCGCCGAGGCGGCCGAAGGCGGTGATGACGTTGCGGGCCCGGTCCGGCTGCATTTCGAAATAATCCCCGTGATCGCAGATCTGCTGGATCATGAGGGATACGTCGAAGGGCGTGTTGAAGCCGGTGGGGGAATTGAAGGTCTTTTTCAGCAGAGTGTTGATCTCCCAGGTCTTGCGGTCGAGGGGATCACTGGTCTCCTGAAAAGGTGCCATGACGCTGTTGTTGTCCGGCAGGTAGCTGAGCAGGCTGATGGCCGTGCGCAGGGCGGAGACCTCGTCTTCGACGGTGAGATCGGCCACGCCCGACTTGCCGTGTACCTGCGGACCGCCCAGCTCTTCCGGGGTGATGTCCTCACCCAGGACCGACTTGACCACGCCGGGGCCGGTGAGGCCGAAGAAGGTGTCGTTGGGCTGAATGACAAAACTGCCCTGCCGTGGCAGGTAGCTGCCGCCACCGGCATTGAAGCCGAACATGCACATGATGCTGGGCACGACGCCACTGATCTTGCGCAGGGCGGTGAAGGCTTCGGCGTAGCCGTCGAGGCCGCCGACACCGGCAGGCACGTAAGCGCCGGCGCTATCGTTCATGCCGATGAGGGGCATCCCCTTCTCACCGGCCATCTGGAAGAGGCGGGCCAGCTTCTGACCATTGGTGGCATCCATGGAACCGGCGCGCACGGTGAAATCGTGGCCATAGAGAGCGACGTCGCGCCCTTTGATGTTAAGAATGCCGGTGACCAGGGAAGCCCCGTCGAGGTTCTTGCCCCAGTTCTGAAAGAGGATATTGGGCTCTTTGTCGGTAAGAACGCGAATCCGCTCCCAGACCGTCATGCGCTTCTTGAAGTGCTGTTTTTCGATCTGGGCGACGCTGACCGACTTGATGGGGCGCTGAATGAGGTCATAACCCTCCTTCATGGCCTCTTCATAGCCGCCGCTGACGCCGGCGATTTCGCCAGGAATGGTGAATTCGACTTTCTCTGGCGGATCAAATGGATTCTTCAGTGAAGGTTTAATCGCTTTTTTCGACATTTCGGTTATCCCTCTGATTTGATAAGTACGATCTTTTCGGCACGCGCCAGCCAACGGACCAGAGCTCCACGTACCAACCTGTCCTGTCTTTACGGCAAAAAAACAAAATTCCGCCGAACCGGAGTCCCCTCCAAAGCCGGGCGGTGATTTTTTTCTGTCGACTCAAAAATTAAGCCTTCCGACAAAACTGCTGTCGCGGCCGAACTTTTTCGTCAAAATAAAAAGTAGTTTTATTTTCGACACGATATAGCGAAAATGACCCTCTTTGTCAATAAAATAATTTATTGTCGATAAAAAGATTTAACCCTAATAAATGATAATTTCAAAGGGGTTAGACTGCCATGGCACCCTTGCCTCGAAAGTGTATACACTACTCTTTTCCCAAACTTTTGTTTTGTTTTCCCCCGGTTCTGCAATGAATGCCGCGGAAGGTCACCCCGTGCCATGAAGGGGGCGTTATTGACTTTTGGGCCGGGATCAACTACTTTGACGACAGTGCGCGGCCATGGGGCCGGCGCCCATCTCGCATCCGCGCAATACTCCCGTTTTCAGGCATCGTTTTGACCCCTATGACTTTCAATCTGCCCATTGGGCTACGGCTTTGGGAAACTGAATTCCGCCGTGGCAAGTCGCCCCTCCACAGGGGCTACACCTTTTCCCCGCTGGAGGCATCCTCGGACGCCTATCGCATTACCGTCATGGCCGAAGCGGACCAGATTTCTCGGCTGTTCCATGACATTGGCCGCCTTTTTGGCCCTGAATCCTTTCTCATCCTGGAATTTTATCCACACGAAATGGAGGCCACCGGCGAAGAACCGACCGGGCCCACCACTTTCTACAGCCCCTACCTGCCAACCGCCGATCTGCTCAAAGCCCTTGAATCCTATATGCCTCGCCTGATTCACGATGGCTTCGTCGGTTTCGGCCTGGCCAACAACAGGGCCGGCCTCGAGTTTTTTTATTCCGAGGAGAAGGTGCTGACCTGCTTTTCAGGAAACCACCTGCGCGTTATCGACCTGCTGAACCAGCATGGCCTGCCGCATCGCCCCGACTTGCCCACTCCCGGTGATTTTGGTCACGATCATCTTTCGCTGCTCTGCCATCCCTCGGATGATCTGCCCCCTTTTCTGGCCGAAATGGGTCAGGATGATCTCGACTACGTGCTTTTCTGCCAGGAAGTTGTCGAAGCCCTCGACATGTATCCCGTTGAGGAAACCCTCAGTTTTTTTCTGTCCAAGAAGGAGCAGGACGCCATCGAAGAATGCCTGAGCCGCCACAGCGAATTCTCCGAATTTGCCGAGGAAGATTTTGGCAGTTTGCTGCTGGACTGGAACGACTTCGTCAACGAGTGCGAGGCCGCCTTTGAAGGCGACCTGTGGGAATATCAACAAGGGCTCAAGCTGCGCGACATGATCCAATACGTTATCGAGGGTACCCCGCCATCGCTTTCGGCCAAACTCAAGGAGATTCTGGCCGAGCCGGATGCCCAGTTCCAGCGCAACCTGATCGACCGCCGCAAGCGACTGGACGCTCCCGGCGACATTCCAGTGCGGGAGGAACGCTTCTGGTATCAGGGCGTGGTTCGCAACCAGGGTGCCTATCTGCGCCGCGACCTCATCCGCTGCGGCTGGTTCAAGCCCTGAGCGTCTCTCCTTCTATTCTCATCACCCTTCCCCATGGGACAAGTGCATGATAGCCCTGATCGCCGCCGTACCTCTTGAAACCGAGTTGCTGCGCCAGACCCTGTCGCCGTGGGAGGTTCGCCATTGCGCTGGGTACGACCTGTTCCAGGGCAGTTATGCGGGACACTCCATTGGCCTGCTGCACTGCGGGGTGGGGAAAGTCAACGCGGGGGCGGCGGCCAAAGCCCTCATCATCTCATGCGCTCCGCAACTCATGATCTCTTTCGGCTGCGGCGGCGCCTACCCCGGCGCCGGCCTGCACCCGGGCGACCTCGCCCTGGCGACAGAGGAAATCTACGGCGATGAGGGTGTTTTGACCCCCAGCGGCTTTTTCGACATGGAAGCCATCGGTTTTCCTCTCGTGCGCCGCGCAGGGACGGCCTTTTTCAACCGGTTTCCGCTGACCACCCCCCTTGTCGAGCACGCCTTCCCTCTTTTGAAGGCGCTCAGTGATCGCCGCGGTTGCCATTGTGCCGCAGGGCCCTTCATCACCGTATCCACCTGCTCGGGCACGCTGGCAGCAGGTCTGGCCATGGAAGAGCGCACCGGCGGTATCTGCGAAAACATGGAAGGGGCAGCTATCGCCCACGTCTGTCGACTGCACGACACCCCTTTTCTGGAGGTGCGTGGCATCTCCAATCTCACCGAAGACCGCGATCTTTCAACATGGGATCTGCGCGGGGCTGCCAGTATCGCCCAGCAAGGGGTGCTGGCCCTGCTGGAAAACCGGCCGGAAAGGGATATCTCCGCATGAGCCGTCTTCTTACCCTGGGCTACTCACCCTGCCCCAATGACACCTTTATCTTTCACGCCCTCATTCACGGCCTGATTCCAACAGGCGACCTGCGTTTTCGGGAACGCCTGGAGGACGTGGAGACCCTTAACCAGCTGGCTCTGGAGGGCATCCTCGACCTGACCAAAGTCAGCTACCACGCCTTCGGCCACCTGCGAGAGGACTACGCCCTGCTGCGAAGCGGCGGCGCCCTCGGCCGCGGCTGCGGTCCCCTGGTGGTGACAACCGGCACGACATGCATGAATGAGCTGAAAGGAAAAAAGATAGCCATTCCCGGGCGTCTGACGACGGCTAATCTCCTGCTGCAGCTTTATGGCGAGGGGTTCGAGGATGTGCTGATTCTACCTTTCGACCAGATCATGGCCGCGATCAGATCGGGGCAGGTGGAAGCCGGGGTGATCATACACGAGTCCCGCTTCACCTATCTGGCACACGGTCTGACTCAGGCAGTCGACCTCGGGGTCTGGTGGGAAGAGGAGACCGGGCTGCCTATCCCGCTGGGAGGTATTTTGGCGAGACGCTCCCTCGGCGCCGACATCATCGCCCGCGTCGAGACCGCTCTGCGTGAAAGCGTGGCCTACGCCCAGAGTCACCCGGAAAGCTCCCGGGCCTATATCCGGCAGCACTCTCAGGAACTGGCCGATGAGGTCATCGCCAACCACATCGCCCTCTACGTCAACCCCTTCTCCCTCGACCTTGGCGAAGAGGGGGTGCGGGCCGTCGAAACTCTGCTGCAACGGGCGGAGGAGCGGGGCATCATTCCGGCATGCCAGCAACCCCTCTTTCTCACCTGAAAAAGTTTAAACAGACACAAAAAAAAGCGACTCCCGAAAAGGGGTCGCTTTTTTTTGTGGGAAGTTGGGCGGATCGATCTAGCGTGGCATGTGGACGGCTTTGATGAAGTGCGCTCCTACCGCCTCGGCCAGTCGAGTGACGACCTCTTCCGGAATAGGGGCATCGAGGGAGAGCACCACCATGGCTTCGCCGGCTTTCTCGCGGCGCCCCAGATTGAGGGAGCCGATGTTGATGTCGGCTTCGCCCAGGATCGTACCGATTCTTCCGATCAATCCCGGCTTGTCATCATAGGTGATGACAAGCATATGCTCTTCCGGCTGAAAATCTGTGTTGAAATCCCGCATTTTGACGATTTTGGGGACACCGTCGAACAGGGTGCCAGCGATGGTGCGCCGCCCCTCGGCAGTTTCAATGGTCAGGGTGACGAGATTTGAGAAGGAGCCGACCTCGGTATTGCGCACCTCTTCCACGGCTATCCCCATGTTGCGGGCGATGAGACGGGCATTGACCATGTTCACTTCCTGCTCGGTGTGACGATTGAGCAGGGCGGCCAGGCCACACACGGTAAGGGGGGCACAGTCGTAACGGGCCAACTTGCCATTATAGGTGAAAATGACCTTGTTGGGGTTGGGTGTCGCCAACTGGGAGATAAAGTCGCCAATGCGGCTGACCAGGGCCATGAAGGGCTTCATGTGATCCATGAGGTCGGGGTCGAAACGGGGGATGTTGAGCGCATTTTCCATGGGACGGCCGTCCAGATAGTTGACGATCTCCCGACTCACGTCAATGGCGACGTTCCTCTGCGCTTCAAAGGTGTTGGCACCAAGATGAGGGGTCACGATCATCCTGGGATGGGCGATGAGCTTTTTCAGGGTTTCGGTGCGCGGGGGCTCTTCGCTCCACACGTCAAACGCGGCACCAGCCACCTTGCCGCTTTCGAGGGCCGCCAGCATCGCCTCTTCGTTGATGATCCCGCCGCGGGCGCAGTTGACGATGATGACGCCATCCTTCATGCCAGGGAAATGGTCGGCGCCTACCAAGTCGCGGGTTTCCCCGTTCAGGGGCGTATGCACGGTAATGATGTCGGCAAAACGGACGATGTCTTCAAGGGGGACAAGCTTGACGCCGAAATCTTCCGCCCGCTTCTCGGCGATATAGGGGTCGCAGGCGATGACGTCGGCCTCGAAGGCCTTGCAGCGCAGGGCCACGCGGCCACCGACCTTGCCGAGACCGATGATGCCGACAGTCTTCCCTTTGAGCTCATAACCGGTAAAGGGAGCTCTCTTCCACTCCCCCCCCTTGAGAGAGGCGTTGGCCTGGGTGACGTTCCGGCACAGGGACAGCAGGATGGCCATGGTGTGCTCAGCCGCCGAATTGACGTTGCCGAAGGGGGCGTTGACGACAATGACCCCCTTGTTGCTGGCTGCCTCGACATCGACGTTGTCGATACCGACCCCGGCGCGGGCTACAATCTTGAGCTTTTCGGCATGGTCCAGCAGCGCCTGATCCACCTGGGTGCCGCTGCGGGTAATGATGGCGTCATAGCCTCCGATGGTCTGGTGGAGCTCGGGAACGGGCAGGCCGAGCTTGACGTCAAGCTGGATACGGGGATCATCGAGGAGAGGCTGAAGCCCTTCCTGGGAAATTTCATCAGTAACAAGGACCTTCATGACGGCTCCTTTTTCGGGGGATGGGGACATCTCTGAGAGCCTGTCCCTTTTCAGGCAAGCGCAAATCTTAAAACTTTAGGGCGCCCCTGTCAACGCCGTATACCGGGTCAAAACTCCCCTCCCAAGGCAGGCCCGGCCGATCATTTGATGCGTTTGAGATGACCGCCCTTGTCCCCGTTCTTCTCCTCGCCGGCAGAAGTCTTTTCTTCCTGGGGTTCGCCGTCCTCTTCTTCTCCCAGGAAGGGGAGGGTCTTTGTCTGAATCATGGTCTCAATGGAGGTGGCAATGGAGAGGCACTGCTTCATGCAGACCCGGCGCGCCGGGCAGGTGGTGCAATCGGCTTCGCCACCGGCGACCCGCAGGGCATGCACGACCAGTTCAACACTTTCGACCTGAGACAGTGGAATAAAAAACATGCTTATTCTCCCGTGGAGGAGCAGATTCGGCCGGTGTAACCACACACCGGCTCAATCTGTCTCTTTTTTCGAGGGAACACCCTACACCCTTTTACAGGGTTTTGCCAGCGACCGCCGCGAACTGACGCAACTTCTCCATGACGATGGCAAACTCCTGCGGGCGCAGGGACTGGGGCCCGTCGCTGGCGGCTTTTTCAGGGCAGGGATGCACCTCGATGATGAGGCCGTCACAACCGGCGGCGACAGCGGCATAGCTCATGGAGGGGACGAGGCTGGCATGACCGGTGGCGTGTGAGGGATCGATGATTACGGGCAGGTGCGTCTGCTCCTTGAGAACAGGCACCGCCGAGATATCCAGGGTGTTGCGCGTGGCGGTCTCGAAGGTACGGATCCCCCGTTCGCAGAGAACGACGCGCCGGTTGCCCTCGGCCAGAATGTACTCGGCGCTCATGAGGAACTCCTGGATGGTGGTGGCCATGCCGCGCTTGAGCAGCACCGGCTTGTCGAGCTGCCCCAGCATTTTGAGGAGAGCGAAGTTCTGCACGTTGCGGGCTCCCACCTGCAGGATATCGGCATAGCGGGCCACCAGCTCCACATCGCGGGGGTTGACCACCTCGGTCACGATGGGCAGGCCGGTCTCCTGGCGGGCCAGGTCGAGCAGCTTCAGCCCCTCCTCCTCCATGCCCTGGAAAGAATAGGGACTCGTGCGCGGCTTGAAGGCACCGCCACGCAGCACCTTGGCGCCGGCCGCCTTGACCGCTTTGGCCGTCTCCACGATCTGCTCTTCACTTTCCACGGAGCAGGGTCCGGCCATGACCACCAGGGAAGAACCGCCAATAGTCAACCCCGGCGCCAGCTCGATTTCGCTGGGAGCGGGGCAGACTTCGCGACTGGCCAGCTTGTAGGGCTTCAGAATGGGGACTACGCTCTCCACGCCGGGCATCGACTCCAGCGACTGCAATACCATCTTGCCCCTTTCGTCCCCGACAGCGCCAATGACGTTGCGGGTCTCTCCATGAATGACGTGGGGCTTGTAACCAAGTTCACGGATCCGTTTTTTGACTTCGGAAAGCTCTTCTTTGCCGACGCCCTGCTTCATGACGATGATCATCTTTGTGCCTCCTGATATGTGATCGTGCTGCCGTTAACTGAAAAAGGCCCCGGAGCGTGTCCCGGAGCCTTTTTGATTTCGATCACAAGCAAAAAGACCACGGGAAAACCCTCTGCCGGTCTGCCCATGGTCTCTGTCGGTTTGTTGTGTGGGGTTCTACTTACGCCAGCAAACCTCTTCCCAGGGCAGACGGTCTAAAATAACCGTACCAAAAGAAAAAGCGGCTAAACTGGACGAATGAAGCAAACATGTAGTTCTCCTAGAAATGCGTGATTTCCCTTGTAACAGGATTTTGAGCCTATAGCAAGGACTAACTTCTGCTACGTTCTACCGGCTGCGCTGCAGCGTTTCAATAAAGCGTCTGACCCAGCGATGGACATCGTTGCGACGGATATCGGCTCGTAAAACCGACATCCGCCGCTTTCGCTCGTGCTGAGGCATAGTAAAAGCCTGACGAATAGCGTCGGCCGTCCCTTCAATATCGTAAGGATTCACCAAAAGGGCATTTTCTCCCATGGTATCGGCGGCGCCAGCGAACTCGCTCAGAATGAGGACACCGTTGTTGTGGACCGAGCTGGCGCAGTACTCTTTGGCTACCAGGTTCATGCCATCACATAAGGGCGTCACCAAGGCGATTTCCGCGGCCCGGTAGTGAGCCAGAAGCTGAACCCTGTCGAGACTGCGGTAAACGTAGTGAACAGGAATCCAGCCATGTTCGGAATACTGGGCGTTGATCCGGCCCACCAACTGGTCTATCTGCCCCTTCAGATCCCGGTAATCGGGGACCATGGTCCGACTGGGCACCACCACCTGAACAAGAGATATCTTTCGCATGAGGTCTGGATATTTCGCCAGGGCCCTCTCGAAAGCCAGCAACCGTTCAGGAATCCCCTTGGTGTAGTCGAGGCGATCGACCCCCAGCAGCAGTTGCCTCCCTTCAATGTTCTCGTGCAGAAACCAGGCGGCTTCATCGACCTCTTTGGAGGCGGCGGCATCGTTGAATTCATCGAAATCGATGCTGATGGGAAAATGTCCCACCCTGACCTTTCTCTGGCCATGCCTCAAGGTGGTATGATGGCGGTGGCGCCGGATCACTTCTGTATCGGGGAGAAGAGAGTGTGCACAACGAATAAAATTGCGCCGGTCCCGCAGGGTCTGAAATCCCAGCAGATCATACTCCATCAGCCCGCGAATCAGTTCGAGGTTCCAGGGAAGACGGCGAAAGAGATCGAGAGAAGGAAAGGGGATATGATGAAAGTATCCCAAAGCCTGCCGCACTCCATGCTTCCGCAGATAGGCGCCGACCAGGGTCAACTGGTAATCATGTACCCAGAGGAGGTCACCGGCTTTGCAGACCTCGGCAATCGTCCGGGCGAAGCGCTCATTGACCTGGCGATAGGTCTGCCAGTTTTCCAGGCTGAAATTGCAGTTGCCGAGCAGATCATGGAACAGGGGCCAGAGGGTTTCGTTGGAAAACCCCCAGTAATATCGCTCTACCTCTTCTTCCGTCAGGGGCACCGGGTGCAGCCGATACCCCTCCTCGGCCCTGAAACGGGAAAGAAGTTCATTCAGCGGGGCCTCTTCGCCG
The DNA here is from genome assembly GCF_009731355.2 of Desulfuromonas sp. AOP6. Lineage (GTDB taxonomy): Bacteria > Desulfobacterota > Desulfuromonadia > Desulfuromonadales > SZUA-540 > SZUA-540. The sequence continues at coordinate 3,164,084 of NZ_AP022810.1, forward strand.
CAGCCAGGCCAGCCAATCCACAAGCCATCGTTCTGCTTCATGACTGGCGAGAGAGCCGTCACCAACCCACCCGAGCCGGCGGAAATGTCCCAGCGCCCTTCAACACAGGAGACGACGACAGGGAGACGGTTGGAGACCATCAGAAGCCGGTGTGACTGTTGACTCATTGCAATATCTTACCTTCCTGACATCCCTCCTGCACAGGAGGATCAGACCATCTGCCCATACCCGATCCCCTATCAGGCACTTCAACTCCCTTAAAAAAGGGGCTTCCCCTTTTTCCAGCGTGCAGACTGCTGTCAGTCACCGACCTCAATCCGCTCCTGACTTCCGCTGATCAAACCATTAATCAGCGTGAGATATTCACGCAGGTGGCGTGTTATCAGGTAATTTTCTCTGACGAAGCGTTGAGCCCTGGCCCCGATTTCATCCAGAACGTCCCTGCGATGCAGAAGGTAACGGATGCGAAGGGCCGCCCCTTCGGGGGTGTGAACCAAAAATCCGGTGTAATGATTGATCACCTGCAGCCGGATACCCCCCGTATCGCCACCAATAACGGGCTTACCTTTCCACATCCCTTCCGAGACGGTGAGCCCGAACCCCTCCTTGATCGACTTCTGCAGGACAATATCAGCCGCCCTCTGCAGGGCATTGATTGTAGTATGCGCGTCGGACGGCAGCAGCAGGACATGGATATTGGGATCTCCCTCGGCGGCCTGGCGAACCTCCTGCAGAACGGCCTCGCCTTCCGGGTCATCGCTGGCGCCGCCCCCGGCCAGCACCAGCTGCAGGGGAGTCAATTTGCTGGCCAGCTTGTAAGCCTCAATCACCCCCAGGGGATCTTTGAAGCGGTCGTAGCGCGAGACCTGCAGAATCATGGGCAGGTCAGGGTCGAGCTTGAAGGTTTTAAAGACCGCCTTGATCTCCGCGGCTGGCAGGTCACGGTTCTTGGCACTCAGCGGATCGATACTCGGCGCAATGATGTACTGGAGATGAGGGAGTCTCTGGGCAAATTCGGGCAGGGAAAAAACACTGGCATCATAAGGCACAACCCACTGCTTCAGATATTTCCAGACCGGACGGTAGGGATGGCTCGCATCGATATGGCACCGCCAAACCCATTTGCCCTTGCGCTCGGGCAACTTGGCCAAGAGGGGAGCCGGTTGCGGGTCGTGTATAAACACGATGTCCGCATCCACCAGCTTCTTCCGGAGTTCTTCGGCGTTGCGCTCGTTGGTCTCCTCATAGGCCTGCAGCAGCCCCTCGGAGAGACTCTGCGGCACCCCTTGCAGGGCATTGTGAAATCCCTTGGTGCACTGGTAAAATTGCGCGTCACCGCTGACAATCTCCCAACTGGTGTCAATCCCCAGAGCCTGCTTCAGAGGGATGAGCTTGTGCAGGATTTCCGCGACCCCACCCCCTTCACGAGTCGAGTTGACATGCACGACCTTTACCCCCCTCAGGGGCTTGGCAAGCTGCTCCAGTTGGCTGATAACCCCGTCGCCAACGACGGCACGATAATCCTCTATGATATTGTTTTCTGTCTCCATGATTGGCCTCATCATCTTGCCCCCTCCTCAAAGCAGGATTGAAAGATGCCATGGACAATGCTCCGGATTTCCTTCAAGGATGAAAAGAAGGGGTCGACATCACTCAGTCGATGGCACAGTTCCAGGTAAGGCTCGCCAAAGCCCTCCAGCCAGGCGGTAAAATCATTTAGATGCCCTTCCGTGCGGCCCCGGGCATCAATGAAGTGATAATAGATGCTGCCTGTGGAGAGAGTGGGAATGACCTGCAGGATATCTTTCGGAGTGGCGAATCGTTGACCGGTATCGAAAACGACAATCTGTGACCGCTGGAAGTGAAATTGCTGATCGGCCTTGGCCCAGGGCACCATTTCGCTTTCATCGAGGCGCTGCTCCACCACCTCGACGATTTCCCGACGCAAGGCCTCCAAATCTGAAAAATCCGTCGGGATGACCATGCTCAGCCGTTCGGCCAATGGCTTGTCATGCAGGCCATGGTAGGCCCAGGAGGCAAAGTCGTTGTTGTATTCCGGCTCGTCGAACTTGGGGGTCAGCAAGCGACCCCAGAAGTGGTAGATTAAACTGGAGGGGGGAGCCTTCTGCAGGCCGTCCGAGAATTCCCGTAGGTTTTGTGCCTTGATCCCCGTCGCCAGGGTAATCAGAGCGCAGTCCTTTAGGGCAAAAGGAGTGGAAGAGGAATGCATCTTTGATTCTTTAGCCATTTTTCATCCTCCCACAAACAACCTTTATCTATATGAACTATAAGGGTTTTTATTTATATCACAAACTTTTAATGCTGCAACTATCGAGGCTGAAAGGCCCCCTTTTCTCACTCCGATATTTTTTCTTGACAGTCTCCACCGATTTAGCTATAAACGGGCTTCCAAACGCCCAGGTAGCTCAGTCGGTAGAGCAGAGGACTGAAAATCCTCGTGTCGGCAGTTCGATTCTGTCCCTGGGCACCAGAAAAATCAAGGGGTTAGCCTACTCAGGCTAACCCCTTTTTCTTTTGACGGCATACTGGCAGATTCGGCGATGGTGCTGCAGGAAGGCGAAGTTGCTCATAGCGTCGGATAGGGAGGGAATTGGTTATTGTCGTGGGACATCAGTCGCACCAGCTTCGTATGCATGAATAATTTTTCCTTGCCGGCGGACTTTTCTTCCAGCACGCCAATATCCACCAGTTGTTTCAGGTAAACCGAGGCCGTTTGCCGTTTGGCGATATCCCGCTCCACCAGCGAGCTGATGCGGCAATAGGGCTGTTCGAAGAGTACCTGCATCAACTCGTGACTGTATATCTTGGGTAGCTGCCCTTTAACGTAGAGTGAGGTTTGCTCCATTAACTCCCGCACGGCGGCGATTTTCAGACAGGTCCAGCGCGATACCTGCTCGACCCCTTCGAGCATGAAAAGAATCCACTCCTGCCACCGACCATCCCGTGTCACCTGATTTAGCAAGCGGTAGTAGGCCGATTTGTTCTGCACGATATAGCGGCTCAGATAGAGTATCGGCAGAGTCAGCAGTCCCTGTTCGATCAGGTACAGGACATTGAGGATACGCCCCGTGCGGCCATTGCCATCGTAAAAAGGGTGAATGGCCTCGAACTGGTAGTGGCTGATGGCCATCTTGATCAGCGGGTCCAGATCGTCTTCGGCGTGGATAAAGCGCTCCCAATTGCTCAGCAGGTCGCGGAGGACGGATTCACCTTCAGGCGGCGTGTAGATCACCTCGCCTGTAGTTTGATTTCCAATGACAGTACCGGGCAGCCGGCGCAGCTCCATGGCCTGATTCTTCAGGGTGCTGCAGACCTCGATGGCGGTTGCGGTGGCCAGAGGCCGATCCCGCAGTTGCCTGAACCCCTGGTACAGAGCGGTACGGTAACGCAGCGCCTCCCGGGTGGCCGCATCGGCCTCGCTTTCCCGCTGGGCGTGGCGGAACAGCTTGTCGGTGGTGGTCAGGATATTTTCGATTCCCGAGCTGTCCTTGGCTTCCAGCAGCGGCAGCAGATTGATCAACAGGCCCTGATCCGGCAGTAATGCCCCCGCCTGCTTGAGCTCGGCAAGGGCGGCGCGAGCCGGGATACAGGCCTTGAGAATCGTCCGTGTTTCGACCGCTTCCACCGGGGGAGGCAGGGGCGGCAAGGCGTTGTAGGGTTGATTCGGCTGCCATTTCATCTTTACAAATCCGTCTTTTATCGACACATAGTGGGTAATAAGACCAAGATATGGCGAGAATATCGACATGTCAACCATCTTGTGTCGAAATAAGCCAGCTTTGTCGACACAAGATGCGCTGGTGCCCGGCCGATGTTGACGGCATCGACATGAGCAGGACCACATGTCGATAAATTTGAATTTTGTCGACATGTGGTCCTGCCGTCCGCTATTATCAAAACGCTCCGTTGGAGGCTCGGGATTGCAGGGGCACGAACAGGGTATCGAGTTCGGCCAGATGGGCTCAGGCGCTGGATTTCGGGGTTCAACCGATTCGACGATGGCGATAAAGCGGTGTTTGAGATCGATTTTTCTGAAATAAATCGGCCCTTGCAAATGTCAACTCAATTGCTACCTGAGGCTATAGCCAATTTAATTTTGTAGGTACAGGGGTTTTTACGGAACCGCCCGCAGCAAACTGCGGGCGGTTCTGCTTCACCTTAATTCACGGGCAGGCCCGTCTGTCCAGGCATTATGGCTGGGTGACTGTCGGATCGTAGAAGAGGATGCGCCGGAACCAGGCATCGGCGCCAACTTCGTTGCCGGCCATGTCAAAATCCCACTGATTCCAGACCGAGTAGAAGAACTGCCCGCCCGGACTGGTGGTGACGGAGGCCTCGCCCGATTCGAGGAACTGGCTGCCCTCGATGGCGTCGAACTCATTGCAAAAGTCGGCATATCCTGTCACCGTTTCCACACACTCTGCCGCCGTGTCGGCCCAGACCAGATAGTCATCCCCCCAGTCGACGGCGCGGCTGTAGAACAAGTCGAGAGGCGGTGCCTCGCCGGCGTCGTAGGCGCTGCTGTGTCCCGTCTCGTAAACCATGAAGAAGCGGGACGGATTGCGCACGTCGTCGGCATAAAGCGGTGCCACGAAACCGGCGGGCAGCGACGTGGTGCTGACCCAGGCCTCGGTGATGCTGCGAGTGGTCGGCGAGTAGCGCGGGTCGAGGACCGTCACCTTGGAACCAAGCAATTGGGAGACGTTCCTGGCCTGCTCGAATTCACCGGCCGTGTAACTGACACATACGGGATATTCCGTCTCGGCGCCGGTCGCCCCCATCCACTCGCAGGTCGTGGTGCCGTCGCCCGCGTAGGTGATGCCGTCCGTGTGCGTGAAACTGGCCGGCAGGGTCGTCCAGGTCACGCCCCCGTCAAAGGAGCGCCGGACATAGAGGTTGACGATATCCTTGGCATCGGTCAGGGCCTTCCAGTTGTTGGTCCAGCCGTACATGGCCATCACCATGTCACCGGCCAGGAAGCCACGGTGCCCCTTGGCCATGTCGTAGGGATTGGCCCAGGAGGTATCATCGAGATTGCTCTCCAGCACGGCCTCACCACCATAACTGGCACCGTACTGCTGCCAGGTCAGGATCTTGGAGATCGGCTCGCTGTCTTCCATGTTCATATCGTCAAAGTAGTCGTTGAAAGGGAAGGCTTCCAGGCAACTGCTGGCATCGGCGCAGGTCTCGCCGGTGAGGATGGTATTGCCCGAAAGATTGATGGCCGGGGCGCCACACAAGCCCTTGACATAGCGGGGATTGCTGCCGTCGGTAAAGACCCAGGCGGAGGTGCCGTCGGGGTTTTCGCAAACCATGTTGGCATAATCGTAGGGATTAGCCTGGTAATCCAAACCACCCTGACACACTTCCTCTTCGCGGCAGCTGCTCTCATCCGTGACACAGGTTTCCACCTGATTGCAGACTTCCCCATCCTGGCAGGTTTGGGCCGCGAAGGTCGGGTTGCCGTTCGCATCGAGGTAAGGATAGCATTTCAGCGGCGGGTCGTCTCCCTGGCACTGCCCCGGGTTCGGTTTGTAGGCGGGATTGGGAACATTGTCCACACACTCTGTTACGAGCGTGCAGACCGTTTCGGTCGTGCACACTTCGTCACAGACCGTTTCCATCGTACAGACTTCGTCAACAAGGGGGATCGCGAAGCGTCGGGCCATGATATCGGCCGGACCGCCGCGGCGGATGATGCCCTGTTTCCATAATTGAAGACCTACCAGACCGCTGGGACCGGCATCGTACCAATCCTGGGAGATGACACTCGGTCGCCGGGCGATCTCCGTCTGATACAGGGTCGTCTCCAGACCACCCTGGGTCTCGAAAATCGGGTCTACCTTGAAGGCGTAGAAGTTGTGCCCGAACAGGGGAGCGGCTTCAAGCAGGTCGGTGGGATCTGACCAGTCATCCGGGTAGACCGCCGGCTGATTGAGCATCAGGCCCTGGGAGACCAGCTCGGGTTGGAACATGTCGAAAGTATGGTACCAGACGTTCTTGCCCATATCGCGCTTGTCGGCATCGGTGAGCTCGTCGCAGTCGCCGTCGTCACAGACATCACCGAGCCCCTTGTTTTCTTCGTAGGCCATATAGAACCAAGCACTGTCGATGGGGAAAGCATCGGGATTGAGTTTGTCAAAGAGGCCGGTGGACGAGTAGCCGTGCAAGCCAAGGCGAGCACGGGTGGCGCCAGTGGTGCCGCGCATGAGGCGGCCGTCTTCGGTAATGCACATGTTGACGTCGTGCTGCACCGCCAGGCCCCCCTCATCGGGGACCTCGATGGTGACGGTCACCGAGTCGGCACAGAAATCAGCCGTGCCGCTGCCATCGAAGTCGGCGTAACAGTAAGGCTTATCGCCCTCGGCCACGCACATGGTGTTGTCGGTCAGGCGCACGGGCATCGCCATCGGTACGGCGGCCTGGGGGCTACCGGTCGGGTTGGCGGCGACCCAGGTGGCCAGATCCCCGGTCTCCCCATAAAACGTGCCATAGGTGCTGTCGGCGACCAGACCGAAGTCGTTCCAGCCAATATAGGAGTACCAGACGTCGGTCTGATGGTGCGCCACCGCGCCGCTCCAGCCCTCACCGGGGCCTTCCCCCTCGCCGGGACGGATGCCGTCCGGGTCTTCCTGCCAGGTGACCACACAGCCGGCCCCCTTGACGCAGACCACCTCCGGCCGATTGGCGTCGCGCTCGGCCGAGCTCAGGCGTTCGGCCTTGAACCAGGTGAAGGTGGCGGGCTCGCCTTCGGCAGCCGGGGGCAGCATGACGCCACGGGCCACCCAGACCGCCGCGTAGGGGAGTTCGCCGACCAGGGGATAGCCCTCGTCAGCCAGATCGGAGGACCCCTGCGAACCGGCAACACCGAAATGATCCTCCAGATAGAGGCAGGGGGTGCCGATCAGGTCGCCGTCCGTACAGGCCGTGGCATCGGGGATCCTTCCCTGCGCTTGCAGGTAGGCGGCCAGCAATTCGCGCTCACCCTCACTCATCGCATAGGTCGGGCTACCGCCGCTGGCGTAGCGGCTCACCCAGGCGATCATCACCTTGTTTCCATCCGAAGCGGCAAAGGTGCGGCCGACATCCCCCGGGTAAGGGATTTTTTTCCTGCCATCCTTGATCTTGAAGGAGGACAGGTCTCCAGACTTGGAAAGGTTGGTGCGTTTCCAGGTGGCGCCGTCATCGAGGCTGACAGCCCCATAGGCGTCGCGCTGGCCATGACCGGGAAAGCCCCCGTAGCCTTCCTCCTCGATTAAATCCACGTGGCCATCGGTGTAGTGGCTGATTAAAGGGCGCGCGTAGGCGCGGGTTTCGAGGAGAGTTCCTTCGGCATCGTAGTATGGGATTCCGTCAGTCGGCAGAGTGCCATCCGAGGCTTGCGCCGGCACATAGAGGGGCAGCATACGGATAGCGGCGAATTCCGTTTCCAGCTCCGGTGTGTTGGAAATATTCTTGCGGAACATGGGGCCGTCATCGGCCCAGGCCGGGGCGGCGAGAAGAAACAGCAACAGAATGCTCAAGCATCTCATGGTCTGTACCCCTTTCGAAAAAAGGCCAGGGACACCTGCCGAGCGTCCCTGGCCATCACGGTCTTAAGGTGTCGTCGGCGTGCCGACATTATTCTCGAATTCCATCGGCATAATGCGCCGGAACCAGATGTCGCTTCCTTCAAAGTGGGTCGGGTTGGCTTCATCCAGCGGGGCCAGTTCCTGCAACCAGGTGCCGTAGAAGCGGGAACCGTCAGGCGTCATGCGGATCTGGACCTCGCCCTGCTCCGGATCTCCTTTGGCAAGATAGCCCCAGCGGGTGACGGTCTCACCGGCAAAGTTGCCATCGCTGTCCGGATTGACCTCCCATTCATCCAGCACGAAGGTCTCGCCTCGGTCCTGCGTAAAGGTGTAGAACAGGTCCAGAGGGACGGCATTTTCCTGCTCACCGGTGAGAGGATCCTTTTTCGGATTCGTCGAGGTGCCGTAAGCCAGGTAGACGACCTTGTTGTTGTAGAGGTCTTCCGGATGGGCCGTGGTGTCAGACAAGGTCGGATTCCCATTGAGATCCAATACCGTAGCGTCAAGAATCTTGCCGGCGGGAGGAGCGACGATGCGGGGCTCGATGACGCTGGACTTGGCGTTGGGCAACTGGGACATATTGCGGGCCTGTTCGAATTCGCCGGCCGCATAGGTATAAATGACATCTTCGGTCACGATATTCCCGTCGGCATCCCTTTCAAAGTCCAGGTTGCCTTCGGCATCAGACGTCATCACCTTGAAGGTTTGCGTGTAACTGACGCCGCTACCCAGGGGATCGGTGGACCAGGTCTGTCCACCGTCAAAAGAGCGGCGAATGAAGAAGTCATATTTGTCGTTACCGTTGCGGGCTGCGGCCCAGTTGGGCGTGTAGGAGTAGCCGACCATGAGGAAGTCGCCCCGCATGACGCCGCGATGGGCACGGGCGTCCTCATAGGGATTGGAGGCAGTGGAATCGTCCAGGTTTTCTGCCGTCTGCTCCCAGCGCACCACCTTGATGGCACCATAGGGGTCATCCGTGGTCGGATCGCCCAAACTGGAGGTGGTAAAAGTGGGGGTGACGGTACTGATGTTCTGGGTCCCAACTGCGCAGATCTGCTTGCCATCAGGGGCCGTCATCCATTCATCGCAGACGATGTTCGTAAACCGGTAGGGATTGCCGGTCTGGGTTTTCGGCGCCACCACCCGCCGCAGCAAAATATCGGAGGGTCGGCCTGAGCCTTCCTCGCCCTCTTTATAGACGATGACCATGACCGTGGCGGAAGGGCCTGCGGCGCTCTTGCCCTGCAGGATGAAGCGGGCCCGCCGGGCATTTTCATAGGCTAACTGCGGCCGACCGAGATAGTCGAGCACCAGGTTGCCGTTTTCATCTTTCAGGTACAGGATATTCCCATCGGCATCACGGGCCGGCAGGTTGACGATATTGCCGGCGCTGACGGTCTCGGGGTTCTGGAAATCGAAGCTGTGGTAGATGACATTCTTGCCTTCTTCGACGATGTAGGTGTCACCACCGAACCCGGTACCATCTTCGGGTTCACTCCCCGTTTCGCCGGTATCGGGGGCGCCGGAGCCGGCGCCTTTGGTCTCTTCATAATTGACAATGGCCCAGGCGCTGGGGACCGTGTAGGAGGTTTCCACCACGTCTGGCGTAGCCGGGTTGTCGCCCGTGATCGTCTTGGTGTACGGCTGCATCATCAGGTTGGGGCGGGAGGCGCCAGTATCCCCGTCCATCAGCCGGTCATCGGCGGTGATGCAGACATTCTTCGTTTCGCCCTGCTCATTGACGAAAGGATAATAATCTTCGCAAAGGCCGTCGATCATAAAGCCGTAACGGTGCGTACCGTCGCCATCGCCTACGGATTCATAGTTGGCAACGGGGGTCCAGGTCTCAAAGTCCGTGGTGGTCGCCATCAGGTTATCGCTGTTGAGCACGTCGTTATCCGAAATACGCACCGGTAGTGACATGGGCACCAGCGCCTTGGCGCGCCCGACCAGATCATGCTGAGGATCACCACCCGCAGCGAAGTTCGCATCGACCTTGGCGAAATCCGCCAAGGAAATATAGCTGTACCAGATATCCGTCTTGTGGTTGGTGGTCGCGCCGCTCCAGCCATGGCCTGGCCCCACGAATTTACCCGGCCGCAGTCCGGCAGGGTCTTCCTGCCAGATCAAACCCATACCGGCGCTGTCGGCGCCCCCAAGGAAAAGCTGCAGAGCATCGCGGCGACCGGATGTCAACCGTTCAGGCTTGAACCAGACGATATCGCCGACATAGTCGCCCAGACCGGCCTCGACATTTTTCTGGGTGGCGATAATGCCGCGCGCCGCCCACACACAGCTGTAGGGCAATTCGCCGACCTCGGGAAAACCGTCTTCCGTGTAGTCATGAGAGAGCTGCGGACCGCCGACACCCCAGATATCGTCTTCGTAGTAGGCGTTGTCGTAGGGATAGTCGTCTGTGAGAGGATCGACATCGATAGCGTAGCGCGGCTTGCCGCCGTTGCAGAATTTGCTGGACCATGCCACCAGGATGTTGTTGCCCTGAACCTGCATGACCGGCTTTCTGGTATCCCCGTAGTAGGGGGTGCCGTTGGCCAGGGTAAAGGAAGACCGATCCGCCGAGCGGGAAAGATTCATGCGCTTCCAGGTGTTGCCGTCGTCGCGCGACACGGCGACCCAGACATCGGCGGCACCCGTGGTGGGGTCTTCGTCCGTATAGGTGATAACCAGTGGCTTGGCCTCTTCGGCGGTGCGGATCAGGTTGCCCACCTCATCATAATAACTGATGATCGTGGCCGAACCATCGGCTTTGAAAGCCGGAAACCACATGCGCATATCGTTCATCTTGGCCTTGGCGCTGGCCTCAGACGGCGTTCGCGAGATATTCTTACGCAGCATGGTGCCGGCGACCGTCTCTTCAAGGTGCGCCTTGGCCTCGTCAGCGGAAACCATGACCAGACTCAATCCACGCAGGCTGGCCTCGTAGAGGGCCTCATCGAGGATCGCTTCGATTTCGACCCCATTGCTGAAGTCGAAAGCGCTTAAACCCAGGCGCCCCATGGCGGCGTCCAGAGCCGCGACGACATCCGGGGTAATCGTGATGCGGTCACTCGGGTTGGCATCGGCATCCAAACTTTGCAGCAGGCGAGCCATGTTGATGACTTCGGCACTGTCCGTATCCGCCATCTCGAAAAGATCAAGAGGGGAGATGCGATGATCGGCAACGGTGCTACCCAGAGCATAGTGGCCAATGGACAGCGAAACCTTTTCGTCCGGGAAGAAATCAAAAGCGCCGGCCTCATCAGTTATGCCCCCATGGGTCGGGGTTGCAAAGGAGAGCCCTTCAACCGGACTATCAATGAAGTGGCCACGCCGTGGATGCGACAGCATATAACTGAACCACCAGCCTTTGCCCACCCCTTCGAACTCGGCATAATAGGCGTCATCGTAAATGCCGACCTCAGTAGCACAACCATCCCCCGTATAGGCCCAGGCCGCGGCTGATACCGGTTTTCCATCGGCCCCCACTCCCGCCATGCTGACATGAACAGCGATATTCTGGATTCTGAGATCCATGTACGGTTCCCCCCAACTGAAACCAAGATCATCGGCGAGGCTCAGTTCGAGATCATAGCTTGGCGCATGGAGAGCTTCGGCCTTGTAATTGAACTTCCCCGGGATGAGATTTCCTTTTTTGGTGGCGGGCACGGGCTCCACGCCGACATAAATATGAACGTCAAGCAACTGCCAGGACTCATCCACAGCATCCAGCTTGACATGGAATGCATCCCCCGTGTTCCACACCTTGGCCGTTCCCACCTGCTGTAGCGTCTGAGTGATGAGCGGCGCCTGCAACAGTCCCGGGCCTTCGTGGTAAACAGCACTACCATAGGCCGGTGAAATAACTGTTGCCATCAAGACAACGGTCCCCATTACCAATCGTATCCACGTTTTCATGAAAACTCCTCCTCTCTCTTTTTGTCCCTCGAATAACCAGTAACGAATAAAAACGCCGGTGCGTTTAAGCCACGCCTTGATGCAGGCAGGGTTACTTCAAAATGCTCAGACAAAGGGCTTCAGCCTGTACTCCCCCGTGAACCGAACCGCAACGCCCGAGCTTTCCTGCCGCGTCACCTCCCCGTTTGTCACTAGATAGAGGTGGTGAATCTCCTTTTCTGCCAGGGAAATCCGTATGAGCATTTCGATCTGAACCGCTTCCTTCTCACAGAAGGAAGCCCCGGTGTGGAAATAAGCCCCGCCGCTGGAAATATCGCGCGTCAGCAAAAAAAGGGGTCTGGGGCTGTCATTGGAAGATTGGGGCATTATCAGAGCGGGCATCTGCATTTCAAACCGCTCAAAAACCCTCTGCTCGCTCTTTGGCATGGGCAGGAAGACTCCAGCATCGTTTCACAGGCTATTTTCACTGTTACTCATAGAAATACCGGACCCCGGCATAAACACCATCGGGCAGGTGACGGATTTTTTAATGATTTTTAACCTATTTTTAGTAAGCCATAGGGGGGAATGAACCAGACGGAACTCTCATACCGCCTCAACCTTTTTTCGTAGGCGGCCTTCATGTTCAGATAAAAATCGGCAGAGGAGTCCTGTGATAAAGCGGCGAGGAGACTACTTCAGATGATGAGCTGCCCACAGAGCCGCCTGCAGGCGGTTACGGGCGCCAATTTTTTTGAAGATGTTGTAGAGGTGGGTTTTTACAGTGTGGGGGCTGATATAAAGGCGGGTGCAGATGGTCTCATTATCGGCACCGGCGGCGAGAAGGGCGAGGACATCCCTTTCCCGGGGGGTCAGGATCGCCGCCGTATTCTTCTGTGGATGCGATACTTGCGTTCGCCGGCTAACATACTCCATCATGACTTCTCGGGAAGCCCAGATTTCGCCCCGTTTCAGGGCGCAAATTCCTTTAAGGATGCTCTCGGCCCGGTCATCCTCGAAAAAAAATCCACGTACTCCAAGCTCGAGCAGTTCAGAAACAGGGGCTTCATTACGCATCAGATTGAACAGAACAAGGGTTTCGTTCTGGAGAAAAGATGGAGCGTCTTTCCTGAGCTGCGTCAGCAGGTCGCTTCCGGCCCCCCCCGCGGCATCAAAGAAAATCAACCGAGGCATAACGGGAGCATTTTCCACGGACAGGGGAGGAATATCTTGCAGAAAAGGAACGACATTCCACTGGGCCGGAGTCTGGGAAGCGATAAAGTGGGAAAAGATATCCGTGGCGAAACGCCTATTCCCCACAATGACAATGGGGCGATCTCTGTGCTGGCAGGTTGTGCAATGACGAGAATCCGTGGAAGAGTTCACGGCTTATCCTGGCGCCGGACCGGTGACTTTCTGCCATATCCACTTTTTCATTTCTGGGCGCCAAATAATTATGCCATAAAATTCTAGACCGCAGCCCGGAACAGCTTGTTTTTTATATTAAAATTTTATCATATTCATAGTTACATCTATTTTCAAATTCACGCCTTTACCGCCTTCCGGCAAACGGACGCTTGACATTGGCCCTTGAGCAGGTTTAATTAGTCGAAGTCATTTTTCATCGACCATTTCATCAAAAAGGAGGTTTATCACATGAAAAGAATTCTCGTAGCAACTCTGGCCCTTTCCCTTCTGGCCACCACGGCTTTTGCTGCCGGTCAAGCCGACAGAAACACGGGCTGCGGCCTCGGTTCCCTGCTGTGGGAAGGCAAGGCGGACGGGTCGGTTATCTCCCAGTCCCTGCAGGCGACCACCAACGGAACCTTCGGCAACCAGACCTTCGGCATCACCTCGGGTACCCTCGGCTGCGAGCAGCCAGCCAACATCATCAAGAATGACCGCGCTCTCGCCTTCACCCGCGACAACCTCGACCCGCTGGCTCGTGACATCGCTGCCGGCGGCGGTGAAACCCTGGAGACTCTCGCCGAACTGCTGGAAGTTCCTGCCGCTGAGCGCGCCAACCTCTACAGCCGCCTGCAGTCTAACTTCGAGCAGATTTTTGTCACCGGACAGGAAAGCAGCGCCGACGTTATCGACAGCATCATCACCATCGCAGGTTAATGCGTTTCGCTTTTCACGACACCGTACAGGCACCTGAAAAGGGCGGGCTCGGGATTTTCATTCTCCCGGGCCTTGCCCTTTTTCTGTGCCTGATTTTTATCGGCTCCGCCGTCCAGGCTGCTGAGATCAGCGCCGAAAGACTGCGCGAACGCGCTCGCCAGCAGCAGCTTCACCAGGATCCCTACTGGCTTACCTTGCTGCACTATCGCCCCTCTCTGCGGGGGCTGGGCAGCCTGATCGACGACCCCGACTTCTTTGTGGCGGACAACGGCAAGTGGGACGCCCAGGCGGAACTGGACGCCACCCTGCAGGCTTTCTTTGCACCACCATCTATCGACCAGTCCCCGGCCCGCTGCCGTTTTCCCGCCCGCTATGAATGGCTGAAAGAACAGCTGGGGGCCGAGGACGACGATTTCCCTGCCGCCACCTGCAGTGAACTCGACGAGGCCATCGCCCAGGTCGATCCCCGCTCGGCCGTCCTCATCTTTCCCGGCACCCACAACAACAGCCCTGCCTCCATGTTCGGGCACACCCTGATCATCATCGAAGGTCCCTACAAGAGCCGGCTGCTCTCCTACGCCGTCAACTATTCCGCCTTTACGGATGAAACCAACGGCTTCGCCTATGCGGTCAAGGGAATTTTCGGTCTTTACCGCGGCTACTTCTCGGTTCTTCCCTACTATCAGAAGCTGCGGGAATACAGGGATCTGGAACGACGGGATGTTTGGGAATATCCTCTCGATCTTGACGAGGACGAGACACGGCGCATGTTCCTGCACATTTGGGAGCTGAAAGACATCTACTCCGATTACTTCTTTTTCGATGAGAACTGCGCCTATCAACTGCTCTTCCTGCTGGAGGCAGCCCGTCCCGGCCTGACCCTCATCGACCACACCCGCCCCTGGGTCATCCCCATCGACACGGTACGGATTGTTCGCGAAGAGGGATTAATCGAAGCGAGCCTTTACCGTCCCTCCAAAGCCACCCGTATCGCGCGGATCGCCGCGCAAATGAGTGACGAGGAGCAAAAGACCACCTTGAGCCTGCTCGACGGCAGCATCGCGCCGACGGAACTGGCGGAGGCCGGGCTAAACCAGGCGGCTCAGATCCGGGCCCTGGACCTGGCCACCGAATCGGTCGAATTCAGCTACTTCAAAAAACAGCTCGGCCAAGACGAATACCGCTCCCGCTACATTGCCTTGTTGACCGCCCGCAGCAAGCTGGGACCGGCCAGCCCCGAGCCCGACTGGCAGGAGCCCGTGCGCCCCGACCGGGGGCATGGTTCCAACCGTTTCAGCCTGGGCACCGGTTTTCGGGCCGACGACTATTATCTGCAGGCCAAAATCCGTCCGGCCTACCACAATTTGCTGGATGCCGACGCCGGCTACATTGCTGGCTCGCAGATTGACTTCGCCGACCTGGTGCTGCGCTACTATCCCGAGGACAACCGGCTCAGACTTCATAACCTCAATCTCATCGAGATTGTCTCCCTGTCGCCACGCAGCCGTTTCTTCAAACCGATTTCCTGGAAAGTGAAGACCGGCCTCATTCAGCGGCCAGCCGATGACGGCGGCGACCATCTGGTCTACGAGCTGTCGCCGGGAGGGGGATTCAGCTATGGCAACGATGCCGTGCTGGGATACGGCATGGTGGAGACGGAGCTGCTGGTTTCAGGACACTTTCGCGACAGCTTCGCCCTGGGGGGCGGTGGTTCCCTGGGGGTGCTGGTCAACCTGGCCGACCGCTGGAAAGTCCATGCCGCCGCCCGGCACATCTGGCACGAAGCGGGTGACCCTCACCGCAGCGCCGAGGCCCGGCTGGACCAGACCCTGGTCACGGGAAGATCCAGCAGCCTGACCCTGAATCTATCCAGGCAGAAGGTCCATGGACGCTACCTGACCGATGCTGGGCTGAACTGGAACTTCTTCTGGTAGGCGGCTTAAGCCGCCGCCCCTCTTCACCGAAGCCTCACCTTGAGAAATCCGGCCAGCTCTTCGAAAGAGGCCAGCCAGCGACGCGCTTTCTTGTCGCCGGCCGCCGCCCGCCGTTCCATCTCCGCCGTCAGCGTTCTGTGCAAGCCGAAACAGATGTTCTGCGCCTTCCAGAGGTCGACCTGGAGCGGGGGCCGGGTCATACAGGCCGCCAGCTCGACGGCCGTCTCCAGACGGTCGGGATCTTCCTCTTCGCCCGGCAACCGTTCCAGCTCGGCGGTCAGTCGACGCTCCGCCCGGTAATCGAGCAGAGGCTGTTCCAGGGCTAACCCTAACAGCTCGATTTCGGCCAGGGTCTGCCGGAATTGGTTCGCCTCAAAGGGTTCCTCGTCCAGCATCGTTCGTAATTGCCTGTTCAACACAAAACCGACAGGCAAAGCCAGCTGGGACGGCGCCGGCATGTCGATGCCATGCAGAAAGCGCATGAGGACGTAGTGTTCGTCATGGACCTCCTGAAAAGATGTCTCGATTTCCCGCAGCGTCTCGCGCAGAATCTTGTCCATGACCAGTCTCTGATCATCTCGAAAAAGATGCTCCAGGCCAAAGGTTCCCTGCGGAAAGAGGTGGTCCAGCAGGCGGAGAACCCGAGGGATGTCTCCTTGTCGGAACGCCTCGACCACCTTGTCTGCCGCGACAGCCGTTTCTCCTGCTTCGGCTGAGCTTCTTACGCCGGCCACCAGGCTGTGTCCGCCCAAATAAAGCGCGTGGAAGGTAAAATCCCCCTCCTTGCGGGTCGCCCGGGAGCGGATGACGACACGGCCGCAAGCCAGCTTCATCTTGCCGGCCCGATACTCGTCATATTGTCGTCTTTGCGTCGAATAACTGTACATTTGCCCGTCGGCACCAGCCTGGAAGAGGGAAAGCATAGCGTGGTGGGCGGCGACTCGGGCCAGGTCCACCCGCATGGGCTTGACCGCCTGACGATAGATGGTGCCGCCGTCCTGCCAGGCTGCCACATTGCTTCGCGCCGCCCCGAGCCGCTGGATAAAGGTCTCCTCCAAAGGCCGGGCACCGATATCCTCGGCCAGCTGCAGGGCGCGACTGGCGTAGGCCAGAACCTGCACCGTCTCTATGCCCGAGATATCATTGAAGAACCAGCCGCAGCTGGTGAACATCAACATGGCGTGGCGCTGCATTTCCAGCAGCGCCAGAGCCTTGGAGCGCTCCGCCACACTCAGCCGGTGAACGGCCTGGGCATCCAGCCACAAATCGATCCGGTCTTCGGCCGGGTCGAGCAGCAAGTCGATGTAGTGGTCCCGGCTCTGCCAGGGGTCACGTAGAAGCGCTTTGCCTTCCTGTTCAAACACAATGGCCAGCTCATCTCGCAGCCAGTCCAGCGCTTCGCGCAGCGGCCGCCGCCACTGCTGGTTCCAGCCCGGTTTTCCCCCCGTGTGACAGCCACAGTCAGACCGCCAGCGCTCGACACCGTGGCTGCAGCTCCAGGACGAGTTTTCCTCGATTTCCACCTCATGGGTCGGCGGATGTTTTTCCAGGTATTCCCCATAGATCGTCACCCGAGCGAACCGGGAGGTGTCGACGTGACGCAAGGCATAGGCCAGAGCCATCTCGCCAAAAAGATGATGGTGCCCATAGGTCTCGCCATCGGTGGCAATATGGGCCAGCTGGGGCTCGGCCGACGAGACCAGGGTGCCCGTCAGGCGGTCGGCCAGGGTCTCCCCGCGCTTGAGCAGATCGGAAAAAGCCACTTCCTGGGCAATCGCGCCGTCATAGAAGAAGATCGTGAGACTTTGCCCGTCCGGCAGACGACAGAGATAGGGGCGGCGCGGATCGACTCGACCGCCGCGCACATCCTGCCAGCGCTTTTCGGTGAGGCCCTTCACCCTCGCCGCCTGGCGGGGGGCCAGCACGGTAAAGCGGATGCCGTTCGTAGCCAGCATCTGCAGGGTTTCCAGGTCGACAGCCGTTTCCGGCAGCCACATCCCCTCCGGCTTCCGCCCGAAACGATGGCGAAAGTCACGGATCCCCCACAGGATCTGGGTCTGTTTGTCACGACGATTGGCCAGCGGCATGATCAGGTGACTGTAGGCCTGCGCCATGGCCGCCCCGTGGCCGGAAAAACGCTCTTGGCTCAGCCGGTCCGCCTCCAGAATGGCCGCATGGATTTCGGGCCGGCACCGCTGAAACCAGCGCAGCAAGGTCGGCCCAAAATTGAAGCTGATGCGGGCATAGTTGTTGACGATATCCTGAATGTAGCCTTCGTCGTCGAGAATGCGAGCCGCCGAGTTCGGCTCGTAACACTGTTCGGTGATGCGCTCGTTCCAGTCGTGGTAGGGCTGGGCACTGTCCTGCTGCTCAATGTGGTCGAGCCAGGGGTTTTCCCGGGGGGGCTGATAAAAATGGCCGTGTATGCATAGGTATTTTTCCATCATTCCCATCTGCCGTCTTGAAAGTTACCGTCCGTTGCCTCTCCTGCATTCTAACAGCCCCGCCTGCCCCAGCAAGGCGCGAAGAACAGAACTCACGAGACAACCACGATTTTTCTTTTATTTAATGCGGACTTGTGGCAGTATCCGCTATTGGCGACAAAAACGCTAGGGTATACGCCTTGCTTCAACCGGTTCCAAAGGATAGAGAGTTGCCACCCCTTGATCGTTTTATGAAAATAAACAGTAAACACTATGCATGCACTCTTTTTACCCTGGGCGGGGCCCTCCTGCTCTGTCTTCTGACCCTGGCCCATGAATATTTCCTGCACCCTGAACCCATTCTGTTCAGCCATCTGTGGATTTCCGGCCTGGCTGGCGGCCTGATTGGGGCTTGGATCGGCAGGCGCGGCCAGCTGGCGCACGGTACCTTGGATTCCCTGCGGGAAAGCGAAGAGCGCTACCGCGATCTCTTCGAGAACGCCAACGACCTCATCCAGTGCGTCGGTGCCGACGGCCGCATCCTCTATGCCAACCGCGCCTGGCGGCAGACCCTGGGCTACGAGGAGGAAGAACTTCGCCATCTGAACATGCTCGACTTTATCCACCCGGACAGCCGCAGCCACTGCCTCGACATTTTTCAACGCCTGCAGGAGGGGCAAAGCGAGGCGTGCGGCGAATTTCAGTTCATCAGCAAGGACGGGCGCGCGATCAGGGTCGAGGGCAACTGCAACTTTCGCTTTGAAAACGGGCGCGCGGTTTCGTCCCGCGGCATCTTCCGGGACATCACCAGCCGCCATCAGATCGAAACGGCCCTGCTCGAAAGCGAGGAATCGCTCTCCCGCTCTCTCGCCTTTACACGCACCATCCTCAACAGCATGAACGATGCCATTGCCATCATCGATGTGGAAGACCGAATTCTGCTGGGCGCCAACAATGTGCTGCTTCAATCCCTGGGCAAAGAGGAGCATGAAATTATCGGCAGAAAATGTGCTGAGATCACCTGCCTGGGTTCAGCCCCCTGCGACGCGGCCGACAAGCCCTGTCCTCTGCACCTGGTGCTGGAGACCGGCGAACACTGCCAGGTCGAACATGCCTACCAAGATCAGCAAGGGCATCTCCGCTATGCCGAAATCTCCGCCTCGCCCGTCAGGGACAAGGAAGGAAAGATCGTCCATGTGGTGCAGGTGAAAAAAGACATCACCCAGCGCAAAAACGCCGAACTGAGGGTCAAGCAGCTGGCCTATTTCGATTCCCTCACCGGCCTGCCCAACCGGCTGCTGCTGCTGGACCGTCTGAGCCAGGCCTTGGGCCGGGCCCGGCGGGACGAACTCAAGGTGGGCGTCCTTTTTCTCGACCTGAACGGCTTCAAAGCCATCAACGATACCCTCGGCCACGAAAAGGGAGACATGGTGCTCAAGGAAGTTTCCAGACGGCTGAAAAGCTGCGTTCGCGCCACGGATACAGTGGGGCGCCTCGGCGGCGACGAGTTTGTCGTGGTAATTGCCGGCATTCAGGACATCGAAGTCGTCCGGGAGATCGGCGCCAAGATTCTGGACAGTCTCTCCCGCCCTATTTCCCTCGACGGTCTCAACCTTTCGGCCACGCCGAGCATCGGCGCCGCTATCTTCCCCGATCATGGCGCTAACGCCGGCTCTTTGCTGCGTGTGGCCGACCAGGCCATGTATCAGGCCAAAGAGATGGCGAACGACCAGATCCTCTTTTACGATCCCGCTGGCGAGGCGGCTGCCCAGGCCCCGGCGCTCCCTTTACATTAGTCCGGCAGCTGATACTATTGCCCTAAAATCCGACCAGAAGGAGGGCATCATGACCTACGGCGCAGAACGGACCTACAAGAAGGTAGAAGTCATCGGAGTTTCCGGCCAAAGTATCGAGGCGGCCATTCAGGCGGCGGTTGGCCGCGCCCACAAGACGCTGGAAGGCCTCTCCTGGTTTGAAGTGCAGGATATTCGCGGTCATGTCGGACCCGACGGACAAGTCAGTGAATACCAGGTCGTCCTGAAGGTCGCCTTTGAACTGAAATAGGATGGCGGCGGTCCGACGGGCTCAGGGCTCTGCCGACAGCAGGGCGCGGATGACTTCGCCGGCCATGGTCATGCCGAAAATAGGCGGCAGGTAGGAAGAGCTCCCCAGTAGAAGCTTGGTGAAATCCGGCGTGCCGCGGCCATCGCCCCGGCCGCCGATGGCTGGCAGCTGGCCCGGCGGCGGCTCATATTCTTCTGTCGAATAGACGACCTGGATGCCGGAGGTGATGCCGCGACGCCGCAGCTCTTTGCGAAGGACTCGCGCCAGCCGGCATTTCTGGGTGTGAAAGAGGTCGCCGACACTGATTTTGGACGGGTCGAGCTTGTTGCCGGCCCCCATGGCCGAGATGACCGGCAGTTCCCGCTGGCGACAGCTTTGCAGCAGGTGCAGCTTGGACGTAATCGTGTCGATACAGTCGAGCACGTAGTCATATCCCCGGCTGAGAAGTTCTTCCGCCGTGGCGCTGTCGTAAAAGACCTTCAGTGGCTCCACCTGCACGGCCGGGTTGATGGCCTCGCAGCGCCTGGCCATCACGGCCACTTTGGCCTGACCCAGCGTGCCCTCCAGGGCATGAATCTGGCGATTGATATTGCTGGGATTGATGACGTCAAAATCGACCAGGGTCAGGCGACCGACCCCGCTGCGGGCCAGCGCCTCCACGGCGTAACTGCCCACGCCGCCGACCCCGAACACGGCTACGGAGGCCTGGGCCAGCCTCTGCAAACCTGTTGATCCTACGAGAAGTTCCAGCCGACTGAAACGGTGCTCTTCCATTGTTTTAGGTCCATCCTTTCCTGCGAAAATACGGTTTCCCCTCTTCCTTCTGTACCAGATTCAGAATGCGCTTGGCATTGGCCGTGGTAGTGACCGCGGTCTGTGCCAGGGTCCACCCCCTGAGATGCGCCACCCGCTCTGCAATGAGGGGAAGGTAGGAGGGGCGGTTGTCCTCCTGTCGGTGAGGATGAGGGGAGAGATCCGGCGCATCCGTCTCCAGCACGATCCACTCCTCCGGCAGCGCCGACAGCACCTCGGGCCCCCGCCGGGCTTCCGGGTAGGTCAGGGGACCGCCGAAACCGATGGCGAAATGGAGCTTTACCGCCTGCAGGGCCGTTTCCCGGCTGCCGGAAAAGCCGTGAAAGATCCCGCCGACCTTTTGGGCGTCTTCCTGGTGCAGAATGTCCAGCAGACGCGCGGTGGCTTTGCGGCAGTGGATGAGCAGGGGCAGTCCCGCCTCGACCGCCAGGCGAATCTGGTGCCGGAAGGCTTTTTCCTGCTGTTCCGGCGATACCCCCTGAATAAGGCCGTCCAGCCCGACCTCGCCGACGGCGACGACGGCAGGATTCGCCAACAGCGCGGCCAGCGCCTTGGCCACCCCGGCATTCCAATCGGCGGCCGCCAGCGGATGGACACCCGGCGCTGCCAGGGCCTCGGGAAAATGGCCGACGGTTTGCAGCAGTCGCGGCCAGTCCCGGGGATGCACGCCGGGAACCAGAAAGGCGCCCACCCCGGCCCTACGGGCCAGACACACCTCACGCTGAATCATCGGTTCGTCGCCGAGGGCATCGAGATGGATATGGGTGTCGAAGTACACCGGTTCGCTCATGGCGCCAGATGCTATCACAATGGGGGGCCCGGCGAAAGATTCCTTTGTTTTCCCACTTGCCACATGCGCCTTTCTATGTTAGGTCTAACAGACTGAAATTGCGCCATTAACGTCATTTTTTCTGCGAAAGGATTTTCCATGGACCCCTTGGGAACCCCGCAGTTTTCCACCATGAAAAAAGTATTTCTCATCACCCTGTCCGCCGGGCTGGTGGCCGGGGCCGTTTTTCCGCTCTTTGCCGCTTTGATCATTGGTCGGCAAGCGGTCAGCCTGCCTTTTATCGCCGCCTGCCTGTGCATGGGGTTGACCCTCGGCGCCCTGATCTACCTGTTCATCCGTCTTACCCTGCAGAAGATTTTCCGCCAGCTGCTCAGTCGCCTTCATCCCCTGGCCGGTGGCAATCTTCATGTTGAGGGCGACACGGTGGAAGCCCTGAATGGAGCCGTCGAAAAGGCGGTCTGCAAAGCCGAAAAGCTGGTCGACAATCTGCTCTCCTCCGTCGACGAGATCAACTCCCTGTACCGCTCCATGGCCGAATCAAGCCACTATCTCTCCGAAAGAGCCCGGGAAGGACTGGCCGCCGCCATCGATACGCACCGGGACGTGCAGTCCATGGATGACAAGCAGCAGCAGATCACCGAGCAGATGGAAATTCTTTCCCATCGCACCCAGGATGAATCCGCCCTGTCCCGTCAGCTGTTCGCTTCTCTCGAGCAGATGTCGACCGCCATCGACCATTCCACGGCCCAGTTCATGGAGACAACGACCAGCGTGGAGGAAATGGCGGCCAGCGTCAAGGAGGTCGCCGGGCAGGCGGAAGAAATCTCCCGCGCCGTGGAAGAAACCTCCCATGACCTCGATTCCATCGGTGACTCCCTGGCCAAAATTCACACCGGGTCCCTGGCCAGCGCTCAGGCCGCCAACACGGTCAGGAAGGATGCCGAAGACGGCCTGCGAGTGGTACGGACCTCGATCGAGGAGATGGAACGCATCGACCGCGAAAGCCAGAAAACCCGGGAAGCCATGGGTCGTCTTTCCCGGCAGACCGGCGACGTCGTCAAAATTATCGAGGTCATCAAGGAACTGGTTTCAGATACGGAACTGCTCGCTTTCAATGCCGCCATCATTGCCGCCAAGGCCGGCGAAGAAGGCAAGGGCTTTTCCGTCGTGGCGGAGGAGATCCGCGACCTGGCCGACCGGACGACCACCAGCGCCACCGATATCCATCACATCGTCAAGGCCATTCAGGGGGACACCAAGGAGATGACGGAAGCGGTGGAAGCAACCAGCAAACGGATTTCGCGGGGGAGGGAACTGTCCCTGTCCACCGGGGAGGCCCTGAACAAGATACTCAAAAGCTCCAGCCAGGCGGCCGACAGTTCCGACGAAATCGCCAACCTGACCGCCCGTCAGGGCGAACGGGCCAAGGCCCTCATTCATGAAGCGGGAGCGAGTCTGCGTTCCGTCAGAGCCATCGCCCGCGCGCAGAATGAGCAGCAGATCGCCATCAGCCGCATCATGGAAGGGGTCAACCAGATGAATGCCGCCGCCGTGCAGATCCGCCGGGGCATGGAAGAACAGGTCAAGGCCAATCGCGAGTTTGACCGCAGTCTGGCCGAGCGCGAGCAGCAGTTCCTGGCCATCAACGAGGCCGCGCGTTTTCTGCGGGAGACCTCCACGCGGGTTTTCGCTCACTTCGCCCGCTCCGAACAACGGCTGCGGGGGAACGCCGACAAAGGCGCCGCGCTCTCCAGAGAGATCCACAGCCTGGAGTCCCTGGTTCGCAACCTGCGCCAGCTGGCCGATGCCTACCGGCGGGATGACGAAGGCTAGAAGCCAAACCGCCCACACCAAAAAACCGGAGATACCCTCGAGGATATCTCCGGTTTTTTATTCGCCGACAGCCTTACTTGTCCGGAACTCCCAGTTTGCGCAGAATGGTCATCAAAGGACACCAGTTGGTGAAAGCGCTCTGCAGCAGGTTCAGCCCGACAAAGGCCGTAAACCACAGCCAGTGGGGCGAATGCACCCGCGACAGCATCAGGCTCAGCAAGATAAAAAACCCCGCCGCCATCCGCAAATATCTGTCTACTGTCATGGTCTATATCTCCTCTCATGTTGTTCGGCGTTTTTCCCGTAAACCAGCCAGTACACTACCGGTATCACCACCAGGGTAAAGGCGGTCGACGCAAAAACCCCGAAGATGATCGACCAGGCCAGCCCGGAGAAGATCGGATCGAGGGTGATGATCCAGTTCCCCAGCAGGGCGGCGCCGGCCGTCAGCAGAATGGGGCGCAGCCGCACGGCCCCGCTCTCGATAATCGCCTCTTTGAGGGATGCGCCTCGCTTGAGGGCATGGTGGATGAAGTCGATGAGAATGATGGAGTTACGCACCACGATCCCGGCCAGGGCAATCATGCCGATCATGGCGGTCGCCGTGAAAAAGACCGGGTTGTCGTACCCTCCGACAGGGCGGTCCATGATGAGGTTCAGCAGCCAGAAGCCCGGCATGATACCGATCATGGTCAAGGGGATAGCGCCCATGATAATCAGCGGCAGCACATACGAACCGGTCTCGATCAGCAGCAGGATGAAAATGAGGATGAGGGCGGCGCCAAAGGCGATGCCCAGATCGCGGAAGGCATCCACGGTGATCTTCCATTCTCCCTCACCGCCCCAGACCACCCTGGCCCCCTCGGGCAGGGGGTTTTCCTTGAAATGCGAGGAAAGATTCAGGATCGCATTGACCGGACTCTTGCCGGCCATTTCGCCAAAGACATAGACGACCCGCTCCAGGTTTTTGTGATAAATGGTCGGTTCCAGTACTTCCTCTTCAAAATGACCGAGTTCGGACAGGCGCACCATCTTCCCCGAGGGGGTCCGTATCTGCAGTCCTTCGAGGGCTGCCAGCGAGGAGCGTTCGTCCAGGGGGAGACGCAGCATGATGTGCAGGGGGTGCCGCTCACTGGGAAGATGGACTGCACCGACCTTTTCGCCGGCCAGCGCCAGGGCCAGCGTCTGCGCGATCTGGGCGTCGCTCACCCCCGACAGGGATGCACGGGTCCGGTCAGGCACGAACTGAAAGCGCCGTTGCGGAGCCTCGACGGAATCGTCCACATCGACGACCTTATCCTCCGTGGCCATGCGCTCCTTGACCAGACGGGCGGCGGCGATCTGTTCAGCGTACGACAGGCCCGGCTCCGCATACACCTCAGCCGCCAGGGTGCTGATGACCGGCGGTCCCGGCGGCACCTCGACAAGCTTGAGCAGGGCCCCGTGGGCGGCGGCGATACGGGTCAGATCGTCCCGCAGCCGCAGCGTGATGGCATGGCTCTGCTGTGCCCTACGTTCCTTGTGGGCCAGATTGACGCGGATATCGGCCAGGTTGGGCGCTTGGCGCAGGTAGTAGTGCCGCACCATGCCGTTGAAGTCCATGGCGCTGGCTGTCCCGACATAGGACTGGAAATCAGTGACCTCGTTGACCGTCACCAGGTAGTCTTCCAGAGCCCGCACCGCCCGATCCGTCTCTTCCAGCGTGGCCCCTTCCGGCAGATCGACCACCAGCTGAAACTCGTTCTTGTTGTCGAAGGGAAGCATCTTCAGCGGCACCAGGTTGAAGGCCGGCATGGCGACCGAGCCCAGAAAGAGCAGCACTACCAGGCCCACCAGCAGCCAGGCACGACCGCGGGACTCCAGAAAGGGGAGCATGAGGCGGCGATAGACCCGGTAGATGCGGCTTTCTTCCAGCACATACTCTTTTTCCTGCTTGCCGTACTCCCCCTTGAGGACATGGTAGGTCATCCAGGGTGTCACCGTGAAGGCCACCAGCAGGGACATGACCATGGTCAGCGGCACGTTCACCGCCATAGGTCGCATATAGGGCCCCATCATACCGGTAATAAAGAGCATGGGAAGGAAAGAGACAATAACGGCCAGGGTCGCCAGAATCACCGGCGGGCGCACCTCATCCACCGCGGTCAGCACCGCATCGCGGGGAGGCTCCTTCTTCATCTTGAAGTGCCGGTAGATATTCTCCACGTCAACGATGGGGTCATCGACCAGCAGCCCCAGGGCCAGCACGAGGGCAAAGAGGGTCACCCGGTTAATGGTGTAGCCGAACCAGTAATTGACCAGCAGGGTGAGAGAATAGATGATGGGAATGGAGACCGCGACAATCAGGGCCTCCCGCCAGCCAAGGGCGATGAAGATGAGAGCCAGCACGGTGACGATAGCGATCACCAGGTGCTTCATGAGCTCGTTGACCTTGTGGTTGGCCGTTTCACCGTAGTTGCGTGTGACCCGCAGCTCGATCTCTGCCGGAATGATCGTTCCCCGCATGGATTCCACCGCCTCGATGGCCTCCGCGGCCACCCGCACCGCATTGGTTCCCTTCTGCTTGGACACGGCGATGTGCACGGCCTGGTATTCCTTGCTGCGATCAGCCCCCGGTTCGGCCGGGCCAAAGCGCAGGCGGGTATAGCTCTTGACTTCCTCCATGCCATCTTCAACGACGGCCACATCCCGCAGAAAAACAGGTCTGCCATTCTGGACGCCGACGACCAGAGCTTCCATTTCGGCAGCGGAGCTCAGGAATGTACCGCCGCGCACGAGGACCTCTTCGTTGTTGCGCTGGAAGGAGCCGGCAGGCAGGTCCAGGTTGGCCGCCTGCAGGGCCCGTTTCAAGTCCAGCAGATCCAGGCCCCGCGCCGCCAGCGCGACGGCATCCACGGCCACCTGCACCTGGCGGGAATGACCCCCGATCACCGAAGTCACCGAGGTGTTCTTCACCGACTGCAGGCGGTCGACTACCTCTTCAGAGACCCGGCGCAAATCATAGGCGGACAGGGCTTCCGTATAGAGCGTCAGGTTAACAATGGGGACATCATCCACTTCCACCGGCTTGATGACCCAGCCGCTGACCCCCGGCGGCACAATATCGATGTGAGTGATAATCTTGTTGTGCAGCTTGACAAGAGAATCGATACGATCCTCGCCGACATAGAACCGTACGGTGACAATGGCCAGATCCGGGCGGGACATGGAATAGACGTATTCGACCCCGTCGACCTGCAGCAGTAGCTTCTCCAGGCGGGTAGATACCTGCTTTTCCACTTCCTCGGCGCTGGCACCGGGCATGTGTACGTAGACATCGGCCAACGGCACCACGATCTGTGGCTCTTCTTCCCGGGGCGTGAGCATGAGGGCGGCGATACCGGCAATAACCGAAAGCAGGATGAGGATGACCGACAGGTTGCCGTCGAGAAACTTGTCGACAATCCGGGTCGGCAGTGAG
Source organism: Desulfuromonas sp. AOP6 (assembly GCF_009731355.2). Taxonomy (GTDB): domain Bacteria; phylum Desulfobacterota; class Desulfuromonadia; order Desulfuromonadales; family SZUA-540; genus SZUA-540. The sequence goes on from NZ_AP022810.1 coordinate 3,191,011, forward strand.
AGCTTTTTTTCCGTCATCGCGCCTCCTCGACCCTGGCGCCATGGCGGGCTTTTTCCACGTCATCGGCCAGGATGCGCTCCCCTGCGGAGAGTCCGGAGAGGATTTCCACCTCGTCACCGAGCTGACGACCTGTCTTCACCAGGCGGTAGTGCAAAATGTTTTTATCCAGGGCGTAGACTCCCGCCAGCTGGCCCCGTTGCAGAAGAGCCGAGCGGGGAATAAACAGGGTTGTCCGATCCGCGTCCGGTACGAACACCCGGGCGAAGAGCCCGGAAGTGAGTCCATCCTCGGCACCGAGAGCCACTTTGACCTGGAAGGTACGGCTCAGGGGATCGGCGGCTGGCAGCACTTCGGTAACGGCGCCTTCCAGTTGTCTTGAAAGGGAAGGAATCTCGACCCGAAGCCGGGTGCCGGAAACAAAACGGCCCGCATAGGATTCGGGCACATCTACCCTTACCCGCCAGGAGCCCTGGCGTTCGATTTCCAGCAGGGGGGTACCAGGCAGGATCGTGCTCCCTTCCTCGACCAGATGCCGCAGGACTCGGCCATCATAGGGGGCCAGGATACGGGTCTGGGCCGAAGAGATTCTGGCAGCCTCAACGGCCGCGGCGGCTGCCGCCTGTCCGTCCCGGGCCACGTTCAGGTCGGCCACTACCTGGTCCAATTCCTGGGGTGTTATCGCTTCTTTTTCAAACAGCCGCTGGTAACGGGCAAAAGTCTTTTCCGCCAGTTCCAAACGGGCTGTCGCCATGCCCAAAGCGCCTTCGGCCTCTTGCAATTTCCTGCCGGCCGTGTTGTCGCCAATGGTCGCCAGCAGTTCCCCCTTTTTCACCAGACTTCCTTCACGGGCTGCCAGGCGCAGAAGACGGCCGTCGGTACGTGCCGTGAGAAGGGCCCGGTCAGAACTTTCCACCGTCGCGACCAGGGCTCCCTCTTCCAGGGCCACCGACGTCGTCACGGTATGAAACCGCAGGTCCGTCAGGAGCGTCTCTTCCAAATCCGTCTGCCCTGGTGAAATCTTCCCGTCGCAGGCCGTCAGGAACAGAAGGGTCACCGCTGCGCAATAGGTCATCAGTTTTTTCACGGGTTCATCTCCTCGGTGGGCAGAAAAGTCTGCAAAAAGGTGCCCTGTTGAAAATGGCGGCTAGCCAGGGAAAAAATGAGTTGGGCCTCGGCCTGAATAGACTCCAGGCGAATGCGTTCCACGGCCGTCTGGGCCGCCAGCAGGTCGGCCATGTCCGTCAGACCTTCTGCGTAACGCTCCCTGAGCAGGCGCAGGCTTTCGGCGCCCTGAACCTCGCTTTGACGGGCCGTTTCCAGGTTCAGGCGGGCTTCTTCTATGCGACGCCCTGCCTCATCACTCTGCAGAGCCGCCTGACGAACCGCTTCCTGCCGCCGCCACTGCACTGCTTCACGGGTAGCCTCGGCCCGACTCCGGCTCTGCGAACGCCGGAAGCCGTCAAAAAGCTCCCAGGTCAGGCCGGCATGCAGCATCCAGCTTTCCGCTTCGGTGCCGAGAGGCGACGAGCCGTCGTGGAAAACATAGGAGGCACCAAGCCCCACTTTGGGGAAATAGGCCGCCCGGCTTTGCTTCACGGCCAGCCTGGCTTCTTCCTCCCGGAGGAACAAAGCCCTGATATCGCCTCGATCAATCTCAGAGTCGACGACAGGATCAGGAAAATCTTCCGGGCGCAGGGGACTGCCAAGACTGACATCGCTGCCATCACGCCCCAGAGCCAAGGCCAGGGCTTGGCGCGCCTGGGCGACGTCGTTGGATGCACGCCGCTCTTGACGCTGTGCATCCGCAAGAAAAACGGCCGCCTGCAAAGTATCCGCCTTCAGTCCCAGCCCTGCCGCCTGGCGCTCTTGAGCGAGGCGAAGCACTTCTTCAGCCTGACGGCGCGCGCTTGCTGCCCAGTCCTGCGCGCCCACGGCCTGCTGTAACCCCAGGTAAGCCCGCAGCAGGGCGAATCCAGCCTCTTCTTCGGCCCAGCGGGCCTGTTCATTGGCAGCGGCCGCCCCCTTTTGAGCGCGCCGATAGCCATAGGAGACATCCGGGTCATAAAGCACCTGATTCAGATCAAACCGTGTTTCGAAGTCCTTGCGATCATCAGGGTTATTGTAGTAATCAGCCCCCCGGATAAGGAGATCCTCCTGGTTCAGGCTGATAAAGAGACTGCTACCCGGTTCATTCGTCCAGGTAAATCTCTCGGAAAAGGTCAGGCTGGGGAGATAGCGGCTGCGCGCTTCCCCTGCCGCACCAACCGCCGCCTCGGCGTCCTTGCGGGCCGCTGCGGCAAAAGGCCGTGACTGGATTGCCTCCTGCAGGGCCGTTGAAAAATCGAGGGCTTCCGCCCAGATGGTGGTGGGCAACGACAATAGAAAGAATAGAAACAAGGACATCCTGGGGTGCATCAGGGCCACCTTTCATGTATGCAAAAAATAATATATATCTACATTTATATTATTAGTCAAGGGGGTCGCCCACAACAAAGGCCTCTTTAAAAGTATCCAACTTTCTGCGCACTGCAAGACAGATCCGCCCTTACGACGCATTGTTTTTTCTTGACCCCCCCTCAGGTTAAGCTTTAGTCTTCTTTCTCATGCTTCTTTTGCTCTTGCCATTTACGTACATTAAAAGGGGGTTTATATGAAAGTGCGCGCGCAACTCATCTTTCCTCTCGTTCTGCTGTTATTCTGCCTCACCGGAACCCTGGCTTCTGCTGCCAGCCAGCAGGAACTGCTGGACCAGTGGAAGCCGAAGTTCGATCCCAGCGGAGCCAAATACACCTATATTCTTTCCAACGTGGACCATCCGGCCATCGAGGGAATAGCCGTCGGCTACCATATTCGTGATCGCCTCTGGGAGCGCAGCAATGGGCAGATTTATGTGGATTTTCGCCCCTTCGCCCAGATGGGCGGCGAAAAGGATGTCATCAGTAAGCTTAAAATGGGCGCCGTGCAGGGGATGCTCTGCTCTTCAGTGGCCGCCGTCAATGTGGCCAGTACCCTCGGCATCGTCAACCTCCCCTTTGTCATCGACAGCTTCGACAAACTGGAGCGTTTCCGCAACGAACCCGAACTCTTCCGTCCTTTCAGCCTGAGCGGCGAATCCCAGGGGGTTAAGGTCGTCGACTTCACCGGCTACGGCACCTACGGTTGGGCGACCACCACACCGGTGCGGACACTGGCTGACGCCAACAACACCAATTTCCGCGTGGCCCAAGCCCCCGTCAATGCCGACATCTATAAAGCCTGGGGCCTCAAATTCACCGTCATGCCCTGGCCCGACGTACCACAGGCCTTGGCGACAGGCGTCATCAATGGCCTTGACCACACGCCCATTGTCTGCAGCATCACCAATAAATTTGACGTGGCCAAGTACTTCACCCGTCTCGACTATGCCCAGGGGCTGTACATCCACCTCATGAACAAGAAATGGTTCGACGCCCTCCCTGCCGATCTGCAAGCCATCATGCTGGAGGTTATTGCCGAAGAGAGCGCCAAGGCCCGCGCACTCACCCTGAAGCAGCAAGATGAGCAGATTGCCGCTGCCCAAAAACAGGGCATCGAATTTATCACCTTGTCACAGGCCGACCGCCAGAAGCTCGTGGAAAAGAGTGAGCCTGTCTACCAGAAATGGGGAGAAAAGATCGGGGCTGATTATCTGAAAAAGGTGCGCGAGACCCTGGCCCAGTAGCTCGGTGCACCCCTTCGAACAAATACCCGGGTGGCGAAAGACGTCTCTTTTGCCACCCGGTTTTTCATTATCCGCCAGTTTAACCTCCCCAAAAAAGTTTCCATACCTCCAAAATATCCGTTTTTACGAACTTTTCAGGCAAAACCTCTTTACTTTAAAACAGGGTTTGTACTAGCATAACTTCCTGCTTCAGCTTCCGACTCATATCATTTTTCGCCGCACAGGAGTTTCTATGAAAAAGTTCTCTTCGCTTCTGCTGACCCTCGTCGCTCTGACCTGGGCCGGGACTGCCCTGGCCGCAGACCCCAATGATCCCCTGGCCGCCTGGAAGCCTGCTTTTGATCCGAAAGGGGCCGAGTACACCTATATCCTCTCCAACGTCTCCCACCCCGCTATCGAAGGGGTCGGAGTCGGCTACCGTATTCGCGATAAAGTCTGGGAGCGCAGCGGCGGCCGCCTTTTTGTAGACTTTCGCCCCCTTTCCCAGCTTGGCGGCGAGAAGGATGTCATCAGCAAACTAAAAATGGGGGCCATTCAGGGGATGCTCTCCTCTTCCGTAGCTGCCGCCAATGTCTCTGACAAGCTCGGCATCGTCAACCTTCCCTACGTCGTCGACAGCTTTGACAAACTCGACCGTTTCCGTCAATCCGAGGAGCTCTTCGGCGAATTCAAGCAGAGTGCCCTGAGCAGTGGCATCATGGTCGTGGATATTACCGGCTACGGCACCTACGGCTGGGCCACCACCACCCCCGTGCGCAATCTGGAAGACGCTAAAAAAGTCAATTTCCGCATTGCCCAGGCGCCGGTGAATACCGATATCTACAAGAGCTGGGGTCTTAAATTTACCGTCATGCCCTGGCCGGACGTCCCCCAGGCCCTGCAGACCGGGGTTATCAATGGGCTGGACCACACGCCGATTGTGTGCAACATCACCAAGAAGTTCGATGTCGCCAAATACTTTACTCAGGTCGACTACGCGCAAGGCCTTTTTGTTCACCTGATGAACAAGCGCTGGTTTGACAAACTGCCGCAGGATCTGCAGACCGTTCTCATCGATGTCATCGAGGAAGAGAGTGCCGCCTCCCGCGACCGCACCAGAACTCAGCATGACGAACAGGTGGCGGCCGCCAAGGCCAAGGGGGTCGAATTTTTCGCCCTTTCCGCCGAGGACCGTGCCCGCCTGGTTGAAATGGCCGCTCCCGTATATGAATCCTGGGGAGCGAAGATCGGTCCCGACTACCTGCAAAAAGTACGCACTGTTCTTGGCCCCTAATCAGTTTACGGCAGGGCCCTGACGCTGTGCAGGGCCCTGCAAATTCCTTGATTTTGCTCCCTTCCTCCGCTATCCTGCCCGCATTTGCTGCTTTTTTACTGCCCAAAAGATCGACAAAACCACTATCGCCCGGCAATCCCGGCGGGACCGTCGGGGATTTCCAGTCGGGCTCTCATCCTGTGAAATGTGAGCCATGATCAAAAAAAGCTTTCGGATCATCGATCGGATCTTCGCCTTCGTGGAGGACTGGTCCCTTTTCCTGACGGTGGCGATCGCCCTGACCACCGCCATGGCCAATGTCATCCTGCGCAAGACCACCAGTATCAACCTCTACTGGTCCGACGAGGTGGTGCGCAAGGTCATTTTCTTTTCCACCTACGTCGGTTGCAGTGCCGCTATCCGCAAGCGATCCCTCATTCGCATCGATGCGCTGCCTCAGCTCATGCCTGTTTTGCGCAAACCCTTGACCCTGTTCAGTCACCTGGTGGTTCTGCTTTTTGGCGCCACTATGATGTGGCTCGGCTACCAGCTTACCCGGCAGGTCTATCTGGATGAGTACGCCCGTACGGCGACCCTGCAGATACCGGAGTGGTATTTTTACGCCGTGCTGCCTGTCATCGGCTTCATGATGTCTGTGCGTACGTTTATTGTCATGATTGAGGATTGGCGAGGCCCCCTCAAAGACTAGTCGATTTATTTCTTGCGGCTCTGAACCAGGATATTTCTCATGGAAGCCAATCATCTGCTTATCCTTGCCATTCTTATCGGCGCCCTGGCTACCACGGTGCCCGTCTTCATGGCGCTCTTTTTTACCGGGCTCGTCGGTCTGACCTTTCTCGTGGGTATCGACCCGCAGATCGTGGTCGAGGTGCTTTACCGCAGCATGGACAAGTTCGCGCTCATTGTGGTCCTCTTCTTTGTGCTCTGCGGTAATATCATGACGACTGGCAGCATCGTGCAGAAGCTCATCAAGACGGCCAACGTGGTGGTAGGCTTCCTGCCCGGCGGCCTCGCCATGGCCGGCATTCTCGCCTGCGGCTTTTTCGGCGCCATCTCAGGCTCCACCGTAGCCACTGTGGTCGCCATCGGCGGCTTCATGATCCCGGCCCTTATCCAAAACGGCTATGAGGAGGAATTCAGCGTCGGCGTCATGACCACGGCACCCATCCTGGGCGTCATCATTCCCCCTTCCATCGCCATGATTCTCTACGCCATGGTCACCAACGATTCGGTAGAAGCACTGTTTCTCACCGGTTTTCTGCCGGGCTTGCTCATTATGGTCGCCATGTCCCTCTATGCCTACTTCTTCTGCAAAAACAAGGGCCTGGTTACCCAAAAAAAACCAACCTTTAAAGAGCTTCTGGCAGTTCTGAAAGAAAGTATCTGGGCCCTGCTGCTGCCCGTGCTGATTTTTGGCGGTATTTACTCAGGCCTGTTCACCGCCAACGAGGCGGCGGTGGTGGCCTGCTTCTACGCCTTTTTCGTCGAAATCGCTATTCATCGGGACATGAAATTCGGCGACATCAAGAAAGTCGTGGTCTCCTCGGCAATCACCTCGGCGACCCTGCTGATCATCGTCGCCGGCGCCTCGGTCTTTGGCGAGTACCTGACCTTCGAACAGATACCGGATCGCATCGCCAACGCCGTCGTTGCCAATATTGAGTCCCCTCTGGTCTTTCTGCTGGCGGTCAATATCCTGCTGCTGGTGATCGGCATGTTCATGGACATCATCTCGGCGACCTTGATCCTGACCCCGATCTTCCTCCCCCTGCTGGCCAAGTTCGGCATCGACAGCCTCCACTTCGGCCTGCTCATGACCATCAACCTGGGCATAGGCTACTGCACTCCACCCTTGGGAGTCAGCCTGTACATATCCGGCGCCGTGGTGGATCGGGATCTACTCTATGTCAGCCGTGCCGTCATGCCCTTTTTGCTGATCCAGATCGCCCTGCTGCTGGTGTTTACCTACTGGGCCGACCTCGTCCTGCTGCTGCCGCGCCTCATCTACGGCTACGGAAGCTGACAACCCTCATTCTTTGCAAGGATTGGATATGGACCCCAGAATTCTTGTTCCCATCGACGGCTCCACGACTTCCGAGAAAACTATGCTGGCGATCCTGGCGGACAGGGAACGTTTTCCGCTGCCACTGGTGCTGCTGCACGTGCTGGATATCGACAAGTTCGCCTATCGCATGATTCCCGATTTTCAGGTCGACATGATTCGGGAAAACGCCCGCAGAGCCGGCGAACTGCTCCTGCAGAAGCAGCTTCCGCGTTTCCTCGACGCCGGCTTTCAGGCTGAAACCCGCCTGGAAATGGGCTCCCCGCGGGAAGTGGTCACGCGCCTCGCCAACGAAGAAAACATTGCCCTGGTTGTCCTGGGGCGGCGCCGGCAGGGGGAAGTCCGGGATATTCTGTTCGGTTCTGTTTCCAACTACGTTCTGCACCATGTCCGCTGCCCGGTACTGCTTTTCTGATCATCTAACAGATTTCTGCAGCTCAAACGACAAAAGCTCCGGTCATGACCGGAGCTTTTGTCGTTTGGGGAGTTTCGGATGACTTTTGGGCTCAGTGCCCCTGGCTGCTGCGCACCAGAGCGAGAAACTCCGTAAATCCCGTGACACCGCTGGCTTTTTCACGCACCTCCCTCGCCTTGAAGGTAGTGGCAATGTCGGAGAGAATCTCCAGTTGCGCACCGTTATCCATGGTCGGGGTCAGAATGAGAAAAATGATACTGGCCGGCATATCGTCAGGGGCGTCAAAATCGATGCCGATAACTGGCAGCCCAACGGCGACCACCGGTTCTTTCAGATCGGGCAATCGTGCATGGGGAACGGCAAGTCCATTCCCGATGCCTGTGGGCATCAGTTGCTCACGCGCCATGACCGCCTCGCAGATGGCCTCGCTGTCCAGGTCATAGGCTTCGGCGACAACCTTGGCCAGCGACTGGATCGCCTCGGTGCGTGTGTGGCATGACAGAGGACAGAGGAAAGTTCGCGATATCAGGAAATCCGTAAAGTGCCGTGGTTTTTTGAGACGCAGAATCCATTGCAGCATCGGACCGCTCACCAGCGAGGTGATGAGGGCCATCACCACGAGGGAGACGAAGACCTGCTCGCTGATCAATCCATACTGCAGAGCGAGAACACCAAGGATAATCCCCATGGTGCCCTGCGCACTCATACCGAAGCCCACGGCGAAGGAGTCGCGCCTCGAAAGCCCCCCCAGACGCGCACCCAGTGCACTGCCGATAACCTTGCCGCTCAGGGCCAGGCCGAGAACCGTCAGGGTCAGTAGCAGATCGAAATTGGCGGCAAAATTCACCTTGAGGCCGATGCTGGCAAAAAAGAGGGGCGCGAAGATAAAGGAGACAAACTGGTCGATGGTGGTACGGGTACGCTCCCGCAGGTGACTGGAGTGACCGAGAGCCACCCCGGCCAGAAAAGAGCCGAAGATGGCGTGAATGCCGATCCACTCGGTGAAGGCCGCCGCCAGCAGGCCGAAGGAGAGGGCAAAGCCAAGCACCCCGCCGGGCCAGCTGGCATGGGCCTGAATCCAGGGGAGCAGACGGTGAATCACCCAGGGGACCACCGTGAGCATGGCGGCGGTAAAGACCAGAGTGAGCCAGAGCGTGTGGGCCAGGGGCATGCCGCTGCTGGCCCCCAACATCCCCAGAATCACGGCAAAAACGAGCCAGCCCAGCAGATCGTTGAAAACCGCCGCGGCCACCACCGTCACGCCCAGGTCGCTACGGTAGATGTTGAGATCCATCAGGATCTTGGCAATGATAGGCAGGGCCGAAATGGAAAGCGCTGTGGCCATGAAGAGGGCAAAGGCCAGAGGATTGACGCCGGGCTGATAGCCCACCAGCCCCGGCAGCCACCAGGCCACCGCAAAGCCGAGGGCAAAGGGGAGCAGCATCCCGGCCAGGGCCACCCAAAGGGCCACCTTCCCCTGCCGCCATACGGTGGAAAGATTGACCTCCATGCCGGCGACCAACAGAAAAAGGACGATGGCCAGGGTCGTCAGGGCGTCAAAGGCGACGGCCCCACCACCTGTACGGGGGAAGAGAAAGGTGTGGGCGGCGGGGGCGAGGACGCCGAAGATCGTCGGCCCCCACAGAATGCCGGCGAGAATCTCGCCGAGGACGGATGGCAGGTTGAAGCGGCGGGCCGTCTCTCCCAGCAGGCGAGCCGTGGCCAGCAGCAGCCCCAGAGCGAGGAACAGGGCCGTTATTTCATGGTGACGGAGAACTTCCATGGCTCCTCAAACGGAAAAGGGCGTTTTCTTTCTGGCTACCCAAATTCAAAACACAGTTTTGTTATTGCCGATGAACGGTCAATTTATCCGCAGAAATGGCTTCTTGGCAAGCAAAAAGCCCACGGGCAGTCCCCCGCCTAAAGGGGCGATCACCGGTGCTGACCCCATTTGCCTGGAAACCGGCAGGCTTTGACAAAGAGTGGGGGCTAGAAGAAACCGAGCAGCAGGCGGGTGCCCATGACCATGAGGAAGAGGGCGAAAATCCGCTTGAGCCGCGCCACCGGCAGACTGTGGGCCAGTCGCACCCCCAAGGGGGCCGTCAGCACACTGGCCAAGCAGATGCCGACCAGGGCAGGAAGATAGACAAAGCCGAGGCTGCCGGCCGGGAGTTCGGCCACAGCCAACCCGTTGAGAACATAGCCGGCGGTACCGGCCACGGCGATGGGAAAGCCGATGGCGGCGGAAGTGCCGACAGCCGTGTGGACCGGCAGGTTGCAGCGCACGAGAAAGGGGACGGACAGACTGCCACCGCCGATGCCGACCAGGCTGGAGACGCCGCCGATGACATTGCCTATCGCAAACAGACCGGCCGGCTTCGGCAGGGTCATGGAAGCCTGGGGACGGACATTGAAAAACATGCGCAGAGACACGGTATAGAGGAAGACCACGAAAAAGGCGCTGAGAAAGCGTCCGCTCAACTGGGCCGCCACCCAGGAACCGAAAAAAGTGCCGGTGAGGATGCCCAGGGAGATGCCGCGCACCACCCCCCAGTGTACGGCGCCGCGGGCGTGATGCGCCCGGAAGCTGGAAATCGAGGTCAGGATGATGCTGGCCAGGGAGGTGCCGAGGGCAAGGTGAAGAATATAGGCTTCGGGCATCTGCTGACTGGTGAAGACAAAGGTCAGTAGCGGCACGACGATCAGACCACCGCCCACGCCCAGCAGGCCGGCAAAAATCCCCGTAAAGGCGCCTGTGGCCAGATAAAGCAGCCAGAAAGTCAAAGGTATCTCCCCTCTACTACATGTCTCGTGGCCAACCGGCTTGAAACATCATGTTGTATCGAAGTGGAATACGAGAAGTCTCTCGGAGAAAGAATCAACATATCCGGATTATTTCTGGCAAGGCAAGCTAAAATTCCTTTTTGACGCTGGCGCCGGACACATCTGCCGTCTAATAGCTGTGGTTTGCCACAATAAAGTATTTCGCCACAAGATGATTGTTAACCAAGCGTCTTGCGGTACTATTTTTTATAATTTTCATGACTTCGAATTTTTGCGGACCGGACTTAATCGGCACCGTTCGCTTGGGAGAGGCCGGATGACCCAGGATCAGATTCTGATTATTGCCATTTTGCTGGTGACTATTGTCCTTTTTCTTTGGGGCCGCTGGCGCCATGATATCGTAGCCGGCGGCGCTCTGCTGGCCTGTGTGATCGCCGGCTTAGTCCCAGCCGGAGAGGCTTTTCTCGGCTTCGGGCATCCCGCTGTCATCACCGTGGCTTGTGTACTGGTGCTGAGCCAGGGCTTGCAGATGACGGGTGCCGTCGATGCCCTGGCTCAGAAAGTCCTGCCCTCTTCCGCCGGGCCGATAATGACCATTACCGCCCTGACCGCTCTCGGCGCCGTTCTTTCTGCCTTCATGAACAATGTCGGCGCCCTGGCTCTGCTGATGCCGGTCGCCTTCCAGCTTGCCGACAAAAAAGGCCTTTCACCCGGCAGAGTCCTCATGCCCCTATCCTTTGGCACCATTCTCGGTGGCATGACCACCCTGATCGGCACTCCGCCGAACCTGATCGTCGCCAGCTTTCGCCAAACCAACGGGGTGAACGGATTTTCCATGTTCGACTACACGCCGGTAGGACTGACCGTCGCCGTAACCGGTATCATTTTTATTGTTTTGCTCGGCTGGCGCCTTGTTCCCATCCGAAAACAGGAAGGGATCAGCGGCTTCGAAACAGGCGCCTACTTTACCGAAGTGCGCATTGGCGAAGACAGCAAGGTCGTGGACAGGCCGCTGCGCGACCTGGAACACCAACTGGAGGAGGCCGATGCCCAGATCGTCGGTATGGTGCGCCACAAAATGCGGGTGATCGCCCCCAACCCGCGCCGGCTGCTGCACGCCGGCGACATTCTGGTCATCGAGGCCGACCCGGAAGCGCTGGCCGGCCTGCTCTCATCCCTGAATCTTGAACTGGAGGAAGCTATCGCTTCGAAAAAAGAGGACGAGGAGGACGGTGACCAGTCAAACGAGGCGCCCCTGACTGCCCAGGTCCAGGCCGCGGCAACGCCAACAACGGGCGATAAAACGGAGAAGGAACAGCAGCGGCACGAAAGTGAGGAAACGGTCATTCAGGAACTGGTGGTCATGCCCAACGCCCGGCTGATCAGTCGCACGGCAACCGATCTGCAGCTGCGCACCCGCTACGGTCTGAACCTGCTCGCCCTTTCGCGCCAGGGTCGCCGCTCCATCAAACGGCTGCGGGTCACGCGCATTCTGGCCGGCGACCTGTTGCTCATGCAGGGTTCACCGGAAGCCCTCTCCGCCTTTGCCTCCGAGTTCTCCTGCGTTCCGTTGGCGGCGCGCGCCATCCGCATCCCGGATCGCCGCAAGGCCCTGGTCGCCACCCTGACGATGCTGGCCGCGGTCGGCGGCGCCGCCTTTGGTCTGCTCCCCGCCGCCATCGCTTTTGCGGCAGGAGTCCTGGTGATGATGACTCAGCGGATTATTCCCCTGCAAAAGCTTTACGAAGCCATCGACTGGCCCGTTATCGTCCTGTTGGCCGCCCTTATTCCCGTGGCCGGCGCCATGGCCAGCACCGGCACCGCCGACCTGCTGGCCCAGGGCCTTCTGCAGAACCTGGCCCAGGGCCGGCCGGTTCTCGCTCTGGCCCTGATCCTCATCACGACCATGACTCTGTCCGATTTCATGAACAATGCCGCCACAGCGGCCGTCATGTGCCCCCTGTCCATCAGCACCGCGACGCAACTCAACGCCAGCCCCGACGCTTTTCTCATGGCTGTGGCCGTCGGCGCCTCCTGCGCTTTTCTCACCCCTATCGGCCACCAGAACAACACCCTGATTCTCGGCCCCGGCGGCTTTCGCTTTGGCGACTACTGGCGCCTGGGGCTACCCATGGAAATCCTCGTCGTTGCCGTCAGCATCCCCATGCTGCTGTGGGTCTGGCCCCTGTAATACCGCCATCACCTGCTAAAGACCGGCGCTTTCCAGCCAAGCCAGCAGCAGCACGATAAGCAGGGACACCGGCGCCACCACGGCCCAGTCATTGACCCTGAACAGTTTCGGTAAGGTCCGATCGCCAAAGTCGCCTTTTTGCAGGATACCTTTCTGCAGCCTCGGATAGAGTGCGGCAAACAGAGCGGTGCCGATGATGATCCCAGCCAGACCGCCGACCAGAGCATCAAGGTAGCCGTTGCCGATGGCCCCGGCGATGGTGCCGGGGCAGTAGCCGAGCACAGCGAATCCCACACCGAAGAGGAGGCCTCCGGGGATGTTCATGCCCAGCGAGCCCGCCTTGGGCGAGAGGGTGATCCAGCCCCGGCCCTTCATGAAATAGACGCCGATCATACCGGTCACTACGGCACTGAGCATGATCTTGAGGACGGTAAAATCCTCCAGCAGGAGCTGGCCAAGGATGACGTCGTATTTGGTGGCGCCCCCTTTGTGCAGGAGGAAACCGAAAATAAGACCGATAAGCAGCCCCCATTTCGGGGAAGGCTCCTTCGACTGGCCTTGTTGCCTTGGTTTCCGTGTCATATATCCCCCTATCCGGCCAGAGCGAAGAGCCCGAAGGCCGCCAGGATGCCGCCGATAAAGAAGCAGATGGCCGATATCCAGCTGGAAACGGCGAGTTGAAGGGTGCCGCTGATGCCGTGACCGCTGGTGCAACCCCCGGCCCAGCGGGCGCCGAAACCGAGGAAAATCCCGCCGATCAGGGCGACGACCACGCGCCGGAGAGGACTGTCACCAAAGGCCAGCGCCCAACGGTTCGGCACCCACTGCCAGTGAAAATCCCCCGACAGCAGCGCCGAGACCAACGCGCCCAGCACGACCCCCAACACGAGAAGCCCCTGCCAGCCCAGCTTGAGGCCGATTTTCTGATAATAGGGCCTATTTTCCACGCCTTTGCCCTGGAGGGCCTGCAGGATGCGGCCGCCCAGGCGGGCGAAGGTTGTTGAACAGGCGAGGGGCTTGCCCGACACGAGGAAACTGAACCAGCTCAACACCCCGAGACCGATCCCGACCGCATAGGGTGACCAGCGTACTTCCGTGAGAAAATCCATCTATCCCGCCTCCTCTCAATTCTCTTCGTTCCAGTCCTGCTTGCCATCGATCACGCTGGAATAAAAACGCGAACCGTGGGGATTGACACAGGCCCGGCACTCCTTGACGAACCCGGCGGCACTGTAGCCAGTGAGCCCGCCCGCCACGTTGAACAGCTGCCTGAAGCCGTGTTTTGCCAGGATGCTGGCCCCCAGGCTGGAGCGGTTGCCCGAGCTGCAGATCACATAAATATCCTTGTCCTGGTCGAGCTCCTGGTGGCGGCTGCGCAACTCCGCCACCGGTATATTGACGGCCCCCTCGATATGGCTGTCCGCAAATTCGAGAGGTGCCCGCACATCGAGAAGGACAAAGTTCGAGTCCCCCTGCATGCGCTCATGCAGCTCTTCGGTTGAGGCCTGCCGGAAGGAGTTGGAGCTCAGGCCGGAGGTGGCCCAGGCCGACATGCTGCCGGCCAGGATTCCGACAATGCGATCCACCCCCACACGCCGGGCCCAGCGCAGGGCCTCCTTCGCCTTCGCATAGTCATCGGCCACCAGCAGAATGTCCCGGCCCGTCGGCAGCACCCAGCCGGCGAAGGTTGGGAAATTCCCCTTGAGATCGAGGTGCCAGGCCCCCGGAACATGCTGGCTGCTAAAGGCGTGATAGCTGCGGGCGTCCAGAACCTCGAGGCCGGAGTCCTGCAGGCGGGCGTTGAACTGGGCCGCGTCCAGCTCTTCCAGAGCGGGTAGCTCAGCCAGCCGCGCCGGCCCCTGCCGGTTGATATCGCTGCAGCGGCTGAAGTGATCGGGTGCCGGCGGCATATCCTCGGTGAGGGATTTGATAAAAGCGTCCTTGTTGTCAATCTGCAGGGCATTATTGAAGCGGCGCTCGTAACCGATAGTGCTGCGCCACTTGGCGCCCATGGACCGCCCGCACAGGGAACCGGCCCCATGGGCGGGGTAGACTTCGCAATAGTCAGGCAGCTTCAGAAGTTTGTCGTGCAGGCTGTGATAGAGCTTGCCAGCCAGCTGCCGGGCCTGGTCGGGAAAGAGATCGGGCCGCCCAACATCGCCGACAAAAAGGGTGTCGCCGACGAAAACGCCGATGGGACTGTCAGCGCGGGAGGTATCCACCACCACGTAGCTCAGGTGTTCGGGGGTATGGCCTGGCGTCTCCAGCACCTCCAGGCGCATATCCTCCAGCTCCACCCGGTCCCCTTCCACCAGCGGAACATGATCAAAGGTACAGTTGGCCGAACGGGCCACGTAAATTTTGGCCCCCGTCTTCTGGGCCAGATCCATATGCCCGGAAACAAAGTCAGCGTGCAGGTGCGTCTGTAGAATGTGAGTGATCTTAACCCCCAGGGCGCGGGCTTCCTGGAGGTAGACATCGATATCGCGTTGAGGGTCGATAATGGCACAGTTTTTCTGCCCGGCCAGCAGATAAGAGCTGTGCGCAATCTTTTCCACGAAATAGTGCTTGAGTAGCATGATCTTCTCCTTTTCTAAAAGAGTTAGAGATAAAACAAATAAAACAGACTGACGACGACCAGCAGAAAGAGCAGGGTGAGTCCGCCGCCAGCCCGGATATAGTCGGCATTGCGGTAGCCGCCGGGTGACATGTACAGCACGTTGACCTGATGAGTGGGCAGCATAAAGGAGTTGGCGGCGCAGACGGCGGCCAGGAGCACCAGGGGGCGAGGGGGCAGTCCGGCGAGCTCCGCCATGCCGATGACCAAGGGCGCCAGCACTACGATGGCTCCCACGTTGGACATGAAGAGGGAGAACAACGTGGAGAGGACGGCCACGCTCAGCAGAAAGAACAAGGGATGCGCCCCCTGCACCAGGGTCATGAGTTTCCGGGCAAGAAATTCGGCGGCCCCTGTCTTCTGCATGGCCAGGCCAAGGGGAATCAAGCCGGCGAGAAGGAAGACGACCTTCCATTCAATGGCCTCGTAGGCCGCCTCGATGCTGAGCACTCCCGTCAAAATCATGGCAAGGGCCCCGGACAGAAAGGCCAGAGCTAGAGGGAAACCGGCGAGGGCCAGCCCCACAGCCCCTGCAAAGCACAGCAGGGCCGGCCAAGCCCTGGCGTCGGCATGTCGCCGGCCAGAAGAGGGGGTGGCAACGACGAAATCACCGCCGCCCTTCAGGTCATCCATGTTTTCCCACAGGCCATATACGACAAAAGTATCGCCGGGGGCAATGTCGCGATCGGAAAAATCCCCCCGCACCTCTTCTCCACGGTTGAACATCATGACCGGTTCGACGGCGTAGCGGCGACGCAGGGCAAAACTGCGCAGGGTCTGTCCGACCAGGGCCGAACGGGGCGGGATGATGACTTCGGCGAAGCCGGCTAGCTCCGGGTCGCGCAGAGGGGCGAAACGCCCCCCTTTCCCCTCTTGGCGCAGGTCGAAGGCCGCCGCGAACCGTACCGCCTTGGCCTCCTCCCCCAGCAGGGCCAAGGTCTGACCGGCCTCCAGGCGCGTCTGCCGCCAGGGGGCATAACGGATGCCACTGTCGCTGGCCAAGCCAAGGATATTCAGGCCGAAGCGGCTCCATATCCCGGCCTCCTCCGGTGTCTGGCCGACCAGGGAACTTCCCTCGGGGATGGTGTAGAGCCAGATATGATCGGGCAGGTGCAGGGCCTCAACGAGCCGTTCCTGTTCGGAAGGAGCGACCTCCCGAGACGCCGTGTCTGGCAGGACCTTCTTGCCGAACAGCACGAAATAGAGAATACCGGCGCCGAGCAGGGCCAGTCCGACAGGGGTCACGCTAAGCAGTCCGTAGGGGGCCTGGCCGCCGACCCGCAGCAGATCGTTGATAAGAATGAGAGGCCCTGAGCCCACCATGCTGAGCGTTCCGCCCAAAATGGCGGCGAAGCCGATCGGCATGACCAGGGTCGAGGCCGGTATCTGCTGCCGCCGGGAGATGTCCAGAATGGCTGGCAGAAAAAGGGCGGCGGCGCCGACATTCTGGATGAAGCCCGACAGCGCTCCGACGGACAGAGACAGTAGCGCCACAATGCGCGATGGCTTATCTCCCACCTTGCTGATGAAAAAGCGGGCGAAGCGATCCATCAGTCCCGTTCTGGCCAGGCCGCGACCCAGGATCATCACCGCCATCATGGCTACCACGGCATTGCTGGCAAAGCCCGACAGGGCTTCCTGCGGCTCCAGTACGCCGGTCCAGGCCAGAGCCAGCAGACAGAGTATGGCCGTTACGTCGAGACGAAATACCTCCAGGGCCAACAGGGCCATGGTAACAGCCAGAATGATGAGGACGGTCAGGATGGCGGCATCCATGCTTACAGATCTTCGCTCCCGGTCCCCCGGCTAGCGCCTCTCCCGCAGGGCGGCGATGCGCTCTTCGAGGGGAGGGTGGGTCATGAACAGACGTTTGAGCCCTCGACCGATGTTGCCGGAGATGCCGAAGGCCGCCATCTGGTCGGGAAGGTGGGGCTGACCGGCAGACATGCGCAGCCGCTCCAGCGCCGCTACCATCTTTTCGCGGCCGGCGAGGGTGGCGGCGCCGGCATCGGCCCGAAATTCACGCTGACGACTGAACCAGAAGACGATGACGCTGGCCAGAATACCGAAGACCATCTGAGCGACGAGGGTAGTGATAAAGAAGCCGGGGCCATGGCCCCGCTCGGTTTTGAAAACCACGCGGTCGACCAGGTGTCCCACCACCCGCGAGGCCACAATGACGAAAGTATTCACCACCCCTTGAATGAGAGCCAGGGTGATCATGTCCCCATTGGCGACGTGGCTGACCTCGTGAGCCAGCACTGCCTCGGCCTCATCCCTGTTCATGCCCCGCAGCAACCCGGTGCTTACCGCTACCAAAGCGCTGTTGCGACGCATGCCGGTGGCAAAGGCGTTGACGTCCGGGGCGTTGTAGATGGCCACCTCGGGCATGCCAATCCCCGCCGCCGAAGCCTGGCGCCGCACCGTTTCCACCAGCCAGATCTCCTGCTCGCTGGAGGGCTGGCTGATGACCTGGGCGCCGGTGAGGCGCTTGGCCGTCCACTTGGAGATGGCGAGGGAGATGAGGGAGCCACCGAAGCCGAAAACTGCTGCAAAGGCGATGAGGCTCGGCATGTTGAGGCCCTCTTCCCGCAGCATCGGGCCGACCCCGAGCAGGTTAAGCACAAAACTCAGCACCACAAGAATGGCGATATTGGTGATGACAAACAGTCCGATGCGTTTAAACATGATGAACTCCTCCTCTACCTATGGATATACGCCTTACTCAGGCGAGTAATTCTCCTCGCTTTGCGCTTCGATGACCTGGGCCCTGGCGGGATCGCGCAGCAGCCGATCGGCCTTGACCAGCTGTTCCACCATGCGCCGCGTCGTGCTAAGCACCCCGAGCAGGTGATCAGCCTGCTCAACTCGCAGTCTTCTGGCCACGGCTGCCGCCAGAATTTCTCCCTTGGCCTGCTGATAGGCCCCCTGAAAATCGTCCAGCGCCTGTTGACGATGCACATCGGCCCCCGCAAAATCCTCATCGCGCCCCGTCAGGTCGCAGCAAGTCTTCACCGTGGTGACGAGGTGTTCAAGGACATCGACGATCTGGCGGTCGCTGCTGGTGGCCATCTCCCGGCGCAGCTCCAAGGCATTGCCCGACATCCGCGCGGCCTCATCGAGATAGCGAGCAATGCGCAGATCCCGGGCCAGGCTCTCCCCCACTTCCCGGGACAGGCTTTCCGTACGGACCTTGCTGATAAAGTCTGTGATGGCGGCGCCCAGGGTCCGCATGGCCGCCGCCTGCTGTTCCACCAGCGCCGCCGGTTGCTCGGGATGCAGCAGCGCGTCATACACCATCTGGTTGGCCATAAGGCGCAAGCGGGCCAGTTCGGCGGCCAGAGCCGATTCGGCCAGCTCAGGGGTGGCCGTCAAGGTCGTATCGAGGTGCCGCGGTCGGCCGGCTTCCTCCTCCTGGCTGCGAAAAAGCCGTTGCAGCCAGCGGGTCAGCAGACCGGCCACGGGCAGCATCAACAGAACCCCGAGCACATTGAAGACCGTGTGGAAAAGAGCCAGCACCGCCGCCGGGCTCCCTTCCAGCTCGAGGCCATCCGCCAGCAGATGGATGCCCCACATGAGCAGCGGCAACAGCGCCAGCGCCACAATACCTGTAATGAGGTTAAAGAGAATATGACCAAGAGCCAGTCGCTTGGCGTTGGGGGTGGCGCGCAGTACCGCCATGGCCGCCGTCGAGGTGCTGCCGAGATTGGCGCCGATGATGGCGACAGCGGCCGGGTACATGCCGATCACACCGCCGCTGACCGCAGTCAGCACAATGGCGATGGAGGCACTGGAGGACTGAGTCAGTACCGTCGCCACAAAGCCGATAGCCAAAAAGAGGAGGGTTCCGCCGGTTTCGCCGTCCGTCAGCGTGGCGCTGTAGCTCGAGGCCAAGCCGCCGAAACCCTCCTTGAGGACGGATAGCCCCAGAAAAAACAGGCCGAATCCCGCCAGGGCTTCTCCCAGCCCACGCAATCGCCTGTCGCTAAGGCCAAGTCGCAGCATGACGCCCAGCGCCAGAATCGGGAGGGCGAAGTTTTCGATTTTGAACCCGAAGCCGACCAGACTTACCAGCCAGCCGGTGACCGTGGTGCCAATGTTGGTGCCGAACACCACCGTTAGCGCCTGGGCCAGGGTGAAGACCCCGGCATTGACGAAACCGATCGTCGCCACGGTGACAGCGCTGGAGGACTGCACAAGCCCCGTCACCAGGATGCCGGCCAGTACACCCCGCAAAGGTGTAGAGGTATAACGATTCAGCAGCTGTTTGAGGCCGCCGCCGGCGAAGACCTTGAGGCCTTCAGTCATCATCATCATGGCGAGCATGAATAGCGCCAACCCGCCCAGGGTATTCAAGGCAATCTGCATCATCTCCCATATCCGGTGCGCATCTGGCGTTGGAATAACAAGAGTTTACTTGTCTTCGACAGCAATGCAAGGTGCAGTCGGCTGACCTTTAAAGGCAATAAGGCCCGCCTTTGCTGGGAAAGGCGGGCCTTGCGATGGTCTGCATTTCAATGGACGGCTATTTGACGTCCTGCAGATATTTGTAGAAAGGCGAGTCGGTTCCGATCACCAGCCGGCCATTCTTGCCGATGACCTTCTTGTAGGACTCGAGGGTGCGCAAAAAGGAGTAGAATTCCTTGTCGCGGCTGTAGGCCGTGGCATAGATGCCCGCCGCTTCGGCGTCGGCCTTGCCCCGAATTTCCAGGGCCAGACGGTAGGCTTCCGAGGTAATCTGCTTGAGCTCGCGCTCCATCTTGCCCAGAATCTCGGCTTTTTCTCCCTCACCTTCCGAGCGATATTCAGCCGCCACCTGGTTACGCTCGTTAACCATGCGTTCGTAGACGCGGGTCAAAACCTGATCGACATAATTGATGCGTTTGATCTGCACATCGATAAGCTCAATGCCGTACTCAGGGGTGCTGGCTCGGGCCTTGCCGAGCAGGCCCTCCAGAATTTCCTCGCGGCCGACCAGTTCGCTTTCACTGACAACTTGGCCTTCGACCTCAAACACCTCTACTTTCCCCTCGCCCTTCGGCGACTTGTAATCGCTGCCGCGCACGAGTTCGGCCAGCAGACGACCGGACACGGCATCGCGCACCACCGAGTCGATGATGTCGTCGAGCCGGCTCTGGGCACCGACTTGCGTCGCCACGGTCTTGTAGAAGAGCAGGGGATCGACAATACGCCAGCGCGCCGTGGTGTCGACCCAGATGAAGCGCTTGTCCTTGGTGGGAATCTGATTGGGGGCGCTGTCCCACTTCATGATGCGCTTTTCAAAGCGCTTGACCTCTTGAATGAGGGGTATTTTGACGTGTATTCCCGCCCCCCTGACATCCCCCACGGGCTTGCCAAACTGGGTGACGATGGCCTGTTCGGCCTCCGTGACCACAAAAAGACTACTGCTGATGCCGACGACAGCGACAAAGACCAGCAGGATAATTACGGGTAATATTTTCATTGTTTCCCTCCCTGACTCTCGCTGCGCATCGGCAGCAGCGGCAGCAGGTTACTCCCGGCGCCGTCCATCACGTAGATCTCTTCCAGCTTCGGCAGCACCTCTTCCATGGTTTCGAGGAAAATGCGGCGCTTGGTCACTTCAGGCGCCTTGCGGTATTCAAGCAGCAGGGCTTCAAAACGGTTGGTCTCACCGCGGGCTTTGTTGATGCGTTCGATGGCGTAGCCTTCAGCCTCTTCCACCGTTTTCTTCGCTTCGCCACGAGCCCGGGGCACTTCGCGGTTGAACTGCTCGCGGGCCTGGAAGATCATACTCTCCTTCTGCTGCTCGGCCTCGTTGACCTCGTTGAAAGCTTTTTTGACGGGATCAGGCGGCGTGACATCCTGAAACTTGACGGTGACAACACGCACGCCGATATCGTACTGATTAAGGGTTTGCTGCAGATCCTGCTGGATGAGGGAGGCCAGCATGGCGCGCTCGGTGGTCAATACGTCGGTGACGTTGCTGTTGCCGATAACCTTGCGCACCATGGCCTCACTGACGTCGCGGATGGTGTCCACCGGATTTTTTAGTTGGAAAACGTACTTATAGGGATCGATCACCTGAAACTGGACGATCCATTCCACATCGCTGACATTGAGGTCACCGGTCAAGGTCAGTGATTCTTCTTCCAAGCCTTTCTTGGTATAGGTCGTGCGTTCTCCCGGCAGAACCGTGCGGAAACCAAACTCTTCTTTAAAGACACGGCCGGTCTTCACCAAATAGACGCGATCGATGCCAAAAGGCAGCTTGAAGTGGAGTCCCGGCTGTGAATAACCAGTGAATTTGCCGAAACGCAAGATAACCCCGGTCTCCTCCGTGTCGACCTTGTAAAAGCTGCTCATGCCGATAAAAACTGCCAGGACCGCAACCGCGACGAGAAAGAGATTTTTACTAGGACGAAACTCTTTCTTGAGCTTCTGCCCTATGTCGATGATTTTCTTTTCCAGGTCCTCTGCCGAGGGACCTTCTCCCCAATTTTGCATTGATCCTCCCTGTCTGGGTTGGTGGGGCCCCTGTTGTTGGGCCCCTGTCGCAAATAAAAAGAAATGGTAGCATAAAAGAATGCGGCTACCTAGCAGATCCGGTCGAAGACAGGTCGCTTTTGCTTCAATCTATTCCCCCAGGGACGACAGACGACCACCGGCCAGTTCTTCCGCCAGACTCGCCAGGATCAGGGCCCGTTCTGCCTGACGGAGCAGGCTGCTCGCCTGCAGCAAAGCGGCTTCGGCGTCGAGCACCTCGTTGACCGATCCTCTCTGCGCCTCGTACTTGAGCCGTTCGAGACGCAAAGCCTCACGGGCCTGCACCATCCCTTTGCCGTGAGCCTGTTGCCTGACACGGGCGCTGGCGACCTCGGCGCGGGCGACGGCCAGTTCACGCCGCGCGTTAAGTTGAGCCTCGCGCAGGCGGGCCCGGGCCCTATCTGCTTCAGCGCGGGCCTGCGTCACCTTGCCGGCCCGTAAACCGCCGTCCAACAGCGGAACGGTCAGCTTCACGCCGACCGTCGCATCGGTCTGGCTGTCGTCGCCGGGCACACCGGCCGCCATCGACAGGGGATCATCGGCCCCGTAATATCCGGCACTGGCAAAGAGCCGCAGCTCCGGCAGGTAAGCCCGCTTCGCCCCGACGGGCTGTCGGCGGGCAGACTCGACCTCGGCCTGCCGCGCCGCCAGGTCATCGCGGTGGCTCCCCCCATCCCTGTTTTCCGCCGAGGGTTGGGTCACTGCGGCGGGATCGACGTCGGTCAACGGCGGCAGTTCACCCTCACATCCCAAGACCGCCAGTAAGGCGTATTCAGCCTCGACGAGGGCAGCCTTCACCTCGGCCAGCTGACTTTCCACCTCAGCCAGACGCACCTCGACCTTGAGCTTGTCCACCCGCGCCGTCCGCCCCTGCCGCCACAGCTGCTCGGCAGCACGGTCGAGAGCAGACAGACTGTCCAGGGAGGCGAGGGTGGCCAGGCGAATATCGCGCAGGGACAATACCTGCAAAAACTGTTGGGAAATCTGAAAGGCCACCTCGTCCCTGGCTCGGGCCGCCTGATGCCGGACCCCCTCCTGCTGGGCCCTGGCGGCCTTCAGACGGGCCCGGGTCGCACCGAAGTCGGCGAGAAGCAGATCGGCGCTGGCCGTGGCCTGATAGACGCGATGGGCAAACCCCTGATTCTGGGGCGCCAGCCCCGGCGCCATGTTGTGCCGCTCCTGCGACCAGGCGGCGCTCCCTTCCAGGCGCAGCTGCACCCCGCGCGGGGCCCCGGCGCTCCGCACCAGGCCCTGGCTGCGTTCTACTTCGGCGGCGGCCTGGGCCAGAGCCGGACTGTGTTCGAGGCCATAGGCCACCGCCTCCGTCAGCGACAGGGGCGCGGGCAGCTCGGCCCCCCAGGCCAGGTCCGTCTGGGGCGGCAGCAGGGCGCTGAACAGGAGAAGGGTAACCGCCGGTTTTCTGGCCGCGCGCCACAGCATCCTCAGTTTCTCCTGCGCGTCATCCAGAAGTACGTAGACCAGAGGCAGATAGACCATGGTCACCACCGTCCCTACCAGCAGACCGGAGGCGGCGGCGATACCCAGGGGGCTCATGCGCTCCAGGCCGACGGCCATCTCGAAGATCAGGGGCGAAAAACCGATGACCGTGGAGGTCGCCGTCATGAAGATGGGGCGCAGTCGCAGCCGCACCGAGGCGATGATGGCTTCGTCACGGCTCATCCCCTCCCGGCGCGCCTCCAGAATAAAGTCGAGCATGAGGATGGCGTTATTGACGATGGTGCCGCCGAGCAGAATGATCCCCATCAGGGCCGGCATGCAGAAGGGTTTATCGAAGAGCAGCAGGCCCCACACCGCCCCGGCCACGGCCAGGGGAATGGAGAGGACGATGGCCAATGGTGGCAGAAAAGAGCGAAACATGGCGAAGAGCAGAATGAAGAGGAGCACCAGGCCGATGAGCAGCGCCCGCCCCATTTCGCCCTGGCTCTGGCCCATGTCGCGGGCCGTGCCGGCGATCTCCAGCGCGTAACCGGCCGGCAGGGGCATGTCCCGCAGACGCTGTTCGGCTAAACTGGTGACCTGGGCGATGGTCAGCACCTGGTTGCCCGCCGTCAGATCGATGGTCGGGCTCAAATTTTCGCGGGTGATGAAGGGGGGCTGCACTTCGCTGCGCACCTGTGCCAGGGTGCCGAGCTTGATCGGCCCCTGGGCCGTGGGAATATCCACCTGCAGCAAAGCCTCGGGTTCATCGATCTGGCTCTGTTGATAGCGCAGGCGGATGGGGATATCGAGATAGCCCTGCAGGCGCAGCTCACTGCCCGCCATCCCCTGCACCGCCTGGCGCAGCGACTCGGCCACTCCACCGGCGGAGGTTCCGTAGAGGCGGGCCAACTCGGCATCGACCGCCACCGTCTGCTGCACCTTGTCGCGGTACCAGGAACGCCGCAGATCCGTCAGACCGGGGAGGCCCCGCAGGCGCTGCAGCGCTTCGTCCGCCAGGCTGTCGAGCATCGGCAGCTCCGGACCCGTGATCACCAGGTTGAAGGGAGCCTTGGTGGTCGCCACCGGGGTGGCTCCATACTCGGAGACCCGGAAAGTGCGCACCCCCTCAAGGCGCCGCAAGCCCTGCCGCCAGCGCTCCTGAATCTGCCAGATATCGGCCTCGCGCTCGGTACGGGAGATGAGGTGAATGGTGAGCTTGGCGCTCTGGGTGGTGGTCCCGCCACCGCCGAAGCTGACCGCCTGCGGCTCCGACCCGACCACCGCCGAAATGCTCTTGACCTCGGGGGACTGACCGAGCAGGGCTTCCACCCGGCTCAGCACCTCTTCCACCTGGCGGGGGCTGGCCGAGGCATCCGTGTCGAACTCCACCAGGGCGATCCCCGTGTCCATGGGCGGCATCTGCTCGCCACCCAGCAGAGGCCGCACCACGCGCATGGTGAAGACCAGAAAAACCAGGGCGAGGATGACAAAGAGCAGGCGGCGGCGCAGGACCAGGCCCACCAGGCCGACATAGAAATCGCTCAATCGGTCGAGGCCCGTCTCCACCGGATTTGCCAGCCGCTCCAGGCCCCGCCGCTGCCGGCGTTGCCCGCCGAGCAGGCGGGAGGCCACCAGGGGGATGACGGTCAGGGAGACGAGCAGCGAGGTGACCAGAGTGGCGATAATGATGATATTCAAGGGGGCCATCACCCGGCCCGTGTAGCCCTGGGTAAAGATTACCGGCACCAGCACCACCACCGTGGTCAGCATGCCGGCGGTGACGGCCAGGGAGACCTGGCGCGTTCCCTCCAGCGCCGCCTGGGCGGGATCTTCCCCCGCCAGGTCGTGATGACGGCGATAGATGTTCTCCAGCACCACCACCGAGGCATCAACGACCATGCCGACGGCGATGATCAGCGCCGACAGGGTCACCATGTTCAGCGTGTAGGGACTGAACCACAACACGACCAGCGCCCCCAGAAAGGAGAGGGGGATGGAGACGCTTACTGTCGCGGCGGCACGCAGGTTGCCGAGGAAGAAAAAGATGACCAGCACCGTGAGGATGACGGCCTGCACCAGGGAGGAACGCATGCCGCTGACGTTGAGATCGATGAGCGGCTGCTGGTCGTCGGTTATCTCGAAGAGCAGGTCGGGATAGCGGGCCTCGAGGCCCGGCAGGGCAGCTTTAAGATTTTTGATCGCCTTGACCGTCTCCCCCTTTTCCGGGCGCAGCAGATTCAGGGCGATAGCGGCCTTGCCGTTGCCATGGTAGAGGCTGCGCGCATCGGCCGTTTCCAGCCGAACCTCGGCGACATCGCGCAGATAGACGGTCTGGCCCTGGGCGCTGCGCAGCGGCAGGTTCTGCAAGGCCGCCGCCGAGGCAAATTCGCCGGCGACGTTGACCAGGTATTCCCGGCGATCGCCGTAGAGGATGCCGGCCGGCGCCGAGACGTTCTGCCCCGCCAGGGCCGCCATCACCGTTTCCAGGCCGAGGCCGTGGGCACGCAGGGCCTCCCGGTCAAGGCGCACCGACACCTCGGCCCGGTGGCCGCCAAAGACCTGCACATCGCCGATGCCGTCAAGGCGCAGCAGGCTGTCCTTGAGATCGTTTTCGGCCAGCAGGCGGACATCCGCCAGCGTCTTCAGACTGTCCGGCCGGGGGGAGAGGGCCAGGGTCAACAGAGGGCGGTTGGAATCGGTAATGCGAAAGAGACGGGGCTGGGCCGCGCCGGCCGGCAGGCTCCCCTGCACGCGGGCGACTGCATTCTGCACATCGGTGACCGCCTCGCCAATAGGTTTGTCGTAGGCGAACTCCACGTTGATGGAGGAGACCTCATCGCGGGAGGTGGAACTGACCCGGGTGACGCCCGAGAGGGTGTGCAGCTCCTTTTCCAGCACCTGGGTCACCTGGTCGGCCATGTCGCGCGCCACTGCTCCCGGCTTCACCGTGACCACCGCCACCTGCGGCGGCACCGTGTCGGGAAAGAGATCCGTCGGCGTTTTCCAGAAGGCGAAACCGCCGAGAGCGAAGACGACCATCGCCAGCGCCGCCACCAGGTGCGGCTGCTTCAGCGCGAAACGGGGCAGACTCATGGCCGGACCTCCACGGCTTCCCCGCCGGAGAGACGGTTCCAGCCCAGATAGGTGCTGAGCACCACGGTGACCCCCTCCTCAAGACCGCTTACCGCCGCCAGCCCGCCCTCCGACAGCAGCAGCTGCACCGGAAGGGGACGGGTGACGCCCTCCTCGACGACGAAGACCGCCAACCCCCCTTCCGGCGACGGAATCAGGCTCTCTTCCGGCACTAGGATGACATCCGCCGCCCGCTCCACCACCGTGGATACGGGGACATAGGCTCCGGGCCGCCAGGAGGTCACGGCCGGCAGCTCCGCCTCCATGGTCAGGGTCTGGTCGGGATTGACGGTAGGATAAAAGCGGGAGATGGCCAGAGCCTGTTTCTGCCCGTCTCCTTCGACGATGACCTGGCGCTCTTTTTCGACCAGGGGCACATCCTTTTGGGGTATGTCGAAACGTATCTTCAGGCGGCTGTGGTCCTCAATTTCCAGCAGGCGCTGGCCCGGTGCCGCCAGATCGCCGGGATCGACCAGGCGGCGGGCAACAAGGCCATCAAAGGGGCTGCGGATTTCCGTGTAGGCCAGGCGCGCTGCCGCCTCCTGTTGCTGCTGCCGCTGAGATTCCACCAGACTGCGGGCCGCCTGCAGTGACTGCAGGGTCGCCTCCAGCTCCCCGCGCACCTGATTCAGGCGATCGGCCGTAGCCTCAGCCTGGGCCGGGGCGATGGCACCTGCCGATGCCAGAGTGCGGTCCCGTTCCTCTTCCTTCTCCCAGAAGACCAGACTCTGCCGCAGGCTGCTGACCTTGGCCGCTACCGCCTCGGCCTGGTCACGGGCATTGGCCACCCGGGCAGCCGCGCCCTGCAGCGCCCGGCGCAGCTCCGTGTCGTCGAGGCGCAGCAGTACCTCGCCCTGCCGAACCTTTTCTCCTTCCCGCGCTTTGACCTCGCCGACCACCGAGGTGATCCGGCTCGAAATGCCGGCACTCTGCCAGGCTTCCACCCGGCCCAGGTAGGTACGCGTGCGCGTCAGGTCACCCCGCTCGCTTACAGCCGTACGGACCACCGTCGGCTGCAGGGTAGGACGTGGCGCCTCGGCCAGCTCCATTTTTTTGCGCGCGACCAGCAACAGGGCCGCGGCCAGTACGACGAGCAGGACAAGCACTCCAAGAAGGCGTTTCTTCATCATCTTCAACTCCCCGAATTTTCCAGGTTATGGCGCACCCGGGTAAGGACCCCGATGGCCTGTGCGATTTCGGTGCTCTTGATCCCCCGGCTGGCCTGTTCCAGCACGTCGC
Source organism: Desulfuromonas sp. AOP6 (assembly GCF_009731355.2). Lineage (GTDB taxonomy): Bacteria > Desulfobacterota > Desulfuromonadia > Desulfuromonadales > SZUA-540 > SZUA-540. The sequence continues at coordinate 3,218,389 of NZ_AP022810.1, forward strand.
GGGCGTAAAAGGAAATCTCCGCCCACATGGAATGGGCTTTTTCCGTGATGATCAGGCGGTTGATCCGGCGGTCCCTGGGGTCGGGCTGACGCTCCACCCAGCCGTCACGCTCCATGCGGTCGACGAGACGGGCCGTGGAGGCGGCGGTGATAAAGAGCTTGTCGCCCAGTTCATTCTGGGAAAGGGGGCCCAGCGCCATCAGGTGAGCGAGGGCGAGAACATGGACCGGGCTAATGCCGGTGCCCTGCAGGCGTTTCTCCAGAGCCTGGCGAAAGGCCTTAAAGGTGAGGGAGCAATGGAAGCCGATGCTGTCGGCCGGATTAAAGAATGGCATGCCTGTCTCCTTTGGTTGTCAGGCAAATATTTAGCAGGCTAACTAATGACTGTCAAGGGGGCCAGCATCCCGTCGGCGATTACCTTAATGACCCAGATAGGGAACCAGGGGGATCAGTTGCTGGTAGTGCTGAGTGGTCAGCGAAGTTTCCCAATGCCCTGTCGCCATACCGAGCAGAACGCCGATGCCATAGAGGGATAGGGCGAGGACGGGGAAAACCCAGCGGGGGAAGGTCGGGGAGACGGCCGGTGGCGCCATGGCCAGGGCGCGCTCGGGGCAGGCCTCGACGCAGGTCAGGCAGCCGGTGCACTCGGGACTGCGCACCCTCGCCTTCTGCTGCACAGGGAGCCAGGCGGGACAGGCGCGACTGCAGGCACCACAGTCGGTACAGCGCTCCGGGGCGCGGCGAATCTTGAAGGGGCTGAGCAGACTGGCCAGGCCCATGAGGGCGCCATAGGGGCAGAGGTAGCGGCACCAGAAATTCTGGTAGAGGAGTGACAGCCCGGTAAGAACGAGGATGACCACCAGGGCCGTCAGGCTCATGCGGGTGAAAAAATGCAGCATCTTCACGTCGCTCACCGCCCAGTAGGGCGCGTCCATGAAGGCTCCCAGCGCGCGGGCCGGCATATCGAGCAGGATAATCTTGGCGAAGAAAAAGAGCAGGAGGTATTTGAGGGAGCGCAGCAGCGTATCGAGCCAGCGCCAGGGCTTGAAGGTGCGGCCGAAAAGATGGCGGCCCAGCTTCCAGGCTCCTTCCGACAGCGTCCCCACCGGGCAAAGCCAGGAGCAGAAGGACTTCTTGGCCAGCAGACTCATGACCAAGAAGGTCAAAAAGAGCACGAGGGCCGCCGGATGCACGTCGTGGACAAAACCGTTGACCAGCCAGTGCTTGAGGCTGACCAAGGCGCCGATGGGCAGAAATCCTTCCACTCCAGGCGGCCTGGAAACATAGGGAGCGGCGCCGCCTGACTCAAAGTGGCGCACAAAGAGGCCGAAGCGAACGCCGATAAAGACAATCCAGGCCAGAAATCCCCATTGCACCAAAGCGCGCCAGAAAGAGGTTTTTTGCCTTATCTCGATCCAGTTCATCCCCTGTCTCCCTTATCTCTCAAACAAAAATAGAAAGACGGTAGCCCAGGGATGGGACCATTTCTTTGACCTGGGTCATTTTTAAACTGCCGATAGGCACTTTTGCGGGATTGCACAGAGAACATACGGATTTATAGCGGCCACCAGGAAGAGAGCCCTAGGATGGTCAGGTAACGCAGCCCCTTGCCGATGGCCACCAGCAGCAGAAACAGCCAGACGCGCACCTTCATGACGCCGGCCACCAGGGTCAGAGCGTCCCCCACCACCGGCAGCCAGGCCAGCAGCAACACCCAGAAACCATAGTGCTGAAACCAGCGCTGGCCCTTGTCGATCTGCTCGCCGCTGAAATAGAACCAGCGGCGGTCACGGTAGTGCAGGAGCCAGCGCCCCAGCCCATAGTTGGCGAAGGAACCCAGGGTATTGCCCAGGGTCGCCGTCGCCAGTAGCACAAAGGGCGGATAGCCTTCGCGCAGCAGAGCGAAGAGGATCACCTCAGAGGAAAAAGGCAGAATGGTCGCCGCCAGAAAAGAGGCGGCAAAGAGCATCAGGCAGGACAGGACCATGGCGTCAGTCAGTCACTCAGGCAGAAAGATGGAGCAGACCTCAAAAAAGTACCCCCGGACAACCCAGTCCGGGGGCGGTAAATAAAGGATTCATCGCCCTAGCGTTTGGCGATGATCCAGACGGCATGCACGATGCCGGGGATATAGCCGAGCAGGGTCAGCAGGATATTGATCCAGAATTGGGCCCCGATGCCCACCTGCAGAAAGACCCCGAGGGGAGGCAGCAGAATCGCGATGAGAATGCGTACGAGATCCATGGAAAGTGTCCTTTCTTGTTTGCGGGTTTTTGACTGTTTTTGTCCGTCAGGACATATCTCAGTGCGGCTTGAGACCTTCTTTCTCCATCAGGTCGACGCCATAATCGATGGCCACAGCGTAGGAGATATTGGTGTTCGTTTCCACTGTATTTCGCCCGTCCGTATACTCCTTGGAGGCTTCCTGGGGATCAAAGCGGCCATTGATGATACCGATGACCAGACCGTCTTCTACACTTACCAGAGGACCGCCCCGATCACCATGATGGATCATGCTGTCGAAAAGAAGAAGCCGCGTCTGATTGTTGGAGAGCACCTTGCCGCTCACCACAGCGTTCATCGCTACCAGGGTATGCAGGGATTGGTGACCGAAGGCGAATCCCAGGGCCATGACACTGTTGCCAGTCATGGTGCTCATCGCCGTCCCGATAAAATGATCAGGCATGCGGATGCCGATGTCTTGGTCCATTTTCAGCAGGGCGAGGTCTCGCTCGTGGCTTCGCCGAACAACCTTTACCGGGATGGAGGTCACCGTCTCCTGGTTGATGGAAACGAACTCGCTGCCCGAATCACCAGGGACCACCATCAGTTGTCCTTCCTCGGGCAGAATGTGGGAAACCGACAGAAGATAACCATCTTCATGAACCAGAAAGGCCGTGCCAAGAAACTGCACATTTTCCCCCTGGCGCCGAAAGATCATCATGCAGCCGCCGCTGAATTTCTGGAACACATTGCCGAGCATATAACCCCCTCTCCATCCATCTATTAATTGGATAACTGCTGACACTGCCCTTTTCCCGTCCCTTCAGCCCTACCAGAAGCGTCGCCGGCCAAAGGTAGGCAGCTTGGCCGTTGGCCTGGTCCTGAACTCCCGCGTTCGCGCCCCATCAATGGACAGTTCGAACGATTGGCCTTCCTTGTATTCGGCAAGACCTTTGTGCAGGGCCACACACATGCCCAGCAGGATAACGGAAAAGGGGAGCCCGGTGGCAATGGCCGCCGTCTGCAGAGCCACCAGACCGCCACCGAAGAGGAGCACCGCCGCCACCACGCCTTCGAGGATCGCCCAGAATACACGCTGCATGAGCGGCGGTTCAGGATTGCCTCCCGCCGTGATGATATCGATCACCAGGGAGCCTGAATCGGAGGAGGTGACAAAAAAGGTGATGACAACGACGATGGCCAGCATGGAAGTCACCGACTGCAAGGGATAGTGTTCCAACAGCTTAAAGAGGGAGACCGGTACATTCTCCTGGACCGCCTTTCCGATATCGCCCGCGCCGAACATCTCGATATTGATGGCGCTGTTGCCGAAGACTGTGATCCAGATAAAAGTGATGAAAGTCGGTATCAGCAGAACTCCCTTGATGAACTCACCTACGGTCCGGCCGTAGGAAACCCGCGCGATGAACATGCCGACAAAAGGCGACCAGGAAATCCACCAGCCCCAGTAGAAAATCGTCCAGGCCTGCTGCCAGTCCGTCGCCTCATAGGTTTCGTTCCAGGTGGCCAATTGGGGCAGATTCTGCAGATAGAACCCGATATTCTCCATCAGCGCTTTCATGATGAACAAGGTCGGACCCAGCAGCAGGACAAAGAGCATCAGACCACCGGCGAGATAGACGTTAATCTCGCTGAGCAGCTTGATGCCGCTATTGATGCCGCGCACAACGGACCAGGTAGCTACGGCGGTGATGCCGGCAATGAGCATCACCTGCACCGTGACGGACTGGGGAATGCCGAAGAGATGATTGAGGCCGGCGTTGACCTGCTGGACTCCCAGGCCGAGGGAGGTGGCGACACCGAACAGGGTCGCCACGGTGGCCATGATATCGATGATATTGCCGATCGGTCCGTAGATGCGCTCCCCGAAGAGAGGGTAGAAGACCGAACGGATCGACAGGGGCAGCCCCTTATTGAAGGCGAAAAAGGCCAGAGACAGGCCGACAATGGAGTAAATGGCCCAGGGATGGAGCCCCCAGTGGAGAAAGGTCAGGTCCATACCGACCCGGGCCGCCTCGGCCGTCCCCGGTTCCACCAGGGGCGAGGCGATGAAATGGAACATCGGTTCGGCCACCCCGTAAAAGAGCAGACCGATCCCCATCCCGGCAGAAAAGAGCATGGAAAACCAGCCCAGGGTAGTGAACTCGGGAACCGCCTCGGCCCCTCCGAGGCGAATGCCGGAGAAGCGCCCAAGGAGCAGAGAGACGACATAGACCAGGATGATGTTCATGGTCCAGACAAAAAACCAGCCGGCATAGGTGCCGATGAAGGACTGCAGACTGGCAAAAAAGTCGTCCACGTTGGCCCCAAAAATGAGAGTCAGGGCGACAAAAAGCACGATCAGCCCGGCCGAGGTGAAAAACACCCACGGGTGAACATCCAGGTGAAACCAGCCTTTTTCCTCCCCTTTTTCGTCCATGACGGAACCTCCCGGTCTCAAGATTTATCGCGCTTCATCAGCCCAGTTTTGCCGAGAAAGTCTAACAAAGCTGGTGGGTTTTGCAAGACTTTGAATCTTTTGACCCCTATGGGAGGCCTGACCGAATACCCTCCCGGGGCAAATCTTTCCTCTCGGTAAAGGTCAAAAAAAAAGCCCTGGTATCCTTTCAAAAATACCAGGGCTTTGCACAAACTGATGCGATAGGGGGCTATACGCTAAAACGCCCCGCCGCCCAGCACTTTGTAAAGGGAGACCAAGTTCTCCAGGCGCGCCAGCCGAACGGCAACCAGGCCCTGGCGGGCGCCGTACAAGGAGCGCTGGGAGTCGAGCAGGCTGAGGAAACTGTCCACGCCCCGCGTATAACGCAGCTCGGAAAGGTTGTAAGTGGCCGCCGTCGCCTCGACCAGGGCCTGCTGGGCCTGCAGTTGATCGACGATCGTTTCCTGCCGGACGAGGGCGTCGGCCACCTCGCGGAAAGCCCCCTGGATGGCCCCCTCGTAGCGGGCCAGGGAGATCTCCCGGTCGACCTTGGAGACCTGCAGGCGCGCCCGCAGGCTGCCCGCCGTGAAGATGGGCAGATCCAGCCGGGGCGAGAAGGCCCAGGCCCGGGAGGCGTCGTCGAAGAGGGTAGAGAGCTCCGAGCTGCCAAAGCCGGCCGAGGCCGTCAAGGCGATGCGCGGGAAGAAGGCGGCCCGGGCCGCACCGATATTGGCGTAAGCGGCTTTGAGCTGGTATTCGGCTGCCAGGATATCCGGGCGCTGCTGCAGCACCTCCGAAGGGACACCGGCGGGGATCTCCGTCACGGCCGCCAGTTCCGTCACCGGCGCCGCGGGCAGCAGGTCAGGCGGAAATTCCTGTCCCACCAGCTGGCGCAGGGCGTTCTCCCCCTCGGCCACGAGGCTGTCGTAACGGGCCCTATCCACCCGCGCCGCCTCAACGCTGGTCTGGGCCTGGCGCAGGTCGAGCTCGGAAGCGACTCCGGCGTCATAGCGCCGCTGGGTCAGCGCCAGAGTCTCCCGGTAGCTGGCCAGGGTCTCTTCGGCCAATTGCCGGCGTTCCCGGTCGGCGGCCAGAACCAGGTAGGCCCTCGCCACCTCCGAGACCAGAGCCAGGCGGGCGCTGCGATAGGCTTCTTCGCTGGCCAGATAGGTCTGAAGCGCCTGCTTTTTCAGGCTGCGTAAGCGCCCGAAAAAGTCGATCTCCCAGGCCGTCGTCGCCAGGGACACATTGTACTGCTCCAGATGGATAACGCGCCCAAAGCCTGACGTATCGGGGACCCGCTGGCGGTTGTAGCCGGCCCCGGCCTGCAGGCCAGGGAAGAGCTCGGAACGCTGGATGCGGTATTGGGCGCGGGTCCGCTCAATGGTCAAAGCCGTCACCCGCAGGTCGCGATTGCTTTCCAGGGCCAGCCTGATGAGTTCCTTGAGGTTTCCATCCACAAAAAAGTCCTGCCAGGACATGGCTGCATAAGCAGGTGCCGCCGGATCTTTATCCCCTTCCAGGTTGGCGTCAGCGGCCCAGGATGTCGGCACAGGAGCCTCCGGCCGGCTGTAATGAGGCGCCAGCGTACAGCCGCTTAGCAGCAAAACAGTCAATAGCAGGCAGATTGCCATTCTATGCATATCAGTGGCCCTCCTTGGTCGGTGCAGGCTTGGCCTTGAAAAGTCGGCGGATGGTGACGAAAAAGACCGGTACGAAGAATATCGCCAGCACCGTGGCGGTGACCATGGCGCCGTTGACGGCGGTCCCCATGGCGTTCTGGGCACCCGAGCCCGCCCCCGTGTTGAGGGCCAGCGGGAGCACGCCGAAGAAGAAGGCCAGCGAGGTCATCAGGATGGGACGCAGGCGCAAGCGGACAGCTTCCAGGGTCGCCTCGACCAGGCCCATGCCGCGTTCCATTTCTTCTTTGGCAAACTCGACGATGAGGATGGCATTCTTCGACGACAGGCCGATTGTGGTCAAAATGGCGATCTGGAAATACACGTCATTGGAGTAACCGCGGGAGGTCGCCGCCACGACGGCGCCAATGATCCCCAGGGGCACAACCAGCATGACCGAAAAGGGAACCGCCCAACTCTCGTAGAGAGCCGCCAGACAGAGAAAGACCACCAGCAGGGAGATGGCGTAGAGGGCCGGAGCCTGGGCGCCGGCCAGTCTTTCCTCGTAGGACAGGCCAGTCCATTCGTAGCCGATACCCGGGGGCAGCTGCGCCGCCAGCGCTTCCATCTGGGACATGGCTTCTCCCGAGCTCACGCCGGGAGCCGCCTGCCCCATGATCTGTATGGAGGGCATCCCGTTGTAACGCTCCAGGCGCGGGGAACCATACTGCCAATGGGCCGTGGAAAAGGCCGAGAAGGGCACCATCTCGCCGCGATTGTTGCGGGCGTACCAGCTACCGATATCCTCGGGAAGCATGCGATACTGGGGGGCCCCCTGAACGTAGACCCTTTTGACCCGGCCATTCTGGATAAAGTCATTGACATAGCTGCTCCCCCAGGCCGTGGCCAGCAGGCTGTTGATCTGGGCCAGGGGGATCCCCAGGGCTCCGGCGCGCACGTCATCAACATCCAGCTTATACTGGGGTGTATCGTCCTGGCCGTTGGGGCGCACCGCCACCAGGTTGGGACTCTGCATTGCCATGCCCAGCAGCTGGTTGCGGGCCGCCATGAGCTTTTCGTGGCCGAGACCGCCGCGGTCCTGCAGCTGAAAGTCGAAGCCGTTGGCGTTGCCCAGTTCCATTACCGCCGGCGGCACGAAGGCAAAGACCATGGCATCTTTGATCTGGCTGAAGGCGCCCATGGCCCGCCCGGCAATCGCCGGAGCCTTAAGGGCAGGATCCTGGCGAAGCTCCCAGTCTTTCAGGCGGATAAAGGCGATCCCCATATTCTGGCCGCGTCCGGCGAAACTGAAACCGGCCACGGTCATGAGGGAATCAATCGCTTCTCCCTCTTTTTCAAGAAAATGATGCTCCACCTGCTTGATCACTTCCATGGTTCTGGCCTGGGTGGCTCCCGCCGGCAGCTGCAGCTGCACCATGATGATGCCCTGGTCTTCCTCCGGCAAAAAGGCCGTGGGCATACGCAGAAAGAGCCAGGCCATGACCACGACGATGAGCCCGTAGATCACCATGAAACGTCCGGTGCGCCTCAGCATGCGGCCGACGAGGGACTGATACATATTATTGCTGCGGTCGAACCATTTGTTGAACCAGCGGAAGAAACCCTTGAACCAGCCGCTGTCCGCCGCCACATGCCCCTTGGCCACCGGTTTTAGCAGGGTGGCGCAGAGAGCTGGGGTCAGGATGACTGCCACCAGCACCGACAGAGCCATGGCCGAGACGATGGTGATGGAGAACTGCCGGTAGATAACCCCGGTGGAACCGCTGAAAAAGGCCATGGGGACAAAAACCGCCGACAGCACCAGGGCGATGCCAACCAGGGCGCCGATGATCTGGTCCATGGACTTGATGGTCGCTTCCCGCGGCGGCAGGCCCTCCTCCGTCATGATGCGCTCGACGTTCTCCACCACGACGATGGCGTCGTCCACCAGCAGGCCGATGGCCAGCACCATGGCGAACATGGTCAGGGTATTGATGGAGAAGCCCGCGGCCGCCAGCACGCCGAAGGTGCCGAGCAGCACCACCGGCACGGCGATGGTGGGGATGAGGGTGGCGCGGATGTTCTGCAGAAAGAGAAACATGACGACGAAGACCAGGAAGACGGCCTCGATGAGGGTGCGCACCACCTCTTCGATGGAAATCTTGACGAAGGGGGTGGTGTCGTAGGGATAGACGACCTTCATCCCCTGCGGAAAGAACCCGGACAGCTCCACCATCTTCTCTTTGATGCGCTCGGCCGTATCGAGGGCATTGGCACCGGCGGCCAGCTTGATCCCCAGTCCGGCGGCCGGGCTCCCTTTGTAGCGGGCCAGAATGTCGTAGTTTTCGGTGCCGATGGCCACCTCAGCCACGTCCTTCAGGCGGACGGTCGAGCCGTCGGCGTTGGTCCGCAGCACAATGGCCTCAAACTGTTCCGGCGTCTGCAGAAGGGTTCTGGCCGTTATGGTGGCATTGAGCTGCTGCCCCGCCACGGCCGGCAAGCCGCCGAACTGGCCGGCGGATACCTGGGCGTTCTGCGCCTGCAGCGCCGTCACCACATCTGCCGGGATCAGCTTGTAATTGGTCAGCTTGGTCGGGTTGAGCCAGATGCGCATGGCGTTCTGGGAACCGAAGAGCTGCACCTCGCCGACCCCTTCGAGGCGGCTGAGAATATCCTGGATATTGGAGACGGCATAGTCGGCGAGGTCGTAGCGGGTCATGGAGCCATCCTCCGAGACCAGGCCGACAATCAGCAGAAAGTTGCGCGTCGACTTGACGACCGAGATGCCCTGGCGCTGGACCACTTCGGGCAGCAGGGGTGTCGCCAGCTGCAGCTTGTTCTGGACCTGCACCTGGGCCAGATTGGGGTCGGTGCCGGCCTTGAAGGTCAGCGTCACCGTGCCCAGGCCGGCCGAGTCGCTGTTGGAGGCCATGTAAATCAGGTTGTCGATCCCGTTCATCTTCTGTTCGATGATCTGGGTGACCGTGTCCTGCACCGTCTGGGCCGAGGCCCCCGGATAGACGGCGTTGATGGATATCTGCGGCGGCGCGATGGAAGGGTACTGCGAAACCGGCAGCGTCTTGATCGCCAGCAGGCCGGCCAGCATGATGATAATTGCTATGACCCAGGCAAATATGGGTCGGTCTATGAAAAATCGGGCCATGTGGAACTCCTTTAGTTGCCGGGGACCGTGTTTTGAGGGGCTGCATCAGGGGTGACATAGGGAACCGTTTTGACGGACGTTCCCGGTCTCGCCTTCTGAATACCTTCCATAATCACACGATCGCCTGCCTGCAGGCCCTTTTCCACCAGCCATTGATCGCCCATGGTGCGATTCACTTCGATGATCCGAGGAGCAACTTTGTCTTCCGCTGTAACCACAAAAACCATGGCGTTACCAGCGGGGTTGCGGGTCACCGCCCGCTGCGGCACCATTATGGCCTGTTCTTTTACCCCCTCAAGAACGATGGCCCGGACAAAAAGACCGGGCAGCAGAGTCTGCTCGGGGTTGGGAAAGAGGGTGCGTAACGTCACCGAACCCGTGCTTTCCTCTACGGTTACCTCGGAGAACTTCAGGGTTCCAGCCAGCGGGTAGGGGGTGCCATCCTCCAGCATCAGCTTCACTTCGGCCTGGCGGGGATCACCTTCCTGGACCAGTCCACCGGCAATCTGACGTTTGAGACTCAGCAGCTCGGCCGCCGATTGGGTCACATCGACATACATGGGGTCAAGCTGCCGGATGGTGGCCAGAGGCGCGGCCTGACTGGCGGTGACCAAAGCGCCGGTGGTGACGGAAGAGCGGCCGATTCGGCCCGCAATCGGCGCCTTTATCTGTGTGTAGTTCAGGTTGATGCGGGCTCGCTCCACCGCGGCCCTGGCCGCTTCAATCTCAGCCTGGGCGCTTTTCATCGCCGAACGTGTATCATCGTAGTCCTGCTGGCTGACCGCCTTCATGTCGACCAGCTCCCGATACCGCTCTTCCCGCAGCTGCAAGGCCTCGAAATTGGCTTCGGCCTGGGCAAGGGATGCTTGGGCGCTGTTGTATTCCGCCTGGTGGACAGCCGGATCGATCTGGTACAACACCTGCCCCGCCTTCACCTCGGAGCCTTCGGTGAAGAGCCGTTTCTGGATGATGCCACCCACCTGGGGGCGCACCTCAGCAATGAGACGGGGAGCTGTGCGGCCCGGCAGTTCCGTAGTCAAGGTTACGGTCTCTTCTTTCACCGTCAGTACCGACACCTCCGGGGCCGGTCTGGCACCCTGGGGCCCGGCCGGCCCATTTTTTTCGCACCCGGCCAGCAGCAGCCCGGCAATGAGGAGCCCTGTCAATGTTATGATCGTTCTTCTGAAACTGGTTCGCATAAACACCTCTATCCTTGTCCTAAATGATATTGAGTAACTTGCCGGCGAGCCGATGGCGCCATCGCCGCTGTTAAGATTTGACTCGTTCCTCTGCCTCCGCGGCTGGCGTCTTCACCGCATCCCAACAGGCCTTGATCGTTTCGTCGATAACCGGTCGTCCAACGGTAAAAACCCAAGCACATGGTCGCGGGCCACAGACAGAATGGGGCCGAAAGCCAGGGCCAGCAGGATGGACAGCGGCAGGTCTTTCAGCAGCTTTTTTGAGACGCCTTCGTCAAAGAGATGCAGGCAGACATCCCGCTCCTGCCGGCGCACCAACAGCCGTTCCCGACGAAAGGCAACCCCATAGGGGGAGTTGTGAAACTGTTCCACGTAGCGGAAATCAAGGGGGTTTTCGGTAAAATATTTCAGCAGAGCCTTGAGCAGGTGGAAAAAACGTTCCCGGAAAGGCTGGTTCACGTCATAACCGGCGGTGATAACCGGATTGACGCGGTTTTCCACTTCCTGATAAAGTTCGGTGATCAACACATCCTTGTTCGCAAAATAACGATAGATCGTGCCGGCCCCCACCTTGGCCTGCTCGGCGATGAGGGCCATGGGCGTGCCGTGGTATCCCCGCTCGGCGATCAGCTCAAGGGCGGCCCTGACGATCTCTTCCCGTTTGTCTGTCTTGGTCATGTCCTGTCCTGTCCTTGATCCGGAATGAATAATCATTCCATTTTATAGAAAAGGCGAGAAAACGTCCAGCATTTTTTACGGCCCAAGATAAAAAGATTAAAAGGATGGCTTCCCTGTTAGCACAAAAGTGAAAAGGCGGCGGATATAATCACCCGCCGCCCTTTTCGTCAAGCATGCTGAAAACCCTGACTAAGCTCAGGCTTTTTTGTCACTCAGACGGGCCAGGGCCTCATCGGCGGTCTGATCGTAACGAGCTCGTTCCTTTGCTGCCATATCCTTCAGACCCTGGGCGATTTCGGGATATTTGAGGGCCAGGATACGGGCCGCCATGATAGCGGCGTTACGGGAACCATCGATGGCCACCGTCGCCACCGGTACGCCCGGGGGCATCTGCACGGTAGAGAGGAGGCTGTCCCAGCCGGAGAGGGGACCGTTGCCCAGGGGCAAGCCGATGACCGGCAGCTGGGTATGACCAGCGATCACGCCGGCCAGGTGGGCGGCCACACCGGCACAGCCGATAAGGACCTCAACCCCCTCGGCGTGGGCGCGGTCGAGGTAGGCGAAAACCTTGTCGGGGGTGCGGTGGGCCGAAGCGACGACAATTTCGCTGCGAATACCCAGCTCATCGAGGGTGTCCCGCACCTTGACCACCTTGGGCAGATCGTTGGGACTGCCGGTAAGGATGCCGACGAGAACCTTGTCCTTGGGTGAAGCCGTTCCTGCTTTAGTCACTTTACAATCTCCTTTGTTGGGGGAGGCCGACAAGGCCACCACGACATACCGTTCAAGAATGCATCTGCCTGTCAAACACAAATAAAAACAAAAGACCTTTATTCACATCACTTCGGTTCGTGGTGTGAATAAAGGTCTTGCAAATTCCGATCAAAGATCGCAACCCCGCGCCCGGGTGACTGGCACCGTATTGACGAATCGCGGGCCGGCTCTTTTCCAGCCGGAAGCTACTCCCCTTTAAAGGCAAAAATATTATTGGACGTGCGGGCCCATGTCAATAGAAATAGGCACCTATGCAACGACTTCTTTACCCTATGGTTACCTGCCGGGTCTCTTCCCACAGCCCATGGAGATTACAGAACTCACGGGCCCTGAGGGTGGCCGGTCCCTCCACAGTGATAAAAAAGGTGACCTTGGGAGCATTCTGGCCTGGCGTCAACGTGGCCCTGCCGGCCGGCTTGTCGTCGACGAACAGCTCAACATAGTCGATGTAATGTTCCTTGACCATGGGATGGATGACTTCCCCCACCGTGATCGTCACCGGGAAGGGCACTCCCTTGGTCAGGCGCTCCGGCACCTCGATTACCGGCACATGCTTCTGTTCGGACAAGGATTTGTTGGCTGGATCTTTGGCCGTGAAGACATGCATCTCTGACTCGGCGGCGCGCACACTGGGAACACCCATGAAAAGACCAGCAGCCAAAACCGTCGAACCCGTCAGCAGAAACTCCCGTCGCTTCACATCAGCACCCATATGCTTGCCTCCTTTTAGTTATATTTAGGAACTATATCCGGCTTTGCAATTCTTGCAAGAGACGGCTGCCCTGTCTGGGGCGATTTCACTTGCTCCTGCACAAGAAGGTATTATATATTGAAAGTCCTATCTTATGGAGGAGCCTTATGGAAATACTCAGTATCCTCGGCATTGTTGCCATCTGGTACGTCGTCAACAAGTGGGTTTTGCCCAAGATGGGCGTCCAAACCTGACTGTCCGACAGTTGCAGCCTTCCGGTCCGGAAGGAAGAAGAAAAAAAAGAAAACCAATAATTCTCGTATCTGTGCATTCAGCCCCCCGGAAAGACCATTCCGGCGGGGCTGATTTTTTTTGCAAACAAAAGGGCCACCCCGGTTGGGCGGCCCTTTTGTTTGCTCGGTGTTCTTGATCGGTTTTATTTGCTCCGGGCCCACTTGGGGTTGACCATCGGATCCCCTTTGTAGCCCAGCGCTTTCCAGTTCAGGCGGCCGTTGTCTCCATGACAGTCGAGGCAGTTGAGGGCTTCGCTGGCCGGAGAGACCATGTGGTTGAGACGCCAGTACATGCGGGTCTCGATAAAGTCGACCTCACCGCTGAAGGGCAGTCCTGCCGCCTTCATGCCGATTTCGGCCGAGCGCTTCCAGTCGAAGGTGGTCCAGTAACCATCGTCGCCGATCTGATGGACGGCCAGCAGGGTTTTGTTGACAGGGTCAAAGGCCTGTTTGCCGCCCATCACCTTGAAGGGATAAATGCGGGCCTTTTTGTCCTTGATGGTCGACGTCGGTCCAGCCACCATCAGCACTTTGTTCGGATCCTTGATCTTCTGGCCGCGTACATGGTTGATGGCCTCGCCCGTCTCAAACCAGGCATACTCGGGTTGAACCATTTTGCCGTACTTCATGTCCCCCTTTTTCTTCACATACAGGGGCAGACCGTATTTATCCTTGATGATATCACGGCTGTCATCGCCGGCGGTCGACCAGTCCCACCAGATTTTGGTCGGAATCTCTTTGGCATAATACGGAATGTGGCAGGTCTGACAGGCGATGTTGGCCGCGTGATCGTTGAGACGGCTTTCCTGGTGGACAGCACCGGCGTGGCAATCTTCGCAGCGGAGCTGGCTGGCGGCACCCGGAGAGACGCCGAGGGAATTACCAGGGATGACATGGTTTTTGGTCACATGGCAGGACTGGCAGGAAAAGTCCTGGCCGTCGAGACCCATGTGGATGTCGGTCTTGCTTTCAGGATAGGACATGGAGGAATCGAGGTCGCCGTGCTTGACAGCATCACCACCGCCGCCGTAGAAGTGGCAGGCACCGCAGTTGTCACGTACGGGTGCGCCGACATTCTGAGCAATCCGCAGCAGGTTAAGGCCTTCGGCGGGCCAGCCGGCATCGCCCTTGACGTAAGTGCCTGTCGTGTCGTGGCAGACCAGACAGTCCACCCTGGTCTTATCGCTGAAATCGAAACTGTCGTCCTCGAAACCGTAACCGGCATGGCAACGGTTGCACGAAGTCTCGTTACTTTTAATCTGGGTGCAGTAGTTATTGAGCACATTGCGCTTGCCGGCGGCTACTTTTTTCCCGTCAATCTCCTGTTCGAGGGCCCAGGTCCAGTGACTGGTCTTCATGAAGTCTTCGGCCTGCTGCTCATGGCAGTCCAGGCAGACCCTGGTGACATCTGGCCCTGTTTTGAATTCCCCTTGAACATATTCGGTGTGAGGATTGGCGGCCAGGGCTGCTCCTCCCCATAAACCCAGAATCAAAAATAACGCCAAAATCCTTTTCAACTGTCGCATGCATCGACCTCCTTGGAATATTGCTTATAGTGTGAACCCTCTAACCGCAGCAAATTGGATGCCATTTTTTCTGAAGATATCAATCGGCGAAGAAAGACCTGAGGTCACCCCTTTTTGGGGGGTAGTTTCAATCCTTCGACCTGGAGCACAGGGCCCTGTCGATGGGCGCGAAATGACCCAGTGCACGCTAAATGGCGAAGAAGAGACAGCGTGCCAACCTACAGGTAGGGGGAAAATAGCTTCACTGCGGCATCACGAATTTTTTGCCAGAGTGGCCGGGCATCGATCTTTTCTAGAGTCATGCGGGCAGACCCTTCCCTGACCCGATCAAAGTGGCGAGCCATTTCTTCTACGAAGCTGCGGTCGTAGATCTCCATCGTAAATTCGAAATTAAGCCGCAGGCTACGTGGGTCCAGGTTCGCCGAGCCGATCTGGGCATAGTGATCGTCTACCAGCAGCAGCTTGCTGTGCACAAAGGGCGGGGGCTGGTAGTAGACGGCGACACCGTGCTGAAGGAGTTCCCACAGATAAGAGCGGGTGGCCCAATCGACATAGGGAAGATTGTTCTTTTCCGGCAGTAGAATCTCGACCCGGACGCCCCTTAACGCCGCCGTATTGATGGCGAAAATCATCGCCCTGTCGGGAATGAAGTAAGGGGTCATGATGCGCACCCGGCTGCGTGCACAGTTTAGGGCACCAATGAGCAGCCACACCAGCTTTTCAAAATCTTCATTGGGGCCGGCGCTGATGCCTCGACAGAAAGCATGCCCCGCATCGGGTGCCGGAGGATAGGTGATGTTTTTAAAAGGTTCGCGGGTAGCAAAGGACCAGTCCTCCAGAAAAGCCTCCTGCAACTGGCCGACCACAGGTCCTTCCACACAAAAGTGTACGTCTACCACGCGTCCAGGATCCTGGCGTCGCGCCAGGTGACGTTCACCGATATTCATGCCGCCGGTATAACCGGTTTCGCCATCCACCACCAGCAGCTTGCGATGATTGCGCAGGTTGAGATGGATCCCCCGCCCCGATAAAGACGGGGGCAGAAAGCGCACATAGCGCACCTTCGATTTCTTGAACTGCCGGCGGATGGGTGGATACGAATAACGCTCCCCAAGGCCATCGACCAGAACCCGGACATCCACACCACGCTCGGCTGCCACCCTGAGGGCTTCGGCGAATTGAAAGCCGATGCCGTCCGAATCGAATATGTAGGTGGAGAGAAAAATGGTCTGTCGGGCCGCCGCCAGGCTTTGCAGCATGGCGGGATAGGCTTCTTCGCCGTTGTGAAGAGGCGTGATTTTGTTTCCCTGCAGCAGCGGCCGCCGCGTCACCTGGTCAGCCAGCGCCAGCTGGGCACAGAAGTTTTCGAGGCGAAAGGGCTGGTCCATGCCATGGTCGAAGGACCAGGGACACAGCTCGTTTTCACGCCAGAACATCCCCTGACCCCGCAGCTGCCAGTCCTTGGCGGTGGAGCGAATGCGGTTAACCCCGAGCACCCAGTAAAAAAAGGCTCCCACACCCGGCACACCGACGCACAGCACGATCCAAATCAGCGCGGAACGCGGATCGCGTTTATTGAGGAGCGCGTGCCCGGCCGACCAGAGACCGAAAAGCGTCAGTACCCATCCTAGGATCCAATACAGCAAAAGGTCCTCATCAACATGTTGACTGTCATTCTCTTCATCGCAAACTGGTTGCACAGCGCGGACAGGTGAGCATGCTGGTGGAAGGCACCCTGTGTCCGCAGGTCGGGCAGAAGAACCAGTAGCGGCAGTATTTGCACTGAGGTTCGGACACGCCCTGTTTTTTCTTACATTTAGGGCATATACGATACATTTTTTTCTGTTCGAGATAGTCCGCGAAGATCAGGGCACAACGGGGACATTCCCGAGCGTCGCGATTGCGAATTTCGGCACCGCAATTGGGGTTGGGGCATAAAAAAACCGTTTTACAGCCACTGCACCAGTATTTTCCCTTTTTCATTTCCTTACATACGGGGCACTTATCCATGATCAACCTCTTGACTTTATTGTTGCTGCCGAGCCGATATCGGTTATCTCGCGTAAAAAAAGCCGGTCCCTGAAGACCGGCTTGTAGCAGGGCCATTTCTCACGGGGATAAAACTACGATGTCATGGTCCGGTATTTTCCATGGCCCCTCCACTGGAGACAGGAGCCGTCGGAAAAGCACGTTGCTGAACTTGGTACGCTGCTCACTGTGAACCATTCTCCCTTTTTGAAACCTGCCTAAATCGCCGAATTTTGATTATTCTATAGACCTCCGGCCTTGTCAACCGCGACCAGGAAAATCCCTACTGCAGTTTTTCAAGGTTCTCCTTTTTCCCCATGAGGATCATGGCCGAATCGACCTCAAAAACGAAATTGGCCGAGGGAATAAGATGGATACGGTCTGTTAGAATCTCTTTCACCGCGATAACAACGACATCGTGGTGGCGGCGCAAATCGATATCACCGAGACTGCGGCCGACAAACCGGTCAGGTATGGCGACTTCCACGATATCGTAATCGGGGGCCAGGGGAATATGCTCGATCAGGTTCGGCTGGTGCAGCGTGCGCGCCAGATGGCGGGCGCCTTCCTGTTCGGGATTGATCCACTCCGTCGCTCCGATGGCTTTGACGATCTTGCCGATTGTGGGGGTCTCGGCCTTGACAATGATGCGCTTCACGCCGAGATCCACCAGGTTGAGCGTCGTCAGGGCCATGGCTTCGAGGTTGTCGCCGAGATTGAGTATGGCCGCTTCCATGTCGGCACTGACAAAATCGGCCAGGGCTTCCTTGTCCCTTGCGTCGGCAATGACAGAGGCCGTTACCTGGTCTCTCAGCTCTTCGACCCGTCTTTCATCCCTGTCCACGGCCAGGACTTCTTCCCCATAGGAGGCGAGTTCAAGGGCGACATTCCGGCCGAAATTTCCCAATCCGATCACGACATAGCTTTTCATTCGCTCACTCCCTCCCACACTCAGCCCAAGGCCAGGTCGGCCTCCGGATAGCTGTAATGTTCCTTTTTGGATCGCCTGAAAAGAGAATACCCCAACAACAGGGGGCCCACCCGGCCGGCGAACATGCTCAGCAGGATCAGACTCTTGCCGAAGGGCGTCAGGTCGGCCGTCAGCCCGGTGGAAAGACCGACCGTTCCGAGGGCGGAGACGACCTCGAACAAGATTCCTGAGAGCTCGGCATCCTCGGTAAAGAGGAGGGCCCCCGTCGCCAGCATGATCCAGAAAAGAGCCAGACTGACCAGGGCCAATACCTTGTTCAAAAGAAGGGGCGAAATCTTGTTGCCACCAACCACGGTATCCGCTCTTCCGGCCAGATGGTCGCGCAGATACGTGAGCAGCAACGCGAACGAAAGCGTCTTGATTCCCCCTCCCGATCCGCCCGGCGAGGCGCCGATAAACATAAGAGCGATGAGCACCCACAGGGTCGCCATTGGAAGACTGCCGATATCCAGGGTGTAAAACCCTGTGGTCGTAGCCGCCGACAGAGCCTGAAAGGAGGCATCAAGCCACTGTTGTCCAAGGGGAATGACTTGCGGCACCTGTCGATTGCCAAGCCACACCAGCGCCGTACCGGCCACAGCCAGAAAAAAACTCGTTTTGATAACGAGGCGGCTCTGCAGAGACGCTTTCTCCCGTTTGCAGCCCTCCCCCCGCTTCTTCCCTGCCAGCAGGTCGTGGATCACCAGGAACCCCAGAGCGCCAAGGCCCATGAGGACATGAATCACCAGCTGAATCGCTGCCGACTGGCGCGTGCCGCTCAGACTGTCGGCATCAAGCCCGAATCCCGCCGTACAAAAGGCCGAAACAGCATGAAAAAAGCCACTATAGAGGGCCTCTTGCGCAGGATAATCCGCACTGAACAGCCAGGCCAACCCCAGGGTTCCGGTCAATTCCACCACCAGGGTAAGGCCTACAATGAATTTGCCATAGGCCAGCATGTCCACCCGCGGGGGCCTGGCCATTGATTCCCGCAGAAGAACCCGCGAACTCAGGGACAGTCTGCCGCCCAAACCGGTAAGGATGCCGGCCAGCAGGAGCATATAGCCAAGGCCGCCGATTTGGAATAGAGCCAGGATGACCAGCTCGCCAAAGAGGGAATAGGCTGAGCCGATATCCACCACGGTCAGGCCGGTGGTGGTGACAGCGGAGGTGGCACAGAACAGGGTATCGAGGAAAGGTTGTGTACGGGAGTCCTCACTGGCTGCTGGCAGGCTGAGCAAAAAGGCCCCTGCCAGGATAACGATGACATAACCGAGGACGATCTGCTGAAGAGCGTTGAGTCTGAGGCGGTGCGTCATGACTGTTCCCGTCCGGCTGAAGAGGGAGGACCATGAGGCCAGGTCACCCTGTCCCGAATTTTAAGTCCCTGCTATCCCTCTATCAGCCGCCTGGGAAAAGTCAATGCAACCGGGTCATCTTTAAAGGTTCAGATAGGAACGCAGATAACGTCCCGTGTGGGAGGCCGAACAGCGGGCCACCTCCTCGGGCGTGCCGCACACGACGATCTCGCCGCCGCGGCTGCCGCCTTCCGGTCCCAGGTCGATCAGGTGATCGGCCACCTTGATCACATCCAGATTGTGCTCGATGATGATCACGGTATTGCCGGCGTCGACCAAGCGCTGCAAGACGTCCAGCAGCTTCTGAATATCAGCAAAGTGCAACCCTGTGGTCGGTTCGTCCAGAATATAGATCGTTTTGCCAGTGGCCCGCTTGGACAGCTCCTTGGCCAGCTTCACCCGCTGGGCTTCGCCACCGGAGAGGGTGGTGGCGCTCTGTCCCACCTTGATATAGCCGAGGCCCACGTCCCGCAGGGTCTGCAGCTTGTTGCGAACACGCGGGATATTTTCCAGAAACTCGCTGGCCTGATTGACCGTCATGTCCAGCACATCGGCGATGCTTTTGCCCTTGTAGCGCACCTCCAGGGTCTCCCGGTTGTAGCGCGCCCCTTTGCAGACCTCGCACTGGACGTAAACGTCGGGCAGAAAATGCATTTCGATTTTCAGGATACCATCGCCCTGGCAGGCTTCGCAGCGCCCACCCTTGACATTGAACGAAAAGCGCCCCGCCTTGTAGCCGCGCACTTTGGCTTCGGGGAGCTGGGCGAAAATATCGCGGATATCCGTGAAGACGCCCGTGTAGGTCGCCGGGTTCGAGCGGGGGGTGCGTCCGATGGGGGACTGGTCGATATCGATAACCTTGTCCAGCATGTCGAGACCGATAATGGCGTCGACCTTGCCCGCCTTCTCTTTGGAGCGGTAGAGCTGCTGGGACAGGGCTCGAAAGAGGGTGTCGATGACCAGGGTGGATTTGCCGGAGCCGGAGGCGCCGGTGACGCAGGTCATCACCCCCAGGGGAAAGGCTACATCGATGCCCTGTAAGTTGTTTTCTCGCGCGTTTTTGATCTCGAGAAAGCGGTCACCGCGCCGGCGCTCCTTGGGCAGCGGGATGGAGAGGGCGCCGGAAAGGTAGCGCCCCGTCAGCGAATTGGGATCGCGCAGAATCTCCTGCGGCGTGCCCTGGGCCACGATGCTCCCCCCGTGCACACCGGCGGCCGGCCCCATGTCGATAACGTGGTCGGCCTCCAGTATCGTTTCTTCGTCATGCTCGACCACCAGCACCGTATTGCCGAGGTCACGCAAGCGCTTGAGGGTTTCGAGCAGGCGGCGGTTGTCCCGCTGGTGCAGCCCGATGGAGGGTTCGTCGAGGATGTAAAGCACCCCCACCAGGGAAGAGCCGACCTGAGTGGCCAGGCGGATACGCTGCCCTTCGCCGCCGGAGAGGGTGCCGGAGGCGCGGTCGAGCGTCAGGTAGTCGAGGCCGACATGGGTCAGGAAGGAAAGACGCTCGCGGATCTCCTTGAAGATGCGCCGGGCAATCTCCTCCTCCTTGGGAGTGAGGGTGATGGCGGCGAAAAAGACCTCCGCCTCGACGATGGACATCGCCGTCACCTCGCGGATGCTTTTGCCCGCCACCCGCACATTCAGGGACTCGGGACGCAGGCGGGCTCCGTGGCAGGTGGGGCAGGGCATGACGTTCATGAAGCGCTCGAGATTTTCCCGCACGTTTTCCGAATCGGTTTCGCGGTATTTGCGCTCCAGGTTCGGGATGATGCCCTCGAATACCTTGTGGTAAAAGTGACGGCGGCCGCCCTGGTCGAAAAAGAAACGGACCTCTTCCTTGCCGCTGCCGTGCAGCAGCACCTCCCGGATACGGGCCGGCAGCTCGGCGAAGGGGGTATTGATGTCGAAGCCGTAATGATCGGCCAAAGCCTCGATCAACTGCTGATAGTAGAAACCGGTGCGGGTCTCCCAGGGGACGACAGCCCCTTCGCGCAAGGACAGGGCCGGATTGGGCACCACCTGTTCCGGGTCGAAGTACATGCGGGTTCCCAGACCGGAACAGTCGGGACAGGCGCCGTAGGGGTTGTTGAAGGAGAACATGCGGGGGGTGATTTCAGGATAGGAGATGCCGCAGTCGACGCAGGCGTGTTTTTCGGAAAAGAGCTGGCTCTCGCCGTCGACGACTTCCACCCGCACCACCCCGTCGGCCAGACGCAGGGCCGTCTCCAGCGAATCGGCCAGGCGGCGTTCCAGCCCCTCCTTGATGACCAGGCGGTCCACGACCACTTCAATCGTATGCTTTTTGTTCTTGTCGAGCTCGATGGGCTCGCCCAGCTCATGCATCTGTCCATCGACCCGAACCCGCACGAAACCGTCGGCCTGCAGTTGCTTGAGCTCCTTGCGGTACTCGCCCTTGCGCCCGGCGACGATGGGGGCCAGCAGCAGCAGCTTCGTCTTTTCGGGCAGCTGCATAATGCGATCCACCATCTGCTCCACGGTCTGCGAGGCGATTTCCTTGCCGCAGCCCGGGCAGTAGACCCGACCCACGCGGGCGAAGAGCAGGCGCAGATAGTCATAGATTTCGGTGACCGTGCCGACGGTGGAGCGGGGGTTTTTCGAGGTCGTCTTCTGTTCGATGGAGATGGCCGGCGATAGACCCTCGATGCTGTCGACGTCGGGCTTCTCCATCTGCCCCAGAAACTGGCGGGCATAGGCGGAAAGGCTCTCGACGTAGCGCCGCTGGCCTTCGGCGTAAATGGTGTCGAAGGCCAGCGTGCTCTTGCCGGAGCCGGAAACGCCGGTAATGACGACCAGCTTTTCCCGGGGGATTTCGACGTCGATCCCCTTGAGGTTGTGCTCGCGGGCGCCTTTTATGATGATTTTGTCAATCATGGATTTGATCCTTTGTGTTCATCGCGATCTTTGGCGGCCATGTCCTCGGCCAGACGCAGCGCCGCCAGCAGGCTCTGGCAACTGGCCCGCCCCGTGCCGGCCAGATCGTAGGCCGTGCCGTGATCGACGGAGGTACGAATGATGGGCAGGCCGAGGGTGACGTTGACCCCATCCTCGAAATGAAGCAGCTTCAGGGGGATGAGCCCCTGGTCGTGATACATGCAGACCACGGCGTCATAAGCGCCCCGGACGGCAAAGTGGAAGAGGGTGTCGGCGCTGTGGGGTCCGCTGGCCTCGATCCCCTCTCGGCGCGCGGCGGCAATGGCCGGCACGATGAGGCGCTGCTCTTCGTCGCCGAACAGTCCTCCCTCGCCGGCGTGGGGGTTGAGGGCCAGCACGGCGAGGCGAGGGGCTCGCTCCTTTACGAAATAACGGCGGAAGGCGGCATCGGTGAGCCGTATCGTCTCGAGGATGTCCGCGGTGGTGAGAGCCGTCGGTACCTGGTTCAGGGCCATATGGGTCGTCACCAGGCAGACCTTGAGCCGCTCGCCGCCGAGCATCATGACGACCCGAGGCACCCGGCAGCGATGGGCCAGCAGCTCCGTGTGGCCGGGAAAATCACAGCCGGCCGCATGAATGGCTTCCTTGTTGATGGGGCCGGTCACCATGGCCCTGCCATGACCGGCCAGCACCTGATCGCAGCTCCATTCGATATAGTCGAGCATGGCGCGGCCACAGGCCGGGGTCGGCTGTCCGAAAGACAGACTGGTTGCCGGCAGTTCGGACAGCGCGCGCACGGGGAGGATGTTTCCCTCGATCTCAAGTTGATGCGTGGCCAGCCCCCGACCCGGAGTCAGCACGGCTGTCCGGTCGAAAATCCGGGCGGCCCGGGCCAGCACCCCTGCATCCCCGGCTACCAGCAAGGATGGGGCGGCCGCCTGCAGCTCTCCGGAGATGAGGGCTTTGATCAAAAGTTCCGGACCGACCCCGACAGGATCTCCCATGCTGACGATAACAGGCTTTTCCATTCCTGGCTCCTGACCTGATAGTATCCCGAAGGTCTTCCTTTTTCTTGGCCTTAAAAACAGGAGCCCCGCCGATGGTTCGACGGGGCCCCTGACATCGGTACGGTTACAGCGCGTGTATTTATATCTTGATCTCGATGAAGGCCTTCGCTTTGAGCTCTTCCATCCAGTCCTTGACCCCTTGCGTCTTTTTGCTCTCGATCACCTTGCGGCTGATTTCCTCTTTAACGGTGTCGAAGTGCCGGATATTGCCATCGCTGCGCTCTATCAGAAAGAGGACATGGTAGCCCTCCGGGGTTGACACGACTTCGCTGACCTGGCCCTGCCGCAGATCCGCAACGGCCCTCTCAAAGGCCGGGGACAGCTCCCCTTGGCCAAAGGCGCCCAGATCGCCACCGCCCGCCTGCCCACTTTCTGCATAGCTGGCCAGCACCCTGGCAAAGTCCTCCCCCAATTTGAGACGGGAGACAGCGTCCTGCGCCAGAGCGTAGCGCCTTTCCAACTCTGCCTTGCTGGCGTCGGTAGGAACAGGGAAGGTGATATGGCTCAGGCGGATAAAGGGATTCCCGCGAAATTCACCGATATGCTCCCGGAAATAGTCGCGGATCTCCTGATTGTTCACCTCCAGACGGCTCTGCACTTCGCGACCGAGCAATTTAAAGCTCTGAATCTGCTCCCGCAGATTTTCCCGGTACTCCTCGAAATTCATCCCCTGGGCACTCAGCGCCTGCCGCAACTGTTCGCGGGTCAGATTATTCTGCTTCTCCACGTCGCGAATGGCCTCTTCCACCTCGGCGTCGCTGACGGCCAGGCCCAACTCCGTGGCGCGCTGGCGCATGAGCGCTTCCTCGATAAGGCCCTGCAAAATCTCCCGTCGCCGACTATCCATGGCGATAGGACCAAGGTTCTCTTGTTCAGCCGGAGAAATCCGCTCAGCCACGGCCCTGTCCAGATCGTAGGTTGTTATGGCTTCCTCGTTGACGATGGCGGCAACTTCATTGAGAACCCGTGCCGCAGCCGGGGCAACAAGCAACAACATAGCGACTAGGGCGATAGTGACAATACGTAACATGAAAAGAACCCTTCTAAAAAAATTACAGTCGTTCCCAGTCGACCTCGATGACAGCCCGCCCCCGTAACTCATGGAGCCATTGCTGGTAGGTCCGTTCTTCTTTCTGGGTTCTCAGCGTCTGGCGAATGTCATCTTTTACTTCGTCCAACGGCAGACGCACGGCCTTTCGTTTTTCTTCTACCTTGAAGATATGATAACCGTAGGAACTTTGGGTCAGGTCACTGATTCGTCCCGCTGCCAGACTGAACACAACGGCATCGAACTCGGTCGGCATTTCGCCCCGGCTGAAAAAGCCGAGATCTCCTCCTTCTTCGGCATCGGGGGAGAGGGAGTATTTACGGGCGACGGCGTCAAAATCCTCGCCCTGCCGCAGCAGGCCAAGCACACGCTCGCCTTCCTCCTTACTGCCGACCAGAATCTGGCGGGCCCGAACCTGCTCAGGACGATCAAACTCTTCGCGATACTCGTCATAATAAGCGGCTATTTCCTCATCACTGACCTCGACGCGAGAATAGACGGCCTCTTTGAGCACCTTCTCCATCAGCAGGCCCTCGCGCAATTCCCTTTTCCAATCCTCCAGGGTAATACCGCGGCTTCCGAGCATTTGGTCGAAGGTGTTTTCGGGATAATCGCGGCGATATTCCTGAAAAGCTGCTTCTTCCTCTTGCACATTGACCGAGAGACCCAACCTGTCCGCTTCGGCCAACGCCAGCTCCCGGTCAATGACCTGGACGAGAAAAGACCGCTTCATTTCGCTACGCTCTTCATCCGAGACGGTCTGGTCGGCCGGCAACGATTTTTCCAGGTCGCGCTCGAACTGCTCCAAGGTGACGACACGTCCATCCACCCGGACCAGGACCTCAGCCTGGGAAGCGTCATTTTGCTGGCAGGCACAGAGCCCGGCAGCCAGAAACAGGAGCAGAAAAAAGGATACTTGACAGCGATTGAACATGGTGGTTTGAGGCCTCGGGAAAAGCAGGAGAAAAGGTTCGTCCGTCGTAAAGCAGGCGGACTCCCGGTGAAAAACCGGTCTTAAAGGGTCACGCTAGCACAGTTACAAAAAAGCTTGCAATTCTTTTTTAGCCGCGGCTACTAGCTCTTCGGCGGAGGTTTTCGCCATCCGTACCGAAAGGCGATAATCTGGGGTAAAGCGATAGCGACCGCTGGTGTCTTCTATCAATTGTAGAATTTTATCCGGGGGTACAGGCGTCTCGGCGTGAAAACCAAAAACCAGCTGGCGACCGTCAAATTCTGCAAACTCCACCTTCAACTGCTTCATCAGGACACGCAACTTCATCACCTCGAAGAGCAGTGATGTTGGTGGGGGAATCTCTCCATACCGATCCCGCAATTCATCGGCAATGGCGTAGAGTTGTGCCTCGTCAGGTACCGAAGCCATTTTTTTGTAAAGCACCAGGCGCTGGTTGGGATCGGGAACATATTTCTCCGGCAGGAAAGCAGAAACCCCCAGACGGATTTCCGGATCGATACGCTCTTCCATCGTCTGCCCGCGCAGTTCGTGAATCGTCTCTTCCAGCAGCTCGGCATAGAGCTCGAAGCCGATGGCCGCGATCTGACCGGCCTGCCTGTCTCCCAGCAGATCGCCGGCGCCACGCAGTTCCAGGTCATGGCTGGCGATGCGGAAACCTGCCCCCAGCTCCGTTAACTCCTGCAAAACCTTCAGCCTTTCCCGTGCCTCACGGGTCAGGGAGCCTTCTCCTGGAATGAGCAGATAGGCATAGGCCCGCTGATTGGAGCGCCCGACCCTGCCACGGAGCTGATAAAGCTGGGCCAGCCCGAAACAATCAGCCCGATTGACGATGATGGTATTGGCCCGGGAGATATCCAGACCGTTTTCAATGATGGTGCTGCTGACCAGAACGTTGGTTTTGCCCTCGATAAATTCGAGCATGACCTTTTCCAGCTCTCGCTCGCCCATCTGACCATGGCCGACGGCAATTTTGGCCTCGGGTATGAGCTTGCCTAAAAATTCGGCCATGGCACCGATGGTCTGCACCCGGTTGTGGACAAAAAAGACCTGGCCGCCACGGCGCAACTCCCGCAATACCGCCTCGCGGATCAGCTCGTCGTCGAAGCGTGTCACATAGGTGCGCACCGCCAATCGATCGATAGGGGGCGTATCGATGACGGAAAGGCTGCGCAGCCCCATGAGGCCCATGTGCAGGGTGCGCGGTATGGGGGTGGCGGTGAGGGTGAGAGTCGCCACTTCGGCCCGCAACTTTTTGAGTCGTTCTTTGTGGGAAACACCGAAACGCTGCTCCTCATCGACGATCATGAGACCCAGGTCGCGAAAGCGGACGTCCCTCTGCAGCAGGCGATGGGTACCGATAAGGACGTCAATCTTGCCTTCCGCTGTCTTCTGCAGAATCTCCTTCTGCTCCTTGGGCGTACGAAAACGCGAGACCATCTCCACCTCAAGGGGATAGCCCTTGAAACGCTCCCGGAAACTCTCCAGGTGTTGCTGGGCGAGAATGGTGGTCGGCACCAGCACCGCCACTTGCTTGCCATCCATAGCCGCTTTAAAGGCCGCTCTGATGGCTACTTCCGTCTTGCCGAAGCCGACATCACCGCAGATCAGGCGATCCATGGGCTTGCCTGACTGCATATCGTCCAGAGTGTCGGTAATGGCTTCGAGCTGGTCCGGGGTCTCCTCATAGGGGAAGGCTGCCTCGAATTCCCGGAAGGTCCGGTCCGGCGGCGAAAAACTATAGGCCTCAGCCATCTCGCGGCGGGCATAGATATTGAGCAGTTCACGGGCCAGTTCCTCCACCGCAGCCCTGGCTCGCAGCCTGGCTTTTTCCCAGGACCCACTGCCCAAACGGTCGAGGCGGGGCACATGTCCCTCGCCGCCGACGTATTTTTGGACTTTTTCGATGCGGTCCACCGGCAGGTACAGCCGATCGCCACCGGCGTACTCGATCTGAAGGAAATCCCCTTCGATGCCGTTCATCTCCAGGTGCTGGAGGCCACGATAGAGGGCGATGCCGTGATCGGCATGCACGACATAGTCGCCTTCCTTGAGTTCCGCCAGCGAGGAGAGAAGAGCTTTGGCCCGCGCCTCGGTAAGGGCCCGGCGGCGAACCCGCTGCCCGAAGATTTCCTCTTCGGTGATGACTGCCCACTTTTCATCGGGGAGACGGAAACCCGCCTGCAACTCACCCCGCACCAGTGCAATTTCACCTGGTTCGGGGCTGTGCGCCTTGGAGCTTCCGGAGAAAAACAGTTCCAGGCCATAGGGACGCAGCAGATCGGCCATGCGTTCCGCCTGACCCCGCTGATGACAGACCAGCAGGATGCGCCAAGACTCCTCTTGCCACTGCGCCATTCTGTCGGCAAACTGGGCCAGGCCTTCCCCCTCTTTGAACAAGGAGCGGATATCCCCATTGCCATCGACCCGAAGCCGATACAGCTCACGGTCCTCCTGCAGGCGATACACGGGCAGGATGGGCAGGTCGATACGACCCGTACCTCCGGCCAGGGCGTTCTCCACTTCGACTGGAGTCAGATATAACTCAGCGGCCGGGGCATAGGCCTCTTCCCGATTGGCAGCATGCCTTTCCCCTTCGGCAATCTCGGCACTGAAGGCATCGATTTCCTGCTCGACTTCGGGCGGATCGACGACCACCAGTCGGGCCTTGGGGAGATAATCGAACAGGGTATCCAGGGAAGGGTAGTTCAAGGGAAGCAGGAAGGAGCGTCCAGGCGAAAGCAACCCTTCGCGGGCCTCTTCCAGGATGGACTCCCGCTGGGTGCGCGGCAAACCGAGGTCGTCGCAGCGTTCTTTGAGACGCCGGGCGAAAGTTTCCAGGTAATCCCCCGTCAGAATCATTTCCCGGGCCGGTAGCAGTTCAATTTCTTCCAGTTCCTGCTGTTCCGAGCGCTGGGTCGCCGCCTGGAAGGGGCGCATGCGTTCGATGGTGTCGCCAAAGAACTCGATACGGACCGGAGCCTGGCGGGAGGCCGGGAAAATGTCAAGAATATCGCCCCGGATCGAAAAGGTGCCCCGATCCTCCACCAGGGGAACCGGGTTGTAGCCCAAAGCCAGCAGGCGATCGATGAGGGCTGTGCGCTCGTAATCGTCCCCACAGACCAGCAGGCCGCTCAGATTGGTCAGAACCGACCCGGGTATGACCTTCTGCATGAGCGCCCGCACCGAAACAACCGCCGCACGCACGCGCCCCTGCAGCAGACCGGCAAGGGCGGAAAGACGGGTCGCTTCAACTTCCGGGTGGGGCGTAAGGGGTTCGTAGGGATGCACTTCCCAATGAGGAATGACCACTATTTCACCCTGACGGCCATGATAAAAATCAAGCGCCGAAGCCAAGGCATCGGCCTGTTTCTGATTCGCGGTCAGCACCAGCAGGGTCTCGGTACTTTTGGCCAGATAGCGCGCCAGCACATAGGCGGAACTGGAACCTGTCAGACCGACAACTTCGGCATGCTGACGACGCTCCAGCAGACTGTCGACGCACTCCTCCACAGAGGTTGGCTTTTTATCGGTATGTGTCTGCTCGTTCTGCATAGGTCTGTCGCATAAAAGAAGGGCGTGCCTGCGCACGCCCCGCTTCAGTAGAAGGAATTTCCCGTGGCAAAGGCCTCAATCGCGCGGGACAGCCAGCATGCGGTCAAGGGCCGTGCGGGCCTTCTTTCGCACCTCTGATGGCACGGTGATCTCCGGCGACAAGGTCTGTAAACTGTGGAGGACATCCTCCAGCGAAGTCAGCTTCATGTTGGGGCAAATCAGACGGGAAGTCGGCAGAATGAACTCCCGGTCCGGATTTTCCCGACGCAGGCGAAAGAGGATGCCGGCTTCCGTCCCGACAATGAACTGACGGGCAGCACTGGTGCGAACATAGTCGTACATACCGCTGGTGGAGCAGATGTGGTCGGCCAGGGCCAGGATGGAAGGGTGGCATTCGGGATGGGCCATGAACACCGCCTCCGGATAATCTTTTTTAGCCCGTTCGACATCGGCCACCTCGAGGCGCTCATGGGTGGGGCAGTATCCCTCCCAGAAATGGCAGACCTTGTCCGTATGCCCGGCAATATAGTGCCCCAGATTGCGATCCGGGACCAGGATGACTTCGGCCGCGTCGAGGGAATTTACCACTTTTATGGCGTTGGCGCTGGTGCAGCAGATATCGCTCTCTGCCTTTACCGCGGCACTGCTGTTTACATAGGTGACGACGGGAACACCGGGATGTTTAGCCTTCAACTGGCGCAGACCCTCGGGCGTCACCATGTCGGCCATGGGGCAACCGGCATCGGGCCGCGGCAGCAGGACGATCTTGTCGGGAGCCAGAATCGCCGCACTTTCCGCCATGAAATGAACGCCGCAAAAGACGATTACATCCTTGTCCGTTCTGGCCGCCTCCATGGAGAGACCCAGGGAGTCTCCCGTTATATCGGCAATTTCCTGAATCTCATCCCGCTGATAGTTATGGGCGAGAAGCAGGGCGTTCCTTTCTTGGGCCAACCGGCGAATTTCCGCTTTGATCTCTTGCTGGTTCATTGCCTACCTTCCCCTGATTTTTAGGGCGTATACTACATGTAAAACTCCCGCTATGTCAAACCCTTATCGGGCTTCACCCTTGACAGGGCAGGGGAGAAGGACTATCCTCATCGCTTCTGATCCGTCCTTTTCTTTTTTATTTTGAGGATCTCTCTATGTTTGGTATCGGCATGCCCGAACTGCTCCTTATCCTGGCTGTGGCGCTCATAGTCATTGGCCCTAAAAAGCTCCCCGATATTGCCAAAGCTCTCGGTCGCGGACTTGGTGAATTCAAAAAAGCCACTGAGGAATTCAAAAACACGATCGATGTGGAATCACGGCAGGATAATAACCGCGATTCCCTGCTTAAATCCGGCAAAATGACCCCGCCAGGGGCTGAATCCCAGACCCGGCCTGAGGACTCCCAGGAGGAAGAGGATGCGTCCGCGGAGTCTTCCAGCACTAGTGAAGACGCCGAGACCGACCATAAAGAACAGACTCCCTCCAGCCACTGATGAAGGACCGCACCGCATGAGCGAAGAAGCTCTCCCTTTCACTGCCCACCTTGAAGAACTGCGCAAGCGCCTCATCATTGCTGCGGGTTCCTGGTTTGTGGGTTTTCTGGCCTGCTATGGCTTCGCCGAGCGCCTCTTTCAGGTCATTTCGGCCCCCGTGCACAATGCTCTTCCCGAAGGCAGCTCTCTTGTCTTCATCAATGCCACGGAACCTTTTTTCACCTATCTCAAACTGGGAGCTTTGGCCGGCCTTCTCGTTTCTCTGCCTGTTATCCTCTGGCAAATCTGGGCTTTTATTGCACCTGGCCTCTATGCTCATGAAAAGAAACTGGCGATTCCTTTTGTTGTGGCCAGCTTTCTCTGTTTTATCACCGGAGCCTACTTTGGCTTCTTCTATGTCTTTCCCTTCATTTTTACCTTTCTCATTCAATTCGGCACCAGCACTGGACAAATCGAGGCCATGCTTTCCATGGGAGCTTATCTTTCCCTCTCCAGTAAACTTTTGCTCGCCTTCGGGCTCGTTTTCGAGCTGCCGATCGTTATCTTCTTTCTAGCCCGCATGGGTATCGTCGATCACGTCTGGCTCGCTAAAAATCGCAAATACGCACTGCTGTTCGCTTTTATTATCGGGGCAGTACTTACTCCGCCCGACATCATCTCGCAAACGGCCCTGGCCATCCCCTTCGCCATTCTTTATGAAGTGGGCATCTTGGTTGCCCGTTTCTTCGGGAAAAAGAAGACAGCCGCGGACCCCTCTGATGAGGATACCCCTTCTTCGTCCTGATCCTGTGCTATTTTTGTTTCGTCACTCTGCTTCAGGTAGCCCATGAGTCTGGCCCTTGACATCCAGAGTCTCAATAAATCCTTTTCCGGCTCCCACGTCGTCAAGGACCTGAGCTTTTCTATTCAACCCGGTGAAATTTTTGGCCTTCTGGGCCCCAACGGTGCCGGCAAGAGCACCACAATCAATATGGTCGGCGGGGTGACCCGGATCGATTCCGGAACTATCCGCATTTTCGGACATGACAATCAGCGCGAAAGTCTTATCAGCCGGCGCTTGGTCGGCGTCATGCACCAGGAAATCGTCACCGACACTTTCTTCACCATTGACCGCTCTCTCAGAATCCATCCTGGCTATTATGGTGTTCCCCTCGACACCGCTTGGATGAATCTGCTTATCGAACGTCTAGCCCTGGGTCCCCATCTGCACAAACCAATGAATAAACTCTCTGGTGGGCTCAAACGTCGGCTTATGGTGGCCAAAGCACTTATTCATAAACCACGGCTGCTTATTCTTGATGAACCCACGGCCGGCGTCGATGTGGAGCTCCGTCACAATCTCTGGCAGTTTGTACGTGAAATCAACCAGGAAGGAACCACCGTCCTACTCACTACCCATTACCTGGAAGAAGCCCAGCAGATGTGCGGCCGCATCGCCATTATGAACCATGGTCGCCTGGCCGCCCTGGGCAGTACCTCACATCTTTTATCCCAAGTGGAAGGACGCAAAATAGTTCTCGAACTTAGTCAACCGCTGACGGCTGTCCCCTTCGAACTTACTGAATTCAACGGGCAATTGCAGGGAGGGGGTACCAGGCTCACGCTACGCCTGCCTCCTGGTATCGCCACCGGCGAGGCCTTGCACCGTATGTGCGCACTCGGGCTGCCCGTCACTGAAGTGGAAACCCAAAGCGTCAGCCTTGAAGATGTCTTTATTGAATTAACCGGCCTCAAAGGGGGTTCTGAATGAACGGTTCGAGTCAGCAGGATCAACCCTTTTATCCCTGGTTGCCCTTTCTGACCCTTCTGAAAAAAGAAGTTCTACGGTTTTTTCGCGTTTCCGTGCAGACGCTGCTAACTCCCATCATCTCCGCGTCTCTCTATCTTTTTGTCTTCGGCGCCACCCTTGGCACGCGCATCTCTGTTTTGGAGGGGTTCACCTACGCCCAGTTTGTCATCCCCGGCCTGGTCTTGATGGGAATTATCAACAACTCCTTTGCCAACGTCTCCTCGTCCCTGTTCATGTCCCGCTACCTCGGCAACATCGTCGACCTGCTGGTGGCGCCGATCACGCCCAGCCAGATTATTTTTGCCTATACCTTTGCCGCTATGCTGCGTGGTCTGCTGGTTGGCTCTGTTGTCACCCTCATCTCGCTTTTTTTTGCCCCGCTGCCCTTTGCCCATCCTTTGCTCGCCATTTTCATGGCCTGTCTCGCCAGTTTTTTGTTTGCTCAATTCGGTATCATCGCCGCCATCTATTCCAACTCTTTTGACGCTCTTTCCATGTATTCCAACTTCCTTATACTTCCTCTCGTCTATCTTGGTGGTGTCTTTTATCCCATCTCCATCCTGCCTCCTTTTTGGGAGCACTTGTCCAGGGCCAACCCCCTTTTCTACTTGATTGACGGCTTTCGCCACGCTCTCATCGGGGTAGGGGAGACTCCCCCCTTCTTTTCTTTTGGTTTTGCCTTTTGCATGAGCATGGGCTTATTTATCTGGGCCGCTCTGCTTATAAAAAAAGGGCACCGTCTACGTCCGTGACGGTGCCCCCCTGCATGCATACCAGATCATTCTCCTATGTCAGAAACAGTTTGACAAAGTGCTCAAAGAGTCCAGGCTCCATATCCACAACCAGCTTCTCCTTCATCAACTTAAGGGTGTCAAAGGTCGATGATCGGCGGTGATATGGGCGCTCGGAGGTCATCGCCTCATAAATATCCACAACACGGCAGATGCGAGCATACGGGTGGATATCCTGACGGGTCAATCCAAAGGGATAACCCCTACCGTCGTCCCGTTCATGGTGCTGGAGTGTCAAATACGTCAATTCCTCCGTCATCACACCATTTTCCTGCAGGATCTTATAGCCATCCTCAGGGTGGCGATTGACGATCAGCCGCTCTTGCGGCGTCAAGGGACCAGGCTTGTTGATGATATGGAGAGGAATGCGGCACTTGCCCAGGTCATGGAGAAAAAATCCGGCGCCAAAGGCTTTAAGTTCCTTGACGGCGTCCTGACCGTAATAGTTTCTGGCCAGGGCAATCCCGAAGATACCAACGTTGGTCGAATGGGTGTAGGTCTGCCTGTCATAGTCGGTCAGTTTGATCAGGCAGCGTGTGGCTACATCGTCCGTGACGATAAGGTCCATCGTTGGGGCAATGATATCCATGGCCAGATGAATAAAGGAAGCGCGGGGATCCTCAAACACCTGCCGCAAGATCTCCTGACAAGATGCATAGACGACCTGAGCTTTCCGCTCCGATTTTTCTTTTTTGTCGGAAACTATTTGCTCTGTCAGCTTTTTAAGGCTTCCAAAATAGGCGGCACTCTCCTCCGGTTCTATATACAATGAACGGACGGCGTTTTCACGCAGATTTTCAGCCAAACCCTGCGACAGGGGCAGCCCTTTACGGGCAAAAAGGATATAATCATCATCGTGCACCCGGCGAAACATGTCGCACGGGGCAGTGCTTTCCTGGTCAAGAAGGCTTAATCCGACGGCTAACATAGAGGTAAGCTCTGTTTTGAATGTCGCAAGGCTAAAATTGAGCTGAAAATCCTACCCGCACAGCCTCGTCGATATGCCTTGAATTTTGATGCTCAAAATCCGCATCCATATTTTGATAGGTCGCCTTAATTTTAATTTTTGGCGTCACCGCATAAAAGATTCCTACTGATGTTTCCAGCAGGCGTTCCAGATCCATGAAATTAAAGATTTTTGGTGCGTAGCAAACTTTTCCATCAAGACCCAAACCGCCAAGGGTAGGAGGGGCAAAGGAGGTGTTGCCGCATACGCCAAGGCTCAGCATATCCTGATGATAATCGGTGGTCCCGCCATAGACTTCACCACCGATGCCAAAGCGAAGCCCTGGCACATGACCTGGCTCACCAGAAAAGTCCAGGCCCAGAGATCCCAGCTTGGTTTCCTTATCCTCATTATATAGGCCCCTGAAATTCAACGAAGAAGTCCCGTAACCATCCTGGTGAATAACATGAGAGTAGGTCAGCTGGGCACTGTCATCATTAAAATCCAGGCTTAGCAAATCACCATATGCCTGGGTACTGAGCAAGAGACTTGCCATAACTGCGATTCCGGTCTTTTTCAACATACGACTCCTCACTTCCTTTAATTGTTTTTCGCAATATCGCACAAGGTGACCCATGAATCAAGAATCGTTCACTCTTTCCGTCCACCATCATTCACTTGTGGCTGCCTTTAAAAAAAAACCGGCGCCTTGAGGGGGGCACCGGTTCCTTTCTATCCTTATGACTGGAAGATTCATACATCCACGGCTTGTTGGTAGATCGCTTTTTCCGCCGTGCGGCCCTCTTCCCTGGCCATGCTCTGCAGAAGCACCTGCCCACCGTAGTTGGCCGTTTTTTTGACTAAATTATCTGCCTTCTCCCCATTATGCTCTTTAAAGGCTTCAATAATTTTTTTGTGTTCTTCAACGGAAATTTTCATGCGTCCAGGCAACGAAAGAGAAGCCATGCGCAGGCGATTGAAACGCATCATCATCTGGCCGATAAGCTCTCTCAGCTTCTCATTCCCCGCCGCACGAATGAACAAATCATGAAACTCATTGTGCACCTTGAAAAAGGTTTTGATATCTCCTTCATCGGCCAGCTGTTGCAAACGATCATTGATACTCTCGAGTTTTTCGATATCCTTTTCCGTCATATTTTCGGCAGCCATACGCGCCGCATAGCCTTCGAGGATACTTTTTATAGCATAAAACTCCTCCACATCCCTTTCGGACAGGGAAGTTACCACCGCACCTTTTCTGGGAATAACTGTAAGATATCCCTCTGTCTCCAGTTGGCGGAAAGCCTCCCGGATGGGCGTGCGACTGATGCCGAATCGCTCGGCCAGCTCAGGCTCCGCAACTTTTTCTCCGGGCTTCATCGTACCCTTGAGAATGGAATCCCGAATCGTTTCCAGTATTTTTTCCCGCAGCGTCTGATGGCGTTCGATCGGCTTTTTTCGCATTGGGGCTCTCCACGTTGGATTGAATTTCACAAATTGTATACAGTATACATAATCTGTCAAGGCTTTTCTTGGTTCTTAAGCCTATGCCAACCCGTTATATCTACTTGCCTTTTTTCTTTTCTACCCCCCAAGATTACAGCCCAATTCAAGACGTCTTTCCCCATTATTTTTTATTCAAACGAGGAAGGCTTCGAAGACTTTCCCTCCTGATAAACATCTTCGCCCCATCACCCGCATGATAATTATCCCGCTACGGATAAACTTCACGTAACAGGAACTTCCACTTGCCCACCTTATTAAATGCCGTTAACACACATCCCTATCTTCTCTATCCAATGGTGTTCTTGATATGCCACCATATTGCCGTTTTATCATTGTCCATGAGGGCACAACCTCGATTTCCTTCTTTGTGACCCTGTATTAATCCACCAAACTGCCTCTTTTTATACCTGGATCTCCGTATTTATCCCTGATGCGATCAACGGCTTCGTCAAGAGCTTTTCGTTTACACTTTTCCTGACTGTCCTCAAAAAGCGTCATCTGGACCGTTTCACATGGAACGAGGTTCCCCGCGATAACACCGAGCAGGCGAATGCCCCGCCGCCCGGCTTCCGTTTTAAAAAATAGGCCTTTTGCCACTGGGTACATGTCTGGGACACTGTCGGAAGGTTTTTCTATGGTTTTTGACCTGGTAACCTGCTGAAAGTCGCTGTATTTGACTTTAACGGTCAACGTTTCCGCCAGTACGGCATTTTTTCGTAAACGGGAGGCTACTTTCTCTGTAAGTCGAAGCAGATGCATTTGCAATGTATCAACATTAAATAAATCAGCGGGGAAAGTTTCTTCCTGCCCTATTGATTTTACAGTATTTTCTACTACAACCGGACGCTCATCTATCCCCCATGCCAGTTCATAAAGTCTCTTGCCGTTGACCCCGAATAAACGTATCAATTGCTCTGAACGCAATCGCCTCAGGTCCCCGATTGTATTTATGCCCAGTGCGTTCAGTTGTATTTTGCCTTTTTTGCCGACACCCCATAGAGCATCAATGGGTAAAGGAAGGATAAAATCATCAACCTCCTCCGAGAGGACCATTTTCAGGCCATCAGGTTTCGCTGCCTGAGAAGCCAGCTTTGCCAAATATTTATTTGGGGCAATACCTGCACTGGCTGGCAATCCAAGTTCATTCCGAATATTTTTTCTGATATTCCTGGCAATTTCCAGGGGTCCGCCAAGCAGTCGATCGCATCCGGTCACGTCCAGAAAGGCCTCGTCTATGGATAATGGCTCCACTCTGTCGGAAAATTTGTCGAAAATAGCAAAAATTTCCCGTGAAACTGCCCTATAACGTTCCATTCGGACAGGAAGGACAATGGCCTTTGGGCATAGTTGTAGAGCCTTGGCCAACGACATGGCTGATTTTACTCCAAAGGCACGTGTCTCATAAGAACAGGCACAGACAACCCCGCGATCACCACAACCCCCGACGATAACGGGTTGGTTTCTCAATATCGGATTATCCTGCTGTTCCACGGAGGCGTAAAATGCGTCCATATCAACATGAATAATCTGCCTAATAGCTTGAGCTTTTTTGTTCACTACCTGCTCACCTGTTTGAAACGACAAAAGGCGACCCTGCAGGATCGCCTTTTGTCGTATTATCGCCTTAAGGATTTCTATCCTTTACGGCCGGCCACCTGAATTCTAATCATGGCTCGTACAAGAGCAGCTTCCATAACACGGAAATCTTTGTCGTCCTGTGACAGCTCTTTAAGGGCTTTTTCAGCCCTGCCCAAGGCAGCCTTGGCTCTTTCCAGGTCTATTTCATCGGCAGGCTCCGCGGTCTCAACCAGAACGGTAACCTTATCCTCTTCCACTTCGACATACCCCCAGTTAACAGCAAGATGAAAAGTCTCACCACCGGAGCGATAAGAGAGTTCGCCGATTTTAAGGGTAGTAAGCATGGGAGTGTGCCCGGGAAGAATGCCGAACTCACCAATGGTGCCAGGTGCGGTAACTTCATCGACCTCTACCGAAAGAACCCTTTTATAAGGGGTTACCATTTCAAGTTTTAGCTTTTCTGCCATCGGTATATCCTTTAGCCGGATGGCGAAGCCATCATGGCTTCACCGGAACGAGATTGATCAAGCAGCCAGTTTTTTCGCTTTTTCCAGGGCTTCCTCGATCGTTCCCACCATATAGAACGCCTGCTCGGGAATATCATCGTACTTGCCTTCAACGATTGCCTTAAAGCCGGCAATGGTGTCCTTAAGTTCGACGTATTTACCCGGAGAACCCGTGAACACCTCGGCAACGTGAAACGGTTGGGAGAGGAAACGCTGAATTTTTCTGGCGCGAGCAACGACAAGTTTATCCTCTTCAGACAGTTCATCCATACCCAGGATGGCAATAATATCCTGAAGATCTTTATAACGCTGGAGTACATACTGAACGTCACGGGCGATCTTGTAATGTTCTTCGCCCACGACCTGAGGGTCGAGAATACGGCTGGTACTGTCCAGGGGATCGACCGCCGGATAAATACCGAGCTCGGCGATCTGGCGGGAGAGAACGGTGGTCGCATCCAGGTGGGCAAAAGCAGTAGCGGGCGCAGGGTCAGTCAAGTCGTCCGCAG
The DNA here is from genome assembly GCF_009731355.2 of Desulfuromonas sp. AOP6. GTDB lineage: Bacteria > Desulfobacterota > Desulfuromonadia > Desulfuromonadales > SZUA-540 > SZUA-540. The sequence goes on from NZ_AP022810.1 coordinate 3,255,994, forward strand.
GTACATAGATGGCCTGTACGGAGGTGATGGACCCTTTGTTGGTAGTCGTTATACGCTCCTGCAGTTCGCCCATTTCCGTGCTGAGAGTAGGCTGGTAACCAACAGCCGAGGGAATACGGCCAAGAAGCGCCGATACTTCCGAACCGGCCTGCGTGAAGCGGAAGATGTTGTCGACGAACAAAAGTACGTCTTGCCCTTCTTCATCACGGAAATATTCAGCTACGGTCAGAGCGGAGAGGGCTACACGAGCACGCGCTCCGGGGGGCTCGTTCATCTGGCCATAAATGAGAGCGGCTTTGTCAAGAACGCCGGAGTCTTTCATTTCATGCCAAAGGTCGTTTCCTTCACGGGTCCGCTCACCGACGCCAGCAAAAACCGAGAAGCCGCCATGCTGTTTGGCGATGTTATGGATAAGCTCCATGATAAGAACTGTCTTGCCGACGCCAGCGCCGCCAAAGAGCCCGATTTTACCGCCACGGGCGTATGGAGCCAGCAGATCGACCACCTTGATACCGGTTTCGAAAGCTTCAACCTTGGTTGACTGCTCAACGAAGTTAGGGGCCGGGCGATGAATTTCCCACTCTTTATCGCTGTTGACGGGTCCAGCTTCGTCTACGGGCTGACCGATGACGTTCAGAATGCGACCCAGTGTATTGCGGCCGACAGGCATAACAATCTGCTTGCCAGTATCAAGAACATCCTGACCGCGGACAAGACCATCAGTGGAGTCCATGGCGATGGTTCTTACCGTATTTTCACCAAGGTGTTGGGCCACCTCGACGACGAGGTTCCATTCTTCTTCTCCAAGAGAAGGGTTGGTGATTTTAAGAGCGTGATAAATCTCGGGGAGTTTCCCTGCCTCAAATTCAACGTCCACGACGGGACCGATAACCTGAGTGATTTTTCCTTTATTCATGGCGAGTCGTTCCTCCTTTATTCCACCTGAAGACAGATGGGAATCAACAGTCTGTTGGTCTTATTTGATCGATTCGGCGCCGGAAATGATTTCCATAAGCTCTTTGGTAATAGCAGCCTGCCTGGCCCTGTTGTATTGAAGCGTAAGCTTGGAAATCATGTCTTTCGCATTTCTGCTGGCACTGTCCATGGCACTCATGCGGGCACCATGTTCGGAGGCAACGGATTCCAGCAACCCACGAAAAATCTGTACCTCAATGTGTTTTGGTAAAATCTGGTCGAGTACTTTTCCACGGTTGGGTTCGTAGAGATACTGGGGAACGTGCGTCCCTTCCTCAACCTTAAGTGGAACAATCGGAAGCAGTTGTTCAATCAGCGGATCCTGTGAAATCGCGCTACGGAAAGCATTGTAGGCGAGATATACCGCGTCGTATTTACCCTCGGTATACTCCGTAACAATGTCTTGGCCTAGAAGAGATGCCGTGCTGTAGGAGATCGACCCGGTAATGTTTTCGTGTACCTTGACGATGTTCATCCCTTTGCGCGTTTTGAGGTAGTCTTTTCCCTTACGGCCGATGATCATAATATCGATATCGGTAAATCCGTCAGGGTTCTGCCTGACAAAACGCTCCACAGCCTTAGAAACATTCGCGTTGAAGCCGCCACACAGTCCTCGATCAGCCGTCATAAGGACGACCAGAGCCCGTCCCTTGCCTCGTTGCTGCAGCAGCGGATGAGCCTCCGCATCCTCACGCAGGGCAAGGCTGGAGAGAACACTCAGCATTTTTTCCGCGTAAGGACGCGCAGATACTACGGCATCCTGAGCTCGTCGCAATTTGGCCGCCGAGACCATCTTCATGGCCTTGGTGATCTGACTGGTGTTCTTAACCGAAGAGATTCTCTTTTTTATATCCTTCAGGCTTGCCATCTGTTCATACCTTTTGAATACGTTTTAGGCGACAAACTGACCCTTGAACTCGTCCAGTGCCCCTTTAATGCGGCTTTCGAGGTCGCTATCTATGGCCTTTTTCTCTTTAACATCGGCCAAAAGCTGGCTTTGGCTGCTCTCAAGGTAGGAGAGCAATTCAGCCTCATAGCGCTGGATAGCGGTAGGGGGATAGTCGTCCACATAACCGTTGTTGGCTGCGTAAATGACAAGAACCTGCTTCTCGACCGGCAAAGGCTTGTATTGTCCCTGCTTGAGAATCTCGACCAGACGGGCACCACGGGCCAGCTGGCGTTGAGTCGCGGCATCAAGGTCCGATCCAAACTGGGCAAACGCCGCCATTTCACGATATTGGGCCAACGCAAGGCGCAGAGTACCGGCCACCTGTTTCATCGCTTTGACCTGGGCACTGCCGCCGACGCGAGAAACCGACAGACCAACGTTGATAGCCGGACGAACACCGGAGTAGAAGAGGTCCGTTTCCAGGAAGATCTGACCGTCGGTAATAGAAATAACGTTGGTCGGAATATAAGCGGAAACGTCACCCGCCTGCGTTTCGATAATGGGCAGGGCGGTGAGACTGCCAGCGCCAAGGTCGTCATTCAGTTTGGCTGCACGCTCAAGAAGACGGCTGTGAAGATAGAAGACGTCCCCGGGATAGGCCTCGCGTCCCGGAGGACGGCGCAGCAGGAGGGAAAGCTGGCGGTAGGCCACGGCCTGCTTGGAAAGGTCATCATAAATAATAAGGGCATGCTTGCCATTATCCCGGAAATATTCGCCCATGGTGACCCCGGTGTAAGGAGCGATGAACTGCAGGGGGGCGGGGTCGGAGGCAGTAGCGGCTACAACGATGGTGTAGTCCATGGCACCGTGCTGCTTCAATTTGTCGACAACCTGGGCCACAGTCGAACGCTTCTGGCCGATGGCCACGTAGATACAGACGACGTTTTGGCCCTTTTGGTTGATGATGGTGTCAATAGCCACCGCCGTTTTTCCGGTCTGGCGGTCACCAATGATAAGTTCGCGCTGACCACGGCCGATGGGAACCATGGCATCGATAGCCTTGAGTCCCGTCTGCATCGGCTCGTGAACTGATTTACGAGCAACGATGCCGGGCGCCTTGATTTCTACCTGGCTGAAATCTTTCGTGTCGATCTCGCCCAAACCGTCGATTGGGATACCAATTCCATCAACAACGCGGCCGGTAAGAGCATCGCCGACAGGGACCTGCACAATGCGCTCGGTCCTTTTGACGGTGTCACCTTCCTTGATGTGGTGGGCCTCACCGAGAATAGCGGCACCAACGTTGTCTTCTTCAAGATTGAGAACCATTCCCATGATTCCACCGGGGAACTCGAGGAGTTCGCCGGCCATGGCTTTATCAAGACCGTGAATACGGGCGATACCATCACCAACGGAAATTATGGTTCCCGTCTCACTAACCTCTACCTCACGGCCGAAGTTCTCGATCTGTTTTTTGATAATCGCGCTGATTTCTTCTGCTCTGATTTCCATAAGACCTTCTCACCCCTTCTTTAAGGTATCTTCAATCCGCTTCAACTGGGTTTTTATACTTCCGTCAAAAAGCTGACCGGCTATTTCAGCCTGCAGCCCCCCGATAAGGGCAGGATCGACATCCATGGTGACGTCAATCCTTTTGCCCGTATTTTTTTCCAATGCCGAAGCAATGGCCTTGACCTGTTCCTCTGCAAGAGGAGAAGCCGACTTGAGCTTTGCTCGCAATACTCCGGATAGTTCGTCGGCCAGCTTCCGGTAATCCCCTTCAATCAGTGAGAGGAACTTCAGTCGGTCGTTCTCGAGAAGAAGTCCAAGAAAGTTACTGACCCCCTTAGAAAGACCCAGACTTTTAGTCACCTCTTGCAGAATGGCCGCTTTCTTCGCCAACGGAAAAGTCGGACTCTCCAAAATAAGCCGGAGAGAATCTTCTGAGGCAAACACTGTGGACACCTTGGCCAGCTCCTGGCCAAATCCCTCAACCATCTTCTGCTCGGCACCCAAGTTTACCAGGGCCTTCGCATACCGCCTGGATATTGCGCTGATACTCAATGTAATTCTCCCACCTTTTGGATATATTCATTCACCAGACGTTTTTGATCGTCTCCGGTAACCTTTTGGGTGAGCAGGTCTCTCGCTATCTCGATGGCCATATTCGTCGCTTCCTGCCGGAGCTCAGCTTTTGCCTTGGCTATTTCCCGAGAGGCGGTTTTCTCTGCGTCCTGGCTTATTTTTTCAGCCATTGCTTTAGCCTCAGCAATAATCCGGTCGCGCTCAAGCTCTCCCTCACGCTTGATCGAAGCATAGATGTCCTCGATTTCAGCAGAAGCTTTGGTTAGCTTTTCATCATATTCCGCATAACGTGTTTCGGCCTTTTCCTTGGCGTCCTGGGCCTCCTTGAGAGCCTTTTCAATACCTTCACGGCGCCCAGCCAACCCCTTGCGAATGGGCTTGGTTACAAAATAGGCCAGCAGTCCGAAGGTAACGGCGAAATTGAACGTACGGTAAAGAAAGTCCTTGATAAGAACACCGCTGTCCACATGATGAGCGTCCCCGGCAGCGACGGCGGCAGTAGTAGAGCAGACGATAAGCAGCAGGGCTGCCGCGGAAGATATGACTTTTTTATTCATCAAAATCCCTCTTGATTTCATTACAGGCTCCTTCCCAGGAGCTTGGAAGCGATATCCGAGGCCAGGGTCTTCGCATCGGAACGCAGGGCTTTTCGAGCCTCTTCTGCCTCGCCTGAGACTTTTTTCTTCATGGTCTCCAGAGTTTCAGTGGCGTTCTGCCTGGCGGTCGACAAGATACCCGTTTCCTTGGATACGGCCTCTTCTCTCATTACCGCCTTTTCTTTGCTGGCGGCGATTTTTGCTTCCTGCAGTTTTTCCTGGTAGGCGGCCATCTTTTCATCAACCTGAACTGCCAGATCCTTGGCCCTCTGGTGAGAGCCGTCAATGGTTTCCTTGCGCTTTTGCAGCATACTGCGAAGCGGTTTATAAAGGATAAAGTTCAGCGCAACCATTAAAACGATAAAGTTGACAAACTGGACAATTATGGTTCCGTTGATTTCAATCACAGCAATACCTCATAAACGTCTTGGGCCGTTTGTTAATTCACTCGTATACTGTATACAGGAAAACAGGGGGAAAAGGGCTCCTCCCCGGTGCTAAATCGGGCAATAGCTACCACATGCCCCTTATCATGTCAAGGTCTTTTGACCTCGCCCGAAGAAAGGGGCCTTCGTGGTCAGCCTTAAGGCACTGGCTTTTATTCTTGAACATCTTTTTATTTGTCTTTAACCGGCGTGGGGGTTGTCCCTTTTTCTACCTTCATGCTGATGTTGCTGTTGACCCGGACCCCCTCTTCAACGAGCAGCACGGGTGTTTCAATGTTTCCTTCCACCACGGCCGGAGCACGCAGCTCAACACGGTCAGTGGCTTTAATATTTCCCTTGAAGCGGCCGCTGAGAATGAGACTTCCAACCGTTACTTCAGCTTGAATATCAGCAGCTTCTCCCACAATCAGGGTGTCCTTCGAGCTGATCTCTCCCCGGAAGGCACCATCCAGGCGGACAATATCATCAAAAACAAGCTTTCCCTCAAATTCGCTACCCGGTCCAAGAAAGGCCTTAATTTCGCGTTTTTCAATAGGTGTATCTTTCTTCATCGCGTTTTCATCCTTTTTAAGAAACATGGCAGAGAGACTCCCCTCTCATCAATTTATACAGTTATACCCAAGACCTCCATCAACCTTTCCAGCTCTTGTGGAGAAAAGTAGGTGATTTCTATTTTTCCACCCTTTCCTTTTGCGGCTATCTTGACCTGGGTGCCTAATGCTCTTTTCAACTCTCCGGCGAGATGGACCAACTCCGGATTTTCCACCTGTTTCTTTTTTTCCTTCGCTACCACACCAAAACTTTTTATTTTTTTTACCAGAGCTTCAGTTTCCCTTACGGAGAGTTTTTTCTCCAAAACCTGGTTCCTGGCCTCGACAACATCCTCGTCGGAATCAAGAGACAACAGGCTTCGTGCATGGCCCATACTCAGACGACTGCTCAACACGTCGTCACGAACAAGGTCTGGCAACCGCAAGAGACGCAATGAATTGGCAACTGTGGACCTGTCTTTACCAACCCTTCGTGCAACGTCTTCCTGAGAGAGATCGAAGCCATCCATGAGATTTCTATACGCTTCCGCCTCTTCAATAGGATTCAGGTCCTCACGTTGGATATTTTCTATCAGGGCCACTTCGAGGGCCCAGTCCTCCGATACATCCTGTATAACGACAGGTACTTCTCGCAAACCGGCCTTTTGGGCGGCTCGCCATCGTCGTTCTCCCGCTATGATCTGATAGAAATCCTCCACCTGCCTGACCACGAGAGGCTGAATGACTCCCTTCTCCCTGATCGAGGCGACGAGTTCGGCCATCTTCTCATCATTAAAGGTCTTACGGGGCTGTTTCCCGTGAGGCTTGAGCTCTTCAATGGGACATAGAAAATATTTCCTCCCCCCCTCCTGAGTCGCGGAATTGAGCAAAGCTCCAATCCCCTTACCCAGCGCCGGACGTTTTGCCATACTAACTCTCCATCTCTATGATTTCTTTAGCTAATTCCAGATAGGCGATCGCTCCGCGAGAGGTGATGTCATATAAAATCACCGGCAGACCATGGCTAGGAGCCTCGGAAAGCCGAACGTTTCTCGGAATAACCGAGTCAAACACCTTATCGGAGAAGTGGTTCCGTATTTCATCGCTCACCAGGTGGGATAAATTATTGCGCCCGTCAAACATGGTCAACAAAATGCCGCCTATTTTTAGCCGAGGATTCAACTCTTTCTGAATAAGGCGTATGGTTTTGGTCAACTGGCTTAACCCTTCCATGGCGTAAAATTCACACTGAAGGGGAATAAGAACACTGTCGGCAGCGGTCAGGGCATTGACAGTCAGCAAGCCAAGGGAAGGAGGGCAATCTATTATAATAAAATCATACTCAGACTCAATTTCACGCAAAACGCCCTGCAGCTTCACTTCCCTGGCTAAAGCCGAAACCAGTTCAATCTCAGCACCGATAAGATCTGTATTGGCCGGAAGAATGTCCAGGTTAGGCATTTGGGTATGAAGAAGTATATCTTTGGGCTTGGCTTCACCGAGCAGGGCATTATAGATCGTCAACTCCAGAGAGCCCTTATTGACCCCAAGTCCACTGCAAGCATTCCCCTGTGGGTCCATGTCCACCAGGAGTGTCCTTTTTTCAGCAGCAGCCAGCGAAGCCGACAGATTTACGGCGGTAGTGGTCTTTCCCACACCACCTTTTTGATTAGCTACAACAATTATTTGGGCCATCGAGTCTCTCCTTACCCCCACCTCAAGAGGCCAAAGATTACCACAACAGAGGGCTTCGTCCAAGAAAAAAGGCCTTTATTACAAGACCTTATTTCGCTTCAAGATATAGTCGACCGCGTGAGTAAGAACACAATATCTTGGGTCCTACAGGTCCCTCTTAAGAACCAAAAGGGTCCTTTTTGATCCCGATGCCGGGAGTTCCAAATTCCTTATCTCCAGACAACTCACACCGACCTCACGAAGCCAGGCACTACTGGCCTCATATTCTGCTTCACCCTCAGAGCCCTTCATACTGATAAGGAGGCCATCCTTATCAAGGAACGGAACGGCCAACCCTACGAATGTTTTTAAATCCGAAAATGCCCTTGAAACAACTACATTGAAAGAACCTTTCATCTCACCCCTAGAGGCCAAATCCTCAGCCCGCCCATGACGGGATTCTATACCAGAAAGGGCCAATCGACGACAGATGTGGCGCTGAAAAAGAATCCTTTTTTGAATAGCGTCAACCATAACTACATGGAGATCCGGCAAAACTATCTTCAACGGGATCCCTGGAAGTCCAGCCCCTGACCCCAGGTCGAGAAGACTCCCTGCAGAGCTAACAAGAGGCAACAGGGTCAAGGAATCGATGAGATGTTTTTCAATGCCTTCAAGGCGATTATTGATGGCGGTCAGGTTTATCTTCTTATTCCACTCCAACAATTCATCCAAATACCACAATAGAGCCTCTGCCTGCTGATCAGACAACGTCAAAGCAACTCTCTGTGCCCACTCCTTTAACAGGGTCACATCCTTCATTTTTGTCGCCTCAGCAATATCGTCAAAATAGCAATGGCGGCAGGCGTAACTCCCGGTATCCTCATGGCCTGCCCCAGGTTCATCGGCTTTACTTTTTCCAACTTCTCTCGTACTTCCGCAGTCAAACCTGACACCGCTCGATAATCAAAGCTATCGGGGATCAAAACTTCTTCTGTCTTTCTAAATCGCTTGACCTGCTCTTCCTGTCGACGGATATACCCTTCGTATTTGACCTCAACCTGCAAAAGACTCAGCACGGCAGGCTCGAGCAATACTAAATCATGCGCCATAAAACCTACGTCTTCTATCGTCAATTCTGGCCGGCGCAAAAGCTCTTCTAAGGTCAAAGCATTTTTCAGACCTTCCAAGCCCAATCTTTGAGTAGAGTCCTTATCGCCCGGCATGAGACGAGTATTTTTCAGAATAACCCTACCTCTATCCAACGCCTCCATCTTATCGCAAAAAAAGCGCCAACGTTCTTCATCAACAAGACCGACCCTCTTGCCCACTGCGGTCAAACGCTGATCCGCGTTGTCCTCACGAAGCAACAAACGATGCTCTGCACGAGACGTAAACATTCGATAGGGCTCCTGGGTTCCCTTATTGACAAGATCATCAACCAACACACCCAGATAGGCCTGATCCCTACCAACAACCACCTCTTCCATCCCCCTTGAGAAGAGAGCAGCATTCATCCCGGCAAGCAACCCCTGGGCTGCGGCCTCTTCGTAACCGGAGGTGCCGTTAATTTGTCCAGCATGATAAAGGCCCGCTATTTCTTTGGTGGCCAAAGTCGGCCTCAGTTGAATGGGATCGACATAGTCATACTCAATCGCATACCCAGGACGCATAATTTCAACTTTTTCAAGCCCGACTATTGTCCGAAGAAAGGAAAGCTGGACATCGGGGGGCAACGATGTTGAAACGCCATTGGGGTAAAATTCACTGCTCTCCAAACCCTCCGGTTCTAAAAAGACCTGGTGCTGTCCTTTTTCAGAAAAACGAACCACCTTATCCTCAATCGAGGGACAATATCTTGCCCCAACCCCCTCTATCACCCCTGAATACATTGGAGACCGGTCGAGATTATTCAGGATTATTTCGTGGGTTTTTTCATTCGTGTAGGTAATGAAACAGGGCCTCTGGTTGAAAGGCCTGCATTTCGGCACAAAAGAAAAAGGTTCAAAATCTTCATCTCCCCACTGCTGCTCAAGACAGGAAAAATCAATACTCGCCGCCGACAATCGTGCAGGAGTTCCCGTCTTCAGGCGACCAACCGTAAAACCTAAAGATTTTAGCTGTGCCGACAACCCCTCAGAGGACGGCTCGCCAGCCCTACCACCGGCATAACTGGCCAGGCCAACATGTATCAAACCCCTCATAAAAGTGCCTGTTGTCAACACCACGGCCCTGGACTGAAAAGCAATGCCTTCCCGTGTCTCGACCCCAGCCACACCACTCTCATCAAACAAAAGACGAACAACAACGCCCTGCTTAAGATCGAGACCTGGTGTCTGCTCTACCACGGCCTTCATTCTGCGACTATAAAGGTAGCGGTCTGCCTGTGCCCTCGAAGCCCTGACCGCCGGACCCTTTTTCATATTCAACGTTCTGAACTGTATGCCCGTTGCGTCAATATTTCGAGCCATCTCGCCACCGAGAGCATCAACCTCCCGAACCAGATGCCCCTTGGCCAAACCACCAATGGCGGGATTACAGGACATCTGAGCCACGGCATCAAGACTGATATTCAACAAAAGCGTAAGACACCCCATGCGAGCAGAGGCAAGGGCAGCTTCACACCCCGCATGTCCGGCACCTACGACAATGACATCATATTTTTTTCCATAGCTGCTTTTCATATTCACCATGTTTCACGTGGAACAAACTATTTACCAATGCAAAACCTACTGAAAATACGATCTAAAACATCATCCGGGGTAGTTTCGCCAGTTATTTCGCCGAGGCGCGAAACAGCCTCACGTAAATCAACGGCAAGAAGCTCTGGGGGGAGATCGTGGGATGCGTTACACAAAAAGGCATTAAGGCAGTCGCGGCAGCGAAGGAGCGATTGATAGTGCCGACGGTCAGACAAGAGAAAGGATTCAGGGCCCTCCAGGGCCTTTTCGTCAACAAGAAGGTTTTTGATGTTTGCTCTCAGATCCTCAATCCCGGCTCCACTATGAACGGACACCTTAACCTGGGGGAGAGTATGAAAATGGTGATCTAGTGGGGCAGGTGGCAGGTCTGACTTATTAACGACGAGCAGGCAGGGCACATGCTGTGTCAAACTCAAAGCGAGACGATCGTCAGGAGTAATGCCCTTGTGTCCATCAACAACCAGCAGGACAAGATCGGCTGTATCGATTTTGGCCTTGGCCCTATTGACACCTTCAACCTCAACGACATCTTCGGTATGCCGAACACCAGCCGTATCAATAAGTCGTAGAGGCAAACCATCAAACAGAACAGACTCCTCAAGCGTATCCCTGGTTGTCCCAGCCACGTCGGTAACTATTGCCCTGGACTCGCCAAGAAGGGCATTCAATAAAGAGCTTTTGCCAACATTAGGACGTCCAAAAATGAGGACAGAAACTCCCTCCCGCAATACACGCCCGGAGTTAAAGGTAGACAAAAGGTGCTCTACGTCGTGAAGAAGGTGACGAACTTGCAGGGTTATGGAATCAAAAGCCTTCGGATCAATATCTTCCTCGGGGAAGTCAATATCCGCCTCTACGTGCGAGAGAAGGTCCAGGAGTGTGTTATTAAATTGATTTAGTGTCCGGTATAGTTTTCCTTGAAGTTGACTGGAGGCGATGCGCGCAGCCCCTTCAGACCGGGACCGAATAAGGTCGATAATGGCTTCTGCGCGTGTTAAATCAATACGACCGTTTAAAAATGCACGATAGGTAAATTCGCCAGGGGAGGCGAGCCGCGCACCATGTTCAATTAGAAGATCAAGAATCTGTGAAACAACAACTGAGCCACCATGGCAGTGTATTTCGGCAACATCCTCACGCGTAAAAGACTTGGGCCCCCGCATGAGAACAGCCATCACCTCATCAACAACACAGCCATTGGTATTGTGGATATGGCCGTAATAAAGATAATGAGAGGAAAGTTCCTTTACTGGAGAAAAAGGGACAAAGCAGGAGTTGAGAATAGATTTACTCAAAGAACCTGACATTCTTATGATGGCGACACCACCATCACCAACAGCCGTAGCTGGAGCAGCAATAGTATCCTCAGAGTACACCAGTCAACCTCATACGCAAGACATTACCTGCCGGGAACGAGCTTAAAAGAACTGGATAAAATCAAAATACGCCTATCAAGGAGAGCCGATATGGTCACAAAAAACAACGGTGATCCAAATAGCATCAGCGATAAAAGCCATTTAGGTAGAAAAACCTTAAAACCACCATTAATGGATAGCCAAAACTTAAGATTTCAAGGGTGATTTGTTAATCAAATATTGCTGCAAAATAGTAAGAAGATTATTCACAAGCCAGTATATGACCAGACCAGAAGGAAAGTTGAGAAAAAGAAAGGTGAAAACAATGGGCATAATCATGAATATTTTAGCCTGGGTAGGATCCATGGTAGTAGGAGTCATTTTTTGCTGCAAAAACATGGTACCACCCATAATAATAGGCGTAATGTAATACGGATCTTTGGTCGAAAGATCAGTAATCCACAGGGCAAACGGGGCGTGCCGCAAATCTATATTTCCAAGCAATACTTTATAGAGAGCAAAAAATACGGGAATCTGTATAAGCATGGGAAGACACCCGCCCAAGGGATTAACCCGTTTGGTTTTGTAAAGTTCCATGATTTCGCGATTAAGGCGTTCTTTGTCGTTTTTGAATTTTTCCCTGATTTTTTGCATTTCAGGTTGCAGCGTCTGCATAGCCTTCATTGAAGAATAACTCTTCTGGGTCAAAGGCCAGAAAAGTATTTTAATAACGAAGGTAAGCAGAATGATAGCCACCCCATAGTTACCCACAAAGCTATAGAAGAAATTCAGAACGAACAGAAGGGGTCGGGCAATAAAGTCAAAAATACCAAAGTCGACGATTTCAGAAAGACGATAATTTACCGATTCGAGGATGTCGGGGTCACGGGGCCCCATATAAATCAGGTAATCAAAAGATATGGACGAGTGAGGCAAAAGGGTTTTAAGGGGGGCCTGCACACGATTATAAATGTAATTTCCATCGCTATATAGCTTTATAAAATCAAGAGAATTATCCAGGGGGACGATAGCGGACATAAAGTATTCGTCTTCAAAAGCAGTCCAAATAACATTATCCCTGTATTCTACAGTTTTTTCGATGTCTTTACGCTTAACCGTATCAACATCATCATTAACGAGAGTAGCAGGACCCACAAATGAAAGACTAGAAGACTCATTCAACCGATCTAAGGGGGTTACCAAAGACAAAGAAAGTTTACCGTCCAAAGATTTTTCTGATTTATTAAAAGCAGTAATGTGAACAGGAAAATCATAACTATTTCCACTAAAAACAAACTTTTTTACTAAAGTGACACCATGATCATTGTCAAATTGAAAAGATATTTCTTTTTTATCTCCAGGCCGTATAAAAATATAATTGTCATCAATATCCAAATGAAAAAGGTCATCTTTCCCGTGAAAGAAAAAGCCCTCCCCATTATTGGAAAGTGTTGAATGAGAGGGGTCCACCACCAAATCAATGAAACCCGAGTCTTCTTTGGCTGAGATGAAATATTTTTTTAGTTTAAAACTTTTTACAGTAGCTCCGACATTAGACAGAACAACGATAAAATCGTCAGTTTCAATGGTAATTTCCCGTGGCTTAACGTTTCCTGTATTTATAATTTCGCTAGGTCCTGTCGCCCTCTTCGGTTCAGTGGGGACAATAATTTCCGCAGGGGTCGCATCCTGCACGGAAACAATGGATTCTGGTTGGGGAGGGACAGGGTCCACCTGAGTTTGGGAGTACAGGGTAAAGCCGACCCAGACGACAAGCATTAGAACCAGAGCAATAATAGTATTTTTGTTTTCCATGTGACGTTCTCCAGAAGACCATCAGGCGGGGTCATAGCCCCCAGGATGAAAAGGGTGACATTTAATTATACGTATGAAAGTTTTAAAGATACCTTTAAATATTCCGTATTTTTGAAGACATTGAATAGCATAAGAACTACAAGAAGGATAAAAACGGCAGGAGGGTGCTTTTAACGGAGATATAAAGGTCTGGTAAAATTGAAGAAGGGTAATTAAAAGTTTCCGGAACATAATTTTATTTATTCTCATTTCCTTTAACAAGGAAACTAAGTTCAGAGGAAACCTGAGCGTAGGTAAGTGAGGCTGCTCCTCTTTTGCATATGATGGAGATATCGACAGAAGCGGGTAATTTATCGAAGTTTAATCTGAAAAATTGGCGGATAAGGCGTTTGATGTGATTACGTAGAACAGCATTGCCTATCTTGCGGCTGGCAGTAATCCCCAATCGTTTTAGCTTTTTGTCGTTACTGGCCTGATAAACAATAAAATATTTAGTGCGAAAGACAATCCCATTTTCACGCACCAACATAAATTCCCACCTGTGTCGCAAACGATTGACAGGTGGGAATCTATAGGACCGGAATAAGGACACTAGTCAATTATTTTTTAGGTATGGAGACAACAAGAAGTTTCCTACCACGGGCACGACGCCGTTTTAAAACAAGGCGACCATTTTTGCTCTGCATGCGCTGCCTGAAACCATGCGTTCTTTTTCTACGAATTCTGCTAGGTTGATAAGTACGTTTCATATCAATTAAACTCCCTTTGTAAAATCATTTGAAACAAATCGTATTCTTACCGTTAGATACCACCTAATGTCAATATTTTTTTTCAATTTGAAATTATAAG